>NZ_JBSAXA010000002.1:0-725017 GCF_053427615.1 Burkholderia sp. AW33-5 | reverse complement strand
TCTCGGGAATACGGGGTCCGGCCGGGTCGAGGAAAGCGCGGATGCCGGCGGCCTTGCCGGGCGCCCAGTATTCAACCGAAGGCAGCACATAATCGGTCGTGTCGCGATCGGCGCAGGCGAGCAGTTTTGTCAGGTCGACCGTCACGACGCGATGGCGCGAGTCGTCGGAGGCGAATACCCGCTTGAGATGCGTGGAGGCATACGCGGCATGTCCCGAAAGCGGGATGATCCAGACATCGACACCATCATGTTGTGCCCGGGCGAGTGACATTGTTTCCTTGGGTGTGGCAAGCGATTATTGTGGCCGGAGTGTAGCAGCGCGACCGGACGGCCATGTATTTTCAGTCGAGGTCAAAAGCTCGCGAGAAGATCGCGATACTGCCTGCCGGAATGACTTGCAGCCCCGAATTCACACAAGATTCACGCAGCGCGTGACGCCGGCCTGGCGCGGCGCACCATAAGAACCGAGAGGGCGGATTGGCCGGAGAAAGTCATGTCACCGGTTGAGATCGAATATCTCGATTACCGCTTCACGTCGACACTCGAAACGCGGGAAACGGGGCGAGTCGCCGTGGTCGACTGGCAACTGGATTCCATTTCGCGAGGCAAGACGTTCGCGTGGGTCGTGCTCGACCGTTTCCTGAAACGCAACGATTTTGCCGACGAGGACGACGCACGCGCCAATATCGTCGACTGGCGGAGCAGTTGGTCAGCCGGAAGGGCGCGTCGCTCGTCGTCGTGATCGCCGCACCGGCCGCCGGCGTAGCGCTCGGACCGTGCCGTGACGTGCCGCAAGCGGCACCAGGCACGCGAGCTTTCCGCTTGAAAGGGTGAGTTGCCGCACAGACGGTCGCACGGGCCACGATCACAATCTGGCCGGTTGACCGTTCTACCCCGGCCCGGTCAACCATTTCCCCGCTCGCTCGCGCAGGAGCGGGGCTTTTTCCCCGCACGACGCATGCAAGCCGCGTCGGCGGAAACGGACAGGCGTTCGGCAGGCGGCGTTTCGCGCCACGACATCCGTTCGCCTGATCCGCATGAATCGCTTTCCTCGTGCCTGGGCGGTTGCCTGGGCCCATCGCCGGTTACGGCCGGCGATGCCTTGGCCCCGGCGGCACGCCGTCGCGCTGCCGGGATGCTTTTTGTACCGGACCCGTCAAGGTCCGACACGCGCGCAACGCGCGTGCCGGCGGGGTCAGCCCGCCTGCTCGACGCTGGTTTCCCAGCCGTCGTATTCGCCACCGAGCGAGCGCACCTCGCGATTGATCTCGAGCGTATGGCGCGTGATGTCGGCCAGCGCCATCGTGCCTTCGTGCGCAAACCGCACGGCCGATTTGCCGTCTTCGGTCGGCGCGACCGATTCGACCAGATAGCCTTTCGACTCGGCCCAGTCGGCGAACTGATGCGCATCGCTCGGTTCCGGGAAATAAGCCCAGTGCATCACGCGCCGGCTCACGTCGCTCACGTCGCCTTTCTGCCGCAGCGCCTCGAGCACGCGCATGTCGCGCATCAGTTGCCAGTCGTCGTCGGTCGGGTAGAGCGTGCGCCAGTACGTTTCCTTGTCCGGATCGTCCTGGAATGCGTACTGAAGCGCGTAGGTCGTGCGCTCGGCGAGCGAGTCGACGATCTCGCCCGCGGTTTCCTCGTCGAACGGCACGTAGAACAGGAAATCCTGATTGCCGTCGACCGTGATGCGGCCGACCTGCACGCCGTTTTTCGCGGTCACTGCGGCGTCCAGCAGATCTTCGATGTTCGTGAGACCGGCGAACTCGTCGCTGCTCGGCAGGCCGTCGGGTGTCGGATGCTCGAGCGCGACACGCACGCTGAGCAGCGACGTGCGCGGATCGCTTTCGGCGATTTCCGCAAAGCCGTGATTGAAGCTGATGAAGGCCTGATGGTCGCCCATTCTGGCAGGGAAGGTTCCCCAGGCGTCGGTCATATGTTTCTCCCGTGCACGATTGTCTGTTGACGGTTGCAAAGCGTCCCAATGTATCATCGAAAATCGCGTTGGCCGAAGCCGCGTGCGGGGATGATCGTGCGTCAGGCCGGCCTGGTGGCGGTTGAACCCGCGGGCTGTCGCGCCATCGTCGGCTTCCGTCGTCCGGCGTTCGTCCGGCCGCAACCGTTTCGAAGGAGATCCCGATGTCGATGTTCGCGGTGAATGGTGTCCGAATCGACGTGCGCAGCGCACGTGTGACGCACGTGCGCTGGGCGGCCGTCAATCCGGCGGACCGGTCGTGGGCGGCGACGCCGAGCGAGGCGTCGGTGGCGGAAGTTGCGCGCGCGCTTGCGGCCGGCGACGACGTTCGCGCCGTATTCGACGAAGCGGACGGGACGGCGGTGGGGCCGAGACTGAAGCGCGTGCTTTATCGCGACGCGTCGGAAGGGATCGAACTCGACATCGATGCGACGAACGAGTCGCGTACGCTGCGCGACCTTCCGCAGATCTGAGAAAAAAATATCCGCAGGCGTGTCGATTTCCGTCGAGTCCGTCCGTCGTAGCATCGGAGGCGTGCGCATCGTGCGTCCGTCCCGATTTCCGATTCGATAACCGACTGAAGGAGCGACATCCATGGCCACGTCCGTCAACCCGATCCCGGAAGGGATGCGCACGCTGACCCCGCATCTGATCTGCGCCGGTGCAGCCGCCGCCATCGACTTCTACAAGCGTGCGTTCAACGCGACCGAACGGTTTCGCCTGCCGACCCCGGACGGCCGGCTCGCGCACGCGTGCCTCGCAATCGGCGATTCGACGCTGATGCTCGTCGATGAAATGCCGGAGCACGGCGCACTCGGGCCGAAGACGCTGAACGGCACGCCGGTCTGCCTCCACCTGTTCGTGCCGGACACCGATGCGGCGATCGCGCAGGCCGTCGCGGCCGGCGCGACCGTCAGAATGCCGGCCACCGATATGTTCTGGGGCGATCGCTACGGCCAGGTAGAGGACCCGTTCGGCCATCGCTGGTCGATCGCGACCCACCAGCGCGACTTGACGCCCGAGCAGATCGCGGAAGCGATGGCGAGTGCGCCGCCGTGCGGAAGCTGACCGAACGGCGCATATCGGACCGAGCGCGGCTGGCGGCAGCGGCGGACGCGCGTATCGGCGAGCGGTTGATCCGCGCTCAGGCGCCGGCGGCTTTGCCGCGCTGCTTGTCCTCGTACATGCGGCGATCGGCCGATTCGAGCAGGTCGGCTACCGCACGATGTTGCGCGGGATCGTATGCGACGTAGCCGACACTGAACCGGATCGCATAGCCGCGTGCGTCGGCCGCGTTGCGCAGCGCGAGCGCCTGCGTGACGCGCTCGATCGGCTCGCCGACGTCGGCCGGATCGCTGGCGCTCAACAGCACGACGAATTCGTCGCCGCCGAGTCGGGCGATCACGTCGCTGTCGCGCAGCGCACCGGTCAACGTGTCCGCGAAGGCCATGAGCGCGCGGTCGCCTTCGGCGTGGCCGAAGCGGTCGTTGATCGCCTTGAAGTCGTTCAGGTCGAAGAACAGCAGTACCGCGTGCCGGCTCATGCGCCCGCACAGGCTCAGCACGTGGCGCGCGAGAATCTCGAAGCCGCGGCGGTTCGTCAGTTGCGTCAGTTCGTCGGTCGTCGCGAGATGCAGCGCCGCGATTTCGCGTTCGGTCATGTGCGCGAGATCACCGAGCAGCGCGAGTTCGTCGACGGAGAGGTCGCGTGGCCGCGTGTCGATCAGGCACAGCGTGCCGACAGGTGCGCCGTTCGGCGCGGCAAGCGGCCGGCCCGCATAGAAGCGGATGCCGGGCTGGCCGGTGACGAGCGGATTGTCGTGGAAGCGATCGTCGTTGCGCGCGTCCTGGATCACCATCGTTTCGTCCGCGAGCAGCGCATGTGCGCAGAACGAGACGTCGCGCGAGGTCTGCGTGGCGTCGAGGCCCGGATGACTCTTGAACCACTGGCGATTCTCGTCGACGAGGCTGACGAGTGCGATCGGAACGTCGAACAGCCGGCGCGCCAGGCGCGTGAGGCGGTCGAACCGTTCTTCCGGTGGCGTGTCGAGGATCGACAACGAATGAAGCGTCTCGAGCCGGGCCGCCTCGTCGACCGGTTTGGTAGCAATCTGCATTGGCCTTTGTCTCTGGTCCCGGCTGCGGAGCCGGTCATCGATCGTCTGGATGCCGCTCGGCGCGTGCGAAAGCCGTCGGCGCATGCTTGCCGAACTCGCCGCGCACGCCGAACAGTATCGCGCATTCGCCATCGCGCTGCACGCCGTGTTGTGCGGCGTTGCCATGGCGATGCGACGCGAACGCTTCGCATGTCATGCGTCGCTGCGGGACAAGCAATTCGATGCCCGGCGGCTCAAGCTCTCCGGTGCGATGCCGTAAACAGGGCAAGATCAATCGCTCATCCACCGCACCATGGTTCGAATTCTCTACGCGGGGTATCTCGCGTTGGCGCTGTATCTGCTCTATCCGATGATTCAGAACCCGCTGACCTTCAGTACGGACTGCGTACTCGGTGCGCTGCCGGGCGGGACTCGCGATCGACCGAAGCCTTCGGCCAGCGATGCGCATGCGCATGCGAGCCGGTGTGTCGCGACCACGCAGATCGCGGAGCGGGCGGCCGACATCCACTGATTTCATCCACCGATTCCACCGATCGCGGCGCCGTCGCGCGCGGTGTGCAGGCCATTCGGCCAGGTTGACCGGCATGCAATGCGCACCGATCATCGACGACATCACGGCGCGAATGCACGCACCAATGCGCGTCGGCCGCGCCGCACGCGAACGGCGCGTGGCGATCGCATGCGCGAAGAGTCAGTACGACGAGCGGTACGGCGTACCCTGGTCGAAGCGGCTTTGCCAATGCGCAAGGTAGCGCGACGCGAGTTGCGGATTGTTCCAGACCACGACGACGTTTTCGGAATTGCGGCTGGCTGCCGAGGCACTGTAGTTGAACGAGCCCGTCTCCACGTGCTCGGCATCGACCACGACATACTTGTCGTGGTGGATCGCATAGGCGTCGATCGTGCGTGTCGGAATGCCCGCGTTGACGAGCAGGTTCAGTGCCTGCTTGCTGCTCTTCGCGCGATTGCCCTTGTCGTCCACGACGACCGCGACATTCACGCCGCGCCGCTTCGCGGCGAGCAGCGCGCGGGTGACAGGCGGCGACGTGAACGAGTAGGCGGCCACGCGAATCGAGGTGCGCGCGGCGCCGATTGCCTTCAGGACGAGCGCCTCGGCACCGCCATCGGGCGAGAACGCAGATTCGACGACCTGCGTGGCGGGCGCCTCATGGGTCGGGGCCGGCAGAAGTTGCGCGATGAAGTCGATCGCTTGCTGCAGCAGCGATTCGGTTTGCGTCTTGCCGAAGGCGGCGAAGGGCGTGGCGAGCAGGGAAGCGGCGAGGCAGGCAGCAGCGAGGCGTTGGCGCGACAACATCTTGGACAGCGAATGGTTTTGAGACAGCGGGCCGTGAGTGTAACGCAGACACGGCGGCGCGGCCACGCCCGGATGCGAATGCGCGACATCGTGTGACGGTCCGGCGCCGTCGACGTGATGACGTTCATCGTGTGCGGCGCTGCCGTGCGCGCTCGACCCTCGCTACGCGCCATGCGTCAGTCGGCCGCCTCGCGTGCGATCCATCCGGGCCCGGGCTCCGGCTGCACGTCGTGCGCATCGAGCGGCTCGCCGCATGCCGAGCACACCGCGACCGCATGCATCAACTGACCGCAGGTTCGATGACGCAATTGCACCGGCGGCCCCTGGCCGTCGTCCTTCCAGCGATCGCCCCATGTCATCAGCGCGAGCAGGGCCGGGTAGAGGTCGAGGCCTTTTTCCGTCAACCGGTATTCGAAACGCGGCGGGCGCTCCTGATACGCGCGCTTGACCAGCACGCCTTCGTCGACGAGACGCGCGAGCCGCTCGGCCAGAACGTGGCGCGTGAGGCCCAGTTGCATCTGGAACGCATCGAAGCGGCGGCAGCCGAGAAACGCGTTGCGCAGGATCAGCATGGTCCACCGATCGCCGAGCACGGCGAGCGTGCGCGCGACCGAACAGTTCAGCGTGCCGATGTCATCCCATTTCATGATCGAGTCTCGTGCGACGGTGCAGTGAAAGAGCGGGTTCGATTATAGAACTTGCCTTCGGTTGCAATGGGCGGTGGCTGCGTTGACAAGCCCGGCGCGGTTGTCAATAATCAGTTCCAATTTAGAACTTACTCGCGCGGCGACGCGCTTTCAATCAGTAGACAACCCGATGAATCCGCTTTCCCTGTCCGGTCTGGAACTGCTGCGCGCGGCGGCGGCGGGCGATCTGCCGCTCGCGTCGATCTCGGAAACGATCCCGATGCGGCCGCTGGGCGTCGAGCTCGGCTACGTGAAGATGTCCGCGCGTGCGGACGGCCGGCACCTGAATCCGCTCGGCGGCGTGCACGGCGGGTTCGCCGCGACGGTGCTCGACTCCGTCACGGGCTGCGCGGTGCATTCGATGCTCGACGCGGGCGTCGGTTACGGCACGGTCGACCTCCACGTGAAAATGCTGCGCCCCGTGCCGCGCGACGTCGACCTGATCGCGGAGGGACGCGTGATTCACCTGTCGCGTTCGCTCGGCGTGGCGGAAGGCACGCTGAAGACGCCGGACGACAAGATCGTCGCGCACGCATCGGCAACCTGCTTCATTCAGCGGCCGCAGTGACGCAGCGGGCGGCGTCGTTACGCCGGCCCGGTTCGTCCGGCATGATCCGGACCGCGCACGCGCCCGCGAAGGCCGCCGTACCCCGAATGAGCGACGTCGACCGCACATCGCAGGCGGCCTGTAAGCGAACGCACCGGCCATCTGAAGCGTTCGTTTCAATGTGATAGCGTTCCTGCTTTCCACTGACGCGACAGGAACAGCATGGAATACCGCACACTCGGCAATTCGGGCATCGAGGTCAGCCTGATCGGTCTCGGCACGATGACGTGGGGCGAGCAGAATTCTGAACGCGACGCCCACGAGCAGATCGATTACGCGCTCGGGCAGGGCGTCACGCTGATCGATGCCGCGGAAATGTACCCGGTGCCGCCGAAGCCCGATACGCAGGGACGCACGGAGCAGTACATCGGCACCTGGCTCGCGCGGCATCGGGCGCAGCGCGACCGAATCGTGCTCGCGACGAAGATCGCGGGCCCGGCGCGGCAGCCGCACAATCCGCGCCATATTCGCGGCGAAGGCAACCAGTTCGACCGCAAGAACCTGACCGAGGCGCTCGACGGCAGCCTCAAGCGTTTGCAGACCGACTATGTCGACCTGTATCAGCTGCACTGGCCCGATCGCAGCACGACGACATTCGGCCGCCCCGCGTATCCGTGGGTCGACGACGCATACACGGTGCCGATCGAGGAAACGCTGGGCGTGCTCGCGGAATTCGTGAAGGCCGGCAAGGTCCGCGCGATCGGCGTGTCGAACGAAACGCCGTGGGGCGTCGCGCAGTTCCTGCGCGCGGCCGAGAAGCTCGGCTTGCCACGCATCGCCAGCATCCAGAATCCGTACAGCCTGTTGAACCGCACGTTCGAGAACGGCCTGTCCGAGTTCACGCATCGCGATGGCATCGGACTGCTCGCGTATTCGCCGCTCGCGTTCGGCTGGCTGTCCGGCAAGTACGAGAACGGCGCGCGTCCGGCCGGCGCGCGCATCACGTTGTTCGAGCGCTTCCAGCGGTATAGCAAGCCGCAGGCCGTCGAGGCGACGTCGCGCTACGTCGCGCTCGCGAAACGGCACGGGCTGTCGCCCGCGCAGCTCGCGCTCGCGTTCGTCAACAGCCGGCCGTTCATGCGCAGCAACCTGGTCGGTGCGACGTCGCTCGCGCAACTGAAGGAGAACATCGGCAGCATCGACGTGACGCTGTCCGACGAGATCCTCGCCGAGATCGACGCGCTGCACGAACGGCAGCCGAACCCGGCGCCGTAAACGGCGAGCGGCCCGCGCGGCACGGTGCCGCGACGGGCCACGTCCGACGCGCATTGCCGCGGAGTCAGCGCATCCCGAGCCGCGTGCGCGCGACCAGCAGTGCGATGAGACTCAGCACCGCGCAACCCATCAGATACAGCGCCGGCGACAGCCGGTTGCCGGTCGCGCTGATCAGCCATGTGATCACGAACGGCGCGAAGCCGCCGAACAGCGTGACGCCCGTGTTGTAGCTGACGGCGAGGCCGGTCGCGCGGGTCTGCGACGGAAACAGTTCGGCCATCAGCGCCGGCAGCGCGCCGCAGTATGTCGCCTTCAGCAGCCCGATCCAGATCAGCGCCGCGAGCATCGTCGCGAACGACGCGTGATGCGTGAGCCACACGAACGTCGGCCATACGGTGGCGAGCATCAGCACGGCCGCTGCCGCCATCACGCGGATCCGCCCGGTGCGGTCGGACAGATGGCCGACGAGCGGCGTGACGAGCGTCAGCACGAAGCCGGTCGCGAGCGTCGCCGCGAAGCCCGTCGATGCCGGCAGCCCGAGCTGCTTGATCGCATACGTCGGCATGTACAGCACCATGTAGTTGATCGCGGTCGAGATCACGAGCACCCCGATCGCCAGCAGCACACGCATCTTCTGGTCCGCGAACAGCTCGCGCACGGGTGCTTCGGAGCGCGCCTGCGTCTTGAACTCGACCCCCTCGTCGACGTAGCGGCGGATGTAGAGCCCCACCGGGCCGATCGCGAGGCCGAACAGGAACGGCACGCGCCACCCCCAGCTTTCGAGTTGCGCGACGCTCAGCGTCGACGTCAGCAGCGCACCGAAACCCGATGCGAGCAGCGTCGCGAGGCCCTGGCTCGCGAACTGCCAGCTCGACATGAAGCCGCGCCGCTGCGGCGCGTGTTCGACGAGGAACGCGGTCGAGCTCGCGAATTCGCCGCCGGCGGAAAAGCCCTGCATCAGCCGCGACAGCATGATCCCGAGCGGCGCGAGGATGCCGATCGATGCATAGGTCGGCATCAGCGCGATCAGCAGCGTGCCGACCATCATCATCCCGATCGACAGCAGCAGCGACGCCTTGCGGCCCGCGCGGTCCGCGTAGGCGCCGAGCACGAAGCCGCCGATCGGCCGGATCAGGTAGGAGAGCCCGAACGTGCCGAGCGTGAGCAGCAGCGACGTCGCCTCGCTCGTCGTGGGGAAGAACAGCTTGGCGATCGTCACCGCGAAAAAGCCGTAGACGATCAGGTCGAACCATTCGAGCGCATTGCCGATCGATGCGGCGAGGATGATGCGCCGGATCTTCGCGGCGCTGGGGCGCGCGGCGTCCTGCGAGGTCAGGGTGGTCGTATTCATCGTGTGAGCAGGTCCCGAGAAAGGGGCGAAGCGCGTTACAGGGCGGCGCCGGCCGCGGCGGGTGCCGCGCGGCGAACGGGCGGCGCGGCCTCGCCGAGATCCCAGAAGAGGCCGGCCATCATCTGCAGTCCCTCGCGCACGACGCTCGCGAGCAGGTGCTCGTCGGGCGCGTGCTGCGAGCACGCCGGATACGAGTGCGGCACCCACAGCGTCGGCAGCCCCAGCGTATCGGCGAAGACTTCGTTCGGCAGCGTGCCGCCGAGGTTCGGCAGGATCGCGGGCTTCTTGCCGGTCGTGCGCGCGAGCGACGCGACGGCCCAGCGGACCCACGGATCGTCCGGCGGCAGGCGCGTCGCCGGCGCGCCGCGTTCGACGTCGATCTCGATGTCGGCGAAGCCGTGCGCATCGAGATGCGCGCGCAGATGCGCATGCAGCGCTTGCCAGTCCGTGCCGACCACGAAACGCAACTGGCAGTGCGCGTATGCGACGGGCGGAATCGCATTGACCGGGTGGTCGGGATTGCCGGCCTTGAACGCGAGAATCTCGAACGTATTCCAGCCGAACACGCGCTCGGCGGCGGAGAGGCCCGGCTCGCCCCAGTCGGCGTCGAGCGCCGGATCGCCGGGGCCGCCGCCGACGGACAGGTCGGCGAGCGCGGCGCGCACGGCGGCCGGGATCGGCGGCGGGCGCAGCCCGGCGACGCGGATCGCGCCGCGCGCGTCGACGAGGCTCGCGAGCGCGTTCGCGAGCACGGTCGCCGGGTTGCGCAGCAGGCCGCCCCAGTTGCCCGAGTGATGGCCGCCATCGCGTGCGCGCAGGCTCAGCTTGAAGTTGACCGAACCGCGCGAGCCGAGGAACACGGTCGGCCGTTCGGCGGTGACGCGCGGCCCGTCGGACGCGATCAGCACGTCGGCCGCGAGCGCGTCGCGCTCCTGGCGGCACAGTGCGTCGAGCCCCGGCGACCCCGTTTCCTCGCCCATCTCGATCAGCAGTTTCGCGTTGAAGCCGAGCCTGCCGCCGCGCGCGGCGAGTACGCTCGCCAGCGCGGCCAGGTTGATCGTGTGCTGGCCCTTGTTGTCGGCACTGCCGCGGCCGTACCAGCGATCGCCATCGACGGTCAGCGTCCACGGCGACAGCGGCGCGCGCCATTGCGCGTCGTAGCCGCGCACGACGTCGCCGTGGCCATAGACGAGCACGGTCGGCAACGCGTCGTCCTCGTGGCGCGACGCCAGCAGGAAGGGACCGCCGTCGTCGACGGGGTTCTCGACGATGCGCGACGTGAAACCCAGACGCGCGGCCTCCGGCGCGATCTCGTCGGTCAGGTAGGCGCGCAGCGCGGCGCTCGAGCCGCTGTCCTGACTTTCGGTGCGCAGGCCGACGCGGCGGCTCAGGGTCGTGAAGAACGCGCCGGATTCGAACTGGTTCAGCGCGTGCTGGATGGCGGCGGTACGGCTCAAGACGTGTCTCCTGTATCGGTTTTCCGGCGGGTGCGGGCGCGCATGGCCGAGAGTGCGATCGATTCTAGAAAGCCGTTTTTTTTGTCACAATGATCGAATTTCGAACATTTCCTTGCCGAAAAGGCAAAGCGGAGCGGCCTGGGTCACAGGCCCGGGGACAGAACGATGGCGGCTTTCCTGCATGGTCTTGCGTTGCGGTATTTCGTCGAGGTGGCGCGAACCGGGTCGATCAGCGACGCATCCGCGAGGCTGCACGTGGCCGTCTCGGCGATCAGCCGGCAGATCGCGAAGCTCGAGAGCGAACTCGGCGCGCCGCTGTTCGAGCGCCGGCCGCGCGGGATGGCATTGTCGGAGGCCGGCGAGCGGCTCCTGGGCTTCGCGCAGCGCAGCCTGCTGGAGGCCGAGCATGTGATGAAGGAAATCGGCGGATTGGAGGCGCTGCACGGCAGCCTGTTGAAGATCGCCTGCTCGGAAGGGTTCGCGATCGATTTCCTGCCGGGCGCGCTCGCAGGCTTCAAGGCGCGCCACCCGGGCGTCGATTTCTCGGTGTGGGTCGTGTCGCCTGCGGAGGCGACACGGCGCGTGCGCGACGGCGATGCCGACATCGGTCTGACGTTCAGCCTGGCGCCGGAGAAGGGCGTGCGTGTCGAACACACGGAGCGTGCGCCGGTTTTCGCGCTCGTGCGGCGCGACCATCCGCTCGCGGCGCGCGACTCGGTGTCGCTCGCCGATGTCGCGCGGCATCCGCACGTGCTGCCCGAGGCCGGCACGACGGTGCGCCAGCTGATCGACATCGCGTGCGTGCTCGACGGGCTCATGCTCGAGCCGGAACTGACCAGCAACAACACCGCGGCGATGTACCGCTACGCGCAGCGTACCGGCGCGGTGATGTTCACGGGGCTGCTGTCGGTGCGGGACCGTTTCGACGCGGACGGCTTCGTCGTCGTGCCCGTCACGAATCCCCAGCTACGCGAGCGCAGCATCCAGGTGCAGACCATGGCGGGGCGCGATCTGCCCGCGTCGGTGCGCGCGTTTCGCGACCATCTGATCGACGTGATGAGCAGCGCGTCGCCCCCGCCGGTTGCCGTGCGCGGCCCGAGACGCCCGGGCATGAGATAATCGCGAATCCGCCTTCCGTGCCCGTGCGGCTCGCCGAGCCGCATCGCCCCTGTTCGACGCCAAATTGAAGAACCTGATTGTCACCCTCGATCGCGCCGGCGAGTTCGACGAGATCATCGACGTGCGCACGCCGCTCGAGTTCGCCGAGGATCATATTCCCGGCGCGCTGAACGCGCCCGTGCTCAGCAACGAGGAGCGCGTGATCGTCGGCACGATGTACCGCCAGGTGTCGCCGTACGAGGCGACGCGCGTCGGCGCGGCGATGGTCGCGCGCAACATCGCGCGCCATCTCGACACCACGTTCGCCGATCGGCCGCGCAACTGGCGGCCGTTGATCTACTGCTGGCGCGGCGGCAAGCGTTCCGGTTCGATGACGACCTGGTTCAACCTGATCGGCTGGCAGGCGCGCCAGCTCGAGGGCGGGTACAAGTCGTACCGCCGCTCGGTATGCGCGACGCTCGATACGCTCCCGACGCGGTTCCGCTACATCGCACTCGTCGGTCACACGGGCTGCGGGAAGACGCGGCTCCTGAACGCGCTGCGCGACGAAGGCGCACAGACGCTCGATCTCGAGGCGCTCGCATGCCACCGCGGCTCGCTGCTCGGTGCGTTGCCGGGGGTGCCGCAGCCGACGCAGAAGTCCTTCGATTCGGGGCTCGTCCGCACGCTCGAGCGTTTCGACCCCGCATGGCCGGTGTTCGTCGAATCGGAAAGCCGCAAGATCGGGCTCGTGCAGCTGCCGCTCGCATTGCTGGACGCGTTTCACGCGGGGCCGTGGGTGCAGGTCGAGGCAGCGCACGACGAACGTATCGCTTTCCTGCTCGAGGATTACGCCCATCTGTTCGACGAGCCGGCAGTATTCAAGGCGCAGCTCGAACGGCTGATCGGCCTGCACAGCCGGGAAGAGGTCGCGCGCTGGAACGCACTGATCGATGCGAACGAGCGCACCGAATTGTTCCGCACGCTGATCGATAAGCATTACGATCCCGCCTATGCGCGCACCTATCGTTCGTCGCACGACAAGCCGAATCGCGCACTGACGTTCACTTTCCGGCCGAACGCGGCCGATGGGCGCCAGCAGGCGCGCGCGCTGCTCGACGCGCTCGCGCAGGCCGGGCTGCCGGCATCGCCCGCCGCCGGCGCGGCGGCGCGAGCCGACATCGACAACAACCCTACGACCACCACACGATGACGACCACACGCACCCAACCCAGTCCGGCGCTCGGCTGGATGACTTTCCTGCTGATCGCGGTCGCGGGACTGTTCTACGTGAAATGGTTCCCGTATTACAACAAGGCGTTCGTCGCCGCGGAGCATCATTCGATCGGCCAGTCGATCCTGATGGGCACGTCGGCGAGCGCGCCCGAGCCTTCGCTGAAGGCGGCGCTCGACTACGCGTGGGCGTACGGCAAGGCGATCTGGCAGGCCATGGTGCTCGGCCTGCTGCTCGGTTCGGCCGTGCAGGCGCTGCTGCCGGCGCACTGGGTCGCGCGCGTGCTCGGCCGCACGGGCTTCGGCAGTGTCGCCGCGGGCGGCCTGCTGTCGCTGCCCGGCATGATGTGCACGTGCTGCGCGGCGCCGGTCGTCGCGGGCCTGCGCGCGCGGCACGCGTCGCCGGGCGGCGCGGTCGCGTTCTGGCTCGGCAACACGGTGCTGAATCCGGCCGCGCTGGTGTTCATGGGCTTCGTGCTCGGCTGGCACTGGAGCGCGCTGCGGCTCGTGCTCGGCGTCGCGATGGTGTTCGGAATCGGCTATCTGCTGAACCGTATCGCGCGTCCCGAGGACCGCAGCATCGACGACGCGCAACTCGCCGCGCTGGTGGCCGAGCAGACCGCCGCGGGCAATCCGTTCGTCCGCTGGATGAAGCTGCTTGCACGCATGGCCGTGCGGCTCGTGCCCGAATACATCGTGCTCGTGCTGCTGCTCGGCGCGGCGCGCGCGTGGCTGTTCCCGCATATCGGCCCGGACATCGGCAATCATCTCGGCTGGATCATCGCGTTCGCGGTCGCGGGCACGTTGTTCGTGATCCCGACGGCCGGCGAGGTGCCGATCATCCAGGCGATGCTGTCGCTCGGCATGGGCGTCGGCCCGGCCGCTGCGCTGTTGATGACGCTGCCACCGATCAGCGTGCCGTCGCTCGCGATGCTCGCGCGCTCGTTCAAGCCGTACATGCTGGCGATCGTCACGGGCCTCGTCGTCGTGTTCGGGATCGTGAGCGGGCTGCTCGCGATCGCGTTCGGGTTCTGACGGACACGCGGGCGGAACGGCGATCGGGCGCGACGGCCGGACAAGTCCGGCGCGTGTGCCCGGTCGGCGCGCGGGGCGCGACATGCCCGGCTGCCGGCGACCGGGCCTGTGCGATGGCAGCAGTGCCGCGCGCCGACCGATCCCGCCGCGCGACCGTCGTATTCATCCGGCGCCGCCGCTTCACGCGCGCGGTGCCCTTTACAAGAAGCAAACAGGAAAACGCATGACCCAACCGAAGATTCATCCTCGACTCGAAAAGGCGCTGACGCGCGGCGATCTCGCGATCCGCCAGGCCAATTCCGCGCGGGCGACTGCCGTGCTGAACGCACTCGGCACGATGATCATCGAAGCCTCCGCCACGATCGGCGTCGAGGCCAGCATCGACATTCCGCAGGGCGACCGCATTTACGATCCGGTGAACGGCCTGTGGCCGCAGAAGATGCTGGTGTCGTTCGACGGTCCGGTCGACGAGGCCGACGCGGAAGAGCTGCGCGCGGTCTATCTCGTCGCCGACGATCCGGGTACGCAGTTCCGCGTCGAATGGCATCGCGCGGACGGCAAGCTCGGCCGCCAGGAAGGCGGCCCGCTGGCGACCGTCGCATTCCTGACGGACGTCGAGATTCCGTGGAGCGACGACGACGAGTAACGTCGTCGCCATTTCATCGCAGCATCGCGCGGGCGCCGTGCGCGCCGGCCGTCAGCGCATCATCCGCCGCCGGAACAGCCACGCGGAGACCACGAATCCGCCGACCGCATAGCCGGCAAGCACCGCGAGATGCAGGCCGACGTCCGTCGCCGGCCGGCCGAGCATCGCGGGGCGGATCAGTTCGACCGCGTTCGCGAGCGGCAGCATGTGCGCCGCATGCTGCGCGACCGGCGGCAACTGCGTGATCGGGAAGAACACGCCCGACAGCAGCAGCATCGGCGTCAGCACGAGCGTCTGATAGAACATGAAGAAGTCGTAGGACGGCGCGAGCGCGGTGACGATCATCGCCGTGCTCGCGAACGCGAGGCCGGCGAGTGCGATCACGGGCAGCGCCGCGAGCATCGACGGAAACCGCGCATAGCCGAGCAGGCCCGCGACGAGCATGATCGCGACGCCGGACAGCAGCGCCTTGCTCGCCCCCCAGACAATCTCCCCGAGCACGATGTCGCCCAGCGCGAGCGGCGTGTGCATGATCGCTTCCCAGGTGCGCTGCACGTGCATTCGTGAGAAGCCCGAATACATCGATTCGAAGCTCGCGGACATCATCACGCTCGAACCGACCGTGCCGGCCGCGAGGAACGCGATATACGACACGCCGTCGACGTGGCCGAGCATCAGGCCGAGCCCGAACCCCAGCCCGAACAGGTAGATCATCGGATCGGCGAGATTGCCGAACAGCGAGGCGAGCGCGAGCTTGCGCCACACGAGGTAATTGCGTCGCCACACGGCAATCCAGTTGGTGGCATTTGCGGGCAGCGCGATCGCGAAGCGCGATTCGCGTGGCGGTGCGGACGGCGCGGCGGCGGAATAGTTGCGTACGTCCATGATCGATCAGTCCTGCATTTCGCGGCCCGTGAGCCGCAGGAACACGTCCTCCAGATTGGCCGGACGATGCAGATAACGCAATCCCGTGCGACCCTTGAGTCGCGCACTGAGCGGCTCGGGATCGGTCACGTAGCAGAACAGCGTCTCACCGCTGATCTCGGTGTGTTTCGCGAACGGCGCCAGTTCGTCGCGCAGCGCGATCGGCTCCGGCCCGTAGATCTCGATCACGTCGCAGCCGATCTCCGATTCGATCAGCGCGTGCGGCGCGCCTTCGGCGATCTTGCGGCCTTCCTCGATCACGCACAGCCGGTCGCACAGGCGCTCGGCTTCCTCCATGAAATGCGTGGTGATCAGGATCGTCTTGCCGCGCGCGAGCAGCGACCGCAACCGCTCCCACATCAGGTGCCGCGCCTGCGGATCGAGGCCCGTCGTCGGCTCGTCGAGCACCAGCACGTCGGGATCGTTGACGAGCGCGCGTGCGAGCGTCAGACGGCGCTTCATGCCGCCCGACAATTCGCCGACCTTCGCATCGGCCTTGTTTTCCAGCTTCGCGAATTCGAGCAGCGGTTGCACGAGCGCGCGTGCGGCGTGTGCCGACATGCCGAAATAGCGGCTGAACACGAGCAGGTTCTCGCGGACCGTGAAGTCGGGGTCGAGGTTGTCGAACTGCGGGACGACGCCGACGCGCTGGCGCGCATGGCGCGCGCGTGACGGAACCGGCTCGCCGCAGAGTGAAATGGTGCCGGCGTCGGGATACGCGAGGCCGAGCAGCATCTTCAGCGTGGTGGTCTTGCCGGCGCCGTTCGGCCCGAGCAGGCCATAGCATTCGCCGGCCTGCACGTGGAAGGACAGGTCATTGACGACAAGCTTGTCGCCATAGCGCTTTTCGACGTTCCGGAAATCGATCGGTGCAACGGACATGGGCAGGTTGTCGTTGTAATCAGCGGACGCGGACGCGTTTCGCGGCCGGTCGGTCGGGCACGCCGGCCGGCGAACGGATCGGATGAATGCGTGTCACATGGGCATGACCGAGACGAACGCACGTCGACGGCACGAACGGGCCATTCTAGTGCATCGGCTGCGTCTCTTCAGGGCGGCCCCGCGCGGCACGGTGCATGCGCGCACGGATCGTGCACCGCATCATCGCCGACGCGCCCCGCGTGGCGAATCAGCGTTTTCCATCCCTTGCGTCCGGAATTGCGGCGCACCATGATGAGTACATAGGGTACGTAGTCGCGACAGGGAGGTTTCATGGCTAGCTACAACAAGATTCTGCTGTGCTACGACGGCACGCTCGAAGGACGCAAGGCGTTGCGGTGCGGCGCCAATCTCGCGCTGGACCTGAAGGCGGAAACGCATTTGTTGTCGGTCGTCGACATGCGCTCGAGCATCGCGCAAAGCGCCGGGCTGCTGACCGACGTCGCGTGCGGCCGCTTCGAGGAAACCGCGCGCGAGATCCTGCAGGAAGGCGTGAACTGGCTGCGCGAGCGCGGCGTTCAGGCGGAAGGCCATTTCGCATTCGGCTATCCGATCGACGAAATCGCGAATCTTGCGACAGAATTGAAGGCCGACCTCGTCGTCGTCGGCCATCGGTGCCGTAGCGGGTTGTCGAGATGGTGGATGGGGTCGGGCAACACGCAACTGCTCGATCGCGTGAACTGCAGCATTCTGGTCGCATGTTCGTCGGCGGAAGAGCAAAAGGCCGAGATCGCACGCGAACGCGAAGCGGCCACCGCGAGCGGCAAGTGATGCAATGATCGTGAGACCGGCCGGGTCGTGCTGCGATTCGGGCCGGTCGCGCGCCGTGCCGCTAGCGGCAGCTACGCCGAGTGCGGCCGCTCAGGCGTGCAGGTCGATCGCCGACAGCTTCCACGAGAACAAGCCGAAGCGGTGGAAGATCGCCGCATAGCGCGTGCCGTCGGCGCTGCGCTGGTAGGTCACGACAAATTCATCGATATTCCGGTAGCCGGCGCTCGCTTGCTGCGGATGACCCGCCTCCCCGGAGGCGGGTGCGGGCGCGATGGCGGGCGAAGCTGCGGCCGACGCGGGCGCATTGCTGCTCGGCGCGGGTGCGTTCGACGGATTGACCGGCGGCGCGGCCGGTGCGTTGCCAGGCGCAGCGCCTGACGGCGGGCCCGACCATTCGGGCGGCCGTTCGCCCGGATTGCCGCACGGGGAAATGCCGCTCATCAGCGCCGCTACACCCTCCGGTGTCGCATAGGCATCGACCAGCGGGCCGATCAACGCGGATCCGATCAGCGCGCCAATCACCGCGAACGGATTGTCCTTCTTCACCGCGTCGATCCGGCGCATCAACTCTTCCGTCACCTGCTGCTTCAGGCTGATGCGTAGCGACGGGAAATCGACATATTCGCTGACCGCTTGCGCATCGCGCGCGTCGATCGCCGATTTCAGGCGACCGAGCGCGACGTACGGCGATGCGTACGCGTAACCGATCGCCATCAGGACGGCGACGGCCAGCACGACGATCAGCAATGGCTTGAGCCGCCGCGCGCGGCCCGAAGATCCAGTCACGATGCCTCCGGTGCGGACAGGTTCCGCAATCAGAGACCGCCGTGCGTGGCCGATCGTTCCTCGGCGATGCAGCGATCGATCATCCGGCACACGGCATCGATCGTCCCGACCATGATCAGGCGCGACCGGCCGTGATAGACGCGCACGGGCGCACGGCGCGCCGGCTCCGCGTGATTCAGGCCGGCGTTCAGCGAAACCCGCGCGAACGCGGGAAGCGCTGACGGCAGCAGCGACGCCTGCCGTTCAACTGCGACTTCTTGGCTCACCACGGGCGCCGCGGCGGACAGCGGCGCGCAGGGCGTGCGGCCGCGCAGGTGACGCAGGCGGCCGAATTGACGGAAAGGCAGCAGACGGGAAAGGCGTTCCATGATGTTCTCCTCAGCGAGACCGATTGTCAGAGTTCGCCCGAGCGGATCAGCCCGACGGCGATGCCTTCCAGCGCGAATTCCGCGCTGCCGGCCTTGACGAAGATGTTTTCGTAATCCGGGTTCTCCGCGATCAGCTCGAGGCCGCCGGGCCGGCGCATCAGGCGCTTGACCGTGACGTCGTCGCCGAGGCGCGCGACGATGATCTGGCCGTCCTTCGCTTCCGTGCGCTTCTGCACGGCGAGCAGGTCGCCGTCGAGAATGCCGGCGTCGCGCATCGACAGACCGCGCACCTTCAGCAGGTAATCGGGCTTGCTGGTGAACAGCGCGGGATCGCACGCGTAATGCTGCGAGATGTGCTCCTGCGCGAGGATCGGGCTACCGGCCGCCACGCGGCCGACGAGGGGCAGCGACAGTTGCATCAGGCCGGCGTGCGGCAGCGTGAACTGGTGCGGGGCGTCGTCGATGCCGAGCAGGCGGATGCCGCGTGACGCGCCGGCGGCCAGCTCGATCACACCCTTGCGCGCAAGCGCACGGAGGTGTTCCTCGGCCGCGTTCGGCGAGCTGAAACCCAGCTCTGCCGCAATCTCGGCGCGCGTGGGCGGGAAACCGGAGCGCTCGATCGCGCGGCGGATCAAGTCGAACACTTGCTGCTGACGGGCGGTGAGTTTGGTCATGGCTGAACTGTATGGATAGACAGTGAGCTGTATTTTTATACAGTACTTCGCGAATTTCAAGTGTTACTTGAGGTTCGACGCGATCGCGCCGGTTCCGACGCGATTTCGCGACGCCCGGACGCCGGTTTGTCCGCCGCAACCGTCCGTCCCGTCTGCGTTAGCACTTTTGAGTATTAAAAAATGAGGAACGATTATTTTTAATCATGTAACCCGTTCGCTAGACTGGCTCGACATCGCAAGACCGACAACACTGGAGAACCAAGGATGGCGAAGCGCAATACGGGGCTGGTGGGCGGAGTGGGCCGCCTGATCGCAACACTCGCGCTGGGCGCGGCGGCAGCGCTGGGCGTGGCGACGCACGCCCAGGCCGATACGACGTTCCTGAACGTGTCCTACGACCCGACGCGCGAGCTGTATCAGGACTTCAACCAGGCGTTCGGCAAGGCGTGGAAGGCGAAGACGGGCGAGACGGTCAACTTCAAGCAGTCGCACGGCGGCTCGGGCGCGCAGGCGCGCTCGGTGCTCGACGGCCTGCAGGCCGACGTCGTGACGCTGGCGCTCGCCTACGACATCGACGCGATCGCCAACAAGGGGCTCGTCAACAAGGACTGGCAGAAGCGCCTGCCGGACAACGCATCGCCGTACACGTCGACGATCGTGTTCCTGGTGCGCAAGGGCAACCCGAAAGGGATCAAGGACTGGGACGACTTGACCAAGCCGGGCATCTCGATCGTCACGCCGAACCCGAAGACGTCGGGCGGCGCGCGCTGGAATTATCTGGCCGCATGGGCATACGCCGTTCACAAGCCGGGCGGCAACGAGCAGAGCGCGAAGGAGTTCGTGACGAAGCTCTACAAGAACGCGGGCGTGCTCGACTCGGGCGCGCGCGGCGCGACGACGAGCTTCGTGCAGCGCGGGATCGGCGACGTGCTGATCGCGTGGGAGAACGAGGCGTTCCTGTCGATCAAGGAATTCGGCACGGACAAGTTCGAGATCGTCGTGCCGTCGGCGAGCATCCTGGCCGAACCGCCCGTCGCGGTGGTCGACAAGGTGGTGGACAAGAAGGGCACGCGCAAGCTGGCCGAGGCCTACCTGAATTTCCTGTACAGCCCGCAGGGCCAGGAAATCGCGGCGCGCAACTACTACCGCCCGCGCTCGAAGAACGTGCCGGCGGAGCTGACGAAGCAGTTCCCGAAGCTGAAGCTGTACACGGTCGACGACACGTTCGGCGGCTGGACGAATGCGCAGAAGACGCATTTTGCGGACGGCGGCGTGTTCGACTCGATCTACAAGCCGCAGTAACGCCACGCAGTAACAAACCATAACGACAGCGGCGCGCCACGAGAGCGCGCCGCATCCCCGACGGCCCGCCGGCGCGACTCCCCGCGTCGGCGTTTGCGTCGGACCCATGAGCAGCAACGACCCAGCAAGAGCATCCGATGACGACGTACACCTTTCGCAAGCCGAGCGCGCTGCCCGGTTTCGGCGTGACGCTCGGCATCACGGTGGCCTATTTGAGCCTCGTGGTGCTGATTCCGCTCGCCGCCACGTTCCTGAAGACCGCGACGCTGTCGTGGGACCAGTTCGTCACCGCCGTTGCGTCGCCGCGCGTGCTCGCGTCGTACCGGCTGACGTTCTCCGCCGCGCTCGGCGGCGCATTGATCAACGCCGTGTTCGGCTTTCTCGTCGCGTGGGTGCTGGTGCGCTACACGTTCCCGTTCAAGCGCCTCGTCGACGCGATCGTGGATCTGCCGTTCGCGCTGCCGACGTCGGTCGCCGGCATCTCGCTCGCGGCCGTCTATGCGACCAACGGCTGGGTCGGCCAGTATCTCGCGCCGTTCGGCATCAAGATCGCGTTCACGCCGGTCGGCGTGCTGGTGGCGCTGACCTTCATCGGGCTGCCGTTCGTCGTGCGCACCGTGCAGCCGGTGCTCGAGGATTTCGAGCGCGAGCAGGAAGAGGCCGCCGCATGCCTCGGCGCATCGCGCTGGCTGACGTTCCGCCGCGTCGTGCTGCCGGCCGTGCTGCCGGCGCTGCTCACCGGCTTCGCGCTGGCGTTCGCGCGCGCGCTTGGCGAGTACGGCTCGGTCATCTTCATCGCCGGCAACGTGCCGATGAAATCCGAGATCACGTCGCTGCTGATCATCACGAAGCTCGAGCAGTACGACTATGCGGGCGCGACCGCGCTGGCGGTCGTGATGCTGGTCGTGTCGTTCCTGATGCTGCTGTTGATCAACTCGCTGCAGTGGTATCTGCAGCGCCGCACGAGCAAGGGCGCGAGCGGCCCCGCGCCGGCGACCGTCACCGTTGCCGCAGCAGCAGGAGGCCAGCAATGACCCAGGAGTCCAACGCCGTGCTGAACGGCCCGTCCGTCGCGCGCGTGCGCGCCGCGAAGCAGCCCGACCCCGTCAGCGAGCCGCGCGCCGTGCGCTGGCTGCTGATCGGCGTCTCGCTGACGTTCCTTGCGTTCTTCCTCGTCGTACCGCTCGCCGCGGTGTTCTTCGAGGCGCTGCGCAAGGGCGTCGGCTTCTATCTCGAATCGCTCGCCGATCCCGACGCATGGTCGGCAATCAAGCTGACGTTGACCGTCGCCGTGATCGCGGTGCCGTTGAACCTCGTGTTCGGCGTGTGCGCATCGTGGGCGATCGCGAAGTTCGAATTCCGCGGCAAGGCGTTGCTGACCACGCTGATCGACCTGCCGTTCTCCGTGTCGCCGGTGATCTCGGGCCTCGTCTACGTGCTGCTGTTCGGCGCGCAGGGCTGGCTCGGGCCGTGGCTGCAGAACCACGACGTGCAGATCATCTTCGCGGTGCCGGGCATCGTGCTCGCGACGATCTTCGTCACGTTTCCGTTCGTCGCGCGCGAGCTGATTCCGCTGATGCAGGCGCAGGGCACCGACGAGGAAGAGGCCGCGCGCGTGCTCGGCGCATCGGGCTGGCAGATCTTCCGGCGCGTGACGCTGCCGAACGTGAAGTGGGGCCTGCTGTACGGCGTGATCCTGTGCAATGCGCGTGCGATGGGCGAGTTCGGTGCGGTGTCGGTCGTGTCCGGCCACATCCGCGGCGTGACCGACACGATGCCGCTGCACGTCGAGATCCTGTACAACGAATACAACTTCGCGGCGGCGTTCGCGGTGGCGTCGGTGTTGGCGCTGCTCGCGCTCGTCACGCTCGCGCTGAAGCTGCTCGCCGAACGTCACCTCGCCGCCGAACTGGCCGGCGCACGCGATGACGTTCCCGCTCATGCCGGCCCCGTCGCCGCCATTTCGTCGAAATCGTAAAGAGGCAACCAGAATGGGTATTACCGTCCGTCACCTTCAGAAGCGCTTCGGCGATTTCACCGCGCTCGACGATGTGTCGCTCGACTTTCCGCCGGGCGAGCTCGTCGCGCTGCTCGGGCCGTCGGGCTGCGGCAAGACCACGCTGCTGCGCGTGATCGCGGGCCTCGAGCACGCGGACGCCGGCCAGGTCGTGCTGCAGGGGCTCGACGTCGCGTCGGTCGGCGCGCGCGATCGCCAGGTCGGCTTCGTGTTCCAGCATTACGCGCTGTTCCGCCACATGACCGTGTTCGAGAACGTCGCGTTCGGGCTGCGCGTGAAGCCGCGCCGCGAACGGCCGTCCGAAGCCGTGATCCGCGAGAAGGTGCACGAGCTGCTGAAGCTCGTGCAGCTCGACTGGCTCGCGCAGCGCTACCCGTCCGAGCTGTCGGGCGGCCAGCGCCAGCGGATCGCGCTGGCCCGCGCGCTCGCGGTCGAGCCGAAGGTGCTGCTGCTCGACGAGCCGTTCGGCGCGCTCGACGCGAAGGTGCGCAAGGAACTGCGCGGCTGGTTGCGGCGCCTGCACGACGACCTGCACATCTCGACGATCTTCGTCACGCACGACCAGGAAGAGGCGCTGGAAGTGGCCGACCGGATCGTCGTGCTGAACCGCGGCCACGTGGAGCAGGTCGGCAGCCCGCAGGACGTCTACGATCATCCGCAAAGCGCGTTCGTCTACGAGTTTCTCGGCGCGGCGAACCGGCTGCCCGGCACGGTCGCCGGGCGCGGCTTCGTCGCCGAGGGGGCGGCTGCGCCGATCGCGGTCGACGCCGATTTCGCGGGCCCCGCGAACGCGTACGTGCGACCGCACGACCTGCAGCTGTGGCCGGCCGGCGACGGCCATCGCGACGGCATCGCGGTCGACGTGCGCCGCGTGATCCCGCTCGGCGGCTCGGTGCGCGTCGAGCTCGAGGCCCGCACGGGCGGCGCACTCGAAGCGGAACTCGATCGCGACGCGTGGCGCGCGCTCGCGCTGCAGGTCGGCGACGGCGCGACGGCCGTGCCGCGCGCGGTCCGCGTATTTCCCGCACACTGACGCCCGAGCCCGGTAAAGAGAAGAGGGCGGATACCGCTCCGGATCGACATTCGAACAACGACAGCCCAAGAGGCATACCCATGAATTTTCAGCAATTGCGTTTCGTGCGCGAAGCCGTGCGCCAGAACATGAACCTGACGGAAGTCGCGAACGTGCTGTACACGTCGCAGTCGGGCGTGTCGAAGCAGATCAAGGATCTCGAGGATGAACTGGGCGTGGACATCTTCATCCGGCGCGGCAAGCGGCTCACGGGGCTCACGGAGCCCGGCAAGGCCGTGCACCAGTTGATCGAGCGGATGTTGCTCGACGCGGAAAACCTGCGCCGGGTCGCGCGCCAGTTCGCGGACCAGGACAGCGGCCACCTCGTCGTCGCGACGACGCACACGCAGGCGCGCTACGCGCTGCCGAAGGTGATCCGCCAGTTCACCGACGTGTTCCCGAAGGTGCATCTTGCGCTGCGACAGGGCAGCCCGCAGCAGATCGCGCAGATGATCCTGAACGGCGAAGCCGATCTCGGCATCTCGACCGAGGCGCTCGACCGCTATCCGGACATCGTCACGTTCCCGTGCTACTCGTGGCACCACACGGTCGTCGTGCCGAAGGGGCATCCGCTCGTCGGCCGCGAGAACCTGACGCTCGACGAAATCGCCGAGTACCCGATCATCACGTACGACCAGGACTTCACGGGTCGCTCGCACATCGACCAGGCATTCGCGCAGGCCGGCGCCGTGCCCGACGTCGTGCTGACCGCGATCGACGCGGACGTGATCAAGACCTACGTCGAGCTCGGGATGGGGATCGGCGTCGTCGCGGCGATGGCCTTCGATCCGCAGCGCGACACCGGGCTCGTCGCGCTCGACACGCAGCACCTGTTCGAGGCGAGCACGACGCGCGTCGGGTTGCGCAAGGGCGCGTTCCTGCGCGCGTATGCATACCGGCTGATCGAGATGTTCGCACCGCACCTGAACGAAGCCGAAATCGCCTCGCAACTGCGCGAAGTGGCCTGATCATCGAGCACATGATGTTTCGGGGGCAAGGCAGGCGCCCGCCGGACGACCGCGACGAAGCGGCGCCGCCGCCCCCCGAGTTACGCGCCGCAATCGGAGCGCGCAACCGCGCGCTCCGAATAAACCCTTAAATATTGATCAGACGGGTTGCGCGTCGACCCGAAACGGTACAGCATAGCCTTCACTCCGCCGGCGTCCCCGCCGGCGGTGGCGCGTCGACGACAGCACGCGCCAGGCAGTCGGCCGTCTGCCTCGCTTCCATTCCGTGGTACCGACAAGCAGCATCGATGGCCAATGCCCGGGTAGTGTGGCGCAAACGTTTGCTCACATTAAAACAACAGTCCGGCCCTCTGGGCCAGTCGCCAGGAGATGTGTATGAATGTCCGCTTTCGCCGTCGCTTCCTGACCGCCGCGCTTGCCGCCGTCGCGGTCGTCGCCGCACCGGTCGTCCATGCCCAATCGGCAGGCAAGCCGAAGGTCGCGCTCGTGATGAAGTCGCTCGCCAATGAGTTCTTCCTGACGATGGAAAACGGCGCGAAGGAATACCAGAAGCACAACGCCGGCCAGTTCTACCTGATCACGAACGGGATCAAGGACGAGACCGACACCGCGAACCAGATCCGCATCGTCGAGCAGATGATCGTGTCGAAGGTCGATGCGATCGTGCTCGCGCCCGCCGATTCGAAGGCGCTCGTGCCGGTCGTGAAGAAGGCGGTCGACGCGGGCATCATCGTCGTGAACATCGACAACCGGCTCGATCCCGACGTGCTGAAGTCGAAGAACCTGAACGTGCCGTTCGTCGGCCCCGACAACCGCAAGGGCGCGCGCAAGATCGGCGACTACCTCGCGAAGCGGCTGAAGGCGGGCGACCAGGTCGGCATCATCGAAGGCGTGTCGACGACGACCAATGCGCAGCAGCGCACGGCCGGCTTCCAGGATGCGATGAAGGCGGGCGGAATGAAGGTCGTGTCGGTGCAGTCGGGCGAATGGGAGATCGACAAGGGCAATGCGGTCGCGTCCGCGATGCTGAACGAATACCCGAACCTGCGGGCGCTGCTGTGCGGCAACGACAACATGGCGATCGGCGCCGTGTCGGCCGTGCGGGCAGCGGGCAAGCAGGGCAAGGTGCTCGTGGTCGGCTACGACAACATCAACGCGATCAAGCCGATGCTGAAGGACGGCCGCGTGGTCGCGACCGCCGACCAGTACGCGGCGAAGCAGGCCGTGTTCGGCATCGATACGGCGCTCAAGGCGATCGCCGAGCATCGCAAGCAGGCCGACATGACCGGCGTGGTCGAGACGCCGGTGGATCTCGTGACGAAGTAACGCCACGCCGCCGCGGCCGCCGCGCTCAAGAATCCGGGCCGGCGGCCGTTATCCGGAGTGAGCGCGATCACGGCCACTGCAAGCACTTGTGAGCGTCATACCCGCGCGCCGCGTGCGCGCGGCCGCAACCAGGATCGCGATGGAACCGACCTTCCAACCCTCCCGTTCAGCCGTTCCCGTGCTGTCCGTCTCCGGCGTGGGCAAGACCTACGCCGAACCCGTGCTCGCCGACGTCACGCTGACGCTCGCGCCGGGTGAGGCGCTCGCGCTGACAGGCGAGAACGGCGCAGGAAAGAGCACGCTGTCGAAGATCATCGGCGGGCTCGTCGACCCGACGACCGGCACGATGCAGCTCGGCGGCCAGGCGTATGCGCCGGCGAGCCGCACGCAGGCCGAGGCGCTCGGCGTGCGCATGGTGATGCAGGAGCTGAACCTGCTGCCGACGCTGACGGTCGCCGAAAACCTGTTTCTGAACCGTCTGCCGCGACGCTTCGGCATCATCGATCGCGCGCGGCTGCGCGACGACGCGCGTGCCGCGATGGCGCAGGTCGGGCTCGACGCGGTCGACCCCGATACGCCGGTCGGCGCGCTCGGCATCGGCCACCAGCAGATGGTCGAGATCGCGCGCAACCTGATCGGCGACTGTCGCGTGCTGATCCTCGACGAGCCGACCGCGATGCTGACCGCGCGCGAGGTCGAACTGCTGTTCGAGCAGATCGACCGGCTGAAGGCGCGCGGCGTGGCGATCGTCTACATCTCGCACCGGCTCGAGGAGCTCGCGCGCGTCGCCGAGCGCGTCGCGGTGCTGCGCGACGGCCGGCTCGTGCATGTCGGCGACATGGCCGCGACGACGTCCGACGGGCTCGTCACGCTGATGGTCGGTCGCGAGCTCGGCGAGCACATCGATCTCGGCGTGCGCCATATCGGCGCGCCGCGACTCGTCGTGTCGGGCATGACGCGCGGCACGGCCGTGCAGGACGTGTCGCTCGAAGTGCGCTCGGGCGAGATCTTCGGCATCTCCGGGCTGATCGGCGCGGGGCGCACCGAGCTGCTGCGGCTGATTTACGGCGCGGATACGCCGGACGCCGGGATGATCGCGGTCGGCGATCCGCTGAAACCGGCGCACATCGGCTCGCCCGTCGACGCGGTGAAGCACGGCATCGCACTGATCACCGAGGACCGCAAGGGCGAAGGGCTGCTGCTGTCGCAGTCGGTCACGTCGAACGTCTCGCTCGGCCAGCTCGACCGGCTCGCGCGCGGCGGCGTCGTCGACACGACGCGCGAGACGGCGCTCGCCGAGCGGCAGATCGACGCGTTGCGGATCCGCACGCACGGCGCCGCGCAGGCGGTCGGCGAACTGTCGGGCGGCAACCAGCAGAAGGTCGTGATCGGCCGCTGGCTCGCGCGCGACATGGGCGTGCTGCTGTTCGACGAACCGACCCGCGGGATCGACGTCGGCGCCAAGTTCGAGGTCTACACGCTGATGGGCGCGCTCGCCCGCGAGGGCCGTGCGCTGGTGGTCGTATCGAGCGACCTGCGCGAGCTGATGCTGATCTGCGACCGGATCGGCGTGATGTCGGCCGGCCGCATGACCGCCGTGTTCGAACGCGGCAACTGGACCCAGGATGCGCTGCTGGCCGCGGCGTTCGCCGGCTTCGGCCGCGAAGCGCTGCCGGACGGCGTGCTGCATCCGGATGCGGAAGGCGCGCCGCGCGCGGCTTCCGGCACTTCGACCACAGGACAACGGCAATGACCCAGCCTCCCGTATCCCCGAGCGACGCAGGCGCGCAGCAGACCGTGACGGGGCGCCGCGCGCGCACGCTGTCCGGCACACGGCTCGGCGTATCGAATTATCTCGGGCTCGCCGGCGCGCTCGCCGCGATGATCGCGCTGTTTTCGGCGCTGAGTTCGCATTTCCTGACCTACGATACGTTCAGTACGATCGCGAACCAGATCCCCGATCTCGTCGTGATGTCGGTCGGGATGACCTTCGTGCTGATCATCGCCGGCATCGACCTGTCGGTCGGCTCGGTGCTCGCGCTGGCCGCGTCGATGGTCAGCGTGGCCGCGCTGAAATGGCAGTGGGGGCCGCTGCCGGCCGCGCTGATCGGGATCGCGGTCGCGACCGCGACGGGCTCGCTGACGGGCGCGATCACGGTCGGCTGGCGGATTCCGTCGTTCATCGTGTCGCTCGGCGTGCTCGAGGCCGCGCGCGGCGTCGCATACCAGCTGACGAATTCGCGCACGGCCTACATCGGCGATGCGTTCGATTTCCTGTCGAACCCGATCGCGCTCGGCATCTCGCCGGCGTTCCTGATCGCGGTCGCGGTGATGATCGCGGCACAGTTCGTCCTGACGCGCACCGTATTCGGACGCTATCTCGTCGGGATCGGCACGAACGAAGAGGCGGTACGGCTTGCCGGGGTTAACCCGCGTCCGTATAAAATCGTCGTATTCGCACTGATGGGCGCGCTCGCGGGGCTCGCGTCGCTGTTCCAGATCTCGCGGCTCGAGGCCGCCGATCCGAACGCGGGCGCGGGCGTCGAGCTGCAGGTGATCGCAGCCGTCGTGATCGGCGGCACGAGCCTGATGGGCGGGCGCGGTTCGGTGATCAGCACGTTCTTCGGCGTGTTGATCATCTCCGTGCTGGCCGCGGGGCTGGCGCAGATCGGCGCGAACGAGCCGACCAAACGGATCATCACCGGGGCGGTGATCGTGGTCGCGGTCGTGCTCGACACGTATCGCAGCCGGCGCGCGCGCGCCCGGTAGAACTACTACACGGAAAGCAGACCAGAGAGAAACGGGAAATGGCGACGATCAAGGATGTGGCAGCCATGGCGGGCGTGTCGTTTACGACCGTCTCGCACGTGGTGAACAATTCGCGGCCGGTGTCCGCGGATGTGCGTGCGAAGGTCGAGGGCGCGATCCGCGAGCTGAATTACGTGCCATCGGCCGTGGCGCGCTCGCTGAAGGCGCGCTCGACGGCGACCATCGGCCTCGTCGTGCCGAACAGCACGAATCCGTACTTCGCGGAGCTTGCGCGCGGCATCGAGGACCAGTGTGCGGCCAACGGCTATTGCGTATTCTTCTGCAACTCGGACGACGATCCCGTGAAGCAGCGCAACTACCTGCGCGTGCTGCAGGAAAAGCGCATCGACGGGCTGATCGTCGCGTCGGCCGGCGAGGACACGGTGCTCGCGCAGACGCTTGCGGATGCGCATGCGCCGCTCGTCGTCGTCGACCGCAACATCGAGGGGCTCGCGGCCGACCTTGTGCAGATCGACCACGAACGCGGCGCCTACCTGGCGACGCGTCACCTGCTCGAACTCGGGCACGCGAAGATCGGCTGCATCACCGGGCCGACCGACACGGCCGTCAGCGCCATGCGCGTGCACGGCTTCATCCGCGCGATGGCCGAGCGCGGCATCGACATCGTGCCGGGCGCGATCGCGGAAAGCGATTTTTCGTGCCTCGGCGGTTACCACGCGGCATCCCGGCTGTTCGAGTCGGTGCATCCCAGCGCGATTTTCGCGGGAAACGACCTGATGGGCGTCGGCGCGCTGCGCGCGGCGGCCGAGCGCGGCATGCGCGTGCCGGACGACTGCTCGATCATCGGCTTCGACGACATCGAATTCTCCCGCTACACGTATCCGGCGCTGTCGACGGTCGGCCAGTCGGTGCGCGCGCTCGGCGAAATGGCTGCGCAAACGCTGATCGAGCGGATCGGCGGCGGTTCGACGGCCGCGCCGAGCCGTCGTCGCGTCGTGTCGCCGCGCCTCGTGCTGCGCGAATCGACGGCGGTTTACCGCGAGCCGGCCGCGCCGGGCGGTCGCCCATGACGGCGCGTGCGGCGGGCGCCGGCCGCGTGACGGTGGTCGGCAGCCTCAACATGGATCTCGTCGTACGGGCGCCGCGGCTGCCGCTGCCGGGCGAGACGCTTGCCGGTCATGCGTACGCGCAGGCCGCAGGCGGCAAGGGCGGCAACCAGGCCGTCGCGGCGGCGCGGCTCGGGGCGCAGGTCGCGATGATCGGCTGCGTCGGCGCGGATGCGCACGGTACCGCGCTGCGGGCCGGCCTCGAGGCCGAAGGCATCGACTGCTCGCGGCTCGCGACGAGCGCGACGGCGTCGACCGGTGTCGCGCTGATCGTCGTCGACGACGCGAGCCAGAACGCGATCGTGATCGTCGCGGGCGGCAATGGCGAAGTGACGACCGATACGGTGGCGCGGCACGAGGCCGCGCTTGCGGCGACCGACGTGCTGATCTGCCAGCTCGAGACGCCGCCGGACGCCGTGTTCGCGGCGCTGTCGGCCGGGCGGCGGCTCGGCCGCACTGTCGTGCTCAATCCGGCGCCGGCCGTGGCGCCGCTGCCGGACGGCTGGTTGCCGCTGGTCGATTACCTGATCCCGAACGAAGTGGAGGCAGCCGCGCTGACCGGGCTGCCGGTGCGCAATCCGGCCGAGGCGGAAGCCGCGGCGCGTGCGTTGCACGCGGCCGGCGCACGCAACGTGCTGATCACGCTCGGCGCGCGCGGCGTGTTCGCGCTGACGGCCGACGGCGCGGCGCGCCATTATCCGGCACCCGTCGTCAAGGCAGTCGACACGACCGCGGCCGGCGATACCTTCATCGGCGGTTTCGCCGCGCGGCTCGCGGCGGGCGAGGCCATCGACACGGCCATCCGCTTCGCGCAACGTGCGGCGGCGCTGTCGGTCACGCGCGCGGGCGCGCAGCCGTCGATTCCCACCCTCGCCGAACTGGCCGAATAGGGCTGGATCGCGCATCCCGGCCGGCGCGTGCGGAAGCAGGCGCCGGCCGTCTTTCCCCGATTGCCCGATCGCGATGCCTGCCACGCGCTTTCGCGAGGCGGGCCTGCGATGCTTCGACCCCATTGTTCAGAAATCTGTAATGAACTAATGAATTGCTGAAAAAAATGACGTGAATACCATCAAGCTGCGCAACATCCGGTCGTAAATACATCAGGACGAAACGCTGTTTCGAAAAATGGGCCTTGCCCGTTCATGACGACGCAATACAGGAACAATGATGGTGATCGGAAACCTGACGATACGTGCACGCATCGGTTTGACGATGGCGTTTCTCGCGATACTGCTGGGGGTGATCGGCGTGCTGGGCGTGTACGGGATGACGCGTTCGAACGACGCGACGCGCGAGATTTTCACGAACCAGATGCCGAGCGCGGTCGACGTGGCCGTCGCCGAAATGTACGCGGCGCGCGAGCGCCTGGCGCTCGATCGCGCCGCGCTGCTGGTGGGGACGCCCGAATCGGCTGCGGCGGTGGAGCGTAGCCGCGCGATGCGCGCGCAGTCCGATGTGTGGTGGAAAAAATACCTCGCGCTGCCGCGCGATGCGGACGAGGATCGACTCGCGCAGGACGTCGCCGCGAAGCGGCAGGCGCTGCAGCGCGGTTGCGACGCGTTCGGCGGCCTTGTCGCGACGGGCGACCACGACCGGATCGGCGAAGGCGCCAAGCAACTCCAGACGCTTTACAACGATCTCTCGGTGGCGAGCGAGGCGCTGCGCAATTTCCAGTTCAGCGCCGGGCAGACGAGCTTCGATCATTCGGAAGCGACGTTCGATACGCTGCGCGTGGTGTCGATCGTCCTGCTGGCGGCTGGTCTGGTTGCCGCGGTGCTGTCGTGGTTGACGCTCAGCCGTGCGATCGGCCGTCCGCTCGCGGACGCGCTCGCGCATTTCGACGCGATCGCCGCGGGCGACCTGCGCCGCTCGATCGTGGTGCAGCGGCGCGACGAAATGGGCCAGCTCCTCGAGGGTCTCGCGAAGATGCAGCGCGGGCTGGTCGACACGGTGCGCACCGTGCGCGGCGGCAGCGAGTCGATCGCGACCGCGGCGCGCCAGATCGCCGCCGGCAACATCGACCTGTCGTCGCGCACGGAAGAACAGGCGTCCGCGCTGCAGGAAACCGCGTCGAGCATGGAGCAGCTGACCGGCACCGTGAAGCAGAACGCGGACAATGCGCGGCAGGCAAGCTCGCTGGCCGCGAACGCGTCGGAGATTGCAAACAAGGGGAATACGGTGGTCGGCCAGGTGGTCGGCACGATGGGCGAGATCAACGACAGCTCGGCGAAGATCGCGGACATCATCGCGATCATCGAGGGAATCGCGTTCCAGACCAACATCCTGGCGCTGAACGCGGCGGTCGAAGCCGCGCGCGCCGGCGAGGAAGGCCGCGGCTTCGCGGTCGTCGCGGGCGAGGTGCGCAGCCTCGCGCAGCGTTCGTCGAGCGCGGCCAAGGAGATCAAGGCGCTGATCGACGCGTCGGTGGAACGCATCCGGACGGGCTCGACGCTGGTCGACGAAGCCGGCCGCACCATGAGCGACGTGATCAGTGCGGTGCAGCGCGTGACGGACATCATGGGCGAGATCGCGGCGGCATCCGAGGAGCAGAGCGGCGGCATCGACCAGGTCGCGCGCGCGGTCGCGCAGATGGACGAGGTCACGCAGCAGAACGCCGCGCTCGTCGAGGAAGCGGCGGCCGCCGCGCAATCGCTCGACGAGCAGGCCGCGCGCCTGCGCGAAACGGCGTCGGTGTTCCGGATCGACGACGATGCGGCGAAGCCGGCAGCCGCCGTTGCGCGTCAGGCGCCGCGCGCGGTGGCCGCGCCGGCAGTCGCGCCGTCCGTCGTGCCTGTTTCGCCGCCCGCACCGGCCGCGGCGCGCAACGATCGCGACGCTGCGCCGAAGCGCCCCGCGCCGGCGCGCAAGCCGGCGGCCGCTGCACCCGCGCCGGTGGCTGCGTCTGCCGGCGCCGACGACTGGGAAACGTTCTGAGTCGCGCGCACCGCGCATCTATCCCCATTTGGCAGCACACGACGCCCGCGACATGCGGGCATCGTCGTTTCGGCGGCCGGTGAAATGTGACAGCGTGCGTGAACGTGCGTGCGTCGCCACGCGTTGCATGTGCGCATCCGTGCTACGGGTATCTCCGGACGATGCGAAAAAAATTTGTAACGGTGCGCGCAGCGTGTCGTCGAAAACGTCTGCTCGAACGTCTAGGGATGAAGGGGAGAGTGAAGGGTGCGGCGACGACGGCGGAGGCATCCAACGCACGAGACGTTCCGATGCTCGACGAGACGCGGCGGATGCAGTTTCTGCGGCTCGGGAGATCGATTGTAAAGCGTCGAAATGCGTTGTCCAAGCGGTGTTGTCGAGAATGACGAACTTCATACGAAGAGTTCGTGAAAAAAAATAAGAAAGGGTTTAGGATGAATTCGAACGCGCTTGCTTCTGCGCAGTCATAGAAGGCAGGCACGTCTTCAGACTCAGGCGAGGGAGGTAGCATGGATATTTACAGCAGCTTCGCGAACCGCTTCGAAAAAACGCGAGAGGAAGAGTTCTCGCTGGAGGAGTACCTCGCGCTCTGCAAGAACGATCCGTCAGCGTACGCCACGGCCGGCGAACGCATGCTGGCTGCAATCGGGGAACCGGAACAAGTCGATACCCGCAACGACCCGCGCCTGTCGCGGATCTTCGCGAACAAGGTTATCAAGGTCTATCCCGCGTTCCGTGAGTTCTACGGAATGGAGGAAGTGATCGAGCAGGTGGTCGCGTACTTCCGCCACGCTGCGCAAGGGCTCGAAGAAAAGAAGCAGATTCTCTACCTGCTCGGGCCGGTGGGCGGCGGCAAGTCGTCGATCGCCGAGCGCCTGAAGCAACTGATGGAACGCGTGCCGTTCTATGCGCTCAAGGGTTCGCCCGTCAACGAATCGCCGCTCGGGCTGTTCGACTACGACGAGGACGGCCCGATCCTCGAAGAGCAATACGGCATTCCGCGCCGCTACCTGAAGAGCATCCTGAGTCCGTGGGCCGTCAAGCGCCTGCACGAATACAACGGCGACATCCGCCAGTTCCGCGTGGTGCGCCGCTTTCCGTCGATCCTTCGGCAGATCGGCATCGCGAAGACGGAGCCTGGCGACGAAAACAACCAGGACATCTCGTCGCTCGTCGGCAAGGTCGACATCCGCAAGCTCGAACAGTACGCGCAGGACGATGCCGATGCGTACAGCTACTCGGGCGGCCTGTGCCTGGCGAACCAGGGTCTGCTCGAATTCGTCGAAATGTTCAAGGCGCCGATCAAGGTGCTGCACCCGCTCCTGACCGCCACGCAAGAAGGCAACTTCAAGGGCACCGAAGGATTCGGCGCGATTCCGTTCGACGGTGTGATCCTCGCGCACTCGAACGAGTCGGAGTGGAAGGCATTCCGCAACAACCGCAACAACGAGGCACTGCTCGACCGGATCTTCGTCGTGAAGGTGCCGTACTGCCTGCGCGTGTCGGAAGAGACGAAGATCTACGAGAAGCTGATCCGCAATTCGTCGCTGGCCGAAGCCGTGTGCGCGCCGGGCACGCTGAAGATGATGTCGCAGTTCTCGGTGCTGTCGCGCCTGCACGAGCCGGAGAATTCGAGCCTGTTCTCGAAGATGCAGGTGTATGACGGCGAAAACCTGAAGGACACCGATCCGAAGGCGAAGTCGTACCAGGAGTATCGCGACTACGCCGGCGTGGACGAAGGGATGACGGGCGTGTCGACGCGCTTCGCGTTCAAGATCCTGTCGCGCGTGTTCAACTTCGATTCGAGCGAGGTCGCGGCGAACCCCGTGCACCTGATGTACGTGCTCGAACAGCAGATCGAACGCGAGCAGTTCCCGCCGGAGACCGAGCAGAAATACCTGTCGTTCGTGAAGGACGTGCTCGCGTCGCGCTATGCAGACTTCATCGGCAAGGAGATCCAGACGGCTTACCTCGAATCGTATTCGGAGTACGGGCAGAACATCTTCGACCGCTACGTCACGTATGCGGACTTCTGGATCCAGGATCAGGAATTCCGCGATCACGACACGGGCGAGAGCTTCGACCGCGCCGCGCTGAATGCGGAACTGGAGAAGATCGAGAAGCCGGCCGGGATCAGCAATCCGAAGGATTACCGCAACGAGATCGTGAACTTCGTGTTGCGCGCGCGGGCGGCGAACGCCGGGAAGAACCCGGTGTGGACGAGCTACGAGAAGTTGCGCGTCGTGATCGAGAAGAAGATGTTCTCGAATACCGAGGAACTGTTGCCGGTCATTTCGTTCAACGCGAAGGGGTCGGCGGAGGAGCAACGCAAGCATGAGGACTTTGTGAACCGGATGGTCGCGAAGGGCTATACGCCGAAGCAGGTGAGGCTGCTTTGCGACTGGTACCTGCGCGTGCGCAAGTCGTCATGACGCGCGCGGTACCGCGCCCGTACGGCGAGTCCGTACGGGCACCTTCAGAGGCGCCGCCCGCATGACGGCAGACGGCATGCGCGGCGAGTGCCCCGGCAGATCGACTTTCGAGCGGGAGACCGGGAGTGCTTCATCAAATCATCGACCGCAGGCTGGCCGGCAAGAACAAGAGCATCGCCAACCGCGAACGCTTTCTGCGTCGCGTCAAGAACTACATTCGTCGTGCCGTGTCCGACGCGGTGCGCGACCGTAGCATCAAGGATATCCAGAGCACGCAAAGCATCACGATTCCGCGCAAGGACATCGCCGAGCCGAATTTCCGGCACGCGCCTGGCGGACGTCGCGAATACGTGCACCCGGGCAACGAAGACTACGTGCGCGGCGACAAGATTCCGCGTCCGCAGGGCGGCTCGGGCGGCGGCGGCAGTCAGGCGAGCAACGAGGGCGAAGGGCAGGACGACTTCGTGTTCGAGTTGTCGCGCGACGAATTCATGCAGTATTTCTTCGACGATCTCGAACTGCCGCGCCTCGTGAAGACGCACCTGCTGACGGTGCCGAGCTGGAAGAACGTGCGCGCGGGCTGGTCGGCGGAAGGCACGCCGAACAACATCGACGTCGTGCGCTCGCTGCGCAGCGCGCTCGGCCGGCGCATCGCGCTCGGCTCGCCGCTCGTCAACGAGTTGCGCGAGCTGGAGGCGCAGCTCGAGGCGCTGAAGATCGATCCGGAAGACCGCCGCGCGGAAATCGCGACGCTCGAGGCCGAGATCCATCATCTGAAGGGGCGCATCTGGCGGATTCCGTTCATCGATCCGTTCGACCTGCGCTACATCAACCGCGTCAAGCAGCCGCAACCATCGAGCCAGGCCGTGATGTTCTGCCTGATGGACGTGTCGGGCTCGATGGACGAGCAGCGCAAGGATCTCGCGAAGCGCTTCTTCATCCTCCTGTACCTGTTCCTGAAGCGCAACTACGAGCGCATCGAGGTCGTGTTCATCCGTCACCACACGCGTGCCGAGGAAGTCGACGAGGACACCTTCTTCCATTCGACCGAAAGCGGCGGCACCGTCGTGTCGAGCGCGCTCGAGCTGATGCGCAAGGTGATGAACGAGCGCTACTCGCCGACGGAATGGAACATCTACGGCGCGCAGGCGTCCGACGGCGACAACTGGACAGACGATTCGCCGAAGTGTCGCAAAATCCTGGAAGAGGATATCCTCACCAAGACACGCTACTTCGCGTATATCCAGGTTGCGCCCGAAGAGCAGAACCTGTGGCTGGAGTACGCGCAGCTGGCGTTGTCGCAACCGCATCTCGCGATGAAGAAAGTCGAATCGGCTGCGGACATTTACCCGGTGTTTCGCGAATTGTTCGAAAAGCAGGTGGAAATGTCATGACGACCCGCCATCTGCACAACGAGTCGCGCGGCTACGCGCCGCGCCCTTCCGGCGACGACACGGCCGGCCCTGCCGCATCGCAGCAAAGCGGCCGGACCGAACCGGCGGCGCCGGCCGCCGACTTGCCCGCTGCCGGGCAGAAGGAAGCGCGTATGAACGTGGCCGAACGCAAGCCGCTGCCGTGCCCGTCCGACTGGACCTTCGAACTGCTCGAGGAATACGACACGCACATCTCGCAGGTTGCCGAGCAGTACGAGCTCGATATCTATCCGATCCAGCTCGAACTGATCAGCGCCGAGCAGATGATGGATGCGTACGCGTCGGTCGGGATGCCGGTCAACTATCGCCACTGGTCGTTCGGCAAGCACTTCCTCGCGACCGAGAAAAGCTATCGTCGCGGCCAGATGGGGCTCGCCTACGAGATCGTCATCAACTCGAATCCGTGCATCGCGTATCTGATGGAAGAGAACACGATGACGATGCAGGCGCTCGTCATCGCGCACGCGGCGTACGGGCACAACTCGTTCTTCAAGGGCAACTACCTGTTCCGGCTGTGGACCGACGCGCACGCGATCATCGATTATCTCGTGTACGCGAAGAACTACGTCGCCGAATGCGAGGAGCGCTACGGCCTCGATCGCGTCGAGGAACTGCTCGATTCGTGCCATGCGCTGATGAACTACGGCGTCGACCGCTACAAGCGGCCGCAGAAGCCGTCGCTGTCAAAGGAGGCCGCGCTGCGGCGCGAGCGCGAGGCGTATCTGCAGTCGCAGGTCAACGAGCTGTGGCGCACGCTGCCGGGCAAGAAGCCCGAGCAGATGGAGGAGCAGGAGGAACGCTACCCGCCGGAGCCGCAGGAGAACCTGCTGTATTTCGCGGAGAAGAACGCGCCGCTGCTCGAGCCGTGGGAGCGCGAAGTGATCCGCATCGTGCGCAAGATCGGCCAGTACTTTTATCCGCAGCGGCAGACGCAGGTGATGAACGAAGGCTGGGCGACGTTCTGGCACTACACGCTGCTCAATACGCTGTACAACCAGGGCAAGCTGGAAGACGGCTTCATGATGGAGTTCCTGCATTCGCACAGCAACGTGGTCTATCAGCCGCCGGTCACGAAGCCGTACTACAGCGGGATCAACCCGTATGCGCTCGGCTTCTCGATGATGAGCGACATCCGGCGGATCTGCGAGGCGCCGACGGAAGAGGACTACAAGTGGTTTCCGGAGATCGCGGGCACGCCGTGGCTGCCGGCGATGCACTACGCGATGCGCAACTTCAAGGACGAGAGCTTCATCGCGCAGTACCTGTCGCCGAACCTGATCCGCGAAATGCGGCTGTTCTCGGTGCTCGACGACGACATGCGCGATTCGCTCGAGGTATCGGCGATCCACGACGAGTCCGGCTACCAGTACGTGCGGCAGGCGCTGTCGCGTCAGTACGACATCCATCACCGCGAGCCGAACATCCAGGTATGGGCGGTGAACACGCGCGGCGACCGCAGCCTCACGCTGCGCCACTTCATGACCGACAACCGCCATCTGTCGAACGACAGCGAGGAAGTGCTCAAGCACATGGCGCGGCTCTGGCAGTTCGACGTGTTCCTGGAAAGCGTCGACGAGGCCGGTACCGTGCGCAAGCGCTACGAGTGCCGCTACGTGCCGCCGGAGGTGCGTGTCTGAGCACCGGGACCGGGAATAGTTTGCACCGGACGCCAGCCTCGCGGCTGGCGTTTTCATATGACGAACGGGTGGCGGGAGAAAATTTTTCTACATCCGGACGAACCCGGAAAGCCCGTTACTTTACATTTCGCTAAAATCCCGTAGCGCCGTGCGCCGGAACCGGTGCCACGTGCGACCGCACGCGGCGGCCCCCAAGCCGTCTCGCCCAGAAAGCACTAAAAGGAACAGACCAACCCATGGACGTCCAGACCGACCAAGCTGCGCTGTCCGCGCATGACACCCGGCGGCGCGTGTTCGCCATCGTCGGCGCCTCATCGGGCAACCTCGTCGAGTGGTTCGACTTCTACATCTACTCGTTCTGCGCGCTGTACTTCGCACCGGCGTTCTTCCCGAGCGGCAACACGACGACCCAGCTGCTGAACACGGCCGGCGTGTTCGCGGCCGGCTTCCTGATGCGTCCGATCGGCGGCTGGCTGTTCGGCCGCATCGCCGACCGTCATGGCCGCCGCACGGCGATGATGATCTCGGTGCTGATGATGTGCGGCGGCTCGCTCGTGATCGCGGTGCTGCCGACCTATGCGCAGATCGGCGCGCTCGCACCGGCGCTGCTGCTGGTCGCGCGGCTGTTCCAGGGCCTGTCCGTGGGCGGCGAATACGGGACGAGCGCGACCTACATGAGCGAGGTGGCGCTGAAGGGCCGCCGCGGCTTCTTCGCGTCGTTCCAGTACGTGACGCTGATCGGCGGCCAGCTGTGCGCGCTGCTCGTGCTCGTGATCCTGCAGCAGACGCTGTCGGGCGACGAGCTGAAGGCATGGGGCTGGCGCATTCCGTTCGTGGTCGGCGCGGCGGCCGCGCTGATCTCGCTGTACCTGCGCAAATCGCTCGACGAGACGTCGACGAGCGCATCGCGCGACAAGAAGGATGCGGGCACGATCCGCGGCGTGTGGCAGCACAAGGGCGCGTTCTTCACGGTGGTCGGCTTCACGGCCGGCGGCTCGCTGATCTTCTACACGTTCACCACGTACATGCAGAAGTACCTGGTGAACACGGCCGGCATGCATGCGAAGACCGCCAGCAACGTGATGACCTTCGCGCTGCTCGTCTACATGCTGATCCAGCCGGTGTTCGGCGCGCTGTCCGACAAGATCGGCCGCCGCACGTCGATGATCCTGTTCGGCGCGTTCGCGGTGATCGGCACGGTGCCGCTGATGCACGCGCTGAAGACCGTGACGAGCCCGACGGCCGCGTTCGTGCTGATCACGATCGCGCTCGCGATCGTCAGCTTCTACACGTCGATCAGCGGCCTCATCAAGGCCGAGATGTTCCCGCCCGAAGTGCGAGCGATGGGCGTCGGCCTGTCGTATGCGGTCGCGAACGCGATCTTCGGCGGCTCGGCCGAGTACGTCGCGCTGTGGTTCAAGTCGATCGGCAGCGAGGAAACCTTCTACTGGTACGTGACGGTGCTGTGCGCGATCTCGCTGATCGTGTCGTGGCGGATGCGCGATCCGAGCAAGGAAGGGTATCTGCGTCACGAACCGTGATCGGCGGGGCAGCTTCGCGAGGCTGTCCGCATCGACCGGCAACGTGCAACGGGACGGCGCTCCGCCACACAGGCGGCGCGCCGTTTTTTTCATGCGCGCCGTCTTCGCATGGACACGCGCAAGCGCATCGCGGGACGCGCGATATCGATATCGGAATCGCTTCGTTGTCCATCGCGTGCGATGCCTTTATTCTGAACCCGTAGTTCGTGTGACACCTCCTTGACTGGGATTCGCGCCCGCTGCGTGCAGCGGGCGTCTTTTTTTGAAGCGCGCGATGGCGCACGCAGTCTCGAGCGTCATCACGAAACCCGCAGAGCAAAGCACCAATTGTTGGTTCGGAATTGCCGCATGCGCTGATACGTTAGCGGCTTCGCGACGACACACTCCGTCGCGATGTTCCTCGAACCGGCCGTCGCGCGATCCGCGGCGGCCCTCATGACAAATCAAATCAGGTCGTGCTCATGAAACTCCACACTCTCGCTACGTGGCTCGTCGGGGCCGCGCTCGTCACGGCCGGCACGGTCGCGCACGCGGACCGTCTCGACGACATCAGGAAGGCCGGCGTGCTGCGCGTCGCGACCTTCGACAGCAATCCGCCGTTCGGTTATGTCGACGGCAAGAGCAATCACATCGTCGGCCTCGACGTCGACTATGCGAAGGCGCTGGCCGACAAGCTCGGCGTGAAGCTGCAGCCGACCAATCCCGCGAACCGCATTCCGTTCCTGACTTCCGGCAAGGTCGATCTGGTGCTCGCGAACTTCACGATCACCGACGAGCGCGCGAAGCAGGTCGACTTCAGCATCCCGTATTTCTCGTCGGGCCAGCAGTTTCTCGCGAAGAAGGGCGTACTGAAATCGGCCGACCAGCTGAACAACCTGCGCGTCGGCGCGGACAAGGGCACGACGAACGAAATCACGCTGCGCGAGAAATTCCCGAAGGCGACGATCGTCGCATACGACGACACGCCGTTCGCGTTCGCCGCGCTGCGCGCCGGCAACGTGCAGGCGATTACGCAGGACGGGCCGAAACTGATCGGCCTGCTCGCGAACGTGCCCGACAAGCAGAACTACGAGATCCCGGCGTTCACGATCTCGAATGACTACATGGGCGTCGGTGTGCCGAAGGGCGAGACGCGCCTGCTCGGCTTCGTCAACGACACGCTGAAGGGCCTCGAGGCAAACGGCCGCGCGACGCAGATCTACGACGCGTGGTTCGGTCCGACGACGAAGACGCCGCTCACGCGCATCTTCCGCATCGGCGACAAGACCTGAGTCGCACGCCAGGTGCGCCGCGTTCCGCCGCCGGCCACGCCGGTGCGCACGGATCGCGGCGCTTTCCGTTTCTTTTCGATCGCGCGCTTCGCACCCGCACCACGACATGCTCGGGTTGGCTCCCAAATATCTGTCCTAGCTCTGGCAGGGCTTCCTGCTGACGCTCGGCCTCGCGGCCGCGTCGGCGCTCGCCGCGACCATCGGCGGGCTGCTGCTCGCCGTCATGCGGCATGCGCGCGGCACGGTGCCGCGCACGCTGGCGGCCGGTTATGTCGTCGCGTTCCGCAACACGCCGCTGCTCGTGCAGTTGTTGTTCTGGTATTTCGGCGTGGCGTCGTTGCTGCCCGAGACGTGGGTCGCGTGGCTGAACGCGCGCCATCAACTCAGCGCGGGCCCGCTCACGCTCGCGTGGCCGTCGTTCGAGTTCGTCGCGGGCTGGTTCGGGTTGAGCGCGTACACGGCCGCGTTCGTCGCCGAGGAATGCGAAGCCGGGCTGCGCGGCGTGCGCCGCGCGCAGCATGACGCAGCCGCGGCGCTCGGCCTCACGCCGATGCAGTCGCTGCGCTACGTGGTGCTGCCGCAGGCCGTGCGCATCGCGCTGCCGCCGTTGTTCGGCCAATACATGAATCTCGTGAAGAACTCGTCGCTCGCGATGGCGATCGGCGTCGCCGAGCTGTCGTATGCGTCGCGGCAGGTCGAGACGGAGACGTTCAGGACCTTCGCTGCGTTCGGTGTCGCGACCGTGCTGTACATCGTCGCGGTGGCAGCGATCGAGGCCGGCGCCTATGCGGCCACGCAATGGCGTGACCGGCTCGGGGCGGGGCGCTGACGATGGACATCTCGCTGCTGCTCGACAACCTGCCGTACCTGCTCGTCGGCGCGTTCCCGGACGGCCCGCTCGGCGGCGCCGCGCTGTCGCTCGTGCTCGCGATCGCGTCGGCGATGGCGTCGGCGATCCTGGGCGTGGCGCTCGGCGTCGCGATGGCGCTCGCGCGCGGCCCGCTGCGCGTGCTGCTGCTCGCGTTCATCGGCTTCTTCCGCGCGATTCCGGTGCTGATGCTGATCTTCTGGACGTATTTCCTGATGCCGATGCTGCTGCACATGGACGTGCCGGGGCTCGCGACGGTCGTGTGCGCGCTGGCGCTGATCGGCGGTGCCTATCTCGCGCATGCGGTGCATGCGGGCATCGTCGCGGCCGGCGACGGGCAGTGGCAGGCGGGGCTGTCGCTCGGGCTCACGCGCTGGCAGACCGTGCGCTACGTGCTGCTGCCGCAGGCGATCCGGATCATGACGCCGTCGTTCGTCAACCAGTGGGTCGCGCTCGTGAAGGACACGTCGCTCGCGTATATCGTCGGCGTGCCGGAATTGTCGTTCGTCGCGACGCAGGTGAACAACCGGCTGATGGTGTATCCGGCGCCGATCTTCCTGTTCGTCGCGGCGATCTATCTCGTGTTGTGCACGTCGCTCGACGGCGCGGCGCGCTGGCTGCTGTCGCGGCGTCCGCGTGCGGAGCGCCTCGCGCGGGCGGCGGAGCGCACGGAACCGGCGCGGTGAAGGCCGCCCGCGTCGCCGCCGCTCGAACGGCGACGGGCGAGATGGTGCTTCGGCGCGCCTGCGTCAGGACGCGCTGTAGTGCGTATCGAAGACCGCGCGCAGCGTCGACGGACCGGTCGCGAAGTCGCCCCACAGCGGGCCGTCGGTCTGCGCGAATGCGAACGGCGTCGTACTGATCGACGCGAGGCGGAAGCGCCATTGCGCCGCTTCCTGGCGGAACGCGGTGAGCTGCATGTCGGACAGCCCCGTCTGCGCGCTCGCGAGCGTGACGAGCGGATCGACCGGATCGTTCGCGACGCGCACCTCGAAGTGCAGGTGCGGCCCGGTGGCGGCGCCGGTCATCCCGACCGAGCCGAGGCGCTGGCCCTGCTTCACGGTTTCGCCGGTCTTCAGCCCGCGCGCGAACGCGGACAAATGCGCGTAGTAGGTCGAATAACCGTCCGCGTGATCGACGATCACGTAGTGGCCGTAGCCGCCCGGATCGGTGCCGACGAACGACACGACGCCGTCGGCCGCCGCATTGACGGGCGTGCCCGACGGCGCGGCGAGGTCGACGCCGGTATGGAACGCCATCGCCTGCGACAGCGGGTGGACGCGTTCGCCGAAGAACGAGCTGATGCGCGTCCATTTGACGGGCATCGTGAACGCGGCTGCTTCGAGCGGTGCGCCATCGAGCGTGTAGTACGCGCCGTGGTCGGCGCCCGGCGCGCGGAACCAGATCGCGCCGAACGTGCGGCCCGCGACGCGCAGTTCGAGCGCGGTGAGGTGCGGCGTGCCGTTGTTGGTGTCGTACGCGACGCGGTAGTAGTCGCCACGCTGGGCGCTGGCGCGCATCGCGACCTTGCCGGTGACGAGATCGCCGAGCTGGATGCGCACCTCGGGCGGCACGTCGAGACGGTTCAGCGTATCGGACAGCGTGAGTTCGATGTCGCCCGCGCGCATCCCGTGTTGCTGTTCGGGGGCCGCGAACTGGAACAGGTTCGTATAGCCGAGCATGTCGTTGCGGTGCGCGCTGAGCGGCGCGAACAGGCCCGGCTGCAGGCTGCGTTCGCCGCGTTCATCGAGTTCGTTGCGCTCGCCGATCGTGCGCGCGAGTTCGCTCGTCACGAAATGCTGCGCGGTGGGAAACGGCGTGTCGGACAGCACGCGCTGCGGCAGCGCGGCCGTGCCCGAATCGACGGCGCCCGGCAGTTGCGAGACGGCCGGCAGCGCGGCGGCGAGACCGAAGGCGGCGAGGGCGCCGAGCACGGCGGCCGGCACGAGCGCGCGCACGAGGCGCTGCGCGCGGCCGGGCGCGAAAGCATCAGGGGTTGCGGCAGGCTTGACCAAGGGTGTCCACATCCAGGAAAGCGGTTCAAAGAGGTGTGGGCGGGAGCCATCGGCGGCATATCCGTCGGGTGGCGACGGGGCGGGCGACGGGCGTGCAACAAAACAGGCCCCGCCAGGGGCCTGTGTCGTTTCCGTTCGACCCAACTCGCGGGCAGGCCCGCTTCGAACGGCGGCGTGAACTTTCCGGGTCGCACCCGGATTATCACGAAGACGCTAAAGAAAGATGACAGCGTCAGTCTACCGATGTTCCGCGAAACGTTAAAAATTTTAAAGAGGGTCAGCGCATTCGTTTCGCACTGCGGTAAATCGGGTTAAATCAGCATTTATTGCGCGGCTTTGGGTTCGGCTGGCAATTTTTGCGCGCGCACGCGCAGCGCGGCAGATGTCCGGACGGCGTCGAAGCCCGCGTCGAGCATCGCTTCCGCGTCGGTCCACAGATTGCCGCGCAACCGGTTGGTCCAGATCATCGATGCGAACACGCCTTCGAGCAGCGACACGAGATAGACAGCCGCGAGATGCACGTCGAGATCGGCGGCGAGTTCGCCGGACGCGATCGCGCGGCGCAGCAGCGCCTTGGTGATGCGCAGCATCTGCAGCTCGAGCAGCATGCGGCGCCGCTGCAGCGCGCCGTTCTCCTCGCTTTGTTCGCACTTCGTATAGAGGATTACGAGCACGCGCTGCATCGCGCCCGGCTCGCCGCATTGCTGCAGGTAGTGCGATGCCGCGCGGCGCAGCGTGGCGAACGCGGGCAGGTTGTCGACCGCGTCGAAGCCTTCCGACGTGCGCGCGAACGCGCGGTCGCACATCGCGAGACACACTTCCATCTTGTTGCGGTAGTGGCCGTACACGGCGCCCCGCGACATTCCGGCGGCCTCGGCGAGGTCCGCCATCGCGGTTTGCGCGACGCCTTTTTCGAGCAGGACGAGCTCGGCGGCGTCGAGGATCCGGTGCTTGATGGCGAGCGATTCTTCCCGGGTCTTGCGGGCCATGTCGTGAATTTCCTTACAGTTCGCTGTCGTTTTATTGAGACAGTAAGGCGGCCCGATTGCAACCGCCTGCATTTAATCAGTCGTGACTGATTATAATCGGCCACCCTGAGCCGCCGCATTGTATCGGCGGCGAACGATCCGAGGTCATACATGAATAACAAACGCTCCCTGGGGCGCCGCCTCCGGCTGGCGCCGTTCGCGCTCGCGGCCATGCTGCTCGTGACCGGATGCGGAAAGGGCGAACAGGACAAGGCGCCGGAGGCCATTCAACGCGCGACGGTCGTCACGGTGCGTCCGACGGCCGTGCCGATGACCGTCGAATTGCCCGGCCGGCTCGACGCGTATCGGCAAGCGGAGGTGCGCGCGCGGGTCGCGGGCATCGTCACCGCGCGGACTTACGAAGAAGGCCAGGAAGTGAAGCAGGGCGCGGTGCTGTTCCGCATCGACCCCGCGCCTCTGAAGGCCGCGCGCGACGCCGCACAGGGCGCGCTCGCGAAGGCGCAGGCCGCCGCGCTCGCGGCGAGCGACAAGCGTCGCCGTTACGACGACCTGGTGCGCGACCGCGCGGTCAGCGAGCGCGATCACACGGAGGCCGTTGCCGACGACACGCAGGCAAAGGCCGGCGTCGCTTCGGCGAAGGCCGAGCTCGCCCGCGCGCAATTGCAACTCGACTACGCGACCGTCACCGCGCCGATTTCGGGCCGCGCGCGACGCGCGCTCGTCACCGAAGGCGCGCTCGTCGGCCAGGACCAGGCAACGCCGCTCACGACCGTCGAGCAGCTCGATCCGATCTACGTGAATTTCTCGCAGCCGGCGGCCGACGTCGATGCGTTGCGCCGCGCGGTGAAGAGCGGGCGCGCGACGGGCATCGCGCAGCACGACGTCACGGTGACGCTGCTGCGCGCCGACGGCACCGCGTATCCGCTGAAGGGCAAGCTGCTGTTCAGCGATCTCGCGGTCGACCCGACCACCGATACCGTCGCGATGCGCGCGCTGTTCCCGAATCCCGAACGCGAACTGCTGCCGGGCGCGTACGTGCGGATCGCGCTCGACGCGGCCGTCGATCAGCGCGCGATCCTCGTGCCGCGCGATGCGCTGCTGCGCACGGCCGACCGCACGTCGGTGCGCGTGGTCGGCGCGAACGGCAAGGTGCAGGACGTCGAGGTCGTCGCCGACCGGATGAGCGGACGCGATTGGCGCATCACGCGCGGCCTCGCCGGCGGCGAGCGCGTGATCGTCGACAACGCCGCGCAGTTCGCGCCCGATACCGCCGTCAAGCCCGTCGAGCAGGCAACGCCGACGAAGGCCGCGTCACAGGCGGCCGCCCGTCAAACCTGACCGGTTCACCGAGACCAACATGGCACGTTTCTTCATCGATCGCCCCGTCTTCGCGTGGGTGATCGCACTCTTCATCATGCTCGGCGGCGCGTTCGCGATACGCGCGCTGCCCGTCGCGCAGTATCCGGACATCGCGCCGCCCGTCGTCAGCATTTATGCGACGTACCCGGGCGCGTCCGCGCAGGTCGTCGAGGAATCGGTGACCGCGCTGATCGAGCGCGAGATGAACGGCGCGCCGGGGCTGCTGTATACGTCCGCGACGAGCAGCGCCGGCGCGGCGTCGCTGTACCTGACGTTCAAGCAGGGCGTCAACGCCGATCTCGCGGCCGTCGAGGTGCAGAACCGGCTGAAGACGGTCGAGGCGCGGCTGCCCGAACCCGTGCGGCGCGACGGCATCCAGGTCGAGAAGGCCGCCGACAACATCCAGCTCGTCGTGTCGCTGACGTCGGACGACGGCCGGATGACCGACGTGCAGCTCGGCGAATACGCGTCGGCGAACGTCGTGCAGGCGCTGCGCCGCGTCGACGGCGTCGGCCGCGTGCAGTTCTGGGGCGCCGAATATGCGATGCGGATCTGGCCCGACCCGGTGAAGATGGCCGGGCACGGCCTCACCGCGTCGGATATCTCGTCGGCCGTGCGCGCGCACAACGCGCGCGTGACGATCGGCGACATCGGCCGCAGCGCGGTGCCGAACAGCGCGCCGATCGCCGCGACGGTGTTCGCCGACGCACCGCTGAAGACGCCGGCCGACTTCGGCGCGATCGCGCTGCGCACGCTGCCGGACGGCGCCGCGCTCTACCTGCGCGACGTCGCGCGCATCGAATTCGGCGGCAACGACTACAACTATCCGTCGTACGTGAACGGCAAGGTCGCGACCGGGATGGGCATCAAGCTCGCGCCTGGCTCGAACGCGGTAGCCACCGAGAAGCGCGTGCGCGCGACGATGGACGCGCTGTCCGCGTACTTCCCGCCGGGCGTGAAATACCAGATTCCGTACGAGACGTCGTCGTTCGTGCGCGTGTCGATGAACAAGGTCGTCACGACGCTGATCGAGGCCGGCGTGCTGGTGTTCCTCGTGATGTTCCTGTTCATGCAGAACCTGCGCGCGACGCTGATTCCGACGCTCGTCGTGCCGGTCGCGCTCGCGGGCACGTTCGGCGCGATGTATGCGGCCGGTTTCTCGATCAACGTGCTGACGATGTTCGGGATGGTGCTCGCGATCGGCATTCTCGTCGACGATGCGATCGTCGTCGTCGAGAACGTCGAGCGGCTGATGGTCGAGGAGGGGCTCGGGCCGTACGACGCGACCGTCAAGGCGATGACGCAGATCAGCGGCGCGATCGTCGGCATCACGGTCGTGCTGACGTCGGTGTTCGTGCCGATGGCGTTCTTCGGCGGCGCGGTGGGCAACATCTACCGGCAGTTCGCGCTCGCGCTCGCGGTATCGATCGGCTTCTCGGCGTTCCTCGCGCTGTCGCTGACGCCCGCGTTGTGCGCGACGCTGCTCAAGCCGGTGTCCGGCGACCATCACGAGAAGCGCGGCTTCTTCGGCGGGTTCAACCGCTTGGTCGCACGTGCGACGCAGCGTTATGCGGCACGCGTCGGCACGATGCTGAAGAAGCCGGTGCGCTGGCTCGTCGTGTACGGCGCGTTGACGGCGGCCGCCGCGCTGATGCTCACGCAATTGCCGACCGCGTTCCTGCCCGACGAGGACCAGGGCAACTTCATGGTGATGGTGATCCGGCCGCAGGGCACGCCGCTCGCGGAAACCATGCAGAGCGTGCGCGAGGTCGAGTCGTATGTTCGCCACAACGAGCCGGCCGCGTACACGTTCGCGCTCGGCGGCTTCAACCTGTACGGCGAAGGGCCGAACGGCGGGATGATCTTCGTCACGCTGAAGAACTGGAAGGAACGCAAGGCCGGGCGCGATCACGTGCAGGCGATCGTCGCGCGCATCAACGAGCGCTTCGCGGGTGCGGCGAACACCACGGTGTTCGCGATGAACTCGCCGGCGCTGCCCGATCTCGGGTCGACGAGCGGCTTCGACTTCCGGCTGCAGAATCGCAGCGGGCTCGACTACGCGACGTTCAGTGCCGCGCGCGAGCAACTGCTCGCGGCGGGCGGCAAGGATCCGGCGCTCGCGGACCTGATGTTCGCCGGCACACAGGACGCGCCGCAGCTCAAACTCGACATCGATCGCGCGAAGGCATCGGCGCTCGGCGTGTCGATGGAAGAGATCAACACGACGCTCGCGGTGATGTTCGGCTCCGACTACATCGGCGACTTCATGCACGGCACGCAGGTGCGCCGCGTGATCGTGCAGGCCGACGGGCTGCACCGGCTCGATCCGGACGACGTGAAGAAGCTGCGCGTGCGCAACGCGCGCGGCGAGATGGTGCCGCTCGCGGCGTTCGCGACGCTGCACTGGACGCTCGGGCCGCCGCAGCTCACGCGCTACAACGGCTATCCGTCGTTCACGATCAACGGCTCGGCCGCGCCGGGGCACAGCAGCGGCGAGGCGATGGCCGCGATCGAGCGGCTCGCCGCGCAGCTTCCCGCCGGCATCGGCCACGCGTGGTCGGGGCAGTCGTTCGAGGAGCGGCTGTCGGGCACGCAGGCGCCGATGCTGTTCGCGCTGTCGGTGCTCGTCGTGTTCCTCGCGCTCGCGGCGCTGTACGAAAGCTGGTCGATCCCGTTCGCGGTGATGCTGGTCGTGCCGCTCGGCGTGATCGGCGCGGTGCTCGGCGTCACGCTGCGCGCGATGCCGAACGACATCTATTTCAAGGTGGGACTGATCGCGACGATCGGGTTGTCCGCGAAGAACGCGATCCTGATCGTCGAAGTCGCGAAGGATCTGGTCGCGCAGCGCATGTCGCTCGTCGACGCCGCGCTCGAGGCCGCGCGCCTGCGGCTGCGGCCGATCGTGATGACGTCGCTCGCGTTCGGCGTCGGCGTGCTGCCGCTCGCGTTCGCATCGGGCGCCGCGTCCGGCGCGCAGATGGCGATCGGCACCGGCGTGCTCGGCGGCGTGATCACGGCGACGGTGCTCGCGGTGTTTCTCGTCCCGCTGTTTTTCGTGAGCGTCGGTCGCCTGTTCGACGTCGGCCCGCGCCGGCGCGGCGGATCGCAACCGGCGACGATGGAGGGTTCGCAATGACGTTTTACCTGAAGGCGTGCGCGACGCCGCGGGCTCGGGTCGCGCTGGCCGCGGCACTCGCGTTCGCGCTTGCCGGCTGCTCGCTCGCGCCGCGCTACGAGCGGCCGGCGGCGCCGGTGCCGGCCAGCTACACGCCGGTCGATGGCGACACGCCGCAGGCGGTCGAGGCGGCTGCGTCCGCCGATGCCGCGCTGCTCGACGACTGGCGCGCATATTTCACCGATCCTGCGCTGCAGGCGTGGATCGACGCGGCGCTCGCGAACAACCGCGACCTGCGGATCGCGGCCGGCCGGCTCGACGAAGCGCGCGCGCTGTACGGCGTGCAGCGCGCGGACCTGATGCCGTCGGTCGACGCGAACCTCGGCTACGAACGCACGCGCCAGTACGACCCGGTCGTGCGCGAGAGCGCGGTGAGCGGGCTGTATCGTGCGGGCGTGGGCGTCAGCGCGTACGAGCTCGACCTGTTTGGCCGCGTGCGCAACCTGTCCGACGCGGCGCTCGCCGAGTATTTCGCGACGGCCGACGCGCAGCGCACGGTGCGTATCGGCGTGATTGCCGAAGTCGCCGGCGCGTATGTTTCCGAACGGTCGTTGCGCGAGCAACTGGCGTTGGCGCAGCGTACGCTCGACGCGCGCGAGCGCATCGCCGCGCTCACGCAGCGCCGCTACGCGGCCGGCACGAGCGACGCGATCGAGTTGCGCTCGGCCGAGATGCTGGTCGCGTCCGCGCGTGCGTCGCAGGCCGCGCTGCAGCGCGAACACGCGCAGTCGGTGCGCGCGCTGCAATTGCTCGCCGGCGATTTTGCACGCACCGTGCCGGCCGACGGCACCGCGTTCGACTCGCTCGCGATCGCGCCGGTGGCGCCCGGCGCGCCGAGCGCGCTGCTCGAACGGCGGCCGGACATCCGGCAGGCCGAGTCGCGGCTCAAGGCTGCGAACGCGCAGATCGGCGCCGCGCGCGCGGCGTTCTTCCCGCGCATCGCGCTGACGACCGATTACGGTTCGGTCAGCGATGCGTTCTCGAGCCTGTTCGCGGGCGGCACGAGCGTGTGGACGTTCGCGCCGCGCATCACGCTGCCGATCTTCGCGGGCGGCCGCAATCGCGCGAATCTCGACGTCGCGAACGCACGCAAGCACATCGCGGTCGCCGAATACGAGAAGACCGTGCAGACCGCATTCCGCGAAGTGGCCGACGCGTTCGCCGCGCGCGACTGGATCGATCGCCAGCTCGCCGCGCAGCAGGACGTCTACGCGGCCGACGGCGCGCGGCTGAAGCTCGCCGAGCGCCGCTATGCGGGCGGCGTCGCGACGTATCTCGAACTGCTCGACGCGCAGCGCAGCACGTACGAGTCGGGTCAGGAGCTGATCCGGCTCAAGGAGCGCAGGCTCGCGAATGCGATCGCGTTGTATCGCGCATTGGGCGGCGGATGGGCGCCGGCATCTGCCGGGGCGGCTGCCGTGTGATGCTCCGGCCGGGCCGGGCGGCGATGGCGCATCGCGAGATGCCGTCGCCCCCGGTTGGCATCGCCTTTGTCGGGGTACCGGCAGAGATCGCCGACGCGTGACATCCGCGCTTCGTCTTCCACGCTTTTCTCCTGGCTGTCGAGCCGAGGGCCCGCCTTCGACTCGACACGCATCCCGGCCCGAGCATGCCGGACTTCCTTCTTTCCGATCCCGACCAATCCGCTGAAACGTCGTCCGCGCATCGTCGCAAACGGGCGCCGAATGTCGTGGCGGCGCACGGCACGACACGCGGCTTTTAATCCGGGATTGACGATTCGATTAATTCACGTATTGCGAATAATGCGGGGTGGCAAAGTGTCGCGGTAAAACGTTTGTACGAATTGCGCAATCGTTTGCGCGAAAATTGCAGCTGACGAAAATCGCTCGTTAATTTCCTGTCAGTTGAAAATCGACGATTGCTATCGTTGCGGTCGAACAACGATGGCGGGATTGGACAGAATTTTGTCTTTCACGGTTGGTGATATTGGAAAGCCTTGCCCGGAAAGGCGGAGTGGGGTGTCGGCATTCGAGAAAAAGAAATGCCGTTAATTTTCAGTAGGTTCCGGAAAATTAAAAAGGACTTCAGACGAAAATATCGGAATTGTGAATTTCAGGGAAAGAGTGCGTTTGAAGATGGGTGAATTGAAGATTGTCATGGGCGATTTGACAATCATTTACAGAATTCTTTCATTCCTATCTCGATAATGCCGCCTCGTGACGGACGGGAGCCAACCACACGCTGCCTTTTGTATCCGCCACGTCGTCATTCCCTTTGCAATTCACACGGAAAACGTCATGAAAAAATCCCTCCTGACCGCTGTCGCACTCGCAGCCCTGTCCACCTCGGCCTTCGCAGAGGGCACCGGCACGATCAACTTCACGGGCGAGATCGTCGCGGGCGCATGCGGCATCGATTCGGGTTCGGTCAACCAGACCGTGAACCTCGGCAAGGTGCCGACCCACACGTTCAAGCAGGCCGGCGACAAGTCCACGCCGACCAACTTCGACATCAAGCTGACCGACTGCGACACGAGCATCGCGCAGAACGCGTACTTCACGTTCACGGGCACGTCGAGCGCGGGCCAGCCGAAGCTGCTCGCCACGATCGGCTCGGCAACCAACGTCGGCATCCGCCTGCAGTCTGCGTCGGGTGAATACCTCGACAACGGCGCGGAGCAAAAGGCGCCGACCGTGCTGCAGAACGGCACGAACGTCGCACGCTTCGCGGCGATGTACGAAGCGACGGCAGCCGGCGTCACGCCGGGTACCGCCGACGGCGTCGCGAACTTCACGGTTCGCTACCAGTAAGCGTCCGTACCGGAGAAGGGGTGCGCGCACCCTTTCTCCGTCCTCGTTTCCTTCCCGCTTCCTTTTCCTCGGACTTCCGGTAGCGCCGCGTGCGAATCAGACATTCCTTCCTTTGCGTCTCCGTGCTGGTGGTCGGCAGCCAGAGCCATGCGACGGAATTCAATTCGTCGTTCCTCGACATCGACGGCACGAACAACGTCGACCTGTCGCAGTTCTCCCAGGCCGACTTCACGCTGCCGGGCGAATACATGCTCGACGTGCAGGTCAACGACCTGTTCTACGGGTTGCAGGCGATCCAGTTCATCGCGCTCGATGCGTCCGGCGCCGGCAAGCCGTGCCTGCCGCCGGAACTCGTCGCGCAGTTCGGACTGAAGCCGTCGCTCGCGAAGGACCTGCCGCGCTTCCAGGGCGGCCGTTGCGTCGATCTCGGCGCGATCGAGGGGGCAACCGTGCGCTACCTGAAGAGCGACGGACGCCTCAAGATCACGATTCCGCAGGCCGCGCTCGAGTTCACCGACTCGACCTATCTGCCGCCGGAGCGCTGGTCCGAGGGGATTCCGGGCGCGATGCTCGACTATCGCGTGATCGCGAACACGAACCGCAGCTTCGGTGCGGGCGGCGCGCAGACGAATTCGATCCAGGCCTACGGCACGATCGGCGCGAACTGGGATGCGTGGCGTTTTCGCGGCGACTACCAGGCGCAGTCGAACGTGGGCAACACGGCGTACGCGGACCGCACGTTCCGCTTCAGCCGGCTTTACGCATTTCGCGCGCTGCCGTCGATCCAGTCGACGGTGACGTTCGGCGACGACTACCTGAGCTCGGACATTTTCGACACGTTCGCGCTGACCGGCGCGTCGATCCGCAGCGACGACCGCATGCTGCCGCCTTCGCTGCGCGGCTATGCGCCGCTGATCTCGGGTGTCGCGCGCACCAATGCGACCGTGACCGTGTCGCAGGCGGGGCGCGTGCTGTACGTGACGCGCGTGTCGCCGGGCGCGTTCGCGCTGCAGAACATCAACACGAGCGTGCAGGGCACGCTCGACGTCGCGGTCGAGGAAGAGGACGGCAGCGTGCAGCGCTTCCAGGTGACGACCGCCGCCGTGCCGTTCCTCGCGCGCACCGGACAACTGCGCTACAAGGCCGCCGTCGGCAAGCCGCGGCAGTTCGGCGGCGCAGGCATCACGCCGTTTTTCGGCTTCGGCGAAATCGCGTACGGCCTGCCGCTCGACGTCACGGTGTACGGCGGCTTCATCGCGGCATCGGGCTATACGTCGATCGCGCTCGGCGTCGGCCGCGATTTCGGCACGTTCGGTGCGGTATCGGCCGACGTCACGCACGCGCGCGCGCGGCTGTGGTGGAACGGCGCGACGCGCAACGGCAACTCGTACCGCATCAACTATTCGAAGCACTTCGACGGGCTCGACGCGGACGTGCGCTTCTTCGGCTATCGCTTTTCCGAGCGCGAGTACACCAACTTCGCGCAGTTCTCCGGCGACCCGACCGCGTATGGCCTCGCCAACAGCAAGCAGCGCTACTCGGCGACGATGTCGAAGCGCTTCGGCGACACGTCGACCTATTTCTCGTACGACCAGACGACCTACTGGGCGCGCTCGTCCGAGCAGCGCGTGGGCCTCACGCTGACGCGCGCGTTCTCGATCGGCGCGCTGCGCAACCTGAACGTCAGCGTGTCGGCGTTCCGCACGCAGAGCGCGGGCGCGAGCGGCAATCAGTTTTCGGTGACGGCGACGCTGCCGATCGGCGGCCGCCACACCGTCACGTCGAACCTGACGACGGGCAGCGGCAGCACGAGCGTGAACGCGGGTTACATCTACGACGATCCGGACGGTCGCACCTACCAGGTCAACGCAGGCGCGACCGACGGCCGCGCGGCGGCGAACGCGAGCTTCCGCCAGCGCACGTCGACGTATCAGCTGACCGCGCAGGCGTCGACGCTCGCCAACGCGTATGCGGCCGCGTCGCTCGAAGTCGACGGCTCGTTCGTCGCGACCCAATATGGCGTGTCCGCGCACGCGAACGGCAACGCCGGCGATACGCGCCTCCTGGTCTCGACCGACGGCGTGCCCGACGTGCCGCTGTCCGGCACGCTCACGCATACCGACTCGCGCGGCTATGCGGTGCTCGACGGGATCTCGCCGTACAACGTGTACGACGCGACCGTCAACGTCGAGAAGCTTCCGCTCGAAGTGCAGGTGTCGAACCCGATCCAGCGCATGGTGCTGACCGACGGCGCGATCGGCTTCGCGAAGTTCAACGTCGCGCGCGGCAGCAACCTGTACCTGACGCTGACCGACACGGCCGGCAAGCCGCTGCCGTTCGGCGCGTCGGTGCAGGACGCGGCGAACGGCAAGGAGCTCGGCATCGTCGGCGAGGGCGGTGCGGCGTTCCTGACGCAGGTTCAGCCGAAATCCGCGCTCGCGGTGCGCGCGGGCGAGCGCACGCTGTGCACGGTGGACGCACTGCCCAATCAGCTTCAACTCGAAGGCACGCCGATTCCGGTGACGTGCCAGACGCCCGGCGAGTCGCATGCAGCGGCCGCACGGGCCGAACGATGATTTCACGGATCCAGCGATGAACCCAGCTTTCTCTCTTTCCTTCCTGCGACGCGCGTCGTGCATGCTGGCCGCGGCCGGCGCGCTGGCGGCCGGTGTCGCGCACGCGGCGATCGTGCCGGACCGCACACGCGTGATCTTCAACGAAGGCGAACAGGCCGCGATCGTCACCATCACGAACAAGAGCACGACGTATCCGTATCTCGTGCAGTCGTGGCTGGAGGACGCGAAGGGCAACAAGATCACGTCGCCGCTGATGGTCGTGCCGCCGCTGCAGCGCGTCGAGGCGAACGAGCGCAACGTGCTGCGGATCGCCAGGCTGCCGGGCACCGAGCTGCCAGCTGATCGCGAATCGGTCTTCTACCTGAACATCCGCGAAGTGCCGCCGAAGTCCGATACGCCGAACACGCTGCAGATCGCGCTGCATACGCAGATGAAGCTGTTCTACCGGCCGAAGGCCGTGCAGCCGGCGCGCGACGAGGACTGGACACTGCCGATGACGCTGCGCGTCGACGCGGGGGCGCACCGGCTCGTGTTCGACAACCCGACGCCGTACCACGTGACGGTGATCGAGGTGACGGCGGGCGCGCAGAAGACGCCGGTGCCGATCGAGCCGGTGATGGTGAGCCCGATGAGCACGGCCGACGTGCCGTTCAAGGCGGCGACGCCGTCGACGCTGTTCGTCACGCACATCGACGATTACGGCGGCCAGGTGGCGGTCGAGTATGCGTGCGACGCGGGTGCGTGCAAGAGCGTGAAGAAATGAGCGGCATGCGACGAAACAGGATCGAGTCGAGAATGCGGGCGTGGCTCAGGTGGTGTGTGATCGGGCTGTTCTTTGCGTTGGCGCAGCCGGCGTGGGCTGTGCGCTGCATCGCAAACAACGGCGGTGTGTCGCTGACGGAAGCGATCGGCAATGTTGCGTCGTATCCGACCGATGCACCGGATGGGTACGTGATCTGGGTGTCGCCGCCGCGCACGACGACGGGATACTGCTACAAGGATCTCGGCGGCAGGGAGAAGACGTACGGTGAATGGATCTATTTCTATGCGAACCCTGAAAAGCAGACCCCGGCTGCGTGGGGTCTCGAAATCGGCATTCGCTATCTTGGTGAAGATTACTTCGGCCGCAGCAGTCAGCCCGGCGATGGCGTACAGACGAAAACCTATGTGGAGGAATGCAAGCTGAGCGACGCGGAGGTCAAGGCAGGGCGTTGCGAAAAGTTTCCGCTGAGCATCACCTATCAGATCGTGGTGCGCAAGCGCGGCAACTGGTCGCAGCCGCCATCCGACATCTATGCGGTGTTCCAGTTCGACGGCAGGGGCGGTCTGAACTACATCAATCCGAGCTTTCGCTACAAGCTGAGCGGCCTGCAGAAACTGAAACCGACGCCTTGTCTCGTCGATGTGAAGGTCACGCCTGAACCCGGCATCGTGAAGTTCGGCCAGGTTCAGGCCACGGGCAACGGCTTCTTGCCAGCGGTGCCGCGCAAGTCGTTCAGTCTCGCGCTGACCAAGCAATGCAACGTGGCGGTGCGCGTGGACGGCTACTTCGAGACATCGCAGACGGTGCAGAACGGGCTGCTCGTGCCGGACCCGAAGAGCAATTTCGGCATCGGCATCGAGGACAGAAACGGCAAGGCGATTGCGTTCAACCAACAGTTCGTGCTCGCCCAGATGCCGGGAAGTGTGAACTACCAGAGCGTGACGCTTGATGCCGTTCTGAAGGCGTTCGGACCGCCGAAGATCGGTCCGTTCAACGGCACGGCGACGATCCGGTTGTTTATCTACTGACGCACGCGAGCGCGGCCCGAGCGGATATATGCCGTGCAAGGCAGGCCGATGGCCGAGCGTCTTTTTTCGGGGGAGATGAAAATGCATCTGAAGGGCACCATGGCGGCGACGCTATTCGTTGCTTCGACGGTGGGCGCGGCTCACGCACAGACGATATCGGCGGGTGGTTATTCGCTGACCGTGATCGGCGACCTGGGCGGGCCGCGCGACATGCGGTACGACGGCAATGCCGTCAGCGCGGACGGCAAGACGATCATCGGTTCCTACTGGAGCGAAGCGCAGCCCGGTAACTCGATGGCCTTCTCGTGGTCGGCCGCGACGGGCTGGCAGCGGCTGGCCGCGCCGGCGAACGCCTATGACTCGATGGCACAAACGGTGTCGGCCGACGGGCAGGTGATCGGCGGATCGATCAGCGCGCGCCAGACGGAAAGCAGCAATCTCGATCGATGGGCGGTGCGATGGCCCGGTGACGGTCGCACGCAGAAACTCGTTCCGGATACGGCGGGCCAGGGCGCATCGGTCGAAGTCGCGAACCTCGGCGGCACGAGGATGGCGGGCCGCTTTACGACGACAGACGGCCGGAATGCACGGTTCATGTGGGACCAGCCGAGGGGTTTCCGCGAGTTGCTGCCGGGCGGCGACTATATCGTGCATCTCCTGTCGATGACCTCGTCAGGGAATGCGGCAGCCGGGTTCGCCGGCAATGTCGACGGCGTGTATGGCTCGCGTGCGTTCCTTTGGACAGAACGAATCGGTGAACGACTATTGCCGACGATCAACGCGGGCGTGGCGAGAATGGATCAGGCCCGTGGCGTGACCGAAGACGAACGGACGATCGCCGGCGCGCTTGGCACCCTGGTGGTCACGCCGGATGGACAACGGGTCGACTCGGAGGCGGTGCTATGGACGAACGGCGGCGACAGCATCCAGCGGCTCGGTTTTCTCGACGGTGACGACAGCAGCTACGCGTTATCGATCAGTACGGACGGGCGGGTCGTCATCGGCGCATCGAGCAACCGGCAGACCGGTATCGAGCGCGTCTTCGTGTGGACGCCGCAAAGCGGCATGCGTAGCCTCGTTGCGTTGCTCGAAGCGGCCGGCCTGTCGGTCGGCACGCTGAACTTGGCCAACGTGATCGGCGTGAGCCCCGACGGGCAGACTATCACTGGGCAGGGCGATCGCGACGGCGATCCCGACTCTAGGCCGCAGTTCTGGCAAGTGCACATCGATGCGGCGACCCTGCGCGCGTTACAGCCGGCGAGCCCGGGCGCCGACGCATTGCGGGTGCGGGCTTCACCGCGGAAGGCGGCGTCACGCGTGCTGATGGCGAAGCCGAACGCAGCGATGCAGCGAGGCGCCTGCCGCATGCCCGTCAGCCCGGCGCAGCTCGCGCGATGCCTGCCGCGGTTGCAGGCCGCACGCTAGCGAGCGTGGTCGCACGCAGGTGAAGCGATGAAACAAGGCGCCGGTTTTCCGGCGCCTTGTTTCGTTTACCGCACCCAGCGGCACACCCTGTGATGGTGATGATCGAAGTGACACACGCGGTGCGGATGCGCTTCGGCGATGGCCGGCACGAGCACGGCGGCGGTGAGCGATTTCAGTAGCGTTTTCATGTTGCAGTCCTGATCGTTGAAAAGTGAATCACGGGAAGAGGGAACGCGTTACCACTGCGGCCGCTGATCGTCGCGTCCGTCGTCCCGATGGTCGTCTTATCCGCGGGGATGCTGCGCTTCCCAGTCACGGCGCTCCCAGTAGCGATTGCCGTCCCAGTAACGATCGCCATGCCAGCCGATCGGGACCTGCAGGCGCTTTGTCAGACGCGTGAAAGATCGTGTCGATGGGTCGCAGGTCGGTCGCGCCGTTCGGATGGGCCAATCACCACGTACCGAACCAGCCGCCGTGCGTCCCCTCCACCCGGGCAACGATTCCGCCAATTGATCAGACAAATCCCGATAACTGGAAGGGACATTCGGTAATCGGATTGAGAATGATTTGCGTTTACGTTAAATTGCGCTATCTCGGAATTGGACGGAGCAGATCGATGGCTATGGCGGAAGTGCTCGAACGACCGGCAGCGGCAACGGCGAACCCGTTCCTCGGCAGTTATCCGGACCGGCCGTCGCACCCCGCGCCGCGTGCGCGCCGCACCGCCGAGCCGCATGCGCAGGGCGCGCTGCTCGACGTGCTGATTTCCCATCGCGCGATGCTCGTCAACGTCGCGCGCGGCTTCGTCGGTTGTGCGAGCCGCGCCGAGGACGTCGTGCACGACGTGTTCGTGAAGCTCGTCGAATTCCCGAACCAGGACGCGGTGCGCCAGCCGGTCGCGTACGTGACGCGGATGGTGCGCAACGCATCGATCGACGCATGCCGCCGGCAAAGCCTCGAGAACGTCTACCACACGGAAGAGGACGACGGCTTCGACGTGCCGTCGCCGGAACCGACGCCCGAAGCCGCGCTGATGACGCGCGACACGCTGCGCCGCGTGTGGGCCGCGCTCGACGACCTGCCGGCGCGCAGCCGCGCGGCGTTCGAGATGGTGCGGCTGCGCGAGGAGACGCTGCAGACCGCGGCGCGCGCGCTGAACGTGTCGCAAACGCTCGTGCATTTCATGGTGCGCGACGCGGAGCGGCACTGCGCGGAATGCCTCGACGCGTGCCATCGCGGCGACGCGTGCCCGGCATTCCTCGGCGGCCGCGCGCGGCGTCGGTAAAAAAACGCGCCGGCCAATCGTCTTCAAGACAGGAGCGGCCGATCCGACGATTCGCCGCTTCGCCTCCCTCAACCGCCTCCCGCTTTTTTCGATCATGACGCAAGCCACGACGCCTTCCGCCGACACCGACGACCTCGTCTACACGGTCGTCATCAACGACGAAGAACAGTATTCGATCTGGCCGACGTTCCGGCCCGTGCCGGCCGGCTGGCGCGAGGTCGGCGTGCGCGGCCCCAAGGCCGACTGCCTCGCGCACATCGAGACCGTCTGGACCGACATGCGCCCCGCGAGCCTGCGCCGCGCGATGGACGGCGATCGCGCGACGCGCGCGTCGTGACCCGCTGCGCCGCGTGCGCGGCGCGCCACCTGAAGAGGACGTTGCATGACCTTGCTTTCGTTGCCGACGCTCGACGACCTGCATATCGAGCCGGGGCTGCCCACCGTCGTGTCGCCGCGCGGCGCCGACGGCATGTCGATCGACGAGATCGCGCCGCTCGCGCATGCGATCGCGGCCGACACGCTCGAACGGGCGGGCGGTGTGCTGTTCACGGGCTTTCACGTGCCGTCGATCGATGCGTTCCAGCAGTTCGCGGCGTTGTTCGGCGATCCGCTGATCGGCTACGAATACGCGTCGACGCCGCGCAGACAGGTCGAAGGCGCCGTCTACACGTCGACCGAATACCCGCCGCATCGCGCGATTCCGCTGCACAACGAGCAGTCGTACACGCGCGAGTGGCCACTGCGGATCTGGTTCCATTGCGCGCTCGCGGCGCCGACGGGCGGTGCGACGCCGATCGCGGACAGCCGCGCCGTCTATCGCGCGCTCGATCCGGCGCTGGTCGCGCGCTTCGAGCAGCGCGAGCTGCTGTACGTGCGCAATTTCGGCCAGGGGCTCGACCTGCCTTGGCAGCAGTCGTTCGGCACGGACGAGCCGGCCGAGGTCGAGCGGATGTGCGCGGCGCGCGGAATCGAATGCGCATGGCGCACCGATGACGACGGCGAACTGCTGTTGCGCACGCGCGAACGCTGCCAGGCCGTCGCGCGCCATCCGCGCACCGGCGATCGCGTGTGGTTCAACCAGGCGAACCTGTTTCACCTGTCCGCGCTCGACGACGACATGCAGGAAGCGCTCGTCGACGCTGTCGGGCTCGAGAACGTGCCGCGCAACGTGTATTACGGCGACGGCGCACCGCTCGAGGCCGACGCGCTCGCGGAAATCCGCGACGTGCTCGATCGCCGGCGCATCGTGTTCCCGTGGCGGACGGGCGACGTGCTGATGCTCGACAACATGCTGACCGCGCACGCACGCGACCCGTTCGACGGGCCGCGCAAGGTGGTCGTCGCGATGGCGCAAAGTTACACGGTCCCGCGCGCGGCCGAACGGAGGACCGATGACGCGTAGTCCCGCCGCGCTCGCCGCGCGCGGATTGACGGTGGGTTATCGCGACCATGTCGTGATCGACGGGCTGGACCTGTCGATCGCGGCCGGCCGCGTGACGGCGCTGTGCGGCCCGAACGGCTGCGGCAAGAGCACGCTGCTGCGCACGCTCGCGGGCCTGCAGCCCGCGCGTGCGGGCCACATCGACGTGAACGGCAGGCCGCTCGCGTCGTTTCGCCGTCGCGCGCTCGCGCGCGAGCTGACGATGCTCGCGCAGTTCAACCAGATTCCGTCGGGGCTGACCGTGCGCGAGCTGGTCGCGTACGGCCGCTACGCGTATGGCGGTTTCCTGCGCGGGCTGTCGCGCGTCGACCATGCGGCGATCGACGAGGCGCTCGTCACGAGCGGCCTCGCCCGCGACGCCGAGCGTGACGTCGGCGCGCTGTCGGGCGGCGAGCGGCAACGCGCGTGGATCGCGATGGCGCTCGCGCAGCAGGCGCCGATCGTGCTGCTCGACGAGCCGACGACCTATCTCGACATCCATCACCAGCTCGACATCCTCGACGCGCTGCGCGCGCTGAACCACGCGCGCGGGCTGACGATCGTGTGGGTCCTGCACGACCTCAACCAGGCGGCCGCGTACAGCGACGACATCGTGCTGATGCGTGCCGGCCGCCTCGTCGCGCAGGGCTCGCCCGACGCGATGCTGGAACCGGCGCGGCTACGCGCGGCGTTCGGCGTCGACATGCTGAAGCTCGCGCATCCGCAAACGGGCGCGCCGATGTGCGTGCCGGCCTACGGGCCGCCGGCATCCGGCACGGCGGGCGCGTTCGATCGCGCCGTTCAACGGGATATCGCCGTATGACGACGTTCGCGATGCGCAAGCGGCTCGCGGCGAGCGGGCAGCGCGCGGCATCCGGCCGCCGTGCCGGCGTGCTCGCGTTCGGCCTCGTCGCGTTGATCGCGGCGCTGGCCGTGCTGCGCGTTGCACCGGACCTGCGCGTGTGGTGGAACGCGGTGCCGGGCAGCGACGCCGCCGCGCTCGCGGGCGTGTTCCTGTTCGACCTCAACCTGCCGCGTGTCGCGGCCGCGCTCGTCGCGGGCGGCTGCCTCGGCATCGCGGGCGCGCTGTTCCAGTCGCTCACGCGCAACCCGCTCGCGTCGCCCGACCTGCTCGGCGTGACGGGCGGCGCCCAGCTCGGCCTGCTCGCGGCGATGCTGGTGCCGGCGCTCGCCGGTGTCGCGTCGGTGCCGCTGCTATTCGTGTGCGGGCTGATCGCCGCCGCGTGCGCGATCGTCGCGGCGGGCGGCTGGCGCGCGACGCCGCTGCGGCTCGTGCTCGCGGGCAGCGTCTGCATGCTGCTGTTCGCGGCGCTGTCGACGCTCGTGCTCGCGTTTTTCGAGCAGAACATCGCGGGCGCGGCGCTGTGGACCAACGGCAGTCTCTATCAACCCGGCGCGACCGGGCTCGCGCTCGCCATGCGCTGGCTCGTCGTGCCGCTGCTGGCGCTGCCGTTCGTGATCCGGCCGCTGAATCCGCTCGCGCTCGGCGACGAGGCGGCGGCCGCGGCCGGCGTGCGCGTCGACGCGGCGCGGCTCGCCGCGACGATCGTCGCGGTCGCGTTCACGAGCGTGGCCGTCAGCATCGCCGGCCCGCTGTCGTATGTCGGGCTCGTCGCGCCGAACCTGCTGCGCCAGGTGCGCGGCGCACGCGCGGCCCGGCTCGGCGTGCTGGTGCCGCTGTCGGCGCTCGCGGGCGGCGCGCTCGTGCTCGTCACCGACAGCGCGGTGCTCGCGTCGGGCCTCGACGCGACGCTGTCGACCGGCGTCGCGATCGCGCTCGTCGGCACACCGCTGATGCTCGCGATGATCCGGCGCGGCGCCGCATGGTCGGGCGTGCTGCACGCACAGGCCGAACGCGCGGCCGGCAGCGGGTCGACGCGGATGGTCGCCTGGCTCGAGCGGCTCGGCTGGCCGCTGCGCACCGCGCTGTTCGTCGCGGCCGGCGGGGTCGTCGTGTGCGTCGGCGTGTCGGCCGGTCCCGAATGGCTGTCGCCGGCACGCTGGTCCGCCGCGCTGGCGGGTCACGATGCCGTCGCGCGGATGCTGATCGACCTGCGCCTGCCGCGGCTGCTGTGCGCGCTTCTCGCGGGTGCGTTGCTGGCCGCGAGCGGGGTCGCGATGCAGAGCGTCGTGCGCAACCCGCTCGCCGGGCCCGAAGTGCTCGGCGTCACGCAGGGCGCGGGGCTCGTCACGCTGTTCGCGCTGTCGACGTGGCCGCTGATGGGGCACGTGACGCTCGCCGTGGCCGCGTTGACCGGCGGTGCGCTGTCGCTCGCGATTACGCTCGTGCTGAATCACCGGCATCGTTACGCACCGCTCGCGGTCGCGCTGACCGGCATCGTGATCGGCGCGTTGTGGACCACGCTCGCGCAATGGCTGATCACGCAGGAAAGCGTGCAGCCCGCGCGCTTCGTCGTGTGGCTCGTCGGCGGCACCTATGGCCGCGGGTGGGGCGAGGTGTCGATGCTGCTGCCGTGGTGCGTGCTCGCCGTCCCCGTATTCGCATGGCTCGCGCGGCCGCTCGACATGCTCGCGCTCGGCGACGACCAGGCGGCCGCGCTCGGCCTGCCGGTCACCGCGTTGCGGCCGCTCGCGCTGACGGTCGCGACGCTCGCCGCGTGCGCGGCCGTCGCGGCGGTCGGGCCGGTCGGCTTCATCGGGCTGATGGCGCCGCACGTCGCGACGATGCTCGGCGCGCGCCGGCACCGCACGCGGCTGTGGCTTGCGGCCGCATGCGGCGCGTTGATCCTCGGGTGCGCCGACCTGGCCGCCCGCATGGTCGTCGCGCCGCGCGAAGTGCCCGCCGGCGTGCTGACCGCGCTGATCGGCGCGCCGTATCTGCTCGGGCTGCTGATCCTCGAGGGGCGCCGCGCCCGGCGCGCGGGGCGATGACGCCGGCGCTCGACGGCGCACGCGCCACGTGCTTTTCCGCGTTCGCGCCCGAACCGTTCGCGGAGCATCTCGACGCGGCGTGGCTCGGGATGCCCGACGACGCGCATGCGCCGGGCCGGATCGTCGTGCCCGTCGGCGCGCTGCCCGATCATCGCGATGCGCTGCTCGACGCGATGGTCCGTCACTACGGCGGCGATCCGGCGCAGCACGCGCGCGCGCTGATGTCGCAATGGAGCAAGTACTACTTCGGCCGCGCGGCGCCTGCCGGCGTGGTCGCCGCGCTGACGCTGGGCCGGCCGCTCGACATGGCGCCGGAGCGCACGTTCGTCGCGCTCGACGACGGGATGCCGGCCGCGATGTATTTCGCGCCGGACGCGCTCGGCGCGCCGTGCGTCGCGCCCGCGCCGCGCTACGCGGGGCTCGTCGCGCATCTCGGCGCGGTGATCGATCTGCTCGCGGCGATGGGCCGCGTCACGCCGCGCGTGCTGTGGAGCAACGCGGGCAACCTGCTCGACTATCTGCTCGACACGTACCGTTCGCTGCCATGCGCGGCCGATCCCGCTCGCGATGCCGACTGGCTGTTCGGCGCATCCTGCGTCGACGGCGAGCCGAATCCGCTGCGCCTGCCGGTGCGCGACGCCGTGCCGCGCTCGCCGCTGCTGCCGACGCCGTTTCGCGCGCGCCGCGTGTGCTGCCTGCGCTATGAAATTCCTGGAGAAACGCAACTGTGTGGAAGCTGCCCGCTGCTATTGACGATGGACGACGCGGCGCTGGCCGAGCAGGACGCGATCCGGTGATGCCGGCGCCGCATGCCGGCCGTCGCCATGCGCTCGGCGCACTGGCCGCGCTCGGCGCCGCATGCTGCGGCGCGCTGGCCGCGCCGGCCGCCGCGGTCGCGAACGACGCGCGCGGCGGGCAGGGCGGCATGTCTTCTCAACCGGGCCGCTCGCTCGCCGGCAACCCCGTCGTATCGCAGGCGAGCGCGACGATGCCCGTGCGGCCGCAACGCGTGGTCGCGCTCGACTTCATGTTCGCCGAAAGCGTGATCGCGCTCGACATCGTGCCGGTCGGCATGGCCGATACCGCGTTCTATCCGGGTTGGCTCGGCTACGAGAGCGACCGGCTCGCGCACGTGACCGACATCGGCTCGCGTCAGGAGCCGGGGCTCGAGGCGATCGCCGCGGTGAAGCCCGACCTCATCATCGGCGTCGGCTTCCGGCATGCGCCGATCTTTGCCGCGCTCGACCGGATCGCGCCGACGATCCTGTTCCAGTTCAGCCCGAACGTGTCGGAAGACGGCGTGCCCGTCACGCAGCTCGACTGGATGCGCCAGATCTTCCGGACGATCGGCACCGTGACCGGGCGTGATGCGCGCGCGAAGGCGGTCGAAGCACAACTCGACGCGGGGATCGCGCGCAACGCATCGCGGCTCAGGGCGGCGGGACGCGGCGGCGAACGCATCGCACTGCTGCAGGATCTCGGGTTGCCCGATCGCTACTGGGCGTATACCGGCAACAGCACGTCGGCTGGCCTCGCGCGCGCGCTCGGGCTCGACCCGTGGCCGAAGAAGCCGACGCGGGAAGGCACGCTTTACGTGACGTCCGCCGATCTGCTCCGGCAACGCGATCTCGCCGTGCTGTTCGTCACCGCGACGGGGATGGACGTGCCGCTGTCGTCGAAACTCGATTCGCCGGTGTGGCGTTTCGTGCCTGCGCTGCGTGAACGCAGGATCGCGCTCGTCGAACGGAACATCTGGGGGTTCGGCGGCCCGATGTCGGCGCTGAAGCTGGCCGACGTGATGACCGATACGCTGCTGAAGCTGCCGGCCGTGCGCTGAACGCGCGGCTTGTCGCTCGCGGGCAGGGCAGCGCGTGAACGAAAGTCGCGCAGGCATTCGCTTGTCGCGGCATCCCGACGGCGGCACGCATAGTCCAGTACACCGAACGATAATTCCTTTCGCCTTTTCCGCTTTCTTTCGATCCGCCGAGCCGAGCACCAGCCGCCTGCGCGCGCGGCAATTGCGGCACGCAGGAAGCCGGTGCTCACGCATGCTTACGCGCTGAGCGCATCGGCGCCATCCCGTGCGCGCGACCGCGCGGGCGTCGTGTCGCTGACGATCTGTCCGTTGTCGAGCTTCAGCAGGCGGTCGGCGAGATCGAAATAGCGATCGTCGTGCGTGATCACGATCACGGCCTTGCCGCGCGCGCGCAGTTCGGGCAGCAGCTGCTCGTAGAACACCGCCTTGAACGACGGATCCTGGTCCGCCGCCCATTCGTCGAACAGGTAGAACGGCCGGTCTTCCAGATACGCGACGACGAGCGCGAGCCGCTTGCGCTGCCCGGTCGACAGCGCGCGGTTCGAGAACGCGCCGTCGACGACCTTCACCTTGTGATCGAGCGCGAGCTTCGCGACCAGCGCGTTCGCGCGCGCATCGGCCTGCGCACGCGCCGGATCGTCGGGATCGACGATGCCGAGCAGTGCATCGAACAGGTGGAAGTCGTTGAACACCGCGCTGAAGCGCTGCCGGTACGCGGCGCGCTCGCGCCAGCCGATCGTCCGGCCGTCGACCTCGATCGCGCCTTCCTCCGGCTCGTAGAGCCCCGTCAGGACCTTCGCGAGCGTCGTCTTGCCGCTGCCGTTGCCGCCGACGATGAACACGAGCTCGCCCGGCCGGATCGTCAGGTCGATCGGCCCGATCCGGAACATCCGCTCGTCGCGTTCGTGGAAATACGCGTGCGTGACGCCGCGCAGCGTGACGGCGCCGGCCGGCGGCACGTCGGGGGCGTCGCTGGCGGGCGGCACCGTGCGCAGCGCGCCGAATTCGGCCATCACGCCCTCGATGCGCCCGAGCGACACGCGCGCCGCATTGACGGTCGGCAGGTTGTTCAGCAGCCCGTCGAGCGGCACCAGCATGAACAGGAACACGACGACGTAGCCGGCCGCCGTGCCCGCATCGGCATGCACGCCGAGCTGCGGCCAGAACGCGGCTGCGCCGAGGAACACGTAGAACAGGAAGATGATCCAGCCGACGCCGACCGCATACGCGCTGAACGCGCGGCGGCGATGGTCGCGCACCTCGCCGATCGCCGCGCCGAGCTGGCCGTCGACGAACTGGCGCGCGCGCGCGTCGTGCAGTTTCAGTTCCTTCGCGCCGGAGAACAGCGAGCCGAGATAGCCGAACAGGCGATCCTGCGCCTGGCCGGCCGCCTCGAGCGACGCGATCGCGCGACGGTCGCCGGTGTGATAGCCGAGCGAGCCCGCGACGATCGCGGTCAGCGCGAGCAGGCACACGGGCCACGACAGCCACGCGAGATAGCCGAGGCAGCCGAACACGATCGAGCCGTGCATCACCAGGTTCGGCAGCGCGAAGAACAGCATCGACACGTTGGTCGCGTCGTCGGTCAGCACCGACTGCACGGGCGCCGCGCCGATCCGCTCGATGTCGCGCAGCTCGGCCGCGCCGACGCGCCGCGCGAGATGCACGCGCAGCCGCGCCATCGTGTCCTGCGACAGCCGGGCGAACAGCGTGCCCGACACGATGCGCGTGACGAGCGCGATCACCGCACACAGCGCGAAGCGCCACGCGAGCGACGCGTCGGCCGCGCCGGGCGTCGCGAGCGCGCGGTTCAGCGTCGCGACGAGCAGCACGCTCGCGACGCCGTTGAGCACGCAGGCGACGAGCGCCAGCGCGAGCGACGCGCGGCTTTCGCGCAGCAGCGCGAGGATCAGGCGGGCCGCGGGGCGGCCGGGGGAGGCGTCGAGGGACGGCGGGGAAGCGGGCTCGTGGGCGGCGGTCATCGGCAACGTCGGTAAATGAAGGGCAGGCAAATATGCGGAAACGGCAGGATTGATGCGAAGGAGCGCACCGGACGGGCCCGGTCGCGGCTTTCCTCCCTGATAGACGAACGGGCCGCGCAAATATTTAGCGGTGCCTTCAAAAAATGCATCCGTTCTGGCTTTGCGCGCAAAACGGTAAAAAATCGGCCGCGCCGTTCGTCACACCAGTGAAGCCGCCCCATGCGGCCCCGAGACTTGGCCGAAGCGGCCGGACCGAAGGACTTCACGCACATGACGAGTTTCCCGACTGCGCTGCATCACCGAATTCGCGAACTGGCGCGCCGCGCGCCCGACGCGCCCGCGCTCGTCGCGCCTTTCCAGAACGACCTGCGCCTGTCGCGCGGCGCGCTCGATGCGCGTGCGTCGCACCTTGCACGCCAGTTGCGCGCGGCCGGTGTCGGCGCGGAAGTGCGGGTGGGCGTCTGCGTCGAACGCTCGTGCGAGCTGTTCGTCGCGCTGCTTGCCGTGCTGAAGGCGGGCGGCGTATTCGTGCCGCTGGACCCGCGTCATCCGGCCGCGCGTCTGGACTGGATCGTCCGCGATGCGCAACTGCGCCACGGGATCGTCGACGCGGCCGGCCGCGCGGCGCTCGGCGCGCCGTTCGAACACGCGTTCGACGCGATGTCCGCGGATGCGGCGGCCGCCGCCTTCGTCGACGACGAGGACGTGCCGGTGCATCCGCGCTCGGCGGCCTACATGATCTATACGTCGGGCTCGACCGGCACGCCGAAGGCGGTGATCGTCGAACACGGGCCGCTCGCCGCGCATTGCGACGCGCTCGCGGCCGCGCTGCCGATCGAGGGCGGCGACCGCCTGCTGCATTTTGCGTCGGTCAATTTCGATGCCGCGCACGAATGCTGGCTCGCGCCGCTCGCCGTCGGTGCGAGCGTGACGATTGCGCCGCCGCAGCCGTTCGCGCCGGACGCCGCCCATGCGCTGATGATGAGTGAATCCGTCAGCGTCGCCGCGTTTCCGCCCGCGTATCTGCGCGAATTCGCGGCCGTCGCCGCGCGCGACGGCGTGCCGCCGGCGTTGCGCGTGCTCGCGTTCGGCGGCGAGGCGCTGCCGCAGCAGGCATTCGAATTCGTGCGCCGCACGTTCCCGTCGGTTCGCCTGATCAACGGCTACGGGCCGACCGAGGCCGTGATCTCCCCGATGCTGTGGCCGGTCGAGCCGGGCGAAATGCCGGTGCTGGCCGATGACGATGCATATGCGTCGCTGCCGATCGGTCGCGCGATCGGCCCGCGCGTCGCGCGCATCGATGGCGGTGAGTCCGGCGAACCGGGCGAGGGCGGCGAGCTGCTGCTCGGCGGCGCATGTCTCGCGCGCGGCTATCACGGCCGTCCGGCGCTGACGGCCGAACGCTTCATTCCCGATGCGCACGGCGAACCCGGTGCCCGCGTGTACCGCACCGGCGACCTCGCACGTCTGCGCGTCGACGGCGCGTTCGATTATCTCGGCCGTCTCGACGACCAGGTCCAGGTGCGCGGCGTGCGTGTGGAGCCCGCGGAAATCGCCGCGTGCCTGCGCGCGCATCCGGCGGTGGCCGACGCGGCCGTGATCGCCGAAACCGGCAACGGGCCGACGCGGCTGATCGCGTGCGTCGCGCTGCGCGCGGCCGCCGACGATGCCGCGCTGAAGGCGCACGTGGGCGCGCAGTTGCCCGCCGCGTGGCAGCCGCACCGGTTCGTGCGCTGTGACGCGCTGCCGTACACGCTGAACGGCAAGATCGACCGTGCCGCGCTACGCGAGCGCATCGCCGCCGCCCGCGACACCGAACGGCCCGCGGGCGACGCCCCGCGCACGCCGACCGAGCAGCAGATCGCCGGCCTCTGGCAAACGCTGCTCGGCCTCGACGCGACGCCGTCGCGCGACGCTCGCTTCTTCGCGCTGGGCGCCGATTCGCTCGCCGCGATGCAACTGCAGGCCGCGATCCGCGCCGCATTGCGCGTGAACCTGCGGCTCGACACGCTGTTCGCCGATCCGGCGCTGGCGGAGCTGGCCGCGCACGTCGATCGCGCGGAACGCGAAACGGGCGCGCCGCTGGCCGCGATTGCCGCGCGCCGCGCGCCGGCCGATGCCGCCGCATCGGGCGCCCCGTACGTCGACCGCACCGCATCGCTCGCACAGCAGCGCTTCTGGGTGCTCGCGCAAACGCGCGACGCCAGCGCCGCGTATCACATCGCCGCGCACTGGACGATCGACGGCGTGCTCGACCGCGCCGCATTGCAGCGCGCGCTCGATCACGTGATCGAGCGGCACGACGCATGGCGCACGACCCTCGTCGACAACGACGACGGCATCGTGATGCAGCGCATCCATGCCCGCTTGCCGGTCACGATCGCGACGCTCGACTTGCGCGGCCAGCCGCCGGCCGCGCGCGACGCGCAAGCTGCGCGCCTCGCCGAGCGGGACGCCGGCACGCCGTTCGATCTGTCGAACGGGCCGCTGCTGCGCGCGACGCTCGTCGCGCTCGCCGACGACCGCCACCGGCTGCTGCTGACCGCGCACCATGCGATCACCGACGGTTGGAGCTCGCGCTGCGCATTCGACGAGCTGTCGGCCGCGTACCGCGCGTATGCGCAAGGCCGCGAACCGTCGTTGCCGGCACTGCCGATCCAGTACGCCGACTACGCGGACTGGCAGCGCGACATGCTCGCCGGCGGCGAAGGCGAGCGTCAGCTCGACTACTGGCGCGGCGCGTTGCGCGACGTGCCGGGCCCGCTCGCACTGCCGGTCGACCGCCAGCCGGGCGCGACGCGCACGCTGCAGGGCGCACGCGTGTCGGTCCGCCTGCCCGACGCGGTCGCTGCCGACGTCCGGCGTCTGGCGCGCGACGCGCAGGCCACGGTCTTCACGGTGCTGCTGGCGGCGCTCGACGCATGGCTGTCGCGCGTGACCGGCGAGACCGACGTGGTCGTCGCGGTGCCGGTCGCGCATCGCCAGCGCCCGGAAACGCGCGCGCTGCTCGGGCTGTTCCTGAATACGGTCGCGCTGCGCGTGCGGGTGGCGCCGACGCTGCCGTTCCGCGCGCTGGTCGACGCGGCACGCACGGCGGCGCTCGACGCGGTCGCGCACCAGGACGTGCCGTTCGAGCGCGTCGTCGATGCGGTGAAGCCGCCCGTCAAGCGCGGCGACGAATGGCTGCGCGTGAAATTCGCGCAGCAGTTTGATGCGCGGCACGACAGCGTGCTGCCGGGCGCGACCGCGGTTGCGACGCCGGGGCCTGATCTCGCCGCGCGCTTCGACTTCGCGCTGGATTTCACCGACGACGCGCACGGCATCGAACTGGTCGCCGCCTATGCGACCGACTGCATCGATGCCGACACCGCGCGCGCGTGGCTCGACAGCTATGCGGCGCTCGTCGCGTCCGCCGCACGTGAACCGCACCGCACGACGGCCGCGCTGCCGTGCGATGCGTCGCCGGTGTCGCGCCAGCCGCGCGACGGCCGTGCGCTGAACGTCGAACACGCCGACGTCGTCGCCGCCTTCGCGCGGCAGGCTGCCGCGTATCCGCATCGCGTCGCGCTCGCCGATGCGTCGACGTCGCTGACGTTCGCCGAACTCGACGATGCGTCGAACCGCATCGCGCATGCGCTGACGCTGCGCGGTGCCACGGCCGAAGCCCCCGTCATCGTCTGCATCGAGCGTTCCGTCCGCTTCGTCGTCGGCCTGCTCGGCGCGCTGAAGGCCGGCGCGCTGGCCGTGCTGCTCGACCCGGCCCAGCCGGCCGCACGCGTCGCGGCCGCGGCCGCCGACTGCGGTGCACGCTGGGCGCTCGTCGCGCAGGGGCGGGATGGGGCCGCGTGGCCGGCCGGCAGCGCCGCGCAGCCGCTCGATGTCGACGCGCTCGCACAGGACGCGACGCTCGCGCATGCGGCCGGCGTACGCGTCGCGCCGCATCCCGGGCAGGGCGCCTATCTGATCTATACGTCGGGTTCGACCGGCACGCCGAAGGGCGTCGTCGTGTCGCACGGCGCACTGGCCGACTACGTGCAGGGGATGCTCGACGAACTTGCATTCGCACCGGACGCGTCGTTCGCGATGGTGTCGACCGTCGCCGCCGACCTCGGCCACACGACGCTGTTCGGCGCGCTGTGCGCAGGCCGCACGCTGCACCTGCTGCCGGCCGCGTGCGCGTTCGATCCGGACCTGTTCGCACACGAGATGCGCCGCCGCGACGTCGGCGTGCTGAAGATCGTGCCGAGCCACCTGCAGGCGCTGCTCGATGCGCGCGTGCCGGCCGACGTGCTGCCGCGCCACGCGCTCGTGACCGGCGGCGAAACGCTGACGTGGGCGCTCGTCGCGCGCCTGGCCGCGCTCGCGCCGGCCTGCCGCGTGGTCAACCATTACGGGCCGACCGAAGCGACCGTCGGCGCGATCGCGTGCGACACCGCGTCGATCGGCGCCGATGCGCGCGATCCCGCGAGCGGCGTGCCGCTGGGCCTGCCGCTGCCGAATGCGCGCGCGCTGGTGCTCGACGCATTCGGCGCGTGCGTGCCGGCCGGTGCAACGGGCGAGCTGTATCTGGGCGGGCCGGGCGTGGCGCGCGGCTACCTGAACCGACCGGCGCAGACCGCCGAGCGCTTCGTGCCCGATCCGTTCACGCCCGGTGCGCGCCTGTATCGCACCGGCGACCGCGTGCGCCTGCGCGCGGACGGCCGTCTCGCGTTCCTCGGCCGCATCGACGACCAGGTGAAGATTCGCGGCTATCGCGTGGAACCGGGCGAGGTGAGCGCGGCGGTACGCGCGGCCGGTCCGATCGCGCAGGCCGAGACGCTCGCGGTCGAACACGACGCCCGCCTGCGGCTCGCGACGTTCGTCGTGATGCGCAACGGCGCGGCATTCGACGAGCCCGCCATGCGTACGGCACTCGGCGCGACGCTGCCCGACTACATGGTGCCCGCGCAGTTCGTCGCGCTCGCGCGCCTGCCGGTGACGGCGAACGGCAAGATCGATCGCGCGGCGCTGCGCGAACTGGCCGCCGCGCCGGTGGCGGTTGCCGTCGGCGACGCGCCGCAGGGCCCGGTCGAAACGGCGCTCGCCGAAGTCTGGCAGGCGGTGCTGAAGGCGCCGCACGTCGGCCGCGACGACAACTTCTTCGAGCTCGGCGGCGATTCGATTCTGGTGCTGCAGGTGATCGCACGCGCCCGCAAGCGCGGCGTGCGCTTCACGCCGAAGCAGCTGTTCGACGGGCCGACGATCGCCGAACTTGCGCGCATCGCGAAAACCGGGGACGTCGCCGCCGCGCCGTCGGCATCGACATCGGCGCCGGCTCAGGCCGCAACGGCTGCCGCAGCGGCGATCCTGACGCCGGCACAGCAACGCTTCTTCGCGCTCGACGTGCCGCATCCGGGCCACTGGAACCAGTCGGTCGCGTTCGACGTGCGTGGCCCGTTCGACGCCGATGCGTTCGCACGTGCATTCGACGCGCTGCTGACGCATCACGACGCATTCCGCCAGCGCTTCGCACGCGGCGCGGACGGCCACTGGCACGCGAGCGACGCGGCGAAACCGTACGACGCGCTTCCGTTCGTCGAGGTCTCCGCGCGCGACGAAGCCGACGCGCTGACGCGCTTCGACGCCTTGCAGCGCCGCCTCGATCTCGGCCGCGGGCCGCTCGCGTGCGCATGTGCGGCGCGGCTGCCGGACGGCGCGACGCGGCTGTATCTGGCGATTCATCACGCGATCGTCGACGGTGTGTCGTGGCGCATCCTGCTCGACGACCTGGACGCCGCGTATCGCGCCGCATGCGAGCGCACGCCGGTTCGCCTGTCCCAGCCGGGCTTGCGTGCGGATGCCTGGGCCGCGCGCCTCTCACGTGCCGCGACGGATCCGGCATCGCCGTTCGCCGACGAAACTGGTTACTGGACCGGCATGGCGGAGGGCGACGATCTCGTGCCGGATCATCCCGACGCACCGGCGACGAACGCCGACGCGGCCGTCGTCGTGCAGACGATCGACGCGGCGCTGACCCGCGCCGCGCTGACCGACGCGCACGCCGCATATCGCACGCAGACGATCGAACTGCTGGGCGCGGCGCTCGCGTTGGCGCTGGCCGGCGCCAGCGGCGCCGCGTCGTGCCGCGTCGAACTCGAGGGGCATGGCCGCGAGGCGCTGTTCGACGACGCGGACGCGAGCCGCACGATCGGCTGGCTGACGAGCCACTATCCGGTCACGCTGCCCGTCGAAGCCACCGCGCGCGACACGCTGTGCGCCGTCAAGGACACGCTGCGCGCGGTGCCGCACAAGGGGCTCGGCTTCGGCGTGCTCGAGCATTACGGCGACGCGGCGACGCGTGCGGCGCTGGCCGCCGTGCCGCGTCCGCGCGTCACGTTCAACTATCTCGGCCAGTTCGACGCACCGCGCGACGCGACGCTCGTGCCCCGCTTCGGCGGCACCGGCATCGAGCGCGACCCGCAAGGGCCGCTCGGCAACACGCTCGCGATTCACGCATACCTCGATACCGACCGCGACGGCGCACGCACGCTGAAGATTCACTGGGTCTACGGTGCGCCGCAGTTCGCGCGCGCGACGATCGATGCATTCGCGGATCGCTTTGCCGCCGCGCTGCGCGAACTCGCCGACGCATGCGCAGCGCGTGTCGCGCATCGCGGCGGCGGTGCGACGCCGGGCGATTTTCCGCTCGCCCGGGCCGCCGGCCTCACGCAGGCCGCGATCGAGCGCGCGCCGCTCGACTGGCGCACGATCGACGACGTGTATCCGCTGTCGCCGATGCAGCAGGGGATCCTGTTCCATGCGCTGTTCGCGCCGGGTCATGCAAGCTACGTGAACCAGCTCGTCGCGACCGCGACGGCGCTCGATGCCGACCGGCTCGCGGCCGCGTTCGCCGCGTCCATCGCACGCCACGACATCCTGCGCACCAGCGTGATGCCCGACGAGGCCGCACCGCTGCAATGCGTGCATCGCCATGCGCGGATGCCGGTCGAACAGCTCGACTGGCGCATGCGCGGCGACACGCTGGACACCGACTTCGACGCGTGGCTCGCGGCCGACCGCGCGCGCGGCTTCGACTGGCGCGAGCCGCCGCTGATGCGGCTCACGCTGATCCGCGTGACGGACGACGCGTGGCGCGTCGTGTGGACGCGCCATCACGTGCTGCTCGACGGGTGGAGCACGGCGCGCCTGCTTGCCGACGTGCTGCGCGACTATCGCGACCCCGACGCGGTGTCGCCGTTCGCGAGCCGCCCGGCGCTGCGCTATCGCGACTTCATCGCGTGGCTCGGCACGCGCGACCGCGAGGCCGACGAGCGTTTCTGGACCGGGCGCCTCGCGCGTCTCGACGCACCGACGCTGATCGCCGAGCGCGTGGCCGACCGCGCGGATGCGCAGATGGTCACGTGGCGCGCGACGATCGACGCGGCTGCGACGACGCGTGTCGCGCAAACGGCGCGTGCGCTGAAGCTGACCGTCAACACGCTGGTGCAGGGCGCCTGGGCGCTCGCGCTGCAACGCATGACGCACCAGCCGGCCGTCGCGTTCGGCGCGACCGTCGCGGGCCGTCCCGATGCGCTCGCGGACGTCGACACGGTGCTCGGTCTCTTCATCAACACGCTGCCCGTCATCACCGCACCCGCGCCGCAACAACGCGCGGCCGACTGGCTGCAGGCGCTGCAGCGCGAAAACGCGGCTGCGGCCGAGCATGCGCACACGCCGCTCGCCGACATCCAGCGCTGGGCACGCGGCGCCGGCGGCGCACTGTTCGACACGCTGGTCGTGTTCGAGAACTATCCCGTCGACGACACGGCGCGCGACGCCGATCCGCGCGCGCTCGCACTGAGCGGCGTGCGCAGCATCGAGTCGACCGACTTCGCGCTGACGCTCGTGATCGAGAGCGGCGCCGAACTGACGATCGACTACGGCTACGACACCGCGCGCGTGGATACGCACCAGGTCGAACGCTGGCACCGCGCGTTCGCGTGCGCGCTCGATGCGCTGGCCCGCACGCCGGACGCGCTGCTCGGCACGCTGTCGATCGCCGACGACGCGACGCGCGACGCACTGGCGCGCGCGCAGGACACCGCGCGGACGTGGCCGGACGCGCAACGCAAACCGCTGCATCTGCAATTCGCGGCCGCCGCGCGGGCGACGCCCGACGCGATCGCGCTCGAATACGCGGATGCGCATGGTGGCGTGCAGCGCGCGACCTATCGCGAGCTCGACCTGAACACGACGCGCGTCGCCGCCGCATTGCGCCGGCGCGGCGTGCGGCCGGACACGCCGGTTGCGCTGTGCGTCGAGCGTTCGTTCGACATGGTGACGGCGCTCGTCGGCGTGCTGAAGGCCGGCGCCGCGTACCTGCCGGTCGATCCCGACTATCCGGCCGAGCGTATCGCGTACCTGCTGCGCGACGCGCGGCCCGCGGTCGCGATCACGCAGGCGCATCTGCGCGAGCAGGTCGAGGCCGCGCTCGGCGACGACGCGACGACGCAACTGCTGACGGTGACCGATCTGCTCGCGGACGAGGCAGGCGAAGTGGACGCCGCCGCCGCCGACTGTGCAACCGACATCGACGACGCACAGCTCGCCTACCTGATCTATACGTCCGGCTCGACCGGCAAGCCGAAGGGCGCCGGCAACTCGCACGGCGCGCTCGCGAACCGCATCGCGTGGATGCAGCACGCGTACCGGCTGACGCGCGACGACGTCGTGCTGCACAAGACGCCGTTCGGCTTCGACGTGTCGGTGTGGGAATTCGTGTGGCCGCTCGCGACCGGCGCGAAGCTCGCGATCGCCGCCCCCGGCGACCACCGCGATCCGGCCCGCCTCGCGGCGGCGATCCATGCGCACGGCGTGACGGTGCTGCACTTCGTGCCGTCGATGCTGGCCGCGTTCGCCGCGTATCTCGACGATTTTTCCGCCGCCGCGCAATGCGACAGCGTGCGCCTGATCGTCGCGAGCGGCGAGGCGCTCGCGCCCGAACTCGTCGCGAAGGTCGCGCGCCTCGTGCCGAACGCGACGCTCGTGAACCTGTACGGGCCGACGGAAGCCGCCATCGACGTGTCGCACTGGACCTGCGGCCCCGACGACGCCGGCGCCGTCGCGGTGCCGATCGGCCATCCGATCGCGAACCTGCAGCTGCACGTGCTCGATGCGGCCTGGCAGCCCGTGCCGGCCGGCGCGACCGGCGAACTGTATCTGGCGGGCGCGGGCCTCGCGCGCGGCTATCTCGGCCGCCCGGGGCTGACGGCCGAGCGTTTCCTGCCCGATCCGTTCGTGCCGGGCGCCCGGATGTATCGCACCGGCGACCTCGCACGGCGTCGCGCCGATGGCGCGCTCGATTACCTCGGCCGCGTCGATACGCAGGTGAAGCTGCGCGGCCAGCGGATCGAGCCGGGCGAGATCGAGGCGCTGCTGCGCGCGGCGCCCGGCGTGCACGACGCGGTCGTGATCGTGCGCGACGCGCAGCTGATCGGCTACGTCGCATGTGGCGACGCGGGGCCGCTCGACCGTGCCGCCTTGCTGGATTCGCTGCGCGCACAGTTGCCGGCCTACATGGTGCCGTCGCAGCTGATCGAACTCGACGCGCTGCCAGTCACGCCGAACGGCAAGTGCGACCGCCATGCGCTGCCCGCGCCGGTGCGCGAAGCGGCCGCGGCCGTCGAACTCGCGACCGACACGCAGCGCGCGCTCGCGGCGATCTGGCAGCGCGTGCTGCACGTGGACGCGATCGGCCGCGACGACGATTTCTTCCAGCTCGGCGGCCACTCGCTGCTCGCGACGCAAGCGCATGCGCAGGCGAACCTGCACTGGGGCCTCGCGCTGCCGCTGCGCACGCTGTTCGACACCCGCACGCTCGCACGCTGCGCGGACGCGATCGACGCGGCCTGCGCGGCACGCGGCGAGACCGACGCGGCGAGCGCGATCGATGCGCTGCTCGGCGAACTGGAAACCCAATAAGGACGACGGATGACGAAGGCTCAACCCGACTGGCTCGCGCTCGCGACGCGCTTCGCGCAATTACCCGACGCGCAGCGCGCGGTGTTCATCGACAAGCTCGGCGCGGCCGGCATCGATTTCCGCATGCTGCCGATCCCGCCGCGCACGCCGCGCTCCGAGCGCGTGCCGGCATCGTTCGCGCAGACGCGGCTGTGGCTGCACGCGCGCTTGATCGACGCGCCGGACGCCTATCACGTCACCGAACGGCTCGCGCTGACGGGTCCGCTCGACGCGCATGCGCTGCGGCTTGCGTGCGATGCGCTGATCGCGCGCCATGAAGCGCTGCGCACGACCTTCGACGAAACGGAGGACGGCGTCGCGCAGGCGATCCATCCGCCGCTGCGCTGCCCGTGGCGCGAGACCGATCTCGAAGCGTTGCCCGACGCGCAGCGCGTCGCGCGCGCCGAGAGCGTCGCGATGGCCGATGAAGCCGCCGCGTTCGATCTCGGCGCGGCACCGCTCGTGCGCGCACACCTGATCCGCTTCGACGCGACGCATCACTGGCTCGCGCTGACCGTTCATCACATCGTGTCGGATGGCTGGTCGTCGGACGTGATGCTGTTCGAACTCGCGGCGTTCTATCGCGCGTATACATCGGGAGAGCCGGTGCCGCTCGGGCCGCTGCCGATCCAGTACGCGGACTATGCGCTGTGGCAGCGCCGCTGGCTCGATGCGGGCGAGCGCGATCGGCAGCTGGCGTTCTGGCGCGAGCGGCTCGACCCGCAGCGCGGCGTGCTGACGCTGCCCGGCGCGGCCGCGCGGCCCGCGCGCCGCAGCGCGCGCGGTGCACGTCACGTGTTTTCGCTCGACGCGCGCATCGGTGCGCGGCTGCGCGCGTTCGCGGCCGCGTCGGGCGCGACGCCGTTCGCGGTGCTGCTCGCGGCGCTCGATGCGCTGCTCGCGCGTGCGACCGGCGATGCGCGGATCTGCGTCGGCGTGCCGGCCGCGAACCGCGAACGCGCGGAAACGACCGGCCTGATCGGCTTCTTCGTCAACACGCTCGCGATCGATGTGGACGTGCCCGCGCACGGCGATTTCTCGTCGCTGGTCGCACGCACGCAGCGCGCGCTCGTCGATGCGCAGATGCACCAGGACGTGCCGTTCGAGCAGGTCGTCGACGCGCTCGGCGTGCCGCGCAGCGCGAGCCATCATCCGCTGTTCCAGGTGATGGCCGCATACGGCGAGCGTCGCGCGCTGCCGGCGCTGGGCGCGGCATCGGCAACCTTGCTGCCGTCCGGCACGCCGTCCGCGAAATTCGACCTGACGCTTTCCGTCGAGGCGACGCCCGACGGCACGTTCGACGCCGCGTTCATCCATGCGCTCGACCTGTTCGACGGCGACGCAATCGCGCGGCTGGCCGCGCGCTTCGTCACGCTGCTCGGCGATGCGCTCGCGCGCCCCGACGTGCCGGTCGGCGATCTCGACTGGCTGCCGGCCGACGAGCGCGCGCAACTGTTCGCGTGGAACGCGCCGGCGGGTGCGGCCGAAGCCGAACCGTTCGTCCCCGTGCACGCGCGCATCGCCGCGCATGCGCGGGCACGGCCCGACGCACGCGGTGTCGCCGACGTCGATCGCGCGCTGACGCGCGGCGAGGTCGACGCGCGCGCGGCACGCATCGCGCGCAACCTCGTCGCGGCCGGCGTGCGGCCTGAAATGCGCGTCGGCGTTGCGCTGCAGCGCTCGGTCGACCTGCTGGTCGCGCTGATCGCGGTGCTGAAGTCCGGCGCCGCGTTCGTGCCGCTCGATCCGGCCCATCCGCGCGAACGCCTCGCGCAGATCGTCGGCGATGCGGGCATCGCGCACGTGCTGACCGACGGCGCGAGCGCCGCATCGCTGCCCGAGCTGCCGGCGCTGCGCGTCTGGCGCGCGGACGAAGTCGACACACTCGACGAAGCCGCGGACGTCGCGCTGCCGGACGTGCTGCCCGGCCATGCGGCCTACGCGATCTACACGTCGGGCTCGACCGGCAAGCCGAAGGGCGTGATCGTCGATCACGCGGCGTTCGCGCGGCATTGCGTGGCGATCGCCGAGCGCTACGGCGCGGGCGAGAACGACGTGTTCCTGCTGTTCCAGTCGGTCAACTTCGACGGCGCGCACGAAGGCTGGTTTTCGCAATACCTGTCGGGCGCTGCCGTGTCGGTGACGGCCGACGTGCTGTGGCCGCCCGCGCAAACCTGCGCGATGATGATCCGCGACGGCGTGACGATGACCTACGTGCCGCCCGGCTGCGCCGCGCAGCTCGCCGAATGGGCGCTCGCGCACGGCGCGCCGCCGACGCTGCGCTCGCTGACCGTCGGCGGCGAAGCCACGTCGCGCGAAGCGTTCGCGATGCTGCGCCGCGCGATGCCGAACGTGCGCGTGGTCAACGGCTACGGCCCGACCGAAACCGTGATCACGCCGACGCTGTGGATGTTCCGCCCGGGCGACGATCTCGCGAAGCTGGGCGACGCCGCGTATCTGCCGATCGGCACGCTGGTCGGCGCGCGCACCGCGCACGTGCTCGACGCGCGGCTGCATCCGCTGCCGGTCGGCGTAATCGGCGAGCTGTACCTGGGCGGCGAGGGGATCGGCGTCGCGCGCGGCTATCTCGATCGTCCCGCGCTGACGGCCGAGCGCTTCGTGCCCGATCCGTACGGCGTGCCGGGCGCGCGCCTGTACCGCACGGGCGATCTCGTGCGGCGTCGCGCGGACGGCGTGTTCGACTTCATCGGCCGCGTCGATCATCAAGTGAAGCTGCGCGGGCTGCGCATCGAGCTCGGCGAGATCGAGGCGCAGCTGGCCGCGCACGATGCGGTGCGCGAAGCGTGCGCGGTCGTGCACGGGCAGGGTGCGCAGGCGCAGCTCGTCGCCTACGTCGAACTGACCGCCGACGCGCAGGCGGCCGCGCAACCGGTCGAGGCCGCGACGCTCGACGCGCATCTGCGCCGCACGCTGCCCGACTACATGGTGCCCGCGCAACTGATCGTGCTCGACGCGCTGCCGCGCAACGCGAACAGCAAGGTCGACCGTGCACGGTTGCCGGCGCCGGTGCGCGTCGAACGCGCATACGAAGCGCCGCACGACGGCGACGAAACCGCGCTCGCGGCGATCTGGCGCGACGTGCTGAACGTCGAGCGCGTCGGTCGCGGCGATCACTTCTTCGAACTCGGCGGCCATTCGCTGGCGGCGGTGCGCGTCGCGACGCGCGTCGCCGAGCGGCTCGGCCGCGACGTGCCGGTGCGCGCGCTGTTCGAAGCGCCGGTGCTCGCGCAATACGCGCGCCAGATCGCCGACGCGCCGCGCGCCGCGCACGCCGGTGCCGCGGCGCCGGGCGTCGCGGTGGTCAAACCCGATGCGCACGGCGTATGGCCGCTGTCGCCCGCGCAGCTCGGCCTGTGGTTCCTGTGGCGCGCGCAGCCGGACAGCGCCGCGTACACCATTCCGGTCGCGCTGCGCGTGCGCGGTCCGCTCGACGTCGATGCGCTGCACGCGGCGTTTTCGGCCGCGGCGGCCGCTCATCCGGCGCTGCGCACGCGGCTCGTCGCGCGCGACGGCATGCTGCCGGGCCAGCGGATCGATGCAGACGTTTCCATCGAAATGCCGGTCATCGATCTGTCGGCGCAATCCGACGCGCTCGCCCGCGCGGCGGCGCTGACCGATGCCGACGCGCTCGCACCGTTCGATCTCGCGGCCGATGCGCCGTTGTGGCGCGCACGCGTGCTGCGGCTCGGCGCGGACGATCACGTGCTGTCGGTGACGATCCATCACATCGTTTCGGATGGCGAATCGATCGAGCTGTGGCTCGACGCGGTGCGCGCGAGCTATGTCGCGTTCGTGCGCGGCGAAGCGGAATCGGTATCGACACCGCCTCACGACACGTCGCTCGCGCTGCCCGCGCCGTGCCACCCGGCCCGCGTCGCGTACTGGCGCGACGCGCTGGCCGATCTACCGCCGCCCATACTGCCGCAGCGCGCAAACGCGCCGGCCGCCCCGCAATGGCGTGCGGCGCGCGTCGCGTTCGAATTCGACGCATCGCTGATCCGTGCCGCGCGCGCCGCCGCGTCCGCCGCGCACGCGACGCTGCCGATGCTGCTGCACGCGGCGCTCAACACCGCGCTGTTCCGCGTGACCGGTGCGGCCGATCAGCCGGTCGGCGTGCTGGCGTCGACGCGCGAGCTGACGGGCGATGCCGCGCGCGATGCGCTCGGTCTCTTCATCAATTCCGTGGTCGTGCGCACGCGGCTCGACACGTCAGCGTGCCGTTCGGACGTGCTCGCGCAGGTGCGCGATACGGCGCTCGCCGCATATGCGCATGCCGACGTGCCGTTCGCCGACGTCGTCGCCGCGCTGCGCGCGCCGCGTGCCGCAAACGCCAATCCGCTGTTCCAGGTGATGTTCAACTACCTGCGTCCGACCGGCGCCGCCGCGCGCGACTGGGCCGGCCTGGCGCTCGCCGGGTTCGACGACGTGCGTCATCGCGTCGTGTTCACGCTCGAGCTGGACGTCGTCGAGCATCCGGACGGCCGCGTGAGCGCCGCGTTCTCGTATGCGGACGAACTGCTCGACGGCGCTTTCGTCGATGCGCTCGTCGACCTCTATCACGACGAAGTCGCGCGTTTCGCCGGTGCGCCGGAAGCGGCGCTCGGCGCGCCCGACGCGTTGTTCGCCGCGTCGGCGGCGGTCGCAGTCGCACCGGCCGGCAGCGCGGCGACGCGCGTCACGGCGGCATCGCGCGCGCCGGACGCCGCAGCCGCGCTCGCCGCACTGTGGTCGGACACGTTCGCGACGGCCGCGCCCCCGCCCGATGCCGATCTGTTCGAAGCCGGCGCGACGTCGTTCGACGTCGTGCGCTTCGTCGACGCGGCCGGCCGCGCCGGGCACGCGCTGACGGTGGCCGACGTACTCGCGTCGCCGACGCTCGCGGCGCTCGGTGCGCATCTCGATGCGTCGGCCGAAACGGAGCAGGAGGTGCGCGATGCTGGCTGAAGTGCGTCCGGACGGATTCACGATGCCGGACACGTGCCGCCTCGCGTTCGCGGACGGCCTGTTCGCCGCGCGCGACGACGCGGAGATCCGCGTCGCGCACGGCGACGGCATCGGCGCGCAGCTGCTGCGCGCGCAGCTCGCGGACGACGGCACGCTGCGCCTCGTCGCGTACAACCATCGCGCGGCGCCGGGCGACCAGCGTCGCGCGTTGCTGGCCGCGCTCGCCGCCGCGTTTTCCGACGACGCGCGCCGTGCGGCGATCCGGCTCGACCCGGCCGCGTGGCCGGCGGTCGCGCTCGACGCGCTTCGCGCGAGCGGCGTGCTCGCCGACGGCGGCCTGTGCATGCGCGAAGGCTGGGCGCAGCAGGCCGATCTGTGGCGCGTCGGCACGCCGCTGCCATGCGCGACGCTGCCGATGCTGACCGACGGCCGGCGGCATCCGCGCCGGCCGCCCGCACCGCGCGGCGACGTGTATGCCCGCGACCTGCCTGCGCTCGGCGTGCGCTTCACGCTGCGCGGCTGGCAGCCGGGCGAGGACGCCGCGCGCCTGGCGCACTGGTTCGACGAGCCGCGCGTGCGCGACGGCTGGCCGGGCACGCAACCCGGCGTGGACGGCACGGCGCCCGATGCCGATCCGCACGTGAGCCCGCTCGTCTGCTGCTTCGACGGCGAACCGTTCGCGTACGTCGAGGCGTTCTGGCTGAAGGAAGACCCGCTCGCGCCGCACGTCGGCGCGCGCGATTACGACCGCGGGCTGCGGATGCTGGTCGGCGCATCGCGCTGGCGCGGCCCGCATTGCGTGGCGGGCTGGCTGCCGTCGGTCGTGCATTACCTGTTTCTCGACGATTCGCGCACCGAAGCGGTCGGCTGCGCGGTCCCGGCCGGCCGCGCGCGGGTCGTCGACACCCTCGCGCGGCACGGCTTCGCGCGGCAGCGCCGCCTGGCGCTCGCCGACGGGCAGCCGCTGTGGATGCGCACGCTGCGCGAGACCTTCTTCTCCGGCCGTCACGTCTGACGGGCCGGATTCACCGACAAGGGAGCTGAGAGACATGCAGAGAGAAACCGTATTCGACCTGATCGGCGTCGGCTTCGGGCCGTCGAACCTGGCGCTGGCCGTGCGCCTCGCGGAACGCAACGGCGCGCGTCCGTTCGCGCATTGCTTCGTCGAACGCCAGCCGGAATTCGGCTGGCATCGCGGCATGCTGCTCGACGACTGCCGGATGCAGATCTCGTTTCTGAAGGATCTCGTCACGATGCGCGATCCGAAAAGCCGCTACACGTTCATCAACTACCTGTTCGAACGCGGCCGGCTGAACGAATTCGTCAACCTGAAGAACTTCTATCCGACCCGCGTCGAATTCCACGACTACCTGAGCTGGGTCGCCGACGCCTTCGACGAGCACGTCCATTACAGCGAAACCGTCACGGCGATCGAGCCCGTGCGCGGCGACGGCGCGCGGATCGACGCGCTGCGCGTGCTGTCGCGCGACGCGGCCGGCCGCGAGCGCCAGCGCGTGACGCGTGCGCTGTCGGTCGGCGTCGGCGGCACGCCGGCGGTGCCGGACGCGTTCGCCGCGCTCGGCCGCGATCGCGTGATCCATTCGTCGTCGTACCTGACCGATATCGACCGGCTGGTCGCCGCGCCGGACGGCGAGCGCCGCCGCGTCGCGGTGATCGGCGCGGGGCAGAGCGCGGCCGAGGTGTTCATCGATCTCGCGCGCCGTTTCCCGCACGTCGACGCGAGCCTCGTGATGCGCGCGGGCGCATTGAAACCGGCCGACGACAGCCCGTTCGTCAACGAGATCTTCAGCCCCGAATTCACCGACGTCGTCTACGCGCAGCCGCACGACGCGCGCCGCGCGCTGCTCGAGCGCTATCGCGACACCAACTACGCGGTGGTCGATCGGCCGCTGATCGAGCAGATCTACGAAATGCTGTACCTGCAGCGCATCGACGGCACGCCGCGCCACGCGCTGCTCGCGAACAGCGCGATCGAGGCCGCGGTGCGCGCCGGCGACGGCCGCATCGAGCTGACGCTGCGCGACCGGATGAACGGCGCGACGCGCGTCGAACGGTTCGACGCGCTCGTGCTCGCGACCGGCTACCGGCGCGACACGCATTCGGCGCTGCTCGAAGGGCTCGCGCCGCATCTGGGCGATGCGCTCACGCGCGGCGACGTCACGCGCGACTACCTGCTCGCGACGCCCGCGCACTTCGCGCCGCGCATCTATCTGCAAGGCTGCTGCGAAGACAGCCACGGCCTGTCCGACACGCTGCTGTCGGTCCTGGCGCGCCGCGCGGACGAGATCTGCGCGTCGCTCGAGGAAGGGATCGCGCCCGCCCATGACGATGGCGCGGCCCGGGCACTGCATGAACAACGACATCAAGACGGGGCGAGCGCGGGCCGCATGGCTTTCGCTCATTGACAAAGGCGCGGTCGGAGACCGCATCAAGAAAGTGGAGCAGAGAAAGATGGAGTGGGCAACAGGCACGCGTGTGCGTGCGATCGCAGCCGCGGCGAGCGTGGCGTTCGGGATGGCGGCAGGGCACGCATATGCCCAGACGGCGCCGGCCGTGAACGCAGGCGCCGCGGCGTCGGGCGGCAATGCGCAGAACGGTGCGGCGGTCGGCGCATCGGCCGGCGCGCAGAACGGCTCGACATCCGGCACGCTGCCGGCGATCAACGTCAACGCGGGCTCGGAAGGCGACGGCACGGTCGGGCTCGTCGCGAAGCGCAGCAGGACCGGCACCAAGACCGATACCGCGCTGAACGAGATTCCGCAGACGATCAACGTCGTCACCGCGCAGCAGATCGAGATGACCGGCGCGACCGACGTGAACGCGGCGCTGCGCTACGTGCCGGGCTTCTCGTCGTACGGCTCGGACAACCGCTCCGACTGGTACGCGGCGCTGCGCGGCTTCACGCCGACCGCGTACGTGAACGGCCTGCAGGTGCCGAACACGCTGAACCTGTCGAGCTGGCGCGTCGATCCGTACATGATCGACAGCATCACCGTGCTGCGCGGGCCGACGTCGGTGCTGTACGGTGCCGGCGACCCGGGCGCGATCATCGACGTGCAGACCAAGACGGCCGACGGCGAGCGCGTGCGCGAAGCCGGCGTGCAGTTCGGCAACTACGCGCGCAAGCAGTTCATGATCGACGTCGGCGACAAGCTCGACGCGGACGGCAAGTACGCGTACCGGTTCGTCGGCGTCGCCCGCGACGGCAACGCGCTGACCGGCCCGAACAACGACCAGCGCGTCGCGCTCGCACCGTCGTTCCGCTGGCGCCCGGACGCGGATACGTCGCTGACGCTGTCCGCCACGTACCTGCAGGACTGGGGCGACATCTCGTCGAACTTCCTGCCGGCGCAAGGCACGGTGCTGCCGAACCCGAACGGGCAGCTCGACAAGGACGTCTACGGCGGCGACCCGGATTTCAACTATTACCGCAAGAAGCAGTGGTCGCTCGGCTACCAGTTCGAGCGGAACCTGAATCCGATGTGGACGTTCCGCCAGAACGTGCGCTGGATGCACCTGTCGCTCGACAACGGCTCGGTGTTCGGCGCGGGCTTCGCCGACGGCAGCCTGACCGACATCAACCGCTGGGCCGGCGTGTTCCAGACGAACTACAGCCGCTTCGACATCGACAACAACCTGCAGGGCCGCTTCGGCACGGGGCCGCTCGAGCACACGCTGCTGCTCGGCTTCCAGTACAACCGGCAGACCGCGACCGACAGCGAATGGCTGGCCGCCGCGTCGACGCTGAACATCTACAACCCGGTCTATACGCCGGTGACGCTGTCCGTGTTCTCGCCGCCGAACACCACGTATCGCACCAACACGTACACGACGATGAACACGTTCGGGCTGTACGTGCAGGACCAGGTCAAGTGGAACCGCTGGACGCTGACGCTCGGCGGCCGCGAGGACTGGGTCAACCAGCGGATGGACGACCGCGCGGGCGGCACGCAGTCGAAGGCCGACGTCACGGCGTTCACCGGCCGCGTGGGCCTCACGTACCAGGGCGACTACGGGCTGTCGCCGTACGTCAGCTACGCGACGTCGTTCAACCCGCTGATCGGCGTGAACCTGTATGGCGGCGGGCTGCCGCAGCCGACGCGCGGCAAGCAGATCGAGGCCGGCCTGCGCTGGCAGCCGCCCGGCAAGAACCTGATGCTGAGCGCGGCGATCTACCAGATCAACCAGACCAACGTGCTCACGTCGACGCCGCTCAATCTCGATCCGTCCGGCACGACCTCGGTCCAGACCGGTGAAGTGCGTTCGCGCGGGATCGAGCTGAACGCGACCGGCAAGCTCACGCGGAACCTGTCGCTGATCGCGTCCTACGTCTACCAGGACGTGAAGAACGTGAAGGCCAACGACGCGTCGCTGAACAACTGGCCGGTCGACATTCCGCGGCCGCGCCAGATGGCGTCGCTGTGGGCGGACTGGACGTGGCACACGGGGCCGCTCACGGGCTTCGGCCTGGGCGGCGGCGTGCGCTACCAGAGTGCGTCGGCCGGTGCGGCGGACAACTCGCTGACGGTATCGAGCTACACGCTGTTCGACGCGGGCGTGCATTACGACACGCGCAACTGGCGCTTTGCCGTGAACGGGACGAACCTGTTCAACCGCCACTACATCAGCGGTTGCCAGTCGACGAGCGTCTGCGTTTTCGGGACCGACCGCACGGTGATCGCCACCGCGAAATACAACTGGTGACGCCGCGCGCCGTGGCGCGCCGGCCGGCCTTCGGGCCGGCGCGGGCGGGCCGCGGCGCCGTCGTCCGCTTTTTCCACGACGCCTCCATGCCGAAGAAAAATCTCGTCTACATCCAGTCGCTGCGCAACGGCGCGGCCGATCGCGCCGGCCAGCCGGTCGCTTACCAGGGCGGCACGCGCTACATGAAGGCGCCGCTCGAATTCCTCGTCGAGCGTCTGAACGACTCGCCGCTCGGCGAACGCTATGCGCTCCAAGGCGTGATCGTCGACGACGACGAAGGCTCGCCGGCCGATCGCGCGAAGGTCGCCGACTACGGCTTCGCACGCACGCCCGGCCGACCATGGATCCTGCCCGACGGGCTGACCGTGCAGGGCAGGCCGGTCGACGAACTGTTCTGCACGATTGCGTCGACGTACCGCCGGCTGCCGCGCGATGCGCGCGAGCGCGTGACGGGCAAGCAGGCGTTCGAGCGCCGCCTGCTCGAACGCCTGCTCGAACTCGACGCCGACGTGGTCGTGCTCGACGGGCTGCTCGTGATCCTCGACGAGCTCGTGCGTCCCGGCGTGCGCTTTCATCGCCGCATCGCGAACATCCACCCCGGCATCACGGCCGACGATTCGCCGTACCAGCGGCGCGGCGCATGGGCGACGCTCGACGCGCTGCACGGCGCGCGCGGCGAACGGGTCGACTGGGCGAGCGGCACGACCTCGCGCGTCGAACCCGTGACGATGACGGGCGCATCGTTTCACTACGTCGACAACGGCATCGATTCCGGTGAAGTGATCTGCGACGTGCTCGACACGCCGATCGCGCCGGACGACACGATTCTCGAACTGCGCTGGAACAACTTCCAGCGCAGCCTGTTTCCGGCGCTCGAGCGGGGGCTGCACATCCTCGCCGATCGCCACGACGCGGGAGCACTGTGATGGAAGACACGCTGACGAAACCGGCCGACAAGGAAGCGGACGCCGTCGAAGGCGAGGTGGCCGCGGCGCTCGACGGCGCTGCGCACGGGCAGGAGCCGCCCGCCGCCGAGCGCACGCTCGACGCGTGGCGGCCCGACGATGCGCCGGCCGCGCTGCTGGCGGAGTTCGTCGCGCTGTTCAATACGGACACGCGGCACGATGCGGCGACGGTGTCGGTGCCGCACGGCGGCGCCGATCCGGAGGCTATCGCGTCGTACGTCGCGCGCGCGGTGCGCGACGGCGTGATCGACGACGCACGGATCGTGGGCGACCGCTTGCGCCTCACCGCATCGCGCGCGACGTTCTGGCAGAACCCGCGGCCGTGGCTGAAGGCGCCCGCATCGGGCGGGATGCCGCTGCGCTACACGCTCACGAACGGCCATCGGCATCCGGTGCGGCCGCCGTCGCCGGCCGGCGAGATCTATGCGCGCTACATGCCGCAGGTCGGGATGACGTTCAGCCTGCGCACCGTCGACATCGATGCGCATGCGCAGTTGTTCAGCGACTGGATGAACCTCGATCGCGTCGCGCATTTCTGGGATCAGCGCGGCACGCTCGACGAGCACGCCGCCTATCTCGCGGAGCGGCTCGCCGATCCGCACATGCATCCGATGATCGGCTATTTCGACGATACGCCGTTCGGCTATTTCGAGTTCTACTGGGCGAAGGAGGACCGCCTCGCACCGTTCTACGACGCGCATGACTTCGATCGCGGGCTGCATCTGCTGATCGGCGACTCGCGCTTCCAGAGCGCGGGCAAGCTGCATGCGTGGTGGAGCGGGGTGCTGCACTACATGTTCGTCGACGAACCGCGCACGCAGCGGCTCGTCGGCGAGCCGCGCGTCGATCACGTGCGGCATATCGCGTACATGCACCGGCTCGGGTTCTACACGCTGAAGGAGTTCGACTTCCCGCACAAGCGCGCGGCGCTCACCGTGATGGAGCGCGATACATTCTTCGACACGTTCCGGTTGCCGTGACGAAGCATGCGGAACGCGTGACGGCGTTTGTCGCGCGGCCGCACGTCACGTCCGGGGAACGGGCGAATCGATGAGAAAAGCGTCGCGGAACGCGTCGAGATACCGGTCGGCGTCATCGTTGAATTCGCCCGGCAGCAGCGCGAACGCGCGGGCCTGCAGATCCTGCCGGAGCGTCGCGTAGATCGCCGCGTCGGATAACAGCGCGCGGATCGCATCGCGCGTGTGCGGCGAAGCAATCCGCCTTGCGTCGCGCGCCAGCAGCGCGGCCGCGGCCAGCTCGGGCTGGAAACCGTGCTGCTCGAGCAGGTCGGGCGCGACGTCCCAGATGCGCTCGCGATTACCCGCGTCGTGAAAATGCGTGAGCAGGAACAGCAGGTCGTACGCGTCGCTGTTCTGGCGTGCGCGCCGGTCCTTCCACGCGAGCAACTTCAACAGCGTCAGGGCCGGCAGGCTGGCCACCGGCACCGCGATGTCGGCCGCGATCGACACGACCAGCGCCGTATCGACCGCTTCCTGGAAGCCCAGCACGTTCAGCACGAAATCGCCGCCCGGTGGCCATGCGATTTCGCCGGGGGGGGCCTCGAGCGGCCCGAACGGCACGAGATCGAGCTCCGTGCGAAAGCCTTGCGTGCCGCTGTCGAACAGCAGTTTCTGCTGATGCTTCGGCGCGCGTGCGAATTGCTCCGTCGCGACGAGCGCATCGACGAGCCGTTCGTGAAACGGCCAGCTCACCGCGCACACGGCGACGTCGACGTCCCGCGTCGCGCGCACCGGCCGGATGCCGTGGACATGCCACATCAGGATGTCGCGCGCGGTTGCGCCGGCGACGACGAATGCCGCGTCGAGCTGCGCGCAAGCCGTACGGACCGCCTGCAGCAACGCGACCGCCGCCGGTTCGAGCGGCCGGCGCGCGTCGACTTCAAGCGGGCGGGTGGGCGAGGTATCGGTCATGGATGTGTTCGGCGGCGGCAAGATTGCGGCTGTCTCCGGACGAGACGAGATCCGCGTAGATCAGCAGCGGCGGCACGAGCGGCACGTCCTGCTCGCGCCAGTCGAGCGCCGGCGACGGTGGCCAGAATGCTTCGAGCAGCTCGACGTCGCCGCGCTCGTCCGGGCGCAGGCGCGCCTGGAGCAGCAGGCGGTTCGACACCGCGCCGTGCGTATAGACGGTGACCGCGGCCGGCTTCAGGTCGTGCGTCAGCAGGTCGGCCGCGGGTTCGCCGCCGAGCCGCGCGTCGAATGCCGCGAAATCGAAACCGCGCCACCAGTCGGGCGCGAGCGCGGCAAACCGCCGGCTCGGCAATTTCGCGCGCAGGCGGCTCGGGTACAGCGCGACCCATTCCTGCACGAAGCGCGACCAGTCGGTAAACGCGCGCGCGCCGTTGCGCCGCTGCGCGATGAGGCCGCGTGCGATCAGATCGTCCATCGCGAGATTGACCGTGCCGAGCGCGACGCCCGACGCGGCGGCGATCGCGCGGAGCGGTTGCGTGACGAGGCTCGGCTGTGTCGCGAGCGCGAACATCACGGCGAGCCCCTTGGGCGTCGTCGCGCGCGATGCCTGCCGGCGTGGCGTGCGTGCAGGTTTCGGCCGGCCGGAGATCATCACGGTCGCCTCCGGCTGGATCAGGCATGCGTTGCCGGCGGTATCGATGAACGGGATGTCGTGCTCGATCAGGCGGGCGGCCAGGTCGGCCGAAAAGTACGGCGCGACCAGCATCAGCGGCCGCTCGGCGGACGTGAGAGGCGCGCGGCGGCGTAACGCGGCGAGCGCGCCGTGCAGCGATTCGACGCCGACGCTCACCGCCACCGGCATCTCGAATGTTTGCCCGGCAATGCCGAAGCGGATCATCGCGTCGGCATGCGCGTTGTATGCAGCCGGCACGCGCACGGGCCGGGCGTCGAAGCGCCGGGTCGCGCGTCCGAACGCGGCACAGGCTTCGTCGAGCACGTGCTGTTCCGAGATCGGCAGGGTGGCGTTCTTGGGCATCGGGGTGGATCGCCTGTTCACTTTTTCACGAGCGTACACAAAAAATGTACGGCCGTCAAAAAATGAACAAAGATGCTCAACCAGTTGATGTGACGGAATTATTCCGGAATGACGAACGGCAACCAACACGCCCTCCCACCTGAAAAATCGAGACGGAACACGCAGTGTCGCGAATCCCGACCGCAGGCGGCAGTCGCCCGAATGGCCGGTTTCCTTCCGCCGTACGATCCGTCGCGCATTCGTCGCGCGCCACGACGATCGACAGGCAACTCCTGGTTGCCGCCGTGACGACTTTCTGTCTGTCCGGTTGCTGCTCAACCGACTATCCTTGCCTGCACCTTCCCCACGGAACCCAGGAGACGACACCGTGACGCACAGCGTGATCCCCGCAGGCCTCGCCGACGAAATGATCGAGATCCGGCACCGCATTCATGCCCACCCCGAGCTGGGTTTCGAGGAATTCGCGACGAGCGACCTCGTCGCCGGGCAGTTGCAGGCGTGGGGCTATACGGTGCATCGCGGGCTCGGCGGCACGGGCGTCGTCGCGCAGCTGAAGGTCGGCAACGGCACGCAGCGGCTCGGTTTGCGCGCCGACATGGACGCGCTGCCGATCCACGAATCGACCGGCCTGCCGTACCAGAGCACGATCCCCGGCAAGATGCACGCGTGCGGCCACGACGGCCACACGGCGATGCTGCTCGCGGCCGCGAAGCACCTGGCGCGCGAGCGCCGCTTTTCCGGCACGCTGAACCTGATTTTCCAGCCGGCCGAGGAAGGGCTCGGCGGCGCGAAGAAAATGCTCGACGACGGGCTGTTCGAGCAGTTTCCGTGCGACGCGATCTTCGCGATGCACAACATGCCGGGCTTCCCGACGGGCAAGTTCGGCTTCCTGCCGGGGCCGTTCATGGCGTCGTCGGATACCGTGATCGTCGACGTGCAGGGGCGCGGCGGCCACGGCGCGGTGCCGCACAGGGCGATCGACCCGGTCGTCGTGTGCGCGCAGATCGTCGTTGCGCTGCAGACGATCGTGTCGCGCAACGTGTCGCCGCTCGACATGGCGATCGTCACGGTGGGCGCGATCCATGCGGGCGAGGCGCCGAACGTGATTCCCGACCGCGCGCAGATGCGCCTGTCCGTGCGCGCGCTGAAGCCGGAAGTGCGCGACCTGCTCGAGACGCGCATCAAGGAAGTCGTTCATGCGCAGGCTGCGGTGTTCGGCGCGACCGCGACGATCGACTACCAGCGCCGCTACCCGGTGCTCGTCAACGACGCGCAGATGACCGCGTTCGCACGCGGCGTCGCGCGCGAGTGGGTCGGCGAGGCGAACCTGATCGACGGAATGGTGCCGCTCACCGGCAGCGAGGATTTCGCGTTCCTGCTCGAGAAGCGGCCGGGCTGCTACCTGATCATCGGCAACGGCGACGGGGAGGGCGGCTGCATGGTGCACAACCCCGGTTACGACTTCAACGACGCCGCGCTGCCGACCGGCGCATCGTACTGGGTCAAGCTGGCCGAGACGTTCCTGGTGTGACGCCGCGGCGCATCGACGCGGGCGCCGCCGTCCGGCACCGCGCCAGCACGGCCGTGAAACCGGGCGCGCGGGATGCGCGCGAATTTGACGCTCCTTGACATCGACGTGACGGGCCGCGTGCTACGCTGCGCGCGACGCCAGATCGGCTCGATGAATACAGGTGTGGATGACATGCGAAAACAGTTTTTGACCGTGCTGACGGCCTGCGCGGTCGGCGTTCTGGCGGCCGGTTGCGACGACCAGAAGGTGGCTGACGCGGTGAATGCGATCAAGCCCGATCCGATGGCGTTCGGCAATCTGCAGCCGGGCGTCTCGACGACCGAGGACGTGCTGCGCCAGGCCGGCAAGCCCGAGATGGTGAGGCAGGGCGAGGACGGCTCGCAGCGCTTCGAGTATCCGCGCGGCCCGTACGGCACGAGCACGTACATGCTCGATTTCGGGCCGGACGGCCGGCTCGTGTCGATCACGCAGGCCCTGACGGCGGCAAACATCGCGAAGGTCGTGCCGGGGATGTCGAAGGACGACGTACGGCAACTGCTCGGCAAGCCGACCGAGGTCGCGCAATACGCGTTGAGCCATGAAGAAGTGTGGAGCTGGCACTGGGCCGAGGGCGGCGTATCGGGCGACGCGATGTTCAACGCGCATTTCTCGCCCGACGGCACCGTGATCCGGACTTCACGCTCGGAAGCGCCGGGCCGCGAAAAGCACTGACATCGCGACCTTCCACGGTTTGCGTCAGAATGCCGTGCCGCCGAACAGCGCGGCCGCCATTTCCGGATTCGACGGCCAGTACATGTGCATGTACGTCGCGACGATCGGGCCTGAGCGATAAACGGCTTCGCCGCTGCCGGGCGCGCCGTCGGGCCGCGCAGCGATCGCCACCGGCGCCAGCGGCGTATCGAGCCGCGAATAATGAAACGTATGACCGCGCATCGGCCCGGTGCGCGGGTCCAGCTGCTGCATCCCGAGCGCCGCGAACCGGCGCTGCATCGTCGCATGGCCCGCCAGCAGCCCGAGCATCGGCGTCGTCGCGCCGTCCACGTCGGTCAGCGATTCGCACAGATACACCATCCCCCCGCATTCCGCGACGATCGGCCGCCCGGCCGCCGCGTGCGCGCGAATCGTCCGCGCGGTCACGGCATTCGCCGCAAGCGTCGCCGCATGCAGTTCCGGATAGCCGCCCGGGAGGAACAGCGCATCGCAATCGGCGGGCACGGGTTCGTCGGCCAGCGGCGAAAAGAACCGAAGCTGCGCGCCGAGCGCATCGAGCAGCGCCAGATTCGCCGGATAAATGAACGAGAACGCCGCATCGCGCGCGATCGCGATCCGCGTGCCGGCGAGCGCACGCGGCAGCGGGGCGCGGACGTCCGGCGCCGCGAACGAAACGGCGGGCGGCAATTCGGCGAGCGCCGTCTGCGCGAGCACGTCGGCCGCGCGCTCGAGCCGCGCATCGAGGTCGTCGATGTCGGCCGGCTGGTGCAGGCCGAGATGCCGCTCCGGCAGCGCGATGCCCGCATCGGCCGGCACGTGGCCGAGCCAGCGCAAGTCGTCGGGTAACGCCTGCCGCAGCAGTTCCGCGTGCCGCGGCGACCCGACGCGGTTCGCCAGCACGCCGTGAAACGGCACCTCGGGGCGGAACCGCGCGAGCCCGAACGCGATCGCCGCGAACGTCTGCGCCATCGACTTCGCGGCAATCACCGCGACGACCGGCACGCCGAACGCGACCGCGAGATCGGCGCTGCTCGGCGTGCCGTCGAACAATCCCATCACGCCTTCGATCAGGATCAGGTCCGCGTCGCGTGCGGCATCGGCGAGCAGCGCACGGCAGCCGGCTTCCCCGACCATGCCGAGGTCGAGCGCATGCACGGGGGCGCCGCTCGCGCGTTCGAGCAACATCGGATCGAGAAAATCCGGCCCGGTCTTGAACACGCGCACGCGCCGGCCGAGCCGCCGGTGCAGCCGCGCGAGGCCGGCCGTCACCGACGTCTTGCCCTGGTCGGACGCGGGCGCGCTGACGAACAGCGCGGGGCAGGCCGGCATCGCTCAGAACTCCACGCCGGGCTGCGCCTTCACGCCTTGCTCCTTGTACGGATGCTTGACGAGCCGCATTTCGGTGACGAGGTCGGCCGCATCGATCAGTGCATCGGGCGCATGCCGGCCGGTGACGACGACGTGCACCGAATCCGGCCGCCCGACGAGCGTCGCGAGCACTTCGTCGAGCGGCAGATATTCGTACTTCAGCACGGTGTTCAGCTCGTCGAGGATCACCATCCGGTACTCGTCGCTTTCGATCATCCGGCGCGCCTCGTCCCAGCCCTTGCGCGCGGTCGCGATGTCGGCGTCGCGATTCTGCGTGTTCCACGTATAGCCGTCGCCCATCGTCACGAAGTCGCATTGCGCGACCGCGCCGAGGAAGTCGCGCTCGGACGTGTGCAGCGCGCCCTTGATGAACTGCACGACGCCGAGCCGCATGCCGTGGCCGAGCACGCGCACGGCCATGCCGAACGCGGCCGTGCTCTTGCCCTTGCCGTTGCCGGTGTTGACGATCAGCAGGCCCTTTTCCTGGGTGGCGGCGGCCTGCTTTTTTTCATGGCCGGCGCGGCGGCGTTCGGTCATCCGCTGATGGGATTCGGCATCGGTCTTCATCGGGAATCGTCCTGTCGAAAGCGAAACAAAGGGTTCAGAGCGGGCCGGCGAGCGCGACCGTCACGCCGCCCAGGATGGATTTGGGGCCGAGCAGCCGGCCCCGCGGCGCCGCGAGCCGCGCGCACGGTTCGGCCACGCCCGCGACGCCGAAACGTGCGAGCGCGGCCGCCGACGGGCCGCTCAATGGCGGTTCGGGGCACTGCGCGAGCTGCGCCGCGTCGAACGCGACGAGCGGCCAGCCGCGGCGTGCGCACAGCATGCGCAGCGGCCGGGCGCGCGCCTTGTCGGCGAGCGTCGCGACGACGGCCGGCTCGGCATCGGGGTAGTGCTTCAGCGCCGCGCGGATCGCGGCATCGAGTTGCGCGGCCGTCACGTCCGCGCGAAACCCGACGCCGAGCGCGACGCGCATCATGCGCGGCCGCCGAGCGCCGCGCGCACGGCCGGATCGTCGGCAAGCGCCGCGACGCGGCCGATCACGACGATCGCGGGCGAACCGATACCGGTCGCGCCCACGCGTTCGACGACGGTGTCGAGCGTCGCGAGCACGTGCCGCTGTCCGTCGCGCGTCGCGTTCTCGATCGCCGCGCACGGCATGCCGCCGGGCACGCCGCCGTCGCGCAGCGCGGCCACGATCGCGTCGAGCCGGCGTATGCCCATGTAGATCACGATCGTCATGCGCGTCGCGGCCAGCGCGCGCCAGTCGGGCTCGTCGGCACCCGCGCCGTGGCCCGTGACGAAGATCACGCCCTGCGCGTCGCCGCGATGCGTGACCGGAATGCCGAGCGCGGCCGGAGCCGCGATACCGGCCGTGATGCCGTTCACGACCTCGACCGGGAAACCGGCCTCGCCGAGCGCGAGCAGCTCCTCGCCGCCGCGGCCGAACACGAACGGATCGCCGCCCTTGAGCCGCGCGACGCTGCGGCCCGCGCGCAGGTGCGCGAGCATCGCGGCGACGATCGCCTCCTGCGGCGTCGACGCATGGCCGCCGCGCTTGCCGACGTGCTCGATGCGCGCGTCGGCGCGCGCATGGCGCAATACGTCGGGGTTCACGAGGTCGTCGACGAGCAGCACGTCGGCCGTGGCGATCGCGCGCACGGCCTTCAGCGTCAGCAGATCGGCGTCGCCGGGGCCGGCGCCGACGAGCCAGGCGCGGCTCATCGGACGCGGCACGGCGCACACCGTGTCGTGGCAGTGGAAAGGGGACGGCGAGCGGCACATCGGCGGCCGGCGGACAGGCAAGGCATGATGGATCGGGCGAAGCCCGCGCGAACGCGGGCGGGAAGCGCACCCCATCCGTCCCCCGCGGATCGGGCGTTCGGCGAGCAGCGGGCTCGCCCCTTGCGTCGGCCGGTATCCGGGCTGGCCGCTTGCCAGGCCGCAGCCTTCCCGCCCGCTGAAGGGCAGTGGCATCGCGGGCGGCCTGGGCGCGTGCGGGGGGAACCGCGGCGCGCGGGCGGCGTACCGTTGCGGGGACAGCACAGGCCGGGCGGACTTCCGCCTCCTGTTTCCCGTTTAACTGCGTGCGCGGAATGCGCATGCGAGCACCGAACGCGGCGCATACGATAGCACAGCGGTCGGCCCGCGCGAACCCGCTCCGCGGGCGCCGCGAGCGCCCCCGGCACGATGCCGCGGCCGGGCCGAACGCACCGCGGCGGCCCGTTCCGCCTTGACGCTCCCCGCACCGCCGCCTACACTCGCACGCGTTTTGGTGCTCGCGCGCGCTCCTCCGGCGCGCGCAGTTAAACGGGAAACAGGGAGCCTGGCTGCACCGCGGTCGAGCCAACCTGTGCTGCCCCCGCAACGGTAAGCGAACGCATCGCGCTTAGCGCGATGCAGCGCCGCTTCGCCGCATGCCTGCCGCATGCGGACGACCGCCACTGGATGCCGCGCATCCGGGAAGGCGAAGCGGCGTGTTCGTCAGCCCGGATACCGGCCAGAACGTGGGGTTCAGCGCCGCGGGGAGGCGGCGCATCGTCCACGGCCGCAGCACGCCCGACGCCCGAACGCTGCCCGCTTCCTTTGCCGACCCGTCAGCCGCAGCGCGCGCGGGCCGGGGCGAAGAACGATCGGCGGCGCGGGCGGGGCCGACGACGGCCGTGTTGGCATTCATCATGTCGACCGTTCGCAAAGGAGCATCATGCTCGACTCGTTCTTCCGCCTGTTCAACGACAGCTCATCCGGGCTGCGCGGCAAAATCGTCGCGATCTATTCATTGCTCGTCGCCTTCAACGTCGGCGCGTGGATCTGGGCCTTCGTCGCGTTTCGCGACCAGCCCGTGCTGCTGGGCACCGCGCTGCTCGCCTACGTGTTCGGGTTGCGCCACGCGGTCGACGCCGACCATATCGCCGCGATCGACAACGTCACGCGCAAGCTGATGCAGGAGGGCCGCAGCCCGCTCGGCGCGGGCCTGTTCTTCTCGCTCGGCCATTCGACGGTGGTGATCGTGATGTCGGTCGCGGTCGCGCTGACCGCGGCGTCGCTCGCGCGTTTCGAGAGCATGAAGACCTGGGGCGGCGTGATCAGCACGAGCGTGTCGGCGTTCTTCCTGCTGGTGCTCGCGGCCGCCAACCTGCTGATCCTGATCTCCGTCTACCGGACGTTTCGCGCGGCCCGCCGCGGCGAGGCGATCGTCGACGCCGACCTCGACATGCTGATGAACCAGCGCGGCGTGCTGGCCCGCCTGTTCCGGCCGCTGTTCCGCCTCGTGTCGCGCAGCTGGCACCTGTATCCGGTCGGCTTCCTGTTCGGCTTCGGCTTCGACACCGCGACCGAAATCGCGCTGTTCGGCATCTCGGCCACGCAGGTGCAGGGCGGCCTGTCGTTCTGGTCGGTGATGGTGCTGCCGGTGCTGTTCACCGCGGGCATGACGCTCGTCGACACGACCGACGGCATCCTGATGATGGGCGCGTACCGCTGGGCGTACGTGCGGCCGATCCGCAAGATCTACTACAACATGACGATCACGTTCGTGTCGGTGCTGGTCGCCGCGCTGATCGGCGGCATCGAGGTGCTCGCGCTGCTCGCGGATAAACTGTCGCTGCAGGGGCCCGTGTGGAATTTCTCGACGATGGTCGCATCGCATTTCGGGATGCTCGGCTACGTCGTGATCGGCCTGTTCCTCGCGTGCTGGATCGTGTCGGCCGCGATCTACCGCCTCAAACGCTACGACGAGATCGACGTGACGCTCTCGGCCTGACTCTCTTTTCGACACAGGATCCACCATGACCTTACGCAAGCTTCCCGTCACGATTGTCACGGGCTTTCTCGGCAGCGGCAAGACCACGCTGATGCGCCACATCCTGCAGCACGCCGAAGGCCGCCGCATCGCGGTGATCGTCAACGAATTCGGCGAGCTCGGCATCGACGGCGAAATCCTCAAGGGCTGCGGCATCGGCTGCGAGGACGCGGACGGCGGGCAGGGCGAAGCGTCGGGCCAGCTGTACGAACTCGCGAACGGCTGCCTGTGCTGCACCGTGCAGGAGGAGTTCTATCCGGTGATGGAAGCGCTCGTCGAGCGCCGCGCCGACATCGATCACGTGCTGATCGAGACGTCGGGCCTCGCGCTGCCGAAGCCGCTCGTGCAGGCCTTCAACTGGCCGACGATCCGCAACAGCTTCACGGTCGACGCGGTCGTGACCGTCGTCGACGGTCCGGCCGCCGCGAGCGGCCAGTTCGCCGAGAACCCGCAGGCCGTCGACGCGCAGCGCCGCGCCGATCCGAACCTCGACCACGAATCGCCGCTGCACGAACTGTTCGCCGATCAGCTGTCGTCCGCCGATCTCGTGATCGTGAACAAGGCCGACCTCGTCGCCGACGCGCGGTTCGCCGAGGTCGAAGCCGCGATCCGCGAGGAAATCCCGCCGCAGGTGAAGATCGTGCGCGCGACGCGTGGCGAACTGGACGTCGCGATGCTGCTCGGGCTCGAATCGGCGTCGGAGGAAACGATCCACCTGCGGCACGACCATCACGGCTCGGCCGACGACGGCGATCACGACCATCATCACGACGATTTCGATTCGGTGGTGGTGGCGGGCGATGCGGGCACGCGCGAGGCGACGATCGCCGCGCTGCAGCGTGTCGTCGAGACGCACACGATCTACCGCGCGAAAGGCTTCGCCGCGCTGCCCGATGCGCCGATGCGGCTCGTGATCCAGGGCGTCGGCCGCCGCTTCGACAGCTACTTCGACCGTCGCTGGCAGGACGGCGAAACGCGGGCGAGCCGCTTCGTGCTGATCGGCGAGGATCTCGACGCGGCCGCGCTGCAGCGCGCGTTCGACGCCGCGTGCGCGGCCGACCTGCAACAGGCGTAACGCGCGATGCATCTGCTGCGCACCACGCCGGGCGGCTTCGTCGACGATACGCAGGGCGTCGTCCGGATCGACCAGCAGCCGGCCGACATCGTGATCCTCAGCTCGGCCGACACGACGCTGTCGCTGCTGGCCAGCGTCGTGCCGAAACTTCCCGCCGGCTTTCCGAGCGTGCGGCTCGCGAACGTGACGTTCCTGCGTCAGCCGGCGTCGGTCGATTTCTATGTCGACGACGTGCTGCGTCATGCGAAGACGGTCGTGATCGATCATCTGGGCGGCGAAGCATACTGGCCGTACGGGATCGAGCAGGCCGTGTCGCTCGCGTCGAAACGCAAGCAGCAGCTCGCGATGTTCTCGGGCGACCTGCAGGAAGACCCGAACCTCGTCGCGAAGAGCACGGTCGCGCCCGACCTGTGCCGGATGTGGTGGCGCTATCTGCGCGAAGGCGGCATGCACAACGCCGAAGCGTTGCTGCGCAGCATCGCGTTCCATACGCTCGGTTTCGGCGACGAACCCGAGCTGCCGCGCCCGCTGCCGGCCGCCGCGCTGTATCACCCGGCGCGCGACCCGGCGAGCGTCGACGACTGGCGTGCGCGCTGGACGCCCGGCGCGCCCGTCGTCGCGATCCTGTTCTATCGCGCGCACTGGCAGGCCGCGAACACCTCCGTGTTCGACGCGCTGGCCGATGCGCTCGTGCGCGAGGGGCTCAATCCGCTGCCGATCGCGGTCACGTCATTGAAGGATGCGGTGAGCCGCGAGGTCATCACGCAGCTGTGCGACACGCACGGCGTCGCGCTCGTGCTGAACACCACCGCCTTCGCGGCCGGTGCGATCGACAGCCCCGAGCCCGACGTGCTCGCCGGCGATGCGCCGGTGCTGCAGGTGATCCTGTCCGGCGGCAACCGCGACGCGTGGGTGGCCGACAACCAGGGGCTGCATGCGCGCGACATCGCGATGCACATCGCGTTGCCCGAGGTCGACGGGCGCATCGTCACGCGCGCGGTGAGCTTCAAGGGGCTGGCGTATCGTTGTCCGCACACCGAAGTCGACGTCGTGCGCTACCAGCCGGACGCCGAACGTGTCGCGTTCGTCGCGGCGCTCGCGCGCGGCTGGTGCCGGCTGCGCACGCTCGACAACGCCGACAAGCGAATCGCGCTGATCCTCGCGAACTATCCGCAAAGCGAAGGGCGGATCGGCAACGGCGTCGGGCTCGACACGCCGGCGTCCGCACTGCGCGTGCTGGCGGCGCTGCGCGATGCGGGCTATGCCGTGGCCGACCTGCCTGCCGATGGCGACGCGCTGATCGCGCGACTCACCGAAGGCGTGACCAACGACCCGGCCGTGCGCGCCATGCGCCCCGCGTTCCAGAGCTTCGCGCTGGCCGATTACGTCGCGCATTTCGCGCGGCTGCCGGCCGCGGTGCGCGACGCGCTGAACGCGCGCTGGGGCCCGCCCGAAGCGGACCCGACGCTGCGGCAGGGGCGCTTCACGATCGCCGGCTGGCGCGCGGGCAACGTGTTCGTCGGCATCCAGCCGTCGCGCTCGCGCGGCGAGAATGACTATGCGAGCTACCACGATGCGGATCTCGTGCCGCCGCACGCGTATCTCGCGTTCTATTTCTGGCTGCGCGATGCGTTCGGCATCGACGCGGTCATCCACCTCGGCAAGCACGGCAACCTCGAATGGCTGCCGGGCAAGAGCGTCGCGCTGTCCGACGCGTGCTGGCCCGACCTGACGCTCGGGCCGCTGCCGCATCTGTATCCGTTCATCGTCAACGATCCGGGCGAGGGCAGCCAGGCGAAGCGCCGCGCGCAGGCGGTGATCGTCGATCACCTGATGCCGCCGCTCACGCGCGCGGAAAACTACGGCCCGCTGCAGGATCTCGAACGGCAGGTCGACGAATACTACGAAGCGCTGATGGTCGATGCGCGGCGCGCGAAGCTGCTGCGCAAGACGATTCTCGCGACGATCGCCGAACACCGTCTGCACGACGAACTGAGCGTGTCGCCGCCGCGCGATGCGGGCGACGAGGATGCGCTGCTGACGCGCGTCGACGCATGGCTCTGCGAACTGAAGGAAGCGCAGATTCGCGACGGGCTGCACGTGTTCGGCGTGTCGCCCGCCGACCGTCAGCGACGCGACACGCTGCTCGCGCTCGCGCGTTTTCCGGTCGGCGACGGCAAGGGCGAACGCGCGGGGCTGATCGGCGCGCTCGCGCGCGATCTCGCGCTCGGCGACGATTTCGATCCGCTCGCGGCCGACTGGGCCGCGCCGTGGACGGGCCCGCGGCCGGCCGTTCTGCAAGCGCTCGACGCATCGCCGTGGCGCCATGCCGGCGACACGCGCGAGCGGCTCGAACGGCTCGCGCAGCATTGGCTCGATGGGCTGTGCGCGGCCGTTTCCGGCGAGACCGGCGCCGATGCCGCCCCCACGCCGCCCGGCGACTGGCCGAGCACGCTCGCCGTGCTCGAGCGCGTGCGCTCGACGCTGCTGCCCGCCCTCGACGCGTGCGGCGGCGAGGAACTGCGCCAGTTGCTGCGCGGCCTCGACGGCCGCTTCGTGCCGCCGGGGCCGAGCGGCTCGCCGTCGCGCGGCCGGCCCGACGTGCTGCCGACGGGCCGCAATTTCTATTCGGTCGATACGCGCGCGGTGCCGACGCAGGCCGCGTGGTCGCTCGGGCTGAAGTCCGCGCAGCAGCTGATCGAACGCCATCTGCAGGACCACGGCGACTATCCGCGCGCGATCGGCCTGTCGGTCTGGGGGACGGCCACGATGCGCACCGGCGGCGACGACGTCGCGCAGGCGTTCGCGCTCCTCGGCGTGCGGCCGAAATGGGCGCACGGCAGCCATCGCGTGACCGACTTCGAGATCCTGCCGATCGAGATCTTCGACCGGCCGCGCATCGACGTGACGCTGCGCGTGTCGGGCTTCTTCCGCGACGCGTTCCCGAACCTGATGCACCTGTTCGACGCGGCCGTGCAGGCCGTTGCCGCGCTCGACGAGCCCGAGGCACTGAACCCGATCCGCGCGCGCGTCGAGCGCGAACGCGCGAAATGGATCGAGCAGGGCGTGGCACCGGACGAAGCGCGGCGGCGTGCCGGCTGGCGCGTGTTCGGCGCGCGGCCGGGCAGCTACGGCGCGGGCCTGCAGGACCTGATCGACCAGCGCCGCTGGCAGACCGATGCCGATCTCGCCGATGCATACCGCCAGTGGGGCGGCCATGCATACGCGCAGAACAGCGCCGGCGACGCCGCGCCGGACGTGTTCGGCGAACGGCTCGCGACGATCGACGTCGTCGTGCAGAACCAGGACAGCCGCGAACACGACATCCTCGATTCGAACGACTACTACCAGTTCCAGGGCGGGATGACGGCGGCCGTGCGGCACCTGTCCGGGCGGCAGCCGAGCATCTACCACGGCGACCATGCGAACCCGGTGGCGCCGAAGATGCGCACGCTGCGCGAGGAAATCGCGCGCGTGATCCGTTCGCGCGTCGTCAATCCGAAATGGCTCGACGGCGTGAAGCGCCACGGCTACAAGGGCGCGGCCGAAATGGCCGCGACCGTCGATTACCTGTACGGCTATGACGCGACCGCGCGCGTGCTGTCGGACCACCAGTACGCGCTCGTCGCCGACGCGTACCTGTTCGACGACGACACGCGCGCGTTCCTCGAACGCCACAACCCGAAGGCGCTGCACGGCATCTGCGAACGCTTCGTCGAAGCGATGCAGCGCGGGCTGTGGCAGGAGCCGGGCGATTATCGCGAGCGGATCGAAGCGGTCTGGCTCGACAGCGAACAATGTCTGGAAGGAGGACGGCGATGACCGATTCGACGACGCATCGCGCCCGCGCGGTATTTCCGTTCGCGGCGCTGGTCGCGCAGCAACCGCTGCAGCAGGCGCTGCTGCTCGCGGCGATCGACCCGTCGCTCGGCGGCGTGCTCGTCAGCGGGCCGCGCGGCACCGCGAAATCGACCGCCGCACGCGCGCTCGCCGAACTGCTGCCCGAAGGGGCATTCGTCACGCTGCCGCTGTCGGCGAGCGACGAACAGGTCACGGGCACGCTCGATCTCGCCCATGCGCTCGCCGAAAACGGCGTGCGCTTCCGGCCGGGCCTGCTCGCGCGCGCGCATCGCGGCGTGCTGTACGTCGACGAGGTGAACCTGCTCGCCGACGGGCTCGTCGATACGCTGCTCGACGTCGCCGCGAGCGGCGTGAACGTGGTCGAGCGCGATGGCGTGTCGCATGCGCACGACGCGCGCTTCGTGCTGGTCGGCACGATGAATCCCGAAGAAGGCGAACTGCGCCCGCAACTGCTCGACCGCTTCGGGTTGATGGTCGAACTCGAGAACTGCTTCGACGCCGCGCAGCGCGAGCAGATCGTGAAGGCGCGTCTCGCGTTCGATCTCGACCCGGACGCGTTTCGCGCACGTCACGCGGCCGCGCAGCGCGAACTCGGCGACCGGATCCGCGCGGCGCGGGCACGGTTGCCGGTGCTGGATTTCGGCGACGCGGTTCATGCGCGCGTCAGCGCGCTGTGCATCGATGCGGCCGTCGACGGCCTGCGCGCCGACCTCGTGATGCTGCGCGCCGCGCGCGCGCTCGCGGCGCTGGAGCAGGCCGACGCGGTGACGGTGTCGCACGTCGAACGCGTGGCCGACGCGGTGCTGCGGCATCGGCGCCATGCGGGTACGCCGCCGTCGTCGGGCGCGACGCAGTCGCATGCGGAGGGCGGCGGCGACCGCGACGATCGCGATGACCGTCCGTCGCCGGACACGCGCCGGCAGCCCGGCCATCCATCGGGCGCGGCACGAAACGACGCAACCGCGTCGCAAGGCGACTGGGGCTACCTGCCGCCCGAGCCGGCTGGACTGCGTGACGTGAAGAGCGTGGTGCCGCTGCCGCTAAAAAAACGCTGAGCCATCGAGCCGACGCCGCCGCGAATACCGTTCGCGGTCCTCGATGGCAACCAGGCGCTGCCGCGCGCGTGCCGGGTACGGTGCGTGCCGGCACGGCCGTTGCATGGCCGGCGACGCTCGCCGCGAAGCGCGGCGGCCCGCTGCACGCCGACCATCTGCGTTTCCGCAAGCGGGCCGGCACATCGCGCGCGCTCCATTGCTTCGTGCTCGACTGTTCGGCGTCGATGCTGGCGCACGATCGGCTCGCGCTCGCGAAAGGCCTGATCGTCGCGTACTTCGATCAGGCCGCGCGCGACCGCGTGGAAACGGCGCTGATCTGCTTCGGCGGCGACGGCGCCGCGCGGCGCTTCGGCCCGGCCGTGCCGCGCTGGTGGAATGCGCGCTGGCTCGAACCGGTCGACGGCGGCGGCGGCACGCCGCTTGCCGACGGCATCGCGGCCGCCGCGCAATTGCTCGCGGGCGCCGCGCGGCGTACGCCGGACGAACAGCGCTGGCTGTGGGTGCTGTCCGACGGCCGCACGCGCGAAACGCCGCCGAGACCGGCGGCCGCCGATCACGTCGTGTTCGTCGACTTCGACGATGCGGCCGTGCGAATCGGGCAGGGCAGGCGGCTCGCCGATGCCTGGGGCGCGCAATGGATGACGGCCGCGTCGCTGTGCGCCGGGCCTGCCGGCTGATCGCGTGGGCAGCCGTGCGCGGCGACGCGCCGGCGCTGCGCTATGATCGCCGTTTCTACCCACCGGAATGCCTGCCATGCAAGTACTCGTCGATGCCGACGCGTGTCCCGCCGTCATCAAGGACATGCTGTTTCGCGCCGCGCGTCGTGCCGAGATCTGCGTGACGCTGGTCGCGAACCAGTTCCTGCGCACGCCGCCGTCGCCGTTCATCAAGGCGCTGCAGGTGCCGGCCGGCTTCGACGTGGCCGATGCGCGGATCGTCGAACTCGCGGAAGCCGGCGATCTCGTGATCACGGCCGACATCCCGCTGGCCGCTGCCGTCCTCGACAAGGGCGCGCATGCGCTCGACCCGCGCGGCAACTGGTTCAGCCGCGAGAACATCGAGGAACGGCTGTCGACTCGCGCGATGATGGAGCAGCTGCGCAGCGCGGGCATCGATACGGGCGGCCCGGCCCCGTTCAGCGTACGCGACGGCAAGGCGTTCGCGTCGCAATTCGATCGGTTCCTGGCACGCCACGGCAAACCGTGACATACCGGGCGCCGGTCGTGCGATACGTCACCGGTTTCGCGTCGAAACGTCGGCTACGGCAGAATACGGATTCGCGCCGACATTGATATCGTGGCGCGAACGCCTCATCGGAGAGCATGGATGTCACCGACCCAACTTCTCGTTCCGACCTTCACCCAGATGCTGCGCGCGCAATCCGCGTGGCTCGACAAGGCCGCCGCGCATCGGCAGGCCGAGGGCAACGCGCCCGATGCGTTGCTGACGCTCAAGCTGGCGCCCGACATGTATCCGCTCGCCGCCCAGGTGCGGTTTTCCTGTTTCCAGGCGATGGAGCCGGTCTACCGTCTGCGCGGCGAACCGCTGCCGGACGCGCTGCTGGCGTTGCGGGAAGCCGGCTGGCATGCCGACGCGCAGCCCGGCACGCTGAGCGATGCGCAAGGGATCGTCGCCGGCACGATCGCATTCCTCGGCGAACTCGCGCCGGACGCACTCGACGGCGGCGCCGCGCTGCCGATCGCGCTCGAACTGCCGAACGGCACCGCGTTCGACATGACGGGCGAACAGTACGCGCGCGACTGGGCGCTGCCGCAGTTCTACTTTCACGCGATCGCCGCGTACGCGATCCTGCGCCATCACGGCGTCGAGCTCGGCAAGGCCGACTACGTGCCGCACATGCTGGCCTACGTGCGGCCCGGCACGATTCCGCAGGGTTGACCGGTCGAGCGGACCATCCGGCCACCGCGCACCGGCATGACACGGGCCCTGTTCATCTGCAGCCGCAACCGGCTGCGCAGCCCGACGGCCGAGGCGGTGTTCGCCGCGTGGCCGGGAGTCGAAACCGACTCCGCGGGCCTCGCGCCCGACGCGCAGACGCGCTTATCCGCCGAGCAACTCGAATGGGCCGAGATCGTGTTCGTGATGGAGCGGGCGCACAAGGCGAAGCTGTCCGCCCGATTCGGCATCCGGCTGAAGCACAAGAAGATCGTCTGCCTCGACATTCCCGACCGCTACGCATACATGCAGCCCGAACTGGTTGCGCTGCTCGAACGCAAGGCCGGTCCGTTGCTGCGCGGGTGAGCCGCGCGGGCCGGTTCAGCGCGAGCGGAACGGCCCGTCCGCGTGCGCGTGCGCGGGAAAGCGGTCGAGGTGCAGCAGTTCGATGATCTTGCGGGTCGGCACGCTTGCGCGCAGCGTCTCGAGCCGTTCGACGTCGAACCACTTGCAGCGCGCGATCTCGTTGCTCGCGCGCGGCGTCAGATGTTTCGGCACGTCGGCCACGAACACGTGATGAAGTTTCGTGAGGCCGCCGAACTGCACCGCATAGTCGAGCGCGAGCCCCTCCAGCCGCGTTTCCTCCGCCAACTCGCGCTGCGCGGCCTCGAGCGGCGTCTCGCCGCGCCGGATCGTGCCGCCCGGCAGCGACCAGCGCGCCGCGGTACGGGCGACCAGCAGCACGCTGCTGCGCTGGCGGCACACGATCGTGGCGCGTTCCTTGATGCTCGCGACGGTATCCGGCCCGGTATTCATGTTCGGCAAAAACAGGTGCTGAATCGTGGAGGGAAATGGTCGTCGACCGGCGTTGCCGGCCTGTCGCCCGATCGTCGGGCACGACGGCATGCACGCCGCCGCGCCGATCATACCGGGCGTTCGTGACAGTTCCGTGCGTTGTCGCGCGCATCGCGCATCGCGCATCGCGTCACGCGTGCGTGTAGAACCCCGTGCGCGCGGGTTTCCCGGACCGCCCGTGGCGCCGCTTGTGGATGGCGCGCCGGTGCTGATGCGGTGGCGGGTTCACGTGCGGTCGCGTGGGCGCGGGCCGTGTCGTCGGCGCGGCGGCCCGCGGCTGTGATTGTCCTTCGCCAAACTGGTAAGTCTGGGTTTGCGCGCGGGCGACGCCCAGCGTCGACGCCAGCACGATGGCCGCGAGCAGCATGTGTTTCATGAAAGGTCCGCCTGTCTTCAGTGAGCACTCTCCGCCAGCTTAGCGAACCGCGGCCCGGCGCCGCAACCGGCCGGCGTTCGGTGTCGTCCCCAGTTGCGGGCGACCGCGTTCTCCGCCCGGCTGCCGGGGCATGCCCGGCTTGACAACGAAATTCCCGAGTGTGAATATAAATTCACGCACACGAATTATCATTCGGGTCCGGGAAAGCGTGTCGCCGCCTGTCGGCACGACGGAACCGGCGGTCCGATCAACCGGAAGCAGGAGCGAGACGCATGGCGGAGCTGGAGCAGCAGGGCGCGTTGGCGGGGTTGCGCATCATCGATCTGTCGCGGGTGCTGGGCGGCCCGTACGCGACGCAGATTCTCGCCGACCACGGCGCGGAGGTGATCAAGGTCGAACCCCCGTCGGGCGACGAGACGCGCACCTGGGGGCCGCCGTTCGACGGCGACACGGCGTCGTATTTCCTCGGCGTGAACCGCAACAAGCTCGGCATCGCGCTCGACCTGACGAAGCCGGAGGATCGCGAGCGCCTGCTCGGCCTGCTCGAGCACGCCGACGCGCTGGTCGAAAACTTCAAGATCGGCACGATGGAGCGCTGGGGCCTCGGCTTCGAGACGCTGCACGCGCGCTTTCCGCGTCTCGTCCATTGCCGCGTGTCGGGCTTCGGCGCGGACGGCCCGCTCGGCGGGCTGCCCGGTTACGACGCGGCCGTCCAGGCGCTGGCCGGGCTGATGAGCGTGAACGGCGAGGCGGGCGGCGCGCCGCTGCGCGTCGGCGTGCCGATCGTCGATCTCGTCACCGGGCTGAACGCGGCGCTCGGCGTGCTGATGGCGCTGCGCGAACGCGATGCGAGCGGGCGTGGCCAATTCGTCGAATCGACGCTGTTCGACTGCGCGCTGTCGATCCTGCATCCGCATACGCCGAACTTCTTCCATTCGGGCAGGGCGCCGGCGCGCACCGGCAACGCGCATCCGAACATCACGCCTTACGACAGCTTTCCGACCGCGAGCGTCGACATCTTTCTCGCGGTCGGCAACAACGGGCAGTTCGCCGCGCTGTGCGACGTGCTCGGCACGCGCGACTGGCTCGACGATCCGCGCTTCGTCGACAACCGCGCGCGCAGTGCGAACCGTGCCGCACTGCGCGCGCTGCTCGAAACGGCGCTGGCCGCACACGACGGCGCGGCACTCGCCGAGCAGCTGATGCGCCGGGGCGTGCCGTGCGCGCCCGTGCTCGGGCTCGATGCGGCGCTCGACCATCCGCACGTCGCGCATCGGCGGATGAAGGTCGAACTGGGCCGGCATCGCGGCATCGCGTCGCCGATCAAGCTCGGCCGCACGCCGGCCACGTACCGGCGGCCACCACCCGCACTGAACGAACACGCGGCGCAGGTGTTCGCCGACGACGCGCGCGACGACGACGGCCCGCGTCGAAACTGACCCGCATCGCGGCCGGCGCCGCCCGCTCGCGCCCCCTTCGCACATCACGCCGCGCCGCACCGCTGCAAGAGGAGACACCTCATGCCCGCATGGATCGGCGCGGCCGTTCACGTTTTCCTGGAGGGCAATCCATGCAGTTCGACCTGACCGACGACCAGCGCGCGATCGAAAGCGCGATCGAGAAAATCTGCGAACGCTTCGGCGACGACTACTGGCTCGAACGCGATCGCGCGGGCGGGTTTCCGTCCGACTTTCACGCGGCGCTCGCCGAGGCCGGCTGGCTCGGCATCGCGATGGACCCGGCCCACGGCGGCGCCGGGCTCGGGATGACCGAGGCGGCGCTGATGATGCGCACGATCAGCGCGTCGGGCGCCGGCCTGTCGGGCGCATCGGCCGTCCACATGAACATCTTCGGGCTGAACCCGGTACAGGTGTTCGGCAACGACGCGCAGAAGGCGCGCTTCCTGCCGCCGCTGATCGCCGGCCGCGACAAGGCCTGCTTCGCGGTGACCGAGCCCGATGCCGGCCTCGACACGACGCACCTCGCCACGCAGGCGCGTCGCGACGGCGACCATTACGTGCTGAGCGGCCGCAAGATCTGGATCTCGACCGCGCAGGTCGCGAACAAGATGCTGATCATCGCGCGCACGACGCCGCTCGACCAGGTCGCGAAGCCGACCGATGGCTTGAGCCTGTTCTACACCGACCTCGACCGTTCGCGCGTCGAGGTGCGCGAGATCGAGAAAATGGGCCGCAAGGCCGTCGATTCGAACATGCTGTTCATCGACGACCTGCGCGTGCCGCGCGACGACCTGATCGGCAACGAGGGCGACGGCTTCCGCTACCTGCTGCACGGGCTGAACCCCGAACGGATCCTGATCGCCGCCGAGGCGATCGGCCTCGGGCAGGCCGCGCTGCGGCGCGCGACGCAGTATGCGTGCGAGCGCGTCGTATTCGGCCGGCCGATCGGGCAGAACCAGTCGATCCAGCATCCGCTCGCGCAGGCCTGGATGCAGCTCGAAGCCGCGTGGCTGATGGTGATGAAGGCCGCGACGCGCTACGACGCGGGGCAGCCGTGCGGCGCGGAGGCGAACGCCGCGAAGTACCTCGGCGCGGAAGCCGCGTTCCAGGCGTGCCAGACGGCGATCGCGACGCACGGCGGGATGGGCTATGCGAAGGAATACCACGTCGAGCGCTATCTGCGCGAGTGTATGATTCCGAGGCTCGCGCCCGTGAGCCCGCAACTGATCCTGTGCTACATCGCGGAGAAGGTGCTCGGGCTGCCGAAGTCGTACTGACGCGCGGCGGCCCGCCCGGCGCGCGGTTTCCCGTTCCGAATCAAGCGCTCGTCATGGACGTCAAACTCGTTGCCCGCACGCTCGACCTGTTCGAGCTGTTCGCCGCCGAACGGCGGCCGCTGCCGCTCACCGAACTCGCGCGCCTGCTCAACGTGCCCGCGTCGAGCTGCCTGGCGATGGCGCGCACGCTCGTGAGCCGCGGCTATCTGTACGAGGTGCGCAAGCGCGGCGGCTACTATCCCACGCGGCGCCTGCAGACGATCGCCGCCGCGATCGACGCGACCGATCCCGTCGTCGACATCGTGCATCCGCATCTCGTCGCGCTGCGCGACGCGAGCCACGAGACGGCCGTGCTCGGCAAGATCCAGGGCGCGTCGGTCACGTATCTCGACGTCGTCGAATCCGAGCAGGCGATCCGCTATACGCGCCAGCCGGGCGAGCTGCGGCCGCTGCATGCGAACTCGATCGGCAAGGCGATCTTCGCGTCGCTCGCGAGCGACGCGCAGCAGGCGCTCGGCGCGCAGTTGTCGTTCGAACGCTTCACCGATGCGACGGTGGCCGACCTGCCGGCACTCGTCGCGCAAACCGCGCGGTTTCGCGAACTCGGCTGGGCCGAGAACCTCGGCGAGAGCGCGCCCGAGCTGTCGGCGATCGCGGTCGCGCTGACGCTCGACGGCGACTGGTACGGGCTGTCGATCGTCGGGCCGACCGAGCGGATCCGCCAGCATCGCGACATGCATGCGGCGCTGCTGGTCGACGCCAAGGCGCGGCTGCTGGCCGAGCAGGGGCGCGGCTAGCAAGAAGCGCGAAGCACGGCGGAGGGCTGCTTCGGCGGCCGTTCGCCGCGATGCCGGGCGGCATCCGGGAACGGCCGTGGCGCGTCACGCGCCGGTGCGCCGCGCCGTCACGACTTCACCCACACGCCGCCCGCGCTCGGGTTGTCGCCCTGCGTCCACCATTTCGCGCAGTATTTCGCGCCCTGGTACGTGACGCACGTGCCGCCCTGGTACGCGGTCGTTGCCGACCACACGGGCGTGCCGCCGCCGACCGGCTTCCATACCGCCGCCTGGCCGGGCACGTCGCCCTGTGTCCACCATTGCGCCTGGTACGTCGTGCCCTGGTAGGTCACCGTCGCGCCGGCCGTATAGACCTGGCCGGCCGACCAGGGCGCGCCGGGCTGCGGCGTTCCGCCGTTCGAGCCGCCGCCGTAGTTCGGATCCTGCGTGACGCCCGTGCCCCACTTGCCGTCGAGTTTGCGGAAGATCGATGCGAACGCATACGGCTGCTGCGCGATACCCGAGCAGGTCGGCGCCACATATGCGCCGTTGTTCGGGCAAGGCTGATCGCGGCCGACCGACCAGTTGCCGAAGAAACCGTAGCCGTTGCCGATCGCCGCATTCAACACGCTCTGCGCATTCGCGAGCGTGAAGGTTTCGCCCTGCACGTCGTTCATCCCGATCATCGGCGTGACGCCCACCATCTGCCACAGCTGCGCGCCCGTTTTCGGCTGGCCCGCCGACTTGAACGCCGTGTCGAGCTGCGTATAGAGCGCCTGCGCGGCGCTGATCGCGGCCGCGCCCATGTCGATGTTCGCGGGGCCGTAGTCCATCGTCATCAGGTTCACCGCGTCGAACGCAACCTTGTTCGCGATGGCCGCGGTGACGACGTTCACGCCATCCTGCGTGAGCCCGGTCGGCATCGTCGGCAGCGTCAGCGTGACGTGCAGCGGCTTGCCTTTCGCCGCGTAGTCGGACTGCAGTTGCGCGACGGCCTGGAAGTTGCGGGCGACGGCGGCGCTGTCCTGTTGCGATGCGCCCTCGATGTCGAAGTCGACGTGCGTGAGGCCGTAGGTGTCGATCACGGTCTGATAGGCCGTCTTCAGCGCGGGCACGCTCGAGCATGCCTGCATCAGCGGCGTGCCGTTCGCGCCGCCGAACGAGACGGCAATCTCGCCGCCTTTCGCGCGATAGCTCGCGATCGACGTCGACAGCGACGCGAGCAGGTCGCCGCTCGCGCCGTTGCCGATCGGTTGCACGCCGCCCCAGGACGGCGCGCAGCCGCTGCCCGCGACCACGAACGCGAGCGTGAACTGCTGGATGCCTTGCTGGACGCCGATCCGGTCGACGAGCGGCGTCGGGTAGAGCGTCACGTCGACGAAGGGCGCATAGACGCCGGCGCCGTGGGACACGCTCGCCACGGCGAGCAGGCAGCCCGCGGCGAGCGCGCGCGGGTTGAATCGCGGCAACACGTTGTTGTTCATTGTGTTCTCCAAGTGGAAGAGGGATACGCTGGCCCGCGTATCGCCGCCGGGCGGGCGATCGGGTATGCCCCCCGGCCGGCGGCGTGCTCATCTTGGAGGATTCGCGCCGAATCGTGAATACTTAGGTGTTCTTTTCGTTATTCGATTCCCGATACGTAACGATCTTGCCGATTCGATCGCCTATCGAAACGCGAAGCGGGCGATTTTTCCGACCGATATCGATCGGATGGTCGGCCGCGCGTGGCGCGCGACGTTCAACGATACCAGCGCGGCGTGTAGACCCACTCACGCCCGTCGCCGATCGCGAAACGCCGCGTCGTCGACGAACCGACGATCACCATCGTGCGCATGTCCACCTGATCGCTGCGCAACGCGCCGAGCGTCGTCGTCGTGAGCGTCGCGCCGGGCCGGCCGATATCGCGGCCGAGCACGACGACCGTATCGGCCGCGCGATGCGCGCGCACCGCATCGAGCGCACGGTCGAGCTGCCACGGCCGGGCACGCGAGATCGGGTTGTAGAACGCCATCACGAGATCGGCTTGCGCCGCGTGCCGCAGGCGCGTCTCGATCACGTCCCACGGCTTCAGGTTGTCCGACAGCGAAATCGCGCAGAAATCGTGGCCGAGCGGCGCGCCGGCCTGCGCGGCGGTCGCGAGCGATGCCGATACGCCGGGTTCGACGCGCAGTTCGACCGCGGCCCATCTTGGATCGCGCGCTTCGTCGAGCGCTTCGAGCACGGCCGCGGCCATCGCGAACACACCCGGGTCACCCGACGAGACGACCGCGACGCGCCGGCCTTCGGCCGCCAGTTCGAACGCATGGCGCGCGCGCTGCATTTCCTCGCGATTGTCCGTGCCGTGGACGCGCTGATCCGCGCGGAACGGGCCGGCCATCGTCACGTAGGTCGTATAGCCGAGGATGTCGGTGGCTTGCGCGAGCGCGGTGCGCGCGGCGGGCGTGAGCCATGCCGCATCGCCCGGGCCGAGGCCGAGCACCGTCAGGCGGCCGCGCGCACGGCCGAGCGTCGCGGGATCGACGGGTTGCGTCGCGACCGCGCACGCGAGGCCGTCGGACGTTGCGCGCAGTGTGTGCGCCACACGCAACGTCGAACCCAGCAGGGCAGCCGCATCGGCGTCTTCGTCGCATTCGACATCGGCGAAGCGCAGCGGCACGCCCAGCGTCCGTGCCGCCGCTTCGACCCGCGCATCGTCGAGCAACGACGCCGGGGCGACGAGTGCGGCGAGCGCCAGCCGTGCGAGACCGTGCGTATCGAGCAGCGCGTCGATGCGCTCGGCAAGCGACGGCGACGCATCGGCCCGCACGCCGCGGGCCTCGATGGCGACCACCACGCTGCGCGGATGGATCACGAGTTCGTCGCGCGCGCCGCGCCACGCATCGGGCGTCACGCGGATCGCATGCGCGGCCGCAGCGTCGCGCGGCAGCGCGACGTCGTCGAGCCACGGCGCCGCGCCGTCGACGCGCGTGGCCGCACCCGCGAGCAGGTCGGACACGAAACGCTTGCCTTGCTGGAGATCGGCGAGCGCATAGCCGTCGGGCGGGTTGAGCACGCACGCGCCGAAGCGCAGCTCGCCGCTCGTCGTGATCGCGGGCGCGACGCCGAGGCATTCGGCGAGTTCGCGCGCGATCAGGTTGACGCCCGTCAGCCCGCCGAGCAGCGGCACGACGGCCGAACCGTCTTCCGCGACCGCGAGCACCGGCGGCTCGACACCCTTGTCGGCGAGCGCCGGCGCGACGCAACGGATCACGATGCCGGCCGCGCACAGCGCGACGATCGGCAGGCCGCGCGCGTAAAGCTCGCGCAGGTGCGCGCCGAGCTCGTCGAACGGCACGTCGGCCTCGACGCGCGACGCGAGCCCGTGCACGACGGCGCCCGGATAACGCGCCTGGATACGCCGCGCGGTATCGAGTGCGCCCGCGCCGAGAATCACGATCGCGGGCGGAGTCGTCATCCTTGCCATTTTTCCCCCGGCACGACGAGCAGCGAGAAGTACGGCGACGCCATCGGATCGACTTCATCCAGCGGCACGATGCGCTGCGCCGCCATCGTCGCGCGCTCGACGTACAGCGCGCGCTTCGCGAGTCCCAGTTCGTCGAGTACGCGCCGCACCTTGTCGAAGTTGCGGCCGAGCTTCATCACGACGGCCGCGTCGGCCTGCGCGAGCCGCGTGCGCAATTCGTCCTCCGGCAGCACGCCGGACAGCACCGACAGGCTCTGGTTGCGATAGACGAGCGGCTGGCCGAGCACGGCCGTGCCGCCGAGCATCGCGCACACGCCCGGGATCACCTCGGTGTCGTAGCGCGGCGCGAGGCGATCGTGCAGGTACATGTACGACCCGTAGAAGAACGGATCGCCTTCGCAGATCACCGCGACGTCGCGCCCGGCGTCGAGATGCGACGCGACGATCTCGGCGGCCGTGTCGTAGAAATCGGCGATCACGGTCTCGTAGCAGAGCGGCGGCGGCAGCGCCTCGGTCGTCACCGGATAGACGAGCGGCAATTGCGTCTGCGCATCGAGCAGATGCGCCTCGACGATCCCGTAGGCATTGCCCTTCTTGCCCTTCGCGACGAAATACGCGACCACCGGCGCGGCCTGCAGCACGCGCAGCGCCTTGATCGTCATCAGTTCGGGGTCGCCGGGGCCGACGCCGACCCCGAACAGGCGTCCGCGCGGGGCCGTCATTCTGCCTCCGTCGCGAGTGCGTTGACGGCGGCCGCGGCCATCGCGCTGCCGCCGCGCCGCCCGAGCAGCGCGACGTACGGCACGCCGCGGCTGTCGGCGTCGAGCGCCGCCTTGGATTCGGCCGCGCCGATGAAGCCGACCGGAAAGCCGAGGATCAGCGCGGGGCGCGGCGCGCCGGCGTCGATCATGTCGAGCAGGTGGAACAGCGCGGTCGGCGCATTGCCGATCACGACGACGCTGCCGGCCAGATGCGGGCGCCACAGTTCGAGCGCCGCGGCCGAGCGCGTGTTGCCGAGATGCCGCGCGAGGTCAGGTACTTCCGGTTCGCCGAGCGTGCAGATCACGCGATTGCCGGCCGGCAGCCGCGCGCGCGTGATGCCTTCGGCGACCATCCGCGCGTCGCACAGGATCGGCGCGCCGGCCGCGAGCGCCGTGCGGCCCGCCGTGCCGGCGCCGGCCGAGAAGCGCAGGTCGTAGGCGACATCGACCATCCCGCAGGCGTGGATCACGCGCACCGCGAGCTTCTCGAGATCGGGCGGAACCTGCGACAGGTCGGCCTCGGCGCGGATCGTCGCGAACGACTGGCGGTAGATTTCCTGCCCGTCGCGAATATAGTCAAGCATCGGTGGTGTCCTGGCTGTGCCGCGCGCCCGTCAGTCGGTCCGCGGCCTGGTCAATCGTCAGATGGCGCGCGAGCGGGGCGCCGAGGCCCGCGGCGGCGTCGCGCCGGTAAAGGTCGTAGCGTCCGTGCGCGACCGCGACGAGGGTGGACGTCGCGGGGTGCGGCAGCGCGCAGTGGCGCTCGCAGCCGGTCAGGTGCACGTCGACCGGATGGCCGACGCGCGCGGCCAGCGCGAGCGCATCGTGTTTCGTATCGGCGCGCGACTTCGCGCAGCCCGCGCTGCCGGTGCACGCGACCAGCGCGGCCAGCGGGTCGGACATCGTGCACACGAGGCCGAGCGACGCGAGCGCGTCGAGCACGGCCGGCGTGCGTTCGTGCCGCACGCCGTGCACGAACACGCCTTGCCACGGCGTCATCGACAGCGTGCCGTCACCTTCCGCGTCGGCGAGTGCCGCGAGCCGTTCCAGTTGCGTTGCGTCGAGCCGGCCGAGCACGAACTGCGCGCCGACGCTGCAGCGATCCGCATCGCGCGACGGCCGTGCACCGAAACGCAGCGCGGCGTCCGCATGCTTGCGCCGCCAGCCGGCCAGTGCCGGATCGGCTTCGAGCGGGAAGGGCGCGTAATGCTGCGCGCGCTCGCGCAACGCGCATGCGCCGCCGGTTGCGAGCAACGCGCGCATCCGCGTGATGTCGGCCGGCGCGAGATCGAGGAACGCGAGCAGCAGTGCGCGAACGAGCGCGACGGTCTGGTCCGGCGCGACGTCGAACCAGGCGGGCGAATCACCGGGCGCGACCGGCGGGCAGCCGGCCAGGCCCGCGGCGATGCGAACCGCGCCGTCGCCGCGACGCCACGCGGCGAGCCAGATGTCGTGCGGATGATCGAGCGCCGCGACCGATTCGCCGCCGTCGAGCTGGATCGAGAATTTCGGCGACACCTCGCCGCGACGCGGCTCGTGCGTCAGCATGTCGAGCAACGGCAGCGCGAGCGCGCGGCTGTCGAGCAGTGCGTCGGGATCGCGCCCCGCGAGCGGGCTGAGCATCAGGTTGCGGACGTCGTCGCTCGCGGCGAGCGCGGCGCGGTCGTCGGCGGCATCGCCGGCGCGCGGGCCCAGGCCGGCATCGAGCAACGCGTCGGCCAGCGTATCGGCCGCGCCGTCGCGGATGCCGCGCAACTGGAGATTCGCGCGATTGGTCGCGTCGATCGCGCCGGAGCCGCAGGCGCGCGCGGCCGCGGCGATCGCACGCGCCTGCCGCGCGTCGAGCCGGCCGCCCGGCAGCTTGATCCGGCACAGCCCGCCGTCGGCGGCCGCGACGACGCGCACGAGCCCCGGGCAAGCCGACGGGCGCACGACGGGCGATGCAGGAATGGAATCGGGGGCGGAACTCAACGGGATACCGGGACAGTGTCGCGCCGCGGCCAACGCATCGGTACACCCCGCCCGACGCCGACTGGCACGCACGCACTTTCATGCCGGCAGGTCTCCTGGCTGACAGGTCGGCGCCGGCTCCCGGCCTTCCCGGTGAAACCAGTGGCACGAGGGGGAGATCGGCTCGCTGTCTACAGTTGCGGGGGCAGCCACAGCGGCGCGGTGCGCGCCCTGTGTTCCCTCTTCGGCCCCGAAGGGCACCGGCGAACGAACGGCCGTAGCATACCCGATTTCCCCCGCGCTTCGCGACCGCCGAGCGGGCATCGTGGCCGAAGCGAAATGCGGCCCGGCGTCGGCGGGCCGGCAGATGAAACGCGCGGTGGAACACGGTACCATGCCGACTTTCGCAATGCGGACGGCCGCACCGGCGCCATACCGGCGCCGTGCGGCGACTCGATGGAACCGGACGATGGGGAAGGGTGCATGACGGCGTGGCTGACGGTAGTGGGCATCGGCGACGACGGCTACGCGGGGCTCGGGCGCAGCGCACGGCGCGCGCTGCTCGAGGCGTCGCGGGTCGTCGGCGCGAAGCGGCACCTCGACATGCTGCCCGCGCGGCTGCGGGCCGAGCGCGCCGCGTGGCCGTCGCCATTCGACCTGTCGGGCCTGCTCGCGCGACGCGGTTCGCCCGTCTGCGTGCTGGCGAGCGGCGACCCGATGCTGTTCGGCGTCGGCGCGACACTCGCGCGCGAACTATCCCCCGACGAATGGCGCGTGCTGCCCGCACCGTCGTCGCTGTCGCTGGCGGCCGCGCGGCTCGGCTGGGCATTGCAGGACGTCGGCGCGGTGTCGCTCGTCGGCCGGCCGCTCGCGACGCTCGCGCGCCATCTGCTGCCGGGCCGGCGCCTGTTCGTGCTGAGCGCCGACGGCCGCACGCCGGCCACGGTCGCCGCCGAACTCGCCGCGCGCGGCTTCGGCCCGACACGCATCAGCGTGTTCGAACACCTCGGCGGCCCGCTCGAGCGGCGCATCGACGGTCTCGCGCAAGACTGGAACATCGACGAGACCGCCGCGCTCAATCTCGTCGCGCTCGACTGCCAGGCCGGCCCCGATGCGCCGCGCCGCGCACTCACGCCCGGCCTGCCCGACGACGCGTACCGCCACGACGGCCAGCTCACCAAGCGCGACATGCGCGCGCTGACGCTCGGACGCCTCGCGCCCGCACCCGGCGAACTGCTGTGGGACGTCGGCGCGGGCAGCGGCTCGATCGGCATCGAATGGATGCGCGCGCATCCGTCGTGCCAGGCGATCGCGATCGAGTCGCATGCGGAGCGCCAGCGCTTCATCGAGCACAACCGCGACGCGCTCGGCGTGCCGGGGCTGCAACTCGTCGCGGGGCGCGCGCCCGCTGCGCTCGCGGGGCTCGCTGCGCCCGACGCGATCTTCATCGGCGGCGGCGCGACCGCGCCCGGCGTGCTCGACGCGTGCTGGTCGGCGCTGAAGCCCGGCGGCCGGCTCGTCGCGAATGCGGTCACGCTGCAGGGCGAGCTCGCGCTCGCCGCGTGGCGCGGGATGCACGGCGGCACGCTCACGCGCGTGTCGCTCGCGCACGCCGAGCCGCTCGGCCGCTTCGACACGTGGCGGCAGCCGTTGCCCGTCACGCTGTACGACGTGCGCAAACCCGATGCCTCGGCAACGGACCTCACGGACCCCGCGTGATGCGCGACGAAACCCCCGAACAACCGGCGCCGCTGCGCTTCGGCTACACGACCGGCAGCTGCGCGACCGCGACGTCGCTCGCCGCCGCGCGCCTGCTGCTGGCGGGGCACGCGGTCGACGCCGTCGAGATCGTGCTGCCGAAGGGGCAGCACGTGATGATGCGGCTGGCGTTCTGCCGGACGACGGCCGACGGCGCGGAAGCCGGCACGATCAAGGATGCCGGCGACGATCCGGACGTCACGCACGGCGCGCTCGTCTTCGCGCGCGTCGCGCTCGCGGCCGCGCCCGGCGTGCGTTTTCACGCGGGGCCGGGTGTCGGCACCGTCACGCGCGCCGGACTCACGCTGCCGGTCGGCGAACCGGCGATCAATCCGGTGCCGCGCCAGATGATGACCACGCACCTCGACGCGCTCGCGGCCGAATTCGGCTACGCAGGCGGCTTCGACGTGACGATCGGCGTCGAGGGCGGCGAAGCGCTCGCGCTGAAGACGATGAACCCGCGTCTCGGCATCGTCGGCGGATTGTCGATCCTCGGCACGACCGGCATCGTGCGGCCGTTCTCGTGCTCGGCGTACATCGCGTCGATCCACCAGGGCATCGACGTCGCCCGCGCGAACGGGATCGCGCACATCGCCGCGTGCACCGGCAACGCGAGCGAGGATGCGATGCGCGCGCACTACGGCCTGCCCGACATGGCGCTGATCGAAATGGGCGATTTCGCCGGCGCGGTGCTCAAGCACCTGCGCCGCGCGCCGGTCGCGCGCCTGTCGATGTGCGGCGGCTTCGGCAAGCTCAGCAAGCTCGCGGCGGGCCATCTGGATCTGCACAGCCGCCATTCGAGCATCGACCTGCCGCTGCTTGCGCAGTGGGCGGCCGAGGCGGGCGCGAACGCCGCGCTGCAGGCCGCGATGCGCGCGGCGAACACGAGCCAGGAAGCGCTCAAGCTCGCGCAGGCCGACGGCGTGCCGCTCGGCGACATCGTCTGCGCGCATGCGCTGCGGGTCGCGCGCGACATCGTGCCGCCATCGGTCGCGGTCGAAATGTTCGCGATCGACCGGCAGGGCCGCTTCGTCGGGAGCGCACGATGAGCGCGCGCATCCTGCTGCTCGGCGGCACCGGCGACGCGCTGAAGATCGCGCGCGCACTCGGCCCGCAACACGTCTACAGCCTCGCGGGCCTCGGCAAGGTGCCCGAGGACTTGCGCTGCGAAGTGCGCGTCGGCGGCTTCGGCGGCGCGGCGGGGCTCGCCGCGTACCTGCATGGCGCCGGCATCGGCCTCGTGATCGACGCGACGCATCCGTATGCCGCGCGAATCAGCGCGAACGCGGCGGCCGCCGCGCGCGACGCGGGCGTGCCGCTGTGGGCGCTGCGCCGCGCGCCGTGGGCGCCGCAACCCGGCGACGACTGGCGGATGGTCGACGACTGGGCCGGCATCGAGGCCGCGCTCGCGCCGTTCCGGCGGCCGCTGTTCACGCTCGGCCGCGAACCGCTCGCGCATCTCGACGAGATTCCGCCGCACCAGTTCTGGCTGGTGCGCTGCCTCGATGCGCATCCCGGCAACGCGCGCGCGCAGGTCCTCGCCGCGCGCGGGCCGTTCACGCTCGACGGCGAGCGCGCGCTGTTCGCGCTCGCGGGCATCGACGTCGTCGTCAGCAAGAACAGCGGCGGCGCCGCGACCGAGGCCAAGCTCGACGTCGCACGCGAACGCAGGCTGCCGGTCGTGATGCTGCGCCGGCCGGTGCTGCCCGACGCCGATCGCACGTTCGACTCGGCCGCCGCGCTGCTCGATGCCCTCGACCCGAGCGCGCGCGTGTGACGCCGCGCGCCGGCTGCCCCATGAATTGACGGAGATTTTTCGATGACGGTGTATTTCATCGGCGCGGGCCCCGGCGACCCGGAGCTGATCACGGTGAAGGGCCAGCGTCTCGTGCGCACGTGCCCGGTGATTCTGTACGCAGGCTCGCTCGTGCCGCCGGCCGTGCTCGATGGCCATCGCGCGGAGCAGGTCGTCAATACGGCCGAGCTCGACCTCGATGCGATCGTCGCGCTGCTCGCCGCCGCGCATGCGAAAGGCCAGGACGTCGCGCGCGTGCATTCGGGCGATCCGTCGCTGTACGGCGCGATCGGCGAACAGATCCGCCGGCTGAAAGCCCTCGGGATTCCGTACGAAATCGTGCCCGGCGTGACGGCCACGGCCGCGTGCGCGGCGACGCTCGGCGTCGAGCTGACGCTGCCCGGTGTCGCGCAGACGGTGATCCTCACGCGCTTCGCGGGCAAGACGACGATGCCGGAAGGCGAAGCGCTCGGCGCGCTCGCCGCGCATCGCGCGACGCTCGCGATCCATCTCGGCGTGCGGCATCTCGCGCGGATCGTCGACGAAGTGCTGCCGCATTACGGGCCCGCCTGCCCGGTCGCGGTGATCTACCGGGCGAGCTGGCCCGACGAGGAACGCGTGACCGGCACGCTGGCCGACATCGTCGGCAAGGTGCAGGACACGCGGATCGAGCGCACCGCGCTGATCCTGATCGGGCGCGTGCTCGATGCGGAAGGGTTCGCGGATTCGACGCTGTATGCGAGCGGCAGTTGATTGAGCGTGCAGGGAACGCGAGGCATCGCGGCGACGGGGTTTCTCGCGAGCCGGCCCGCCGATCAACGCCCCTGGCCGAACGGCGGCAACCGTGCCATCCGGCGTGACCGAACAACGACGAACGACCGCGCACCCGCCACGAACCGGGTCAACGCCTTCACGCACAGCGCCTGACTCGCGCTACGCCCGCGCAACGCGCCGCGCAAACCGCGGCGCGAACCCCGTCGCCAGCGCGAACAGCACGACGCACAGGCAAGCCATCGCGACCCACGCGGGCGACAGATCCGCGAGATGGTGGCGCACGATGCCCGCCGCGAACGGAAACAACCCGGCGATCAGATAGCCGACGCCCTGCACGAACCCCGTCAACGACGCCGCATCGGCCGGTGTCGCCGCATGATCGACCGTGACGATCAGCGACAACGGAAACAGCGCGCCGATACCGGCACCCATCAGCAGCGCAGCCGGCAGCGCAAGTGCCTGCGGCGCGGCCAGCATCACCAGCAGCCCCGCGAGCAGCGACGCGATCGCCGCGTGCAGCGCGGGCCGGCGATCGGGCAGGCGGTCGATCGTCGCCGAGACCGCGAGCCCCGCGACGACTTCGGCGAGCGTCACGCCGCCGAGCAGGCTGCCGGCCGCGGTCGGCGACCAGCCGAGCCGCATGTAGTACGGCGGCAGCCATGCCAGCACGAGGGTATAGGCGCCCGTCGCGATCCCGAAGAACAGCGCGAGCCGCCACGCGCGCGGCGAGCGCGACGGCCGCGCCTGCACCATCGACGCCGACGTCGGCACGGACACCCACGCGTCGCCGCCCCGGCTGGCCAGCGGCCACGCGAGCGCCGCGAGCGCGGCCGGCAGCGCCCAGCCCGCGAGCGCGACCAGCCAGCCCCAGCGGGCCGCGGCGAACGGCGCGACGACGCTCGCGAGCACCGCACCGCCCATGATCGACGTCGAATAGACGCCCATCGCGCCGCCGATCCGCGTCGCGAAATGCGCCTTCACGAATCCCGGCAGCAACGCCTGCACCATCGCGATCCCGAGGCCCGCGCAGCACGCGCTCGCGAGCAGCAGCCATGCGTGCTGCGCGCCGATGCGCGACGCGCACGCGAAGCCGATCAGCGCGACGCCCAGCCATACGCCGCCCACGATTCCCGTCACGCGCTGCAGCCGCCGCGCGCTCAGCGCGCCCAGGCCCATCAGCAGGATCGGGATCGTGGTCAGCAGGCTCGCCGCGCCGTCGCCGATGCCGGTCGCGCGCTGGATCATGTCGAGCAGCGGACCGATCGCGGCCAGCGCCGGCCGCAGGTTCAGTCCGACCAGCACGATGGCGGCAAGCCGCCATCCGGGAGAAGTAAAGCGATTCATGGAACGGCCCTCGGTATCGGTGCGCGACACGTCCGTCCGGGGTGCCGCGCGTTTTCATGTAAAGTGTCTCGACATCAAGATAAATGCCGATTTATCTCGACGTCAAGATAACTGGTGAGCCGAGGAGGGTTAATGGATCGAGCCGCGCATGCGCTCGCGCAATGGCGCGTCGAGCGCCCGGATCTGGACGCGTCGTCGATGCTCGTGATGGGACGGCTGCAGGAGGCCGCGCTGGTGATCGCGCGCGACGGTCTCAATCCGTTGTTCGCGCGCTACGGGATGCAGCCGGGCGAATTCGACGTGCTGGCGACGCTGCGGCGCAGCGGCGCGCCGTTCGCGCTGACGCCGACCGCGCTGTACGACGCGCTGATGATGTCGTCGGGCGGAATGACCGCGCGCATCGACCGGCTGCAGAAGGCCGGATGGGTCGAGCGCCGTCCGAACCCGGCCGACGGCCGCGGCACGCTCGTCGCGCTGACCGACGCCGGCCGCGCGCTGATCGACGATGCGGTGGTCGCGCACGTCGACAATCAGCGCGCGATGCTGGCCGCGCTGTCGGAGGCGGAGCAGGCGCAGCTTTCAGCGCTGCTGGCAAAGCTGCTGGCGGGACTGGGGGAAGCGGCGTCGACGTCCGCCGAAAAATAGCGCCGCCGAATCGGCGCGTCGAATGAACGCAGCGAGCGGGAAACGAAAACGCCGGAAGGAAGCGGGAGAATCGCCCGCCGCGCGATGCGGCGGGCCAGGCAGAGCGCGGGCCGCGAGGTGCGCCCGCTGCGCAGCTCAGCCGCGTGCGGGGATGTTGAGCCCGCGCGCGACGGCCGGACGCGCGACGAACGCATCGAGCGCCCGCGCGACGTGCTTGAATTCGCCGAAGCCGACCAGGTCGCCCGCTTCGTAGAAACCGACGAGGTTACGCACCCACGGGAAGATCGCGATGTCGGCGATCGTGTACGTGTCGCCCATCACCCACTTGCGGTTCGCCAGATGCGCGTCGAGCACGGCGAGCAGGCGCTTCGATTCGGCGACGTAGCGGTCGCGCGGACGCTTGTCTTCGTAATCGCGGCCCGCGAACTTGTGGAAGAAGCCGACCTGCCCGAACATCGGGCCGATGCCGCCCATCTGGAACATCACCCACTGGATCGTCTCGTAGCGGCCCGCGGGATCCTTCGGGATCAGCTGGCCCGTCTTTTCCGCGAGATAGATCAGGATCGCGCCGGATTCGAACAGCGGCAGCGGCCGGCCGTCCGGGCCGTTCGGATCGATGATCGCCGGGATCTTGTTGTTCGGGTTCAGCGACAGGAATTCGGGCGACAGCTGGTCGTCGGTGTCGAAGCGCACGAGGTGCGGCTCGTACGGCAGGCCGGTCTCCTCGAGCATGATCGACACCTTGACGCCGTTCGGCGTCGGCAGCGAGTACAGCTGCAGACGGTCGGGATGCTGGGCAGGCCATTTCTTCGTGATCGGGAAGGCGGACAGATCGGGCATGGAGGTTCGCTCGTCAACGTGGAGGATCCGCGCTCCGCCGTCCTGCCGCGCATCGCCGACCGCCCCTGACACCACGACAGGAACGGGACGAACACTTCGACAGACGGGCGGGGCGCGCCGAAAACGCCCACTGTAGCCGATCCCCGCGATCGTTGCAGACGGCGGCCGCGCGCCTTGCCCGAGCGCCGCCGCTTCGTCAGAAGTTGTGCCGCAGCCCGAGCATCGCGGCGGTCGTGCCGACCCCGGGCGCGACCGGCTGCCCGTACACGAGCATCTGGTTCATCGTGCCGCGGTTGTTCACGTGGCCGACCTGCGCATACACCATCGTCCGCTTCGACAGGCTGTAGTCGGCCGTGAGCACGACGGCCGTCGACCGGTTCTCGGCGCGGTTGCGGTCCTTCAGGTAGTACACGGCGGAGGCGACCTGCAGCGCGGGCGTGAAGCGATAGCCGACGCCGGCCGACAGCATGTCGAGGTTCACCTTGTCCGCATGCGACGGATTCCGGCCGTTGCCGTACGACGCCGACACCGAGAAATCGTGGATCGTGTATCTCGCGCCGACGTAGACGAAGCGGTTGTTGTCGACGCCGGTCGGCGCGACACCCGGCGCCGGATTCGTGTCGTGACCGTTGTAGTAGACGGCCGATGCATTGAGCCCGTAGTTCGAGTAACGCAGCACGACCGACTCGCGCGTGCCGCCCTGGAACTGCCCGGCGACGCCGCCGGGTGCGTATTCGAGCGCGATCGACGCGCCCGCGAACGTCGGCGACTGATAGACCAGCGCATTGCTGTCGTACAGCGCGCCGATCGCGCCGTTGGTGCTCGTTCCCGGCCAGCCGGCCGCGGTGTTCAGGCCGAGCCACGCGGTCAGCACGCTGCCGAAGAACTGCGCGTTGCGCACGTCGGTGTCGGCCATCGCGTAGATCATCGGCACGATCTGGCGGCCGGCCGTGAACGTGCCGAACGGCCCCGACACACCGAGCGACGCAACCTGGTTGAAGATCGCGACGGCGCCCGGCGTGTCGCTCAGCTGCATCTTGCCGGTGCCGCTGTCGAACGAACCCTGCAGCTTGAAGTTGACCTTGTAGCCGCCGCCCAGGTCCTCGCTGCCCTTGATACCCCAGAAGCTCGAATAGATGCCGCCGTCCTTCATGCGGAACACCTTGCCGGTGTTCGGCGCTTTCGGGCCGAACGACGCGGCCGACGTGCTCTGGTACAGCAGGCCCGTGTCGACCACGCCGTACAGCGTGACGGAGGATTGCGCATGCGCGAGCGCCGAACAGCCGGCAAGCGCCGCGAGCGCGGCCAGTTTCGTCTTCATCGAAGTCTCCAGGATCGTAATGGACCGCACGGGATCGAGCCCGGGCGGGTAGAGCGGGGGAAGCATCGAGGCAGGCGGGAAGGCGCGTGAGGCGACGCCGGTGCGAGCCGTGCGGAAAGGTTACGCAACGACGCGCGGCCGCTCCCCCCCATGCGCGGGGGGCAGGGTTGCGGAGAATCGAAGGGCGGCCGGCGACGAGGTGGCCGCCGACGGCCGGGCAAGGCCGCTACGGACGTGCGCAGGCGGCGTTCAAGGCGCGCTTTCGAGCAATCCGAGCACCAGCGCGCGGCGCACCGCGTGCTTGCGCGAGCTGGCGTCGAGCTTGCCGAACAGGTTCTTCAGGTGCCACTTCACGGTTTCCTCGCCGACGGCGAGCGCCACCGCGATCTCCTTGTTCGAGAGGTTGCGCGCGAGCAATTCGAGAATCGCGCGTTCCTTGGGCGTCAGCACGACGCTCGGCACCGCGCGCGGGCTCGCCGGGCTGCGCGGCGCGGGCGGCACGATGCGCGGCTGCGGCTGCGCGGGCCGCACGGGGCCGTCGCCCGCGGCCGCTTCGTCGCCGATGCGGCGCGCCCAGTCGGCGACGGCCGGATGCGCGTCGGCGAGCGTGCGCGTGAGGCCGAACATGTCCGCGAGGTTCATCGCCTCGTCGAGCAGCGCGCGGCCGCCGTGCCCGGACTGTTCGAGCGCGAACGCGCTGAGCGCCATGATCTCGATGCGCTCGCGTCCCATGCTCATCTCGCGCGCCAGCACCGCCGCTTCGTCGAGCGCCGCGCACGCATCGTCCCAGCGGCGCGCGGCAAGCGCGGCGCCCGCATGCGCCGTCGCCTGCAGCAGCACGACGGGGCGTCGCCACAGCGGCCCGTGCGATGGAAACTCCGCCGCGGCGATCGCATCGATCCGTTCCACGAGCGCATGGCACGTCGCCTCGCGATAGCGGGCCGCGTGAATGCGCACCTGCTCGGCGAGACTCGCGACCGACAGGCGCGGCAGCCGGCGCGCGACACCCATCGCGTCGAGCGCCTCGAGCAGGTCGATCGCGCGGTGCTCGACGCCGTGCAGCAGCGCGATGCGCGCGGCCGTCCGGTAGCCGAGCAGCACGGTGTCGGGCGTGCCCGCGTGCTCGAGCACGTCGAGCCGGTTCGCGAGCAGCGCGGCGGCCTGGTCGACGCGATCGGCCTCGTACGCGATCGCCGCGCACATCGCCGCGAGCATGCAGGTCAGCGGATGGCGGCGCCCGAGGTCGGCTTCCGCGCGCGCGAGTGCCGGCGACAACGCGTCGTCCGCGAGCCGGATCTGGCCTTCGCGCAGGTAGCTCAGGCCGGTGATCAGTTCGCCCCAGCGCGCGACGTAGCCGAATCCGGCCGCCGTCTCGCCGCGCGGCGCGGCCTGCTGGAAGCGGCGTGCCTGCGCCGGTTCGCCGACGATGATCGCGCGCGCCGACAGGCGGTTCGCGTGCATCTGCGCGAGCCACGTCGCCGCGGGCGGCGCGAAGTCGGCCCACGGTTCGAACAGCTCGACGAACCGGTCGATTTCATCCGCGTAATAGGCCGCCGCGCTGAGGATCAGCGCGCATTCGTAGCGCATCGCGGCCGGCGTGCCGGCATCGGCCAGGATACCGGCGATCTGGCGCTGCGCCTCGACATGGCGCTCGCCGAGTGCCAGCGCCCAGGCGACCGCGATCCGCAGCGTCGGGCGCTTGTCGAGTTCCGCATCGGGCAGCAGCGCGAGCCAGTCGAGCACGTCGTTGATGCGGCCCTGCTTGATCGCGTCCTCGAGGCAGCGCTGCGCAAGCGCGTATGCCGTGTCGAACTGGCCGGCCGCGTACGCGTGGCGCGCGGCTTCCTCCGTCATCCCGTGCGCGTCGAGCCACGCGGCCGCGCGCGCGTGCAGCGCGCTGCGCTCGGCGTCGGGGCTCGCCGCGAGGCGGTCGCGCAACGTATCGCGCACGAGCGGATGCAGCCGGCACCAGTCGGAATCGTCGGACGCGATGAACAGCGGCGTGTCGCGCGCGAGCCGCGCGAGCCGGTCGGGGGCGTTTGCGTCGTCGAGCAGCGCGGCGCACAGCGACGGATGCAGGCGATCGGCGACACTCGTGCGCGTGAGGAACGCGGTGTCGTCGGCCGACAAATTCGCGAGCAGCAGCTCGACGAGCCGGTCGCGGGTGCCGTCCATCCGCGCGGCAAGCGCGTCGACGGCCTGGCGCGGATCGGCCGAGCGCGCCATCGCGGCCATCGCGAGCTGCAGCCCGAGCGGCCAGCCGTCGACGCGTTCGAACAGGCGCGCGCACGCGTCGGCGTCGACCCGCTGCGCAAAGCGCGCGCCGACCAGCGCGATCGTCTCGTCGAGCGTGAAGCGCAGCCAGTCGGGGCCCGCGAGCGTGCATTGCCCGCCGGCGAGCAGGTCGCCGGCCGCGTGATCGAGCCCGCGCCGGGCCGCGACGACCACCCGCAGGTTCTGCGGCGCGTTGTGCAGCACGTAGGTCAGCGCGTCGAGGCCGGCGGGCGGCAACCGCTCCGCGTCGTCGACGATCAGCAGCGCGTCGATCGACAGTTGCGCGACTTCGGCGAGCCAGGCGGTCAGTCCTTCCAGCGCGCGGGCCGCGCCGTCCGGAATCAGGCGCCCGAAGCCGGGCCGCGCGCAACCGGTGCGCACCGCCTGCACGAGCCCCTGCAGCAGGCGCGGCGCGTCGTCGCGCTCGTCGGCGGACAGCCACACGACCGCGCGGCCGAGCGCGAGGGATTCGCGCCGCCATTGCGCGAGCAGCGAGGTCTTGCCGTAGCCGGCCGGCGCCTGCACGAGCGTGACGGGCCGCGCGTCGAACGCCGGCGCGGCAAGGCTCAGCCGCGCACGCGCGAGCAACTGCGCCGGCACGCGCGGCGCGGTCGTCTTCAGCACGAGTTCGGTGGGGGGCGCGTCGGCGCGATCGGGTGGGTGGGCCATCGGGGCAGGAGTCGGAATCCGGCGATGCCGTGCGGGCCAGCGTCCGGGGTGGGCGTGGGGGGAAGGATCGACCGAACCGCGTTCGCGCGTCAATCCCCCCCGCGACGAGTGGGGCCGCACCGCCGCCCGGTCGATAGCATGGGTTCCGATGCGTGACGAACGCAACCGACGAATGCAACGAGGAGGGACCATGAACATCGTATCGACCGGCGCGCGACGCAGCGCACCGAGCGCCGGATAAGCGGAGCGGCACGATGTATCGCCATCTGCTCGTGACGGTCGACGGCGTGCCCGGCGGCATCGATGCGATCGGCCATGCGCTCGAACTGGCGCGTGCGGTCGGCGCGCGGGTCACGTTCGTGCTGTCCGCCGCCGCGCCGGACTCGCGTTTATCCGGAGCGCGGATGCCGGAACACGGTGCGAAAGTGGAAGCCGCCGCACGGGCGCAGGGCCTGTCCCATGCGATCGCGGGGGCCGGCCGTCCGGGGGCCGGCCATCCGAGGGCCGGCGACGCCTCGCCGGCCACGCTCGCCGGCGAGCTCGGCTGCGACCTGATCGCCGTCGCGGCGCTGCCGCACGATGCCGATGCTGCCGCGACCGCGCAACGGCGGGTGCTGCTGGCGACGAGCGGCGTGCCGGTGCTCGTGTGCCCGGCACGGCGTGCGCCGGCCGAGGCGCGCGTGATGGCCCGCTGTCTCGCGGCGCATCGCGCGCTCGGCGAGCAGCTGCGGGCGCTGACGATGGCGAGCGACACCCCGGACGCGGCAACGCGGCCGACCGGCGACGCGGGCGACCCGCTGGCCGCGCTGGCATCGCTCGCGGCGCTGCAGAACGCACGCTTCGGCGCGTCCGCCGAAGCACGCCTGTTCGCGGCATTGCGCATGCGGGCGGAGAGCACCGCGGCCGAACTCGACGAGCTCGACCGCCAGCGGCGCCGCGATGCGCACGCGCTCGACGCGCTGGCGCGGCTCGCCGCCGACGGGTTGCCGTCGGCCGCGTTCGATGCCGCGCTCGCCGACTATGCGCGCGGCGCGTTCGAGCAGATGGGGCGCATCGAAGGCGTGATTTTCCCGGCCGCGCGGCGCTATCTGGGCGACGCAGACTGGAACGAACTGGACGCGCCCCCGGCGAGCGGCACAGCCGCGACGACGCCGGGCGCGGACGAATCCGACGATGCGTGACGCGCATCCGACTGAATACTTACGGAGAACACGATGGCACATGCAGTGCGATTCCACGAAACCGGCGGCCCCGACGTGCTGCGCTGGGAAGCGGTCGAAGTCGGCGAGCCGGGCGCCGGGCAGGTTCGCCTGCGGCACGAGGCCGTCGGCCTGAATTTCGCCGACACGTACTTCCGCAGCGGCCTGTATCCGGTTCCGCTGCCGGCGGGCATCGGCGTCGAGGCGGCCGGCGTGGTCGAGGCCGTCGGCCCCGGCGTGACGAACGTCGCCGTCGGCGATCGCGTGACCTACACCGGCTTCCTCAACACGCTCGGCGCGTACAGCACCGAACGGCTGATTCCGGCCGCGCCGCTCGTGAAGCTGCCCGCCGGCATCGCATGCGAAACGGCCGCGGCGATGACGATGCGCGGGCTGACCTCGGCCTACCTGCTGCGCCGCATCCACGCGTTCGCGCCGGGCGACACGATCCTGCTGCATGCGGCCGCGGGCGGCGTCGGGCTGATCGTGTCGCAATGGGCGAAGCTGCTCGGGCTCACCGTGATCGGCACCGTGTCGAGCGAACACAAGGCCGCGGTCGCCCGCGCACACGGCTGCGACCACACGATCGACTACAGCCGCGAGGACGTCGCGAAACGCGTGCGCGAACTGACGGACGGCGTCGGCGTCGACGTCGTGTTCGACAGCGTCGGCAAGGACACCTTCGAAGGCTCGCTCGATTCGCTGAAGCGGCGCGGGCTGATGGTCTGCGTCGGCACGGCGTCGGGCCCGATCCCGCCGTTCGACCCGCAGCGCCTCGCGATGAAGGGCTCGCTGTACCTGACGCGCCCGGCGCTGGCCGACTACATCGCCGATCCGGCCGAGAAGAACGACCTGGCCGGCGAACTGTTCGCGCACGTCGCGGCCGGCCGCATCCGGATCGAGATCAACCAGCGTTATGCGCTGCAGGACGCGGCGCAGGCGCACCGCGACCTGGAATCGCGCAAGACGACCGGCTCGTCGGTATTCATCGTCTGAGGAGACGCGCATGCGAGTCGAACCCCTGACCTGTGCGATCGGCGCGGAGTTGCTGGACGTGAGCCTCGCCGACGCCGTGCACGACGACGGCCTGTTCGCCGAGATCCGCGCGCAGTTGCTGCGTCATCGCGTGCTGTTCCTGCGCGACCAGGACATCACGCGCGCCGAGCACGTCGCGTTCGCGCGCCGCTTCGGCGAGCTCGAGGATCATCCGGTCGCCGGCAGCGACCCCGAGCACCCGGGCCTCGTGCGGATCTACAAGTCGCCCGACCAGCCGAACGACCGCTACGAGAATGCGTGGCACAGCGATGCGAGCTGGCGCGTGGCGCCGCCGTTCGGCTGCGTGCTGCGCTGCATCGACGGTCCGCCGGTTGGCGGCGACACGATGTGGGCGAACATGGTGCTCGCGTACGAGCATCTGCCGGAACACGTGAAGCAGCAGATCGCGGACTTGCGCGCGCGTCACAGCATCGAGGCGAGCTTCGGCGCGGCGATGCCGATCGACAAGCGTCTCGCGCTGAAGGCGCAGTATCCGGACGCCGAGCATCCGGTCGTGCGCACGCATCCCGAAACGGGCGAGAAGGTGCTGTACGTGAACGCGTTCACGACGCACTTCACGAACTTCCACACGCCCGGGCGCGTGCGCTACGGGCAGGACGCGAACCCCGGCGCCGGCCAGTTGCTGCAATACCTGATCAGCCAGGCGTATATCCCCGAATACCAGGTGCGCTGGCGCTGGAGGAAGAACAGCGTCGCGATCTGGGACAACCGCGCCACGCAGCATTACGCGGTGATGGACTACCCGCCCTGCGTGCGCAAGATGGAGCGCGCGGGCATCGTCGGCGACGTGCCGTTCTGATCTGAACGCGCCCGCGCCTTAACCGGTTCCTGAAACCCCATGCAACACGCCGGGCCTGCCGCCCGGCGCGACGGGACACGCACGCCCGTACGCCCCGAACACAACGATTCCATCTGGAGGACGACATGCAATTTCTCGACGATTCGCTGCACCCGGAAAACCAGGACAAGGTAGTCATCACGGTCGCGCCGTACGGCCCCGAATGGATGCCCGCGGATTTCCCGGAAGACATTCCGGTGACGATGGACGAGCACGTGCAGAAGGCCGTCGACTGCTACAACGCGGGCGCGACGGTGCTGCACCTGCACGTGCGCGAGCTCGACGGCAAGGGCAGCAAGCGGCTGTCGAAATTCAACGAGCTGCTCGGCCGGCTGCGCGAGGCGGTGCCCGACATGATCCTGCAGGTCGGCGGCTCGATCTCGTTCGCGCCGGAAGGCGACGGCGCAGAAGCGAAATGGCTGTCCGACGACACGCGCCACATGCTCGCCGAGCTGACGCCGAAGCCCGACCAGGTGACGGTCGCGATCAACACCGTGCAGATGAACATCACCGAGCTGATGAACCGCAAGGACATCGCCGGCACGTCGCTGAACGAGGCGGCGCTGTGGGACGCATACCGCGAGATGACCGTGCCGGCCGGCCCCGGGTGGGTCGACGAGCATCTGCGCCGGCTGCAGGCGGCCGGCATCCAGCCGCATTTCCAGCTCACCGGCATGCACGCGCTCGAGACGCTCGAGCGGATCATCCGCCGCGGCGTCTATCGCGGCCCGCTGAACGTCACGTGGGTCGGCATCGGCGGCGGCTTCGACGGCCCGAATCCGTACAACTTCATGGAATTCGTGCGGCGCTGCCCGGACGGCGCGTGCATCACGCTCGAATCGCTGATGAAGAACGTGCTGCCGATCAACACCGTCGCGATGGCGCTCGGGCTGCATCCGCGCTGCGGGATCGAGGACACGATCATCGACCAGAAGGGCAACCGGATGACGTCGGTGCAGCAGGTCGAGCAGTGCGTGCGGATCGCGCGCGAACTCGGCCGCGATATCGCGACCGGCAAGGAGGCGAAGGCGATCTACCGGATCGGCGTGCAGTACGACGGCGTCGACGAGACGCTCGCGCAGCTCGGGATGGCGCCGAACCGCCGGCCCGGCCAGCTGAGCGTGCCGCTGCGCGCGGCCTGACGCACCGCGCATCCGGGCGGCGCGCCCGCGCCGCCCGCCGATCGATGTGGCGCGGCACCCACCCTCGCGCGGTGCGCGAGGCAAGCTCCGACGAACGGAGCGGGGCCGCGCAAGCCGCGCCGGCGCATTGCCGCACCGGCGCCGGAGGAGACACGCATGCTGATTCATCACGTCGAGCCGTCGCTGCAGGACGTGGCGGCCACCGGGCGGCGCGCGCCGGCCTATGCCTGGCTCGTGTTCGGGCTGACCGTCGGCCTGCTGCTGTCGGACTACATGTCGCGGCAGGTGCTCAATGCCGTGTTTCCGCTGCTCAAGCACGCGTGGGGGCTGTCGGACACGCAGCTCGGCTCGCTGTCCGGCGTCGTCGCGCTGCTCGTCGGGCTGCTGACGTTTCCGCTGTCGGTGCTCGCCGACCGCTTCGGCCGCGTGCGCAGCATCGTGCTGATGGCCGCGCTGTGGAGCGTCGCGACGCTCGGCTGCGCGCTGTCGACCAACTACGCCGAAATGCTCGTGGCGCGCGGGCTCGTCGGCCTCGGCGAAGCCGCGTACGGCAGCGTCGGCGTCGCGCTGATCCTCAGCATCTTTCCGGCGCGCCTGCGCGCGACGTTGACCGGCGCGTTCATGGCCGGCGGCGCGTTCGGCTCCGTGTTCGGGATGGCGCTCGGCGGCCTCGTCGGCGCGCATCTCGGCTGGCGCTGGTCGTTCGGCGTGATGGCCGCGCTCGGCATCGTCCTGCTCGTCGCGTACCGCGGCATCGTCACCGAACGGCGGCTCGCGGCATGCCGCGTCGAACCGTGCCGGCCCCATGCCGATGCGCCGCGCGACCTGCGCGGCAGCGTGCGCGCGCTGATGTCGGGGCTGTTCGCATCCCGTTCGGTGATCTGCGCGTATGTCGGCAGCGGGCTGCACCTGTTCGTGCCCGGCGCGCTGTTCGCCTGGCTGCCGAGCTACCTGAACCGCTATTACGCGATGGCGCCGGACCGTGCCGCCGTGCTTGCGGCCGGCTTCGTGCTGCTGTCGGGCGTCGGGATGGTCGGCTGCGGGATCGTCACCGACCGCGTCGGACGCGCCGACGGCTCGCGCAAATGGCTGACCGCGATCGCGTATTGCGTGCTGACGGGCGTGTGCCTCGCGATCGCGTTCCGGCTGCCGCCCGGGCCGCTGCAACTCGCGTTGATCTGCGCGGGCATGCTGGTCGGCGCGGGCGCGTCGGGCGCATCGGGCGCGATGGTCGCGAACCTCACGCCGGCCGCGATCCACGCATCGGCGTTCGCGACGCTCACGCTCGCCAACAACCTGCTCGGCATGGCGCCGGGCCCGCTGCTGACGGGGTGGGTCGCCGATCGCGCCGGCCTTGTCGGCGCACTGCAATGGATTCCCGCCGTGCCGCTCGCGGCCGCCGCGCTGTTCGCGATCGGACGCGCGAGCTACGCGGCCGATCTCGCGCGCGTCGAACGCGAACGGCGCGCGTCACATCTTTCCTGAACCGAACCCTCCCGGAGGCAGCATGACCCTGGCGAACGCGCCCACCATCCTGATCGTGCCCGGCTTGCGCGATCACGTCGAAGATCACTGGCAGACGCATCTGCAACGGCGCCTGCCGAACGCCCGCGCCGTCGCGCCGCTCGAAGCCGACAAGCTGAGCCGCGCCGCGCGCGTCGCGGCGCTCGATGCGGCGCTGGCCGCGATCGACGGCCCCGTGATCCTCGTCGCGCACAGCGCGGGGGTGATGATCACCGTGCATTGGGCGCTGCAGGCCACGCGTGCCATCGACGGCGCGCTGCTCGCCGCACCGGCCGATCTCGATACGCCGATGCCCGCAGGCTATCCGACACCGGATGCGCTCGACGCGCACGGCTGGACGCCGGTGCCGACCCGGCCGCTGCCGTTTCCGAGCATCGTGGCCGCGAGCCGCAACGATCCGCTCGCGCGATTCGAACGCACGCAGGCGCTGGCAGCCGGGTGGGGCAGCCGGCTCGTCGATCTCGGCGAAGTCGGACACCTGAACCCGGCTTCGGGTTTCGGCGAATGGCAGGATGCGGAGCGATTGATCGGGGAGGTGATCGCGCTCCGTGCGGCCTGAGCGCCGTCCGCAACGCGCCGCGCACGCTTTTCATGCCGGCGCGTCCGTCCGAACCGATTCCGGTTCGGCGTCCGTTGATATACGACGTCCTAACATGCGACGTATCCGTCGCAATGGCCAAGAAGCACATCCTCGACAAACGGAAGGTTTTTGTTAGGGAAATTCCCGCCCCGCGCGGGTCGGTTTTTTGTTGACCGACATCGTATAACGCCGTCATGATTTCCCGAAAGAACGGTCCCATCCACCGACCGAAGCGAGGAGACATGAACACCACCACGATCGCGCGCCGTGTCCGCCGGATCGCCCTGGCGCTGGGCCTGACGCTGCCGGCCACGGCCGCCGTCGCCGCTCCCGTGTCGCTGAATGTCGTCGACGTCGCGGGCAACCTGCAGCTCACGCAGAAGGCCATCGAGGCGTTCAAGGAAAAGAACCCGAATCTCGTCTCGAACGTCACGTTCACGAACGCGCCCGCGCCGCAGTTGCCGGGCAAGATCAAGGCGATGCAGGCCGCGGGACGGGCCGACATCGACCTCGTGCTGACGGGCACCGACGCGCTGGCCGCCGGCATCGAGCAGAACCTGTGGCTGAAGCTGTTGCCCGACAGCGCGGGCGCGTTCCCCGGCGTGCTCGACAAATACGCGCCCGGCCCGCGCAAGATGCAGGATCTCGCGCAGGGCTTCGGTCTCGAAGTGACCTACATGCCGGCCGGCCCGCTGCTCGAATACAACCCGGCGAAGGTCAGCGATCCGCCGAAGACGCCCGAGCAACTGCTCGCGTGGTGCAAGGCGCATCCGAACAAGCTGATCTACGCACGCCCGGCGAACTCGGGCCCCGGCCGCACCTTCCTGATGGGGCTGCCGTACGTGCTCGGCGACAAGAACCCGCAAGACCCGATCAACGGCTGGGACAAGACCTGGGCGTTCCTGAAGCAGCTCAACGACTGCGTGCCGTACTACCCGGGCGGCACGTCGGCCGTGATGAAGGAGCTCGGCGAAGGCACGCGCGACATGACGGTGACCGTGACCGGCTGGGACCTCAACCCGCGCGCGCTCGGCATCGTGCCGGCCGACTTCCGGGTCCAGGCATTCGACAACATGACGTGGGTCAACGACGCGCACTTCATGGTGATTCCGAAGGGCGTCGCGAAGGACAAGCTCGACGTGCTGTTCAAGCTGATGAACTTCCTGCTCGAACCGGCGCAGCAGGCGATGACCTACGACGACGGCTACTTCTATCCGGGCCCGGCGGTGAAGGGCGTGACGCTCAAGATGGCGCCCGCGCACAGCCAGGAGGTGATCCGGAAGTTCGGCCGCCCCGAGTACGCGAAGCTGCTCGCGGATCGTCCGCACGTGCAGCCGCTCAACGCGCAGGCGATGGTCGCCGCGTTCCAGAAGTGGGACCGCGAGATCGGTTCGCAGAAGTCGAAATGACGCATGAACCCGCGGGCGCCGCGGCGCCCGCGCCGACGGAGTTCGCGTAATGAAGCACAGTTTCGAACGGTTGCGGCTCGACGGCGTGTGCCGCAGCTTCACCAATGCGGAGGGCGCACAGGTCGCCGCACTGAACGGGCTCGATCTCGACATCCGGCGCGGCGAGTTCATCGCGCTGCTCGGCCCGTCGGGCTGCGGCAAGTCGACCGCACTGAACTGCATCGCCGGGCTGCAGCCGCTCACGAGCGGCGGCATCTGGCTCGACGACACGCGCATCGACGTATTGCCGCCCGAGCGCCGCGGCTTCGGCATGGTGTTCCAGAACTACGCGCTGTTTCCGCACATGTCGGTGCTCGAGAACGTCGGCTTCGGGCTGAAGATGCGCGGCGTGCCGAAGCAGGAAACGCGGCGGCGCGCGCAGCAGGCGCTCGAACTCGTGCAGCTCGTCGGCCACGAGAGCAAGCTGCCCGGGCAGCTGTCGGGCGGGCAGCAGCAGCGCGTCGCGATCGCGCGCGCGATCGTCATCGAGCCGCCGCTCGTGCTGATGGACGAGCCGCTGTCGAACCTCGACACGAAGCTGCGCATCGAGATGCGTGCCGAGATCCGCCGCATCCACACGCAGCTCGAACGCGCGACGATCTACGTGACGCACGACCAGGACGAGGCGCTGTCGATGGCCGACCGGATCGTCGTGATGAAGGAGGGCGTCGTGCAGCAGATTGCATCGCCGAAAGACGTGTACACGCGCCCGCACAACCTGCACGTCGCACGCTTCATGGGCTATCGCAACGTGCTGCCGTTCACGCTCGAAGGGATGGCCGGCGACCACGTGAACGTCGCCGCGGCGGGCGTGCGCATCGCGGGCGTGCCGATGGCCGGTTTCGACGGCAAGGACGTCGTGGTCGCGCTGCGCCCCGACGACATCGAGCGGGCGGAAGAAGGGGCCGACAACGCATTCGATGCGACCGTCGAAACGGTCGAATACGGCGGCCGCGACTCACTCATCCGCGCGATCACGCCGTTCGGCCCGATCTGGGCGCGGGTCGCCGGCGAATTCGCGGAGGGCGAGCGGTTGCGGCTGCGCGTCGCGCCGGCGCGCACGCTCGTCTATGCGGGAGACGCGCAATGAACGGCCGCCGCGCCGCGTGCGCGGCCGCGCGCCGCCCGGAGGCCGCATGAGCACGCTCGCGCCCGGCGGCGCGCCGCGCGACGCGAAGGCGTGGCTCGTCACGCCGGCGCTCGCGTTCATCGTCGCGCTGTTCATCTATCCGTTCGCTTACGGCCTGGTCCTGTCGTTCCAGCCGATGAACGGCGGCGGCGCGCTCGCGAACTACGTGCAGTTCTTCACCGACACCGCGATGTGGCCGACCGTGCTCGTCACGCTGAAGCTCGCGGTGCCGGCGACGCTGATCAACGTCGGCATCTCGGTGCCCGTCGCGTTCGCGCTGCGCCGCAACTCGCCGTATCAGAAGTTCGTCACGACGCTGCTCGTGATTCCCGTCACGCTCGGCACGGTGCTCGTCGCCGACGGGATGCTCACGTATTTCGGACCGAACGGCTGGTTTCCGCAGGCGCTGCAGGGGCTGCACCTGTACACGGACGAAGTGCGCCTCACGCACAATTATTGGGGCGTGCTGCTGTCGCTGATCGTGTCGGGTTTTCCGTTCGCGTTCCTGCTGATGCTGTCGTACATCAGCGGCATCGACCCGACGCTCGCGCGCGCCGCGGCGACGCTCGGCGCGAACCCGTGGCAGCAGTTCCGGCGGATCTACCTGCCGCTGCTCGTGCCGGGGCTCACGATGGCCGCATGTCTGTCGTTCGTGCAGGCGTTCTCGGTGTTCCCGTCGGCCGTGCTGCTCGGCGCGCCGGCCGGGCCGACGCGCGTGATCTCGATCGCGGCCGCCGAAGCCGCGTTCGAGAGCTACGACTATTCGCTCGCATCGGCGATCGCGATCGTGATGGGCTTCGTGCAGTTGCTGGTGGTCGCGTCGATGCTCGGCGCGCGCCGCTTCTTCTATACCGGTCCGGTCACGGGAGGCAAGGGCTGATGGCGACCGACAATCATGCGGCGCCGGCATGGCCGCCGAAGCACAGCCCGCCCGGCGCGCAGCCCGTCAACGCGATGAAGCCGCGGAAACTGCGCGACAGCGTCGCCGGCCGCGCGTGGAAGGCGCTCGTGTGGGGGCTGATGGCGTTCTTCCTGCTGAACGTGATGCTGCTGATCGCGACCGTCGCGGTCAACTCGGTCGCGACGCGCTGGTTCGGCACGCCGCTGCCGCAGGGCTTCACGCTGCACTGGTATGCGAAGGCGTGGGAAGACTTCCAGCTCGCCAGCGTGCTGTGGGTGACCGTCGAAGTCGTCGGCGCGGTCGTGCTGCTGTCGGTTGCGCTCGGCGTGCCGGCCGCCTACGCGCTCGCGCGCGTGCAGTTCCGCGGCAAGCGCTTCGCGCTGCTGGTGTTCCTGCTGCCGCTGATGGTGCCGCCCGTCACGTACGGGATCCCGATGGCGACCGTGATGTACAAGGTCGGGCTCGCCGGCACGCTGCCCGGCGTGATCCTCGCGAACCTCGTGCCGGCGCTGCCGTTCGTGATCCTCGTGATGACGCCGTTCATCGAGCAGATCGATCCGAATCTCGAAGCCGCCGCGCGCATCTTCGGCGCGAACACGTGGCGCTATTTCCGCTACGTGCTGCTGCCGCTGCTGGTGCCCGGCATGCTGGCGGCCGGGCTGCTCGTGCTGGTGCGCACGATCGGGATGTTCGAGCTGACCTTCTTCACCGCGGGCCCGAGCACGCAGACGCTCGTCGTCGCGCTGTATTACGCCGTGTTCTCGACCGGCGTGCGCGCACCGCAGTCGATCGACGCGATGGCGATGATCTACATGGCCATCACGCTCGTGTGGGTCGTGATCGCGCTGCAGTTCGTGAGCCCGACGCAGCTCGTGAGTCGCGTGAAGCAGGAGCGGCAGTAGCCGCGCACGAAGGCGGCGGGGCGGCGGGGCGGTCGCGCCGTTTCTGCCGTCCGTGCAATTGGTTACAAATGGATACCGCGAACCACGCGCGGACGTTGCAGACTACGCGGCATACCGGCTCGGCGATGCTTAAACGGCCATCGCCGCATGCCGCCCGACGTTCACCCGATTCGCGGAGTTCCATGAAGTTTCCCACGCTGCTGACGCTCGGCTGTGCCGCCACGCTGCTCGCCGCCTGCCACCTGCTCCACGACGGCCCCGGATCGAGCGACGTCGATGCCGCGGTGCGCCGCGCGCTCGAAGCGGAAAACCACGGCGGCCTGAACGCGCTGTTCGGCCAGCCGCTGCCCGTATCGGCCGACGTGATCTCGGCGAAGCCCGACGGCGACTGCAGGAAGACCGGCGAACGCACCTACGCGTGCGACGTCGTGATCACGTGGCGCAACAGCGATTACACGCCGTCGCGTGCGAACCTGACCTTCGTGCAGGCCGCCGACGGTTCGTGGCAGACCTCGGGCGTCGACGCCGCCATCGCGACCGGCGCCGCCAAGTCGCTGATCGACAAGATCGGCAAGGCATGGCCGGGCAACGCGGCCAGCGGTGCATCGGCACCGCAATGACGCGCCGGCGACGGGCTTCGTCGCCGCTCCCGCCGAAATGCCGTGCGGACGATGCGTGCCGAACCGTCGCCTGCCTTCCGTTGAAGGCGACCAGTCCCTTCGTCTCGTCCGATGCTCGAACCTGTGTCACGGTGAAAAAGGGCGCAAACACCGCCTGCCCTCGGTCGAAGCCATCCTCGGTATGCGGATCGACATATAGGGAAAACCCTTAATTCGCGATATAATCCCGGGCTAGAAGAAAGGTCGAACCATGCCCGAACGTTTCCAATCCCTTGAAAAATTCGTGTTTTCCCTGGTCGTGATGTCCGCGGTCTTCTGCTCCGCATTCCTCGCGTACGAGCGTCACCCCGAGATCAAGATCGCGCTGCACGAAGGCGAGGCGCTGATGCGCGAAAGCGCCAAGTATTCGGTCATCTGCTCGCCGTCCAAGGTCGATCCTTGCGTCGAGATGTCCGCTTACTGAGCCTCGTCTCGCGTTGACGCAGCGCCGCTGATTCCCGCCGACGCGCGGCCGATGGCCGACACGCGTCGGCGGTGCGCATCGCGCACCCGCGCATGCCGGTGCCCGCCGCGCACCGCCTGAAACCCCGCTTTTCCGATTCCCCGATTCTCCGATTCCGCCGCGGCGTCCTGTCCGCAAGGCGTCGTCACGTCTTTCTCCCCGCTCGATCCATCGTCGCGACGTGCTGCGGCTCGCCGTCATGCGTGCCTTTCCGTTCGGGAAAGGCTGGTTGAGCATCGATCGATTTTCGGCGAATGCGAACGTCGTCATGATCGCCGTCATCGACAACGCGATTTCTTCGGAGACAGCCATGACGCGCCCCCTGGACGGTATCCGCGTGCTGGAACTCGGCCAACTGATCGCCGGGCCGTTCGCGGGCCGGATGCTCGCCGAATTCGGCGCGGACGTGATCAAGGTGGAGCCGCCCGGCGTCGGCGATCCGCTGCGCAAATGGCGGCTGCTGCACGACGGCACGTCGGTCTGGTGGGCCGCGCAGTCGCGCAACAAGACCTCGCTCGCGCTCGACCTGCGCACGCCGGAAGGGCAGGACGTCGTGCGGCGCCTCGTCGCCGAGACCGACGTGCTGATCGAGAATTTCCGGCCCGGCACGCTCGAAGGCTGGGGGCTCGGCTGGGAGACGCTGTCCGCGATCAACCCGGGGCTCGTGATGCTGCGCGTATCGGGCTTCGGTCAGACCGGCCCGTATCGCGACCGCCCCGGCTTCGGCGTGATCGCCGAGGCGATGGGCGGCCTGCGGCACCTGACCGGCGAGCCCGGCCGCACGCCGGTGCGTGTCGGCGTGTCGCTCGGCGATTCGCTGTCGGCACTGCACGGCGTGATCGGCGTCCTGCTCGCGCTGCGCCATCGCGAGCAGCAGGGCGGCCAAGGGCAGGTCGTCGACGTCGCGCTGTACGAATCGGTGTTCAACATGATGGAAAGCCTGTTGCCCGAATACGCGGCGTTCGGCGCGGTGCGCGAAGCGGCCGGCAGCAGCCTGCCCGGCATCGCACCGACCAACGCGTACCGCTGCCGCGACGGCAAGTACGCGCTGATCGCCGGCAACGGCGACAGCATCTTCCGACGGTTGATGGAACTGATCGGGCGCCCCGATCTCGGCCACGATCCGGCGCTCGCGCACAACGACGGACGCGTCGCGCAGGTCGCGCGCATCGACGCGGCGATCGGCGAATGGAGCGCGCGACACGATCTCGACGACGTGCTCGCCGCGTTGAACGACGCGCGTATCCCGTCCGGGCGCATCTACGACGTCGCGGACATCGCGGCCGATCCGCATTACCGTGCGCGCGACATGATCGTCGCCGCCGCGCTGCCCGACGGCACGCCTGTGCTCGTGCCGGGCATCGTGCCGAAGCTCGGCGCGACGCCGGGACGCATCGAGCGTCCGGCGCCCGCGCTCGGCGCCGATACGGACGCGGTACTCGAATCGATCGGCATCGATGCCGCGACGCGCGACGACTGGCGCGCGCGCGGCGTGATCTGAACCGGCCGGCCAGCCTCCGGGACGACGACATGAGCAAGCCTCCCCAACGACTCTACATCCACGAAGTCGCGACACGCGACGGTTTCCAGAATGAAGCGGCGTTCGTCGACACCGACGACAAGATCGCGCTCGTCGACGCATTGAGCGCATGCGGCTACGCGAAGATCGAGGTCACGTCGTTCACGTCGCCGAAGGCGATCCCCGCGCTGCGCGACGCGGAGGCCGTGATGCACGGCATCGTGCGCGCGCCGGGCGTCGTCTATACGGTGCTCGTGCCGAACGTGCGCGGCGCGGAGCGCGCGCTGTCGTGCGGCGTCGACGAGGTGAACCTCGTGATGTCGATGAGCGAGAGCCACAACCGCGCGAACCTGCGGATGACCCGCGAGCAGTCGTTCGAGCAGTTGCGCGACGTGATCGACGCGGTGCGCGGCACGGGCGTCGCGATCAACGTGTCGCTGTCGACCGCGATGGGCTGCCCGATGGAGGGCGACGTGCGCGCGGAAACCGTGCTCGCGTGGATGCAGCGCTTCGCGGATCTCGGCGTGCACGGCGTCACGCTGTGCGACACGACCGGCATGGCATATCCGTCCCAGGTGCGCGAGCTGGCCGAACGCGCACGCGAGCGCTTCGGCGCGCTGCAGCTCACGCTGCACTTTCACAACACGCGCGGAATGGCGCTCGCCAACACGCTCGCCGCGCTCGACGCCGGTATCGACCGCTTCGACGCGTCGCTCGGCGGGCTCGGCGGGTGCCCGTACGCGCCGGGCGCGACCGGCAATGCGTGCACCGAGGAATTGGTCCACATGCTCGCGCTCGACGGCTACGATACGGGCATCGACCTCGCGGCCGTGCTTGCCGCGGCTGCGCGGCTGCCCGCGCTGATCGGGCATGACGTGCCGAGCCAGATCCTGAAGGCCGGGCGCCGCTCGGACCTTCATCCGCCGCCGCGCGCCGAAACCGGCGACATGCCGACGCAGCGGGCTTTCTCGTGAACGCGTCGAACAGGAGCGAACCACATGGCGCTGATTGACCACCTCGACCACCTCGTGCTGACCTGCGTCGATCCGGAGCGGACCAGGCACTTCTACACGGAAGTGCTGCAGATGCAGCTCGAAACCTTCGGTGCGGGCCGGCTCGCATTCCGCTTCGGCAACCAGAAGATCAACCTGCACGTGCGCGGCGCGGAGTTCGAGCCGAAAGCGCACGTGCCGGTGCCCGGCGCGCTCGACCTGTGCTTCATCGCGTCGGTGCCGCTCGACGACGTGATCGCGCATCTGCGCCGCGTCGACTGGCCGATCGTCGAAGGGCCCGTCGAGCGCACCGGCGCGACGCAGAAAATACGGTCGGTGTACGTGCGCGACCCGGACCTGAACCTCATCGAGATATCCGAACTGATCTGAGTGCCGATCCGTTGCGCCGGTCCGCCCGTTCGCGCATGCGCCGGCACGACACGCGCGCTGCTCGACAGTCCTCCGCCGAAAGCGGACAGGCGCACGCCGCCCCCGCCGATTCCGGATAGCCGGCCCCGGTTGCGCTACGCATAATGGCGCAACGGCGTCGGCCCGTCCGGCGCCTTCGTGGCGGGGCACCGCGAACGTCCCGCGCATCCGCAATCCGACCAGGCGCTTCCCGAATGACGATCCTCTATCGCGGCATGGACCGCGCGGCGCTCGACGCCGCCTACCTGAACACGAGAGCCATTCCCGATTTTCCCGCGGTGCTCGCGTCCTGCCAGGCACGCAGCGCGGCGCTTTACGATGCGACGCCCGGGCAGCGCGACCTGCGTTACGGTGCGCGTCCGGCGCAGCGCTTCGACTGGCTGCAGTGCGGCGTGGCCGACGCGCCGCTGTTCGTGTTCATTCACGGCGGCTACTGGCAGCACCGCGCGAAAGAGGATTTCGCGTATGCGGCCGCCGGGCCGCTCGCACGCGGCTTCGACGTCGTGCTCGCCGAATACACGCTCGCACCGGCCGCATCGATGACCGACATCGTCGGCGAGATCGGCGCATTGCTCGACCATCTCGCGGCCGACCCCGACGGCATCGGCACCGCGGGACGACCGATCCATCTGAGCGGTCACTCGGCCGGCGGCCACCTGACGGCCGTGCATCGCGCGCATCCGGCCGTCGTGTCGGCGCTCGCGATCAGCCCGCTCGTCGATCTCGAACCGATCTCGCTGTGCGTGCTCGACGACAAGCTGAAGCTCACCGCGCAGGAAATCGCCGCATACAGCCCGCTGCATCACATCGGGCCGGGCGCACCGACCGTCGTCGCGGTCGGCGCGGCCGAGCTGCCGGAGCTCGTGCGCCAAGCGCACGAATACGCGGACGCCTGCGAAGCGGCCGGCGAACGGATCGCGCGCGCATGGCTGCCCGGCATGCAGCACTTCACGGTGCTCGACGATCTCGCGAAACCGGAGAGCGCGATGCTCGCTGCGTTGCAGGCGATCGCGCCGCACTGACCGCGCCGTGTTGCGTCGCCTTGCGTGATTTCGCGCCGCGCGCGGCCGGGCGTATGATCGCTTCAGGCCTGCCTGGCGCGGCACGCGCGCCCCGCACGGTGCTTCCCGGGACCTTCATCATGGTGAACCCGCTTCATTTCGATCTGCAGTCGCTGCGCGTGTTCGCGCTCGTCGCCGAGCACGGCAGCCTGACCAAGGCGGCCGAACACGGCCAGCTGACGTTGTCCGCGGTCAGCAAGCGGATCGCCGAACTCGAAAGCGTGACCGGCAGCGCGCTGTTCGTCCGGCATGCGCGCGGCGTCGAGCTGACGCCGGCGGGCCGCGCACTGCTCGACCATGCGGCGAAGGTGATCGAGCAGGTCAACCGGATGGCGCACGAGATGAGCGACTACGTTGCGGGCGTGCGCGGCCACATCCACGTGTGGACCAATACGTCGGCCATCGTCCAGTTCCTGCCGGCCGATCTCGCCGCGTTTCTCACCGACAACCCGGGCATCAAGGTCAGCCTGGAGGAGCGGCTGAGTCACGAAATCGTCGACGCGCTCGCGGCCGGCAAGGCCGATCTCGGCGTGTTCGCGGACAACGTGCCGGCGCCCGGCATCGAACGCCGCCTGTACCGGCGCGACGAGCTGGTGCTGCTCGTGCCGCGCGGGCATCGCTTCGCCGCGCACGACAGCATCCGCTTCGCGGATACGCTCGATGAAGACTACGTCGGCCTGAGCGACGGCAGTTCGCTGCTCGCGCGCATGACCGACGCCGCGTTCGCGGCCGAGCGCTCGCTGAAGCTGCGCATCCAGGTGTCGAATTTCGACGGGGTGAGCCGGATGATCGAGGCCGGGCTCGGGATCGGCGTGCTGCCGCGCGATGCGGTGACCGGCGAGCGCGCGGCGCGGCTCGGGGTCGTGAAACTCGACGACGCGTGGGCGACGCGCACGTTGTGGGTCGGCGTGAAGGCAGGCGCCGTGCTGACCACCGACATCGCGAAGCTGTTCGATTTCATGTCGGCACGCTGAATCCGCTCAACAGCGCGCCGCATGCGCGATGCACGGGGCACGCATGCGCATGCCCCGTGCCGGTCGCCGTGTCATACCGGGTTGATGTCGTCGTGGCTGCGCCGGGAGGTCAGCGGCCCCAGCACGCGCAGCGTGACGGCAACGATGCCGAGCGCGACCGAGATCACGCCGAACATCGCGCCGGCGCCATGCGCGGCCAGCACCGGCAGCAGCACGAACGGCAGCGCGCCGCTGACGATGCGCGACAGCGCGTACGTGCTGCCGATCGCGGTCGAGCGCGCACGTGCCGGAAAGATCTCCGCCTGGTACACGTGATACGCGTTGCTGAACACGTTCGACGCGCAGGTCGTCAGGAAACCGAAGTAGACGATCAGCACCGTGTTGCCGGAATACGCGAAGCACAGCCCGAACGCGGCGATCGACAGGATCGACCCGATCACGAGCGTGCGGCGCTCGATCCAGTTCAGCAGCGGAATGGACAGCAGCGAGCCGATCGGATAACCGATGAACGACAGCGCTATGAACAGCGTGCTGTCCGTGACGTCGAACCCGCGGCTCTTGACGACCGTGCCCGCGAGCGTGCCGAAACCGTAATAGCCGAAGCCCTGGAACAAGTGGAACACCGCGAGCATCAGGTAGCGCGCGCCGTAAGGCCGGCGGCGCAGCAGCGCGATGCGCTCGCCGAGGCGCAGCGGACGCTGCGGTTCGGCCGATGCCGCGAACTGCTCGGGCACGCGCACGCCCGCGCTGTCCGCGAAGCGCCGCGCCGCGGCATGCGCATCCGCGACGCGGCCCTGCGCGAGCAGCCAGCGCGGGCTTTCCGGCAGCCGATGCTGGACCAGCAGCACGTAGACCGCGCCGAGGCTGCCGATCGCGAGGATGATGCGCCAGCCGGCCACACCCGAGACATGCAGCGGATTCAGCCACAGCGCGAGGAAGCCGACCAGCGGCACCGCGACGTAGGAAGTCGTATAGCCCCAAGCGGCGAACCGCCCGCGCTTGTCCTTCGGCAGGATTTCCGACAGGAAGCTGTCGGCGACCGGGTAGATCGCGCCGACGCCGATGCCCGTCATGAACCGGCATGCGACCAGCATGTCGGCGTTCACGGAGAACGCGCCGATCAGCGAAAACGCGCTGTACCAGACGAGCGTCAACAGGAACGCCTTGCGCCGCCCGATGCGGTCGGCAAGGCTGCCGAGACACATCGCGCCGACGAACATCCCGATGAATGCCGAGGCCAGCAGCAGCTTGAAATCGGCGCTTTGCCGGCTCAGCCCATATTCGTTCTGCAACGCGGAGCCGATCGTGCTGACGAGGAAGATCTCGTACATGTCGAAGAACAGCCCGACGCCGATCACCCAGACGACGAAGCGGTGCAGCGCACCGACGGGCAGGTCGTCCATGAATTCGCCGAGCGTGACGCCACGGGCGGGCAGGGCCGTCGCACCGGCGCCGGCCCGGGCCGCGGACGGTACGGCGGACGCGGGGTCGCCCGCGGTGCCGCCGAGGTCGAGGGATTGGCTGTTCATCGTGTCTCCTGATTATCGATTTGCCGTGGCGCGACGCCCGGCCGTTCGCGGCCGGCCTTGCGGCTCCGGCCGCGCGACGCGGCGCGCGTGCGCGCCAGGCCCGCGAAAGGCCGGTTGCATGGGTGGCGCCGATCGTCCGAAACATCGTCGGTGAATTTGCGCGACACGATAATTGCGCATGCTTCAAGCATCCTTTCCTGCGCAGAAAGGCTGCGGAACGCCCGCCGGGCGGGCTTCGGATGAAGGTCCGGCCGCTGCGGAAGTACGAGGGCAGGGAAAACCATGGGTGATACTGCGTGCATTCGGCGGGCCGCGATGCCGCGCGGAGCGGTTCGGCATTGGCGGGACCGGCGGCGCTACGCAACGGAGTGGAGCGGCAGGCTCAGCCCTCCGCATTCGTCATGCGTCCACCGCTCGACGTGATGCGCCGTGCGCGCCGCATTGCCGTTCATTGCGACGCGCATGGCTCAGGGCATCCGGCTGTCGCCGTCCGACCGGCATCGACAGCGGGGGCAGAGCCGGCGTCGGCGCGTTCCTGGCGGACCGTATCCGACGCAACTGCCTGCAACCTTGCAGCCATGTCCGGCGCGATGCCGAGCTGCGCGGCAGCGTGCTCCTGCGGGCCGAACGTACGGACGTCGACCCCGGCGATCTGCTGAATCAGCACGAGCGCGCTCAGATAAGCGCCCAGCACGCCCGGATGCAGATAATCGGGCCGCGAGATCGGCGGGTCGTTCTGCGCGCGCATGCCGTACCACAGCAGCGGCGCGCCGGACGGCGCATACGGGTCGGGATCGGCGACGCCGGTCGTCCACGCACGCTGCCACGCACGGCCGACCGGCACGACGGCGGCGATCGACGGATCGGTGCGGCGCGCGCCGTCGTATGCATCGCGATACGCTGCGACGAGGTCGGCGAGACGATCGACGTACCGCGCGTGAAAACCGGCGCTCTCCGGCTCGCCCGCCAGCGCTTTCGCGAGATCGGCGCGTGGCCAGGTTTCATACAGATAGACACGCGCGTGCGGCGCCGCCGCACGGATGCCGCGTGCGAGCTTCGCGACGCTCTCACGGAAACCGGCCGGATCGCTGGCGCGGCTGTGCGTGAGCGCGAGCGGCAGCGGCTTCGCGCTCAGTTCCTGCAGGACCACCACATCCCACGTGGGCCGATCGATCACGTCCGATGCGACGCGGTCATGTTTCGCGAGGCTCGTCGCCGACATCGCTTCCAGATGAACCTCGTAGTCGAGTCCGGCTTCGGCGGCGAAGCGCGCGAAGATCCCCGGAATCCCGCCCCACGGGCCCGGCTCGCGTTCGGCGCGGGCCCCGGTCTGCCCGAAGTTTTCATCGACGACCCGCGCGGTCCCGCCCATATCCTCGCGGCCGGACCGCATCGCACCGTACGAACGCACGGGCGTGTAACGGCCGTGCGTGAGGCTGTCGCCCACGAACAGGATGCGTTGCGGCGTGCGCGCTGCCGGTACGGGCGACCCGCCAGGCAAGTGCATGGCATTCGTGGCCGAGGCGGCCGTCGCCGGCCCGACGACCAGCAACGCCACGACGCACGTCAGTGCGAAACGCACGATCGGGCAACAGAACGAGGGCATGGCGGGCATTTCACTCATTGCGGAGTTCCGGAGGACGCGTGGCCGCAGTATTTCACGAAGCGGCACGACGAGGCCGACCGGTCATCGCCGAAAGCGTACGGTAGACTGCTCGCTGGCGTTCCCGCCGCCAATGACACGACCACTCGCGCTCACTCACACCCATGGACCGAATCGATGCGATGAAGGTGTTCGTCGCCACGCTGGACGAGGGCAGTCTCGCAGGCGCGAGCCGCCGTCTCGGCCGCTCGCCGGCGGCAGTCAGCCGCGCGATCGCGTTTCTCGAGGAACACACGGGCACCGCGCTGCTGTACCGGACCACCCGGACGATTCGCCTGAGCGAAGCCGGTGAACGCTACGCCGCAGCGTGCCGCCGTATCCTCGCGGATCTCGAGGAAGCGGACATGCTGATCGCCGACGAACGCTCGGCGCCGCGCGGCCTGCTGACGATCACGGCACCGGTCGCCGCGGGCGAGGACGTGCTGCGCGCACTCATCGACGAGTTCATCGACCGCCATCCGGCCGTGTCGATTCGGCTGCAACTGCTCGACCGCCCCGTCAGCCTGATCGACGAGGGAATCGACGTCGCGCTGCGCATCGCGCATCTGACGGATTCGACGCTTGTCGCGATTCCAGTGGGCGCGGTGCGACGCGTCGTCGTCGCGTCACCCGACTATCTGGCGGAGCATCCGCCGATCACCGCGCCGGCCGATCTCGCACGGCACCGGATCATCTCGATGACGCACTTCGGGCTCGATTCATGGAGCTTCCCGCCGTCCGGCCAGTCGGCGCTGCCACAGGTGGTCCAGTTCGCGCCGCGGTTCATCGTCAACACGATCCGCGGCGCGCTCGCGTCGGCGCTCGCCGGCCATGGCGTCACGCGCCTCTTCTCATATCACGTCGCCGAGCAGGTTCGGGACGGCGCGCTGCGAATCGTGCTGCGCGACAGCGAGCATGCGCCGCTGCCGATCCACCTCGTCACGCCTTACGGACGGCTGTCGGTGCCGAAGGTGCGGACGTTCGTCGATTTCGCCGCGCCGAGATTGCGCGAGCACTTCGCCCGGCTGGCCACCATCACCGACGAAGATTGAACCGAACTGCGGAAGAATGGCTTCCGCGACGCATGGATTCTCCCGGCACCCGGTTCAATCTAGACTTCCTTCAACCGTCGGACGCGCATGCGTCCGCGCAGCGAATGGAGGTCCTTCAATGCAACAAGCGCTTCTCGACCGGCAGCATGCCCCCGCGTTCAACGTGTGGCGCGGCACGGTGTCCGGCGCCAGTGCGAGCCTGATCGGCATCGGTCTGGCGCGATTCGCGTATACGCCGCTGCTGCCCGCGATCATCGGCGCGCACTGGTTTCCCGCGTCGACGGCCGCCTATCTGGGTGCGGCCAACCTCGGTGGCTATCTGGCCGGTGCGCTGGTCGCCGGCGCGCTCGCGCGCCGCGCCGGCTCGACCGCCGTGCTGCGCGCGATGATGCTGCTCGCGACCCTTGCGTTCGTCGCGTGCGCGGCGCCCGTGTCGTTCCTGTGGTTCTTCGTGTGGCGCTTCGCGTCCGGCCTGTCGGGGGGCGCCCTGATGGTGCTCGCCGCGCCGGCGATCCTCACGCACGTGCCGCCGGCGCGCCGCGGTTTCGCAAGCGGCGGCATCTTTACGGGAATCGGTCTCGGCATCGCGGCGTCGGGCACGATCGTGCCGATCCTGCTGCGGCAGGGTCTCACCGCGACGTGGCTCGGGCTCGCGATCGTGTCGCTGCTGCTGACCGCCGTCGCGTGGCGCGGCTGGCCAACGGACGATGCGTCGCCCGCGGCGGTCGCGTCGCCGGCCACGCACGCCCGTAACCTCCCGACCGGCAGCCTGCGCGCGCTGTACGTCGAATACGGGCTCAACGCAGTCGGGCTGGTCCCGCACATGATCTTCCTCGTCGACTACGTTGCGCGCGGACTCGACAAGGGCGTGGACGCGGGCGCGCAGTATTGGGTGCTGTACGGCCTCGGCGCGATCGTCGGGCCGCTCGCGTGCGGGCATCTCGCCGATCGGGCGGGATTCGGTCGCGCACTGCGCATTGCATTCGCGATCGAGGCCATCGCCGTCGTGCTGCCGCTGCTGGGGATGGGACCCGCCTCGCTGATCGTATCGAGCGTGCTGGTCGGCGCGTTCACACCCGGCATCGTCCCGCTCGCGCTCGGCCGCGTGAATGAACTGCTCGCGCATCATCCGTCGGTTGCGAAACGCGCATGGCGCAGTGCGACGACCAGCTTCGCGATCATGCAGGCGATGGCCGCCTACGGCCTGTCGTATCTGTTCGCATCGAGCGGCGGTCGATACGAAACGTTGTTCGCCGTCGGGGCCGCCGCGCTGCTGCTGGCGCTCGCGGTCGACGTCGCCGCCACGGCGAGGGCGCGATGAGCACGACCTTCCCGGCACCCGATACGGTGCGCGCCGGCCGGTCCGCCGCCAGTTATGCCGAACGCAACGCACGCTACTGGCGGCGCAATCTCGCCGTGTGCGTGTTCGGCTCGTTCACGACGCTCGTCAGCCTGAGCATGCTGCTGCCGTTCCTGCCGCTCTACGTGCGGCAGCTCGGCGTCGATGCGCAATCGGCCGTGATCGAATGGTCCGGCGTCGCGTTCGGCGCGACGTTTCTCGGCACCGCAGTCACAGCACCACTGTGGGGCCGTCTCGCGGATCGCTTCGGCCGCAAACCCATGCTCGTGCGCGCTGCGCTCGGAATGGCCGTCGTGATGTCGCTGATCGGTATTGCGCACAACGTCCAGGAGCTCGTCGCACTGAGGCTCGTCGCCGGACTCGTCGGCGGCTATGCATCGGCATCGACCGTCATGGTGGGCACTCAGGCACCGCGCGAGCGTGCGGGCTGGGCGCTCGGCATTCTGTCGACCGGCGCGCTCGCGGGCAACCTCGTCGGGCCGCTCGTCGGCGGCCTGCTGCCGGGCTGGCTCGGCATCCGCGGGACGTTTTTCGCGGGTGGGGCGATGATCGCCGTCGCCGCGCTGCTGACGATCCTGGTCGTGAAGGAGGACTTTCACGCGGACACCGACGCACTGGCGCGACACGCCCGCGCGACGACCGAGGCTACGACACGGCGCACCGATCGTACGGCGGTCGCCGCGCTCCTGGTGACGGCAATGATGGTGCTGCTCGCGAACATGTCGATCGAGCCGATCATCACGGTCTATATCGGCGGGCTCGGCGTCGACGGCAGTCATCTGGCGCGCGTCGCCGGCGTCGTGATGGCCTGTTCCGCATTAGGCAGTATGCTGACCGCCGCGCGGCTCGGCGCGCTCGCCGACCGTATCGGCAGCTGGAACGTAATCGTCGGCTGCCTGCTGCTGACCGCGCTCGCAATGGTGCCGCAGGCGTTCGTCTCGCACTGGTGGCAACTCGCGGCACTGCGCGTGCTGATGGGGATGACGCTCGCCGGGCTGCTGCCGTCGATCGGCAAGCTGGTCCGGCAGTCCGTCGACGAGCGCGCGACGGGCCAGATGCTCGGCTACCTGCAATCCGCGCAATTCGGCGGGCAGGTGATCGGCCCCGTGATCGGCGGACAGATCGGCGTCGCGCTCGGCCTGCATTCGGTGTTCTTCGTGACGGCCGCGCTGCTGACGGCCTGCGCGGGGCTCGCCTATCGGGTACGCAATCGATAGCAGCAAGGTTGGGCTGGCCCGCGGGCGGCAGGCTGGCGTAGCATGGGCGCAGTTGCGGGTGGCTGTTCGCGCACCGTTCGGATGCGCGTCGCGCCGTGAACATGCCGCATACCGCGTGCCGGACCCGACCCGGCAGCTTCGGCCGGCACCCGGCCGAAGCATTCCGATCCCGGACGTTGCAGGAGGCAACGACATGAATCGACCGACCGACAACCGGACGCTGTTGCGCACGCTCGGCATCCGCACCCCGATCATCCAGGCGCCGATGGCCGGCGTCAGCACGCCCGCGCTGGCGGCCGCCGTGTCGAATGCGGGCGGGCTCGGCTCGCTCGGCGTCGGCGCGACGAACGCCGACGGTGCGCGCAAGATGATCCGCGACACGCGCGCGCTCACTGACCGGCCGTTCAACATCAATCTGTTCTGCCACCAGCCGGCCCGCGCCGACGCTGTCGTCGAACGCGCGTGGCTCGACTGGCTCGCGCCCGCGTTCCGCGAACAGGGCGCGACGCCGCCGGCGTCGTTGTCGGAGATCTACACGAGCTTCGTCGCGGACGATGCGATGCTCGCGATGCTGATCGAAGAAAAACCGGCGGTCGTCAGCTTTCATTTCGGGTTGCCGTCCGATGAGGCCATTGCCGTGCTGAAGCGCGCGGGCATCACGCTGTTCGCGTCCGCGACGAATCCCGACGAAGCCCGGCAGATCGTCGCGGCCGGCATCGACGCGATCGTTGCGCAGGGCATCGAGGCCGGCGGGCACCGTGGCGTATTCGACTCGACGGCGCACGACGACCGGCTCGGCACGTTCGCGCTGACGCGCCTGCTGGTGCGCGAATGCGCACTGCCGGTGATCGCGGCCGGCGGCATCATGGACGGCGACGGCATCGCCGCCGCGCTGGCGCTCGGCGCGCAGGCCGCGCAGCTCGGCACCGCCTTCGTCGCGTGCCCGGAGACGTCGATCGACGACGGTTATCGCCGCGCGATCCTCGGCGACGCAGCGCGCCGCACGACATTGACGACCGCGGTCTCCGGACGGATCGCGCGCGGCATCGCGAACCGGCTGACCGCGCTCGGCGACGATCCGCACGCGCCGGCCACGCCGGCCTATCCGATCGCATACGACGCCGGCAAGGCACTGCATGCGGCCGCGAAGGCGAACGGCGAGTTCGGCTACGGCGCGCAATGGGCCGGGCAGGCGGCGCCGCTCGCCCGGTCGCTGCCGGCGGCCGAACTGTTCGCGACGCTCGAGCGCGAGACACGGGCGGCCATCGCACGGTTACAGCATGCGCTGGACTGATTTCCCGGCGGCACGCGGCGCGCCGGTGCTCGGCGAATGAGCCGCCATGCGCATGGCCGGGGACAAAATTGCAACGTCCTGTATCCGCGCGCGGCGCGGATACAGCGTGATACAACGCATCGGCGAAGGCCCGTTATAAAGCGGACATGACCTCTTGAGGAGCACGACATGTCTGCTACATGGTTCAACGGATCCTGCCATTGCGGCGCCGTGAAATTCGAAGTCCGGACCGCGCTCGCGCCGGCGACTCGCTGCAACTGCAGCCTCTGCCGCCGTCGCGGCGCGCTGATGAGCCCGATGTTCGCCGCGGCCGACCTGAAGATCGTCGAAGGCGAGGACGCGCTGACGCTCTACCGCTTCAACACGCACACGGCCCGTCACTATTTCTGCAGCCGCTGCGGCGTCTATCCGTTTCATCAGACGCGCAAGGATCCCGCGTGCTGGCGCGTCAATCTCGGTTGCCTCGACGGTGTCGATCCCTATGCGCTCGATGCGACCGTCGCCGACGGCGCAAGCCTTTCCGTCGTGGAGGACGCATGAAGCGCTGGCTGATGGTCCTGCTGTTCGCCGTCGGCGGCCTCGCGACCGAAATCGCGCATCCGGTGCAGTGTTCGCTGCTGTCGGTCAGCCGCCAGCGGACCGGCGACCGACGGGGTCGGAACGACGGCGGACAAGACTGAACCGGAACAGGTGCCGTGGGCGTCGAGTCATGTTGATCGGAAACGATAATCATGCTACCGATAAGATCGCACGCGATATATAATGCGTCCATCTGCGACACGATCCGCCGTCGCTGGAGAACGCCCATGAAACCGACCGAAACACAATCGCCCGCCGCACCGAAGCTGTCCGAGTTCCTGTGTTTTGCGATTTACTCGACGAATCTCGCGTTCGGCAAGGCATACAAACCGATCCTCGAAGAGCTCGGCCTCACGTACACGCAATACATCACGATCATCGCGCTGTGGGAGGAGGGCAACCAGACGGTCGGGCAACTCGGCGAAAAACTGTTCCTCGAATCGAACACGCTGACGCCGATCCTGAAGAAGCTCGAGGCGATGGGCTATCTGGAGCGGCACCGCGATCCGTCGGACGAGCGCCAGGTGCTCGTGAGCCTGACGAAAAGCGGCCGTCGCGTGCGCGAGAAGGGGCTCGACATGAATCTGGTCGAAGCCACCGGGCTGAAACCCGACGAATTCGCGAAGATGCAGAAGGCCATCGTCACGCTGCGCGGCAACCTGATCAATTCGATCGACGAATAGACGATTAAACGCAGGCTCGATGTCGAGCCTGCGGTGCGATTGCCGGCGCGACCCGTTCTTATGGCCGGCGCTCCGGCTGGCCCGTCCCGGTTTTCTCGGGCCCCAGCACCAGCAAATGCATGTCGCGACGCGTCACGAAGCCGAGTGCGCGATAGCGCTCGATCGCGCCGTGGTTCGACGTGAGCACATGCAGGAACGGCGTTTCCGCCCGCGCGCGGATGGTCGCGACCAACGACCGGATCAGTCCGGCCGCGAGGCCTTGGCCCCGGAAAGCCGCATCCACACACACCGCGCTGATCTCCGCATGACCGCCGGCCCTCAGCCGCTGACCGGCCATCGCCACCAGCCGGCCTTGCCGGCGTACACCGATATAGCCGCCGAATTCGACCGTGCGCGGGCCGAACGGGCCCGGTTCCGTCGCCGCGATCAGTTCGAGCATCTCCGGCACATCGGCTTCGGTGAGCCGGACATGCTCCAGAGCAGGCGCGCCGTCGAGCGTTCCCTGCCAGATCATCTGATGCAGCATCGCCCGCCAGACCACGGAAAAACCGGCCGGCGTCGGGATCTCGTCCGGCGTGACGAGTGCCGCCGGTCCATGCGCGTCGATCAGTCCGTGCAACGCGTCGAACGCGGTCGGACTGCGGTCGGCCATGCCCGCAAATGGTGCGAGCGCAGGAGGAAATCGACGCGCAAGCGCGTCGCCGAGGGCGAAACGATGCTGCTCCCCGGTGAGCGCGCGCCATACGGCATCGTCGAGCGGATGCGATCCGCCTTCTTCCTGCTCCGTCGTCGGTTCCAGCATCGTCTGCTCCTTGATTGAAGGCCGCCCGTCGCACAGCATAGACGCGATCGCCCGCGCCGGTTGCGGGCATACAAAAAGCGCATACGATTACATCGCATGCGCTTTATTTGACGGACGGTGTCTTCGATTTCGTCGCGACGCTCAACGACCGAAATAGATCGAGCGCTCGGCCGTGCGAATCGCGATGCGACTGCCGGATTGCGTCGCACCGTCGGCGTTGTTGCCGTAACCGGCTGTCCGGGTGTCGGCCGCCGTTGCATCGTTGTCGCGCACCCGCTTCAGCGCGGCCTGCAGGTTGTCCGGATAGTTGGGATCGTTCGGGCGATTCGGCAGATAGCCGGCCTGCTGGAGGGCAGCCAGTTCCGCCCGCACTTGCGCGCGCGTCACGGTGCTTTCGGTCGCGAAGGCCGGTGCGGCAACGGAAGCCGACACGGCGACGAGCAGGGCTGCAATCAGTTGGGTCTTCATCATTTACCTCGACAGAAAAGAGTAATCGGAATGTGAACGCCGCGCGCCGGCAATCGGCGTCGATCGCGACTTCGTTCAATGGCCGAAGTAGATCGAGCGCTCGGCGATGCGCGTGACGGGACGGCTGCCCGATTGCGTGACGGCTGCGGCGTCGGCGCCATAACCGGACGTCGCCGTATCGGCTGCGACGGTGTCGTTGGCGTGGATACGCGTCAGCGCGACCTGCAGGTCGTCCGGGTAGTGCGGATCGTTCGCGCGGCCCGGCACATAGCCGGCCTGCTGCAGCTGGACGAGTTCGGCACGCACTTGTGCACGCGTCGCGACGGCGTCACTGGCAAAGGCCGGCGCGGCAACGGCAGCGGACACGGCAACGAGAAGGGCAGCGATCAGTTGGGTTTTCATCATTCACCTCGACAAGAAAATGGCAGGACATTCAGGAGGGCAGCACGTGGCCGCCCGGTGCATGGCTCAGACGATGCGGATCTCGACGTCGATGTTGCCGCGCGTCGCCTTCGAATACGGGCAGGTCTGGTGTGCGGTGTCGACGATGTGCTGCGCGACGTCGCGATCGAGTCCCGGCACGCTCACGTTCAGGCGGGCCTGCAGGAAGTACGCGTTGCCGCCCGTGCCCAGATCCACTTCGGCATCGACCGCGAGATCGGCCGGCAGCGTGACCTTCGCCGCGCGCGCCGCGAGCTGCATCGCGCCGATGAAGCAGGCCGACCAGCCGGCCGCGAACAGTTGTTCCGGATTCGTGCCGTTCCCGGCGCTGCCCGGCGACGACAGCTGGATGTCGAGGCGGCCGTCGGAACTGCGAGCCGCGCCGTCGCGGCCGCCGGAAGTCGTATGCGTCTTGCCCGTGTACAGCACTTTTTCGATCTTGCTCATCGTTCACTCCGTCAGGTAGGAAGGTTTTTCTCTGATGCGATTTGATCGCATGCGACGCAGTTTGGTCGAGACGGCCGGCCTAGTCAAGCGGATTCGATTAAATCGCACGCGATATTTTGTATTTCAATGTATCGAGATCGTGGCGAGCCTTGCCGGACAAGGCTCGCGGGCGATCAAACCCTTATATTGAAAAGACGACCCGGACCGGAAGATTCAGCGATGGCAGGGCAGATGGCCGCGCCGGAATCGCGGTCGCCCGGGCCTTCGGCAACCCGGTCATGCCGGGCGGACTTCGGCGATCACGACCAGGACCACCGCCGCGTCGGCCGGCAACTGGCGGTGGGAAAAGGCCGAGCGCGCATGTCCGGCCTTGTTGCCCAGCACCTTGGCGAACAGGTCGGAAGCGCCGTCGATCACGGCCGGTTGACCGTGGAAGCCGTCGGCCGACGCGACGTGTCCCTCGACACGCACGATGTGATGCAGGCGGTCGAACCCGCCGAGGTGCTTTCTGATTTGCGCGAGCACGTTCAGCGCCGCGAGCTGCGCCGCGCGCCGACCGTCATCGACGCTCAGCTGTTCGCCGACGCGCCCCGTATAGGCCACCTTGCCGTCGACGAGCGGCAATTGCCCGGAAATGAACAACAGGTTGCCGGCCTCACTGACGGCCGTATAGCTGCCGAGCGGTTGCGGCGGTTCGGGTAGCGTGAAGCCGAGTTCGGCCAGCTTCTGTTCGATCGTCATGGCATGCTCCTTCGGGGATCGTTGATGAGTTGGCCGCGGTGTGGACGCGCGACTCGCCACGGCCTCTGTCAGTCACTCTAGTGAGGCGGTCGGGGCCGGTAAATATCGTTCGCGCAATTGACTCGACACGCGGTGTAACGAATCGCCCGCGGTGCAACGCGGCGCGAACGCGTACCACCGGTGTCGCCGATACGCTGGTTTCCCGGCGGGGATTCATGCACACTCGGTGCTTCAGCGTCCCGCCGCGAAACAACGCGCGCTGGCGGGCCGGAAGCGCGGTGCCTCGTTGCGGCCGCACGCCGGATTCGCCGTCTTGCAGCCGCGCCAGGCGGCACGAGGAAGCAGGAGCCGCCCCCATGCAGAGAAAATTCGATGACCTCCTGCTCGGCAGCATCGAGCTGTTCTGCCTGGCAGCCGAACTCGGCAGCTTCACGCTTGCCGCAACGGCCGCGAGCGTCACGCCGGCCGCGGTGAGCCGGTCGGTCGCGCGGCTCGAGGAGCGTCTCGGCGTACGCCTGTTCGTCCGGACGACGCGCCAGATCCGGCTCACCGATTCCGGGCGGCGCTATTTCGAGCAATGCCGTGATGCGTTGTCGCAGCTCGTCGACGCGGAGCGCGAAGCGACGGGGCAGCAGGCAACGCCGGCCGGCGTGCTGCGCATCAGCATGCCGACGCCATACGGACACTATCGCGTGCTGCCGCTGCTGCCCGCGTTTCGCGAGCGATACCCGGACGTACGCGTCGAAACCCATCTCAGCAATCGCAACATCGACTTCGCCGAGGAGGGTTTCGACCTTGCGATCCGCGGCCGCGCGCCAGCGGATTCGAGCCTGGTCGCACGCAAGCTGGAGGACGCCGAACTCGTCGTCGTCGCGACGCCGGGCTATCTGAAGCGCGCCGGCGTGCTGCGCACGGTCGACGATCTGCACGCGCACGAATGCATCCAGTTCGAGCTTCCAAGCAGCGGCCGGCCGATTCCATGGCTGTTCAGCGACGGATCGGCGGAAATCGACGTCGCGACCACGAGCGGCTACGGCACGTCGGGCGACGTCCTCGCCGGCGTCACGCTCGCGCGCAGCGGTGCGGGCCTGTTCCAGACCTATCGCTTCATCGTCGAGCGGGATCTGCGGGAAGGCACGCTCACCGAGGTGCTGTCCGCGCAGGGCGGGCGATCGCGGCCGTTCATGCTGCTGTATCCGCATGCGCGCTATCTTTCGTCGCGCGTGCGCGTCTTCGTCGACTTTCTCGTCGAACATCTCGAACAGGCACCCGGCAGGCGGGCTCGCTAGCCGCGGCCAGCCATGCCGTCAACCGGGCAGAGCGGGGCGCCGACGCCACGCCTGCGCCGGCATCGGGGCGCCCGCATCTTCCGCGCCGGCGCATGTTCATGACGTTGCGGCTCAGTGCCCGGCGCTCTGGCCGCCGTCCACGTGCAGAATCTCGCCGGTGACGAACGGCGCCGAATCGAGATACAGGATCGCGCCGACGATGTCGCTCATCTCGCCCATCCGGCCGACCGGATGCAGCGATGCGAGCGTCGCGTGCGTGTCGGGCGCGTGCATCGGCGACTTGATGATGCCGGGCGACACCGCATTCACGCGGATGCCGGCCTTCGCATATTCGATTGCGAGCGACTTCGTCGCCGCATTGATCCCGCCTTTCGTCAGCGATGCGAGCACCGACGGCACGTTGCTGTTCGCGTGATCGACGAGGCTCGTCGTGATGCTGACCACGTGACCGCCGCCGTTTCCGTTGCGCTGCATCGCCGCAATCGCGCGCTGCGTGATGTGGAAGAAACCGTCCAGGTTCACGCGGGTAATGGCCGCATAGTCGTCCGCCGTGTATTGCGTGAACGGCTTCGCAATGAAGATGCCCGCGTTGTTGACGAGCGTGTCGACCCGGGCGAAGCGCTCGATGGCGGCGTCGACCACGCGCCGCGCGACGGCCGGGTCGCCGATGTCGCCCGCGACGGTGACGAGATCGGGGTCGTCCGACGTCCCGATCGAACGGGACGTCGCGACCACGCGATGGCCTTGGGCGCGGAATGCGTTGACCGTTTCGGCGCCGATGCCTTGCGATGCGCCGGTGACGATGATGACTTTGGAAGTGCTCATGATATGCCTCGACAGGTGACTGGTTTTCGGCTTCAGCGCCGACCGGATCGATGAATCCGATGGACGCAACTCTAGGCGCGGCGGGCCGGAGTTCGAATACCCACCATGGACCAACAGTCTTGCGTCGCGGGAACAAATGCGGGGCGGCGGCAGCGGCGAGGGTGCTGGAGGAGGTGCGTCGACGCGATCACACGGCAACACGCGTCGATCGTTGTGAATTCGACGGTTTGTGCAGCGGAATGCTGGGAATGCCCCGCGCCGGATCGTTCGTCACGCGTCGGGCACTTCTGTTTTTTATCGAAAAGATCCGGATAACTTTTCTTATCACAATAGATCTATTTTTCATGAAAACTCCCAGATACGAAAACGCGCCTGACCGAACGCCTCCCCAAGACAATCAGGGCAGGGCATGCGGTCGCACGTGGATGTTCGGTGCGCAGTCCGACACTCCGAACACGACCAAAACTGGCACAATCCTGCCCACATCCGTAGATCCGGCCCGGAATCGCCCAGAGATTGCCCGGTGGCGGACGACGCCGATTCGCTCGTCCCGGACGCTTGCTTCGGCCGGCGCAGCACCTGCACGAGTGCAGGATCGCGCGAGCGTCCCCGGAACAGCCGGTGCGGTATGCGAGTCGCGCGGCATGCCGGGTGCCGCGCGACGCGACGAAAGTCGCGAGCGGGGCGGCTCGATACATCCGGTTTGGGGCTGCAGGGGCAACGTTCCGCGCCTGATGGCGCAGTTTCACGCCGCATGCATCGCATCGTGACGCAGGCCGCAATCAATACACTTTCCATGCACGCGTTGAACACACTGCACGAACAGGTCGAAAAATTCAGGGAATGGGCGGCGCTATACCCAGTCCGCCAGCGAAGTGTCGAATGGGAATGTGAGTACGGCGATTGGGAAGCGCTGTGGGACGCGTCGCTTGCCGTCGTCGACTCGCTTGCGCCGGCCGCCTGGACCGCAACCGCGCGCGCCGATCTGCTTTACGCGATTGCCCGCGACCACACGCTGGAACACATTTCGAGCATGCTCTGGACGCAACCCGACGCGTTGCTGGCACTCGCGCGCGCCTCGATCGACGCGTCGGAGCCGAACGCCAAATGGCAGTTGGCCGCGCGACTCGGCGGGCTGGGTTCGCATGCCGCCGAGGCCGAGGCACTGCTGTTGCGCCTGGTGGACGACGAGGACGAATACGTGCGCCGACGTGCCTTGCTTGCGTTGGGCGCACTGAAGTCCGCTCATGCCGAGGCGCTCGCGGAGCGTGCGTGGCACACCGGACACGAATATCAGCGGATCGCCGCGTTGTGGGTGCTCAAGAACATCCAATCCGGAAAGCTGGCGCAATACGTGAAGCTGGCCGAGGAAGACGGTCGCGAGTACGTCGTACGGAACGCGCGAGACGTGTCATGAATACGGCTGTGGTTGGTCGGCGGATCGGCTGCTACAGCGACATTTCCGTGTAGCCAAAAGCGGACAAAACTTATCGATAACTATGATTATGTCAAATATGAAATTCACCCGACAACACCACTGAAATCCCTGCTAGACGCCACCAGAATCCCGCCTCACCGGTCGCTCACAGCACCGATTTACAGCATGAACGCAATTGCGGCAAAACCGGCGACACGCAACGCCCCCGACGGCCGCCCGCCAGACGCCGTCTCCAACTACCGCAAACCGCCCGCAACAGGACGATCAGGACAACCACATCCCCTGCATCTTGTGCGAGAAATGCGCGCGCTCGGCTGTCTCCATCAGCGACAGGAATTCGTCCTGCATCATGTGGATCAGCGCTTCATGGTCGCCGGCCTCGAAATACACTTCCGGCTGCTGCGCGAGATGTTCCTCAAGGAACGTCTTCATCCCGTACGCCATGCATACCGGCGGCAACGCGCCGAGGTCGCAATCCTTGAACAGTTCGCGCAGTTCGATTTCCCTGGCGAGCACGAGATGACGGCCGGTCTTGACCCAGAGGTCCGACAGGCGCACCGCGTGCGACGTCGGCAGTACGGCGGCGACGTAGCCTTCGTCGTCCTCGAGCAGCACGGTTTTCGCGAGGCGATCGCCGGGGATATGCGCGGCAGCGGCCGTCTCCATGCTGGTGTGGCTATACGGGTGGTACACGACTTCGTACCGCGATGACTTCTGGCGCAGGCAATCCTGCAGGGTGGCTGATACAGGCATGGCACACCTCGTCTTGACGAATCGGGCGAACGAAGTTCGCTCCGGATTCGTTCAGCATAGGTCGCATTGCGGCCAATGGAAACGCCCTCGCACGACGTCCGCATGGGCGGTCCGATATCTGGCTTCGGCCCTTTTTGCGGTGGACACGGCCGCCCTCGCCGGCATGCGAAATTCGTGCCCGGAATGCGCATGGAACATGCCGGCCACACCCGCCTTTCTTGAAGACAAAACGGGCGATATCCGGTCCGGTGCGATGACCCGAATCCATGCGACGGTGACTCCAAACTAGACCGTTAGTTGCATTTAAAGAAAGGGCGTCGGGGCCTGAAAATCATCTCGTCAGCCGCCCGGGATCAGCCGGCCGCGCAGCGGCGAAGCCGTCGCAAACCACGCCCGACAAAGACCGAAACGCGCCCTATACTGGGCCAACCGCCCGCCATCCTGCGGCGGCCGATTCCGGGAGCGACCATGCACTACCAGTTGATCTACGAACTCGTCGACGATTATCTGTCCCGGCGCGAACAGTACCGCGCCGAGCACCTCGCCCTCGCGCAGGCGGCAACCGAGCGCGGCGAGCTCATGCTCGCCGGCGCATTGCAGGATCCAGCCGACCGGGCCGTGCTCGTCTTCGAAGGCGACTCGCCGGAAGCCGCCGAATCGTTCGCCCGCGCCGATCCCTACGTGCAGCACGGCCTCGTCAAATCCTGGTGCGTGCGTCCGTGGCGCGTCGTAGTCGGCAAGCACGCCCCGCGCTAGCGGCGCCCCCGGCTACAGCCACCCCGCCCGCTTGAAGCGCCACCACAACGCGAGATCGGCGGCGACCATCACCGCGATGCAGCCGTAGAAGCCGTACTTGAGGTGCAGTTCGGGCATGTTCGCGAAGTTCATCCCGTAAATGCCGGCGATCATCGTCGGTATCGCGAACAGCGCGGCGAACGAACCGAGCCGCTTGGTCACCTCGTTCTCCGAGAGCGAAATCATCCCGAGGTTGACCTGGATCGCGGTTACGACCATCTCGCGCCGCCCTTCGATCGTCTTCACGATCCGCTGCAGGTGGTCGTACACGTCGCGGAAGTAATGCTGCATCCCGCTGCAGACCTGCGGAATGCGTCCGCCGGTGAGCTTCGCGAGCGGCTCGATCAGCGGCGCCGTGTGCTGGTGCAGCGTCACGAGCCGGCGTTTCAGCGAATAGAGATCCTCGATGATCGCGCGCGACGACGCGGGCGAGGCCTTGGTGAAGATGCGGTCCTCGAGTTCCTCCAGCTCGTTGCCGAGCGTCTCGAGGATCGGGAAATAGCGGTCGACGACCTGATCCATCAGCGCATAGAACACGAACGCCGACCCTTCCTGCAGCAGATGCGGCTCGCGCTCGCAGCGCTTGCGCACGTCTCGGAAGTCCTGCTCGGTATGGTTGCGGATCGACAGCACGTAGTTCGGGCCGACGAACACGTTCAGCTCGCCGACCTTGAATTCGCCGTCGTCGTCGAGCTCGACCATATGCAGCACCGCGAACAGCGAATCGCCGTACTCCTCGATCTTCGGCCGCTGATGCCCCTTGCGGGCATCCTCGAGCGCAAGCTCGTGCAGCCCGAATTCCTCGCCCATCAGGTCGATCTCGTCCGGCGTCGGATCCTTCAGCGCGACCCACACGAAACACTCGGGCTTCGACACGTAGTCGCTGATGGCGTCGATATCGATTTCCGCCAGCTTGCGGCCGTCCTGGTATGCAGCACAGTTGATCAGCATGTTGTCCGTCATGTTGCAGTTTTCGCATCAGTTTACCGGTTTGACGCGCGGGCGGCCCGGCTTGCGCGACACGCCGATATTGGTCATGATCGGACTGCGTGCGACGCGGCACGCGCACGACATCGCTTCGACAGACGCACGGCACGGCCGTGCGGCCCAACCGTCAAGGAGACAAACCCATGTGGTATTTCTCGTGGATACTCGGCATCGGCGTGGCGCTCGGCTTCGGCATCATCAACGCGATGTGGCTGGAGGCGGAAGTCTTCCCGCGCGGCGACAAGCGCAGCGACGCGTCGCGCGGTGATCCGGGGGGCCGGTATTCGTGACGCACCTGGTTTTCTTCTGCGGTCATGCCGGCACCGGCAAGACCACGCTCGCGAAGCGGCTGATCGGGCCGCTGATGCGCGCGACCGGCGAAGCCTTCTGCCTGCTCGACAAGGACACGCTCTACGGCCGCTACAGTTCGGCCGCGATGGGCGCCCTCACCTCCGATCCGAACGATCGCGACAGCCCGCTCTACCTGAAGCACCTGCGCGATCCCGAATACCAGGGCCTGCTCGACACGGCCCGCGAGAACCTCGCGCTCGGCATCGGCGTGCTCGTGGTCGGCCCGCTGTCGCGCGAAGTGCGTGATCGGCGCATCCTCGACCGCACGTGGCTCGGCATCGGGCCGGACGTCGTGCTGACGGTCGTGTGGGTCCATACCGCGGAAGACGTCGCGCACCAGCGGATCGTCGCGCGCGGCAATCCGAACGACGCATACAAGCTCGCGCATTGGGACGAATACCGGCAACGCCGCTTCGTGCCGACCGGTCACGAATGCGACGGCATCGTGATGTTCGACAACACCGCGCCGTCCGACGCGGACATCGATGCGCTGCTGTACCGCATCGCGCCGCCGGCGCCGCAGGCAACGATCGTCCCGCCGCTACCCGCCTGAGCGGCGCGCACCGCCCTGATCTTCCCCGCCGCGATGCGTTAAAAAAACAACGCCGGAAGCGCTGTTGCGCTCCCGGCGTCGCACGGTCCTCGTGCCGGAGACCGATCGTCAGGCGACTTCGTGCACGCGCTCCATCGTGCCGCCTTCATACAGCTTGCCGAAGCGGTTCGCGAGGAACGCCTTCAGCGACACCTTTTCCTGCGGGATGAAACCGCTCTGCGGCAGCTTCTTTTCGCGGAACAGATCCAGCACCGCGCACATCGCGCCGGCCGTCGTGATCTGGATCGCGCTCATGTGCATCCCGCACACGTCCTTCGCGAAAATCTTGCGCGTGAATACGTCCTGCACGAGCTGGCCGTCCTTCACGCCCGTCACCGTGACGAACACGAGCACGACGTCCTGCTTCGTCGACGGCACCGCGCGGCGCATGATCGACTTCAGCGTGTCGCGGTCGCTCGACAGGCGCAGGTCCTCGAGCAGGAACTGCACGAGTTCGCGGTGGCCCGGATAGCGCACCGACTTGTAGTCGAGCGTCTCGACCTTGCCCGACAGCGTTTCGCACAGCGTGCCCAGGCCGCCCGACGTGTTGAACGCTTCGTATTCGGTGCCGTCGAGCGAGAAGTGCTCGAGGCCTTCGAGCGGCTGCACCCACTGCTTGCGGCCGTCGCGGATCGCTTCGCACGGCTGGCAGTATTCGTTGATCAGGCCGTCGACGCTCCACGTCAGGTTGTACTTCAGCGCGTTGGTCGGATACTCGGGCAGCGCGCCGACGCGCATCTTCACGTCGCGCACTTCGCTGAAGCCGTTCACGAGCTCGTGTGCGGCGATGCCGATGAAGCCCGGCGCGAGGCCGCATTGCGGCATGAACGCGCGGTCCGAACCGTCCGCCAGTTCGCGGATCGCGTGGGTCGCACGCACGTCTTCGGTCAGGTCGAAGTAATGGACGCCGGCAGCCTTGGCCGCCGCGGCGACGTTGACCGCGAGGTAATACGGCAGCGCGTTGACGAGCGCATCGAAGCCCTTCACGGCTTCACGGATCGCATTGGCGTCGGCCGAATCGACACGTTGCGTCGCGATGCCTTCACGCGACAGCTTGGCGAGCGCATCCGCGTCGCGGTCGAACGCGACCACTTCGTAGTCGCCCGTTTCACGCAGCATGTGAGCAATGGTGTGGCCGATCAGACCTGCGCCGACGATGGCGATTTTCATGCGCTTATCTCCTGATGATGAGTTTGGTGTTGGTGTGTACGGCGTCGAGCCATGAACACAGTTTAGGGACGCGCAAAATCAGTTCCAAGACGAAGAATGATGCGAAACGACCGTTTAATTCGACGATATGACGACTAATTTCGTCATAACGACCAAATCGTCTAAAAATCGCGTATATGACGCGCCGCAAACGGGCCGCGATGGGCGCGTTTGGACGGGCACGAAGGAACATGCAAGGAGGAAGATGCGCGAGGCAACGCCCCGCCCTGCGGCGCGCGCCGTCGGCGGGTATCAGGGGAAGGGAAAGGAGGAAAAACCGGCGCGACGAATCAAATCGCGCCGCGATGTCACACTCGACACCGCACGCGATACGTCATCCGCCGATCGTGCCGCGATCGATCTTGCGCGACAGGATGATCGACGTCGTCGTGCGTTCGACGCCTTCGAGCGTGCCGATCTGGTCGAGCAGATCGTTGAGCCGCTCCGGCGAATCCGCACGCAGCCATGCGACATAGTCGTATTCGCCGCTCACCGCGCACAACAGCTGCACCTCGGGCATCCGGTCGAGCTTGCGCAGCACGTCCTTGCCGAACTTCGGCGTGAGGATGATGCCGACGTACGCATAAATGCTTGCATCGAGCACGTCCTGTCCGAGCCGCACGCTGTATCCGGCGATCACGTTGGTGCGCTCGAGCCGCGCGATGCGCGCGACGACCGTCGTGCGTGCGACGTCGAGCTGTCGCGCGAGATCGGCGACGCTTGCGCGCGCATCCGCTTGCAGCAGCGCGACGAGTTGCCGGTCGAGGTCGTCGAGTTGGTCGAGGCGAGGTGGACGCATGAGGCTGGGCCGGCGTGCAACGCGCCGGCGAAATGGAACGTGACGCGATGATAGCGCCGAACGCCGGTGCGCCCAAACGGCATCGCACGCGGTCACGGGCTCACGCGTTCGCATCGCCTGCCTCGTTCGCGTGCGGCGTCCGACGTGTCGATCAAACGCCGTTGATCGTCGCCCGCCCGCTATGTCCCTTTCAATTTCGATTCGTATCGGATGTAAGCAAGTGTCGCTTTCGCTGTCGCGTTACAGGCGACGTGCTACTAATAACGGGTGACAAGAGTTCGGCGCTCGCGGCATCGGCCGCCGCGCCCGCTCGCACGACACCACCCCGGAGAGCCAACCATGAAGAAAATCTCGCTCACCCTCGCCACGCTCGCCGTTGCGGCCAGCGCATTCGCGCAAACGCCGCCGCAACCGCAAACGCCCGCTCCGGCGACGGCGACGGCGACGGCCGCATCGGCCCCGAGCGCCGAACAGCGCGCGGCGCGCCACGAAGCGCGCATCGAGCAACGCATCAAGTACCTGCACGATCAGCTGAAGATCACGTCGGCGCAGGAGCCGCAATGGAAGACGTTCGCCGAGACGATGCGTGAAAACGGCGACACGATGGGCCGCCTCTATCGCGCGCGGATGGAAAGCCAGAACGTGTCCGCGGTCGACGACATGAAGCAGTACGCGGAACTCGCGCAGGCGAACGCGGACGGCGCGAAGAAGCTCGCCGACGCATTCGCGCCGCTCTACGAGAGCTTCCCGGCCGACCAGAAGGCCCTCGCCGACACGACGTTCCGCAGCTGGCTGCATCACGGCGGCGAGCACCGCGGCAAGGGCAAGGCTGGGAGCAAGGAAGGCAAGGCGGCCGCCGCGCCGGCCGCAAGCGCGCCCGCACAACCCTGACGTCCGCCCGCCGGCGTCGCGCTGCCCGCCCGGGCCGAACGGCGTCGCGCATCCCGCAGGAATCCGGTGCGTCACACGGCGCGCCGGATTCGGGATAAGCTGCCGGCTTTTCCCGCACTTCCCCCCCGCCATGCTCGAACTCAAGCACATCGATCTGCGTACCGACCCGCAGGCCCGTCGCGTCGTGAAGGACGAAACCGTCACGGTCGCATTCGCGGAGGCCGACGGCGAACTGATGAGCCTCGAAGGTCCGAACCGCTATGTCGCCGGCGACGCGCTGATCACCGGCTCGACCGGCGACCGCTGGGTCGTGTCGCGCGCACGCTTCGACGCGAAATACCTGCCCGCCGATCCGGCACTCGCACACGGTGCGCCGGGCGCCTACCGGAACCGGCCGGCCGTCGTGCTCGCCCGCCGGATGGACGAGCCGTTCACGATCGCCCGCTCGGAAAACGGCGACACGCTGCGCGGCGTCGCCGGCGACTGGGTGATGCAGTATGCGCCCGGCGACTACGGCGTCGTCCAGGCGCAGCGTTTCGCGCAGGTCTACCGCGACGCGTAACGCGTCGCGCGCGACACCGGCATCGCGCCGGCGCGCGCGTTCACGTCAACGTTCAGGCAAAGTCTTCGTCGAGTTCGAGTTCCGCGTCGCGCTCGACGGCCTCGCCGGCCGCGTGCCGCTCCTCGAGCGAGCCCAGCATCGCTTCCGTGTACGCGTGCAGCACCGCATGGCTGCGGGCGCGCTGCATCGGCCGGAGCGCCAGATAGCGCGCCAGCGCGGCCGGCACGATGCGGATGTCGAGCGTCATCCGTTTCGGCGTCGAACCGAAACGCATCGCGAGCCACTGCACGGACAGGAAACGCCCGCGCGCGTCGCTGCTTTCGGCAAAGCGCGTCTGCTCCGGAAAGAGATCGCAGATCACGCGCGCGAGCGCGTCGAATTCGGCGCTCTGGCATTCGATCAGATAGTCGTCCATTCCGCCTCTCCCGTCAGGCCGCCGCACGCGGCGACCGGCACGTCTTCACCAGCACGGCGACCAGGATCGCGGCCAGCACGAAATACACGGCCTCGAGCGATCCGGCCGGCAGCACGCGCACCTGATACAGCAGCGCCGGCGCGACCGCCAGCGCATGCAGCACGATCGCGAGCGGCAGCACGCCCGCGCGGCCGGCGCGCACGCCGCGCCAGACCAGCACCGACAGCGCGAGTTGCACCACGAACGCCGAGCAGCGCTCGAGCAGCAACAGCAGCATCGACTGTGCCGACAAGGTCGCCAGCATCACGTGCAGCCGCACGACGGTATCGCCCGGCAGGTCCGCGAGCTGCGTCTCGAGCTGGCCGCGGCTCGCGAGCCACGCGAGATACGACCACTGGCCCCATACGAGCACGCCGACGAACCAGGCTTCGGCGCCGGCATGGCCGATCCCGTAGCCGATGCCGCGCCCGTCGCCGGCCGACGCGCCGTAGCGCCGGCTGAGGAACCGGATCCCGAGATAGCGGCCGACCTCTTCGAACACGGCGGTCGCGAGCGCGCTGTATGCGACGAATGCGAGCGGCTGCGTGAGCCAGCCGCCGGCGGGCGTCTGGCTCAGCACGAGGCCATGGAATGCGCGTTCGACGATCATCGCGAACAGCGTGAAGACGGCGACACCGACGATCGTGTCGCGGCGGTCGAGCGAAAGTGGCTTGCGCAGGAGACGGAAGAGAACGAACGGCAGTAGCGCGATGATCAGCGTGGCGGCGATCAGCACCGCCAGCGTGACGGGAGCGACAGTCATGAATTTCCTTGTTCGGGGCAGCGCACCTGACGCGCCGCGTGCCCCGAATGATACTCAGCTTGCGGTCGACGCGCGCGCAATCAGCTCGCCCGGCAGCAATGCGACGCGCACGTCGCCGGCCGCGCCGTCGATGCGCTCGTGCACGAATTCGACGGCCTTGTAGCCGATCTCGTAGGTCGGCTGACGAATGGTCGTGATGCCGATCAGTTCGGCCCACTCCGGATCGTCGATCGACAGCAGCGCGGCCTTTTCCTGCCACGCCGCGCCGAAACGCGCGCGCAGATGGCGTGCGATCGCGAGCGCGACCGGCGCGTTGGCGGCGAACAGCGCCGCACGCACGCCGCGCCGCGCCGCGTCGTCGATGCGAGCGTCTACGTCGGCAAGCGCCGCCGCGGCCGCGGCGGGCTCGTTCAGGTCGAGTACGATCGTCGGCGGCACCGGCAGACCGCGCGCGTCGAGCGCCGCGCGAAACGCGGCCTCGCGCAGGCGCCGCGAGCTGACGCGCTCGAACGGCTGCACGACGAAATGGATCGCATCGAAGCCGCGCGCGACCAGGTGCGCGATCGCCGTCTCGATCGCCTCGGTATTGTCGAGCCCGATCAGGTCGGCCTCGAAGCCCTCGACCGTCCGGTCGACGAGCACGGCCGGAATGCCGGCGCCGCGCAGCGGGCGCAGCACGTCTTCCTCGGCGCCGAGCGCGTTGACGATCAGCCCTTCGACCCGGTAGGTCGTGAGCAGCTGCAGGAAGCGCCGCTCCATCTCGACCTCGTTGGCCGCGTGACAGATGAGCGGCATGTAGCCGAGCGCGTGGCACGCGGCCTCGACGCCCTGCAGCACTTCGACGGTATACGGATTGGTCAGGTCGGCCGCGAGCATGCCGAGCAGCCGGTTGCGGCCGCGCTTCAGCCCGCGCGCCATCTGGTTCGGCCGGTAGTTGAGACGCGCGATCGCCGCCTCGATCCGCTGGCGCAGATCGGCGGACAGCACGTGCGTCTCGCCGTTCAGATAGCGCGAAACGCTGGTCTTGCCCGTGCCGGCTTCGCGTGCGACGTCGCTGATCGTCGCCGGACGCTGCGTGGAAGGTTGCGAATCGCTCAAGTCGTGCCTCGCGACGTACGATCCGCGCCGCTTCGTGTGCGAACGGACCTTTGTTGTTGGATACGAAAGCCACCCGGCGGACGCCGCCGCCCCCCTGCTTCGCGGTCGATCGAAGCCGGCGCGTTCGCGCCCGCTCCGGTCGCCTGAAACGCACGGCGATCGGCCGCACCGGACCTGGCACGGATGCCCGCCGCCGAACGCCGCCGGCCGCGTGGCCGGGTCGTCGATGCGACGAGCGGGCGATCATAACGCAGCCTGCCCTCCCGTACCAAGACCATCGCCTCTAACCCGGCCGGCGGCCCCGCCGGCCGACCGCCCACGCTCAGACGCGCGCGAGCGCGTCGGGATTGACGAGGTTCGTGCGCAGCGTGCCGGCCAGCGCGCCGACCAGATTTTCCGCGGCGCAGCGCGCCATCGCATGGCGCGTCTCGTGCGTCGCCGAGCCGATATGCGGCAGCGCGACGACATTGTTCATCCGCAGCAGCGGCGAATCCGCCGGCAACGGCTCCTTCTCGAACACGTCGAGCCCCGCGCCGCGAATCGTGCCCGCGCGCAGCGCGTCGACCAGCGCGGCCTCGTCGACCACCGGCCCGCGCGACGCGTTGATCAGGATCGCGCCGCGCTTCATCTTCGCGAATTCGGCCGCGCCGATCAGGTGGCGCGTTTCCGGCGACAGCGGCACCTGCAGGCACACGAAGTCCGACTGCGCGAGCAATTCGTCGAGCGTCACGCGACGGGCTCCATACTGGGTCTCGGCTTCGGCATGCGCGGAACGATTCGTGTACAGCACCTGCATCCGGAATCCGAGCGCCGCGCGGCGCGCGACCGCGCCGCCGATCCGCCCGAGCCCGACGATGCCGAGCGTCTTGCCCTGCACGTCGGTGCCGTACAGATCGGGGCCGATACTGCGATGCCAGTGGCCGGCCTTCACCCACTCCGCCAGTTCGACCACACGCCGCGCGGACGCGAGGATCAGCGAGAACACGGTATCGGCGGTCGATTCCGTCAGCACGTCGGGCGTATGCGCGAGCACGATGCCGCGCCGCGTGAGATCCGCGACGTCGAAGTTGTCGTAGCCGACCGAGATCGTCGACCAGGCCTTCAGCCGCGGGGCGCGATCGAGCATCTGCGGCGTGACCTTCAGGCTCGCGCCGATCGCGCCGTCCGCGTCGCCGAGGGCAGCGGCAAGCGCGTCGGCGCCGTCGGCCTGCACGACTTCCGCATGCTCGCGCAGATACGCGAGCACGTCATCGGGCAGCGGCTTGTACGCGACGATACGAGGCTTCATCGTTTTCATTTTCCTTGCAGTGGCGTCGCGAGCGGGTGCGCGTCGCGCGCCTGGGGTTTGACGGACAGCGTGAGGATCACCGCGGCCACGAGCGCGGCGCTCATGAACGCATACGACGCGACGGGCGACCCGGTCGCCCCGTTCAGATAGCCGACGAAGTACGAGCCGACGAACGAGCCGAGCGCGCCCATGCTGTTGATCAGCGCCATCGCGCCGCCGGCGACGTTCTTCGGCAGCAGTTCCGGGACGATCGCGAAGAACGGGCCGTACGGCGCGTACATCGCGGCGCCCGCGACGACCAGCAGCGCGTACGAGATCCAGAAATGCGACGAGCCGAGCGCATACGATGCGGCGAACGCAGCCGCGCCGACGAGCAGGAACGGCCACACGAAGCCGCGGCGCGACCCGACCTTGTCGGACGCCCACGACGCGACCAGCATCGCGATCGTCGCCGCGAGGTACGGCATCGCCGACAGCCAGCCGGTCGCGACCATGCCGAGCTCGGAGCCGTTCTTGACGATCGACGGCAGCCACAGCACGAAGCCGTACACGCCGATGCTCCAGCAGAAGTATTGCGCGCACAGCTTGATCACCGCCGGCGACCGGAACGCCTCGCCGTAGTTGCGCACGGGCTTGATCGCCGCCTGTTCGGCCGCGAGCGCGGCATCGAGGTCGCTCTTTTCCTGCGCGGTGAGCCACGGCGAATCGGCCGGCTTGTCCTGCACGAGGAACCACCAGCACACGGCCCAGATGATGGCCGGCACGCCTTCGGCGATGAACATGTGGCGCCAGCCGAATTCGTGCACGAGATAGCCCGACACGATCGACATCCACAGCACGGTGACCGGGTTGCCGAGGATCAGGAACGTGTTCGCGCGCGAGCGCTCGTTCTTCGTGAACCAGTTGCTGATGTAGATGAGCATCGCCGGCATCACGGCCGCTTCGACCACGCCGAGCATGAAGCGGATCGCCATCAGCGACGGGATGTTGGTGACGACGCCCGTGAGCGCCGCGCAAGCGCCCCACAGCACGAGGCTGGCGAACACGAGCTTCTTGACGCTGCGGCGCTCCGCATAGATCGCGCCCGGAATCTGGAAGAAGAAGTAGCCGAGGAAGAACAGCGCGCCGATCAGCGACGACAGGCCCTTGCTGATCCCGAGGTCCTGGTTGATGCCGGCCGCTGCCGCGAACCCGTAGTTCGCGCGGTCGAGGTAAGCGAGGCTGTACGTGATGAAGACGATCGGCATGATCGTCCACCAGCGTCGTGCTGCGAGATTGGCTGCCATCAGAGTGTCTCCTGGGTGGACCGGAGCGGGCGCTCGAGCGCTTGCTCCCGTCCCGTCCTTTCGGGAATCGACCGGCGTCGGCGCATCGGCGCCTGCTCCGGCCTCATGCAAAACCGTGCACGAAGCACGAAATGGGTCCGCGGATTGTGCCGTGTCCGGCCTCTCATTGCGCGGTGACGCTTTCCTCTAAGCGATCGGCGCGATTGCTGACGTTTTCGAGCCGATCGAGTGCCTCGCGGGTCGGCAGGCCTTCCGAATCGCCGATCACCTGGATCGCGAGCGCCCCGATGCGGTTGCCGCGCGCGACCGCCTGCTCGACGGACCGGCCTTCCAGCAGCGCGCTGACCACGCCGACCGCGAAGCCGTCGCCGGCGCCGACCGTGTCGACCACGTTCGCGACGCGCTCGCCCGCGACCGTGCCCTCGCGGCCGTCCGCCGTGCGGAAGTACGCGCCCTCGGCGCCGAGCTTGATCACCACGCCGCGCGCGCCCTGTGCCAGATAGAAGCCCGCGATGTCGGCGGGCGTGTCGTGCCCGGTGAGCTGCTGCCCTTCGGCGAGGCCCGGCAGCACCCAGTCGGCGAGCGTCGCGAGCGCGTTCAGCGTCTTCGCCATCACGTCGGCGGACGGCCACAGCGTCGGGCGCAGGTTCGGGTCGAACGAGATCGTCTTGCCCGCCGCGCGCATCTCGCGCGCCAGCTGGAACGCGAGTTCGCACGACGTCGCGGAGATCGCCGGCGCGACGCCCGTCAAGTGCAGGTGACGCGCGCCGAGCACGTAGTCGGCCACGTAGTCGTCGCACGACAGGTGGCTCGCCGCCGAGCCCTTGCGGAAATATTCGACGGTCGGGTCGCTGCCGTCGTCGTTGCGCGACTTCAGCTGGAACCCGGTCGGATAGCGCGGATCGACGGTCACGCACGACGCGTCGATGCCTTCGCGCGCGAGCGTGTCGAGCACGTAACCGCCGAACGAATCGCGGCCCACCCGGCTCATCCAGCCGATCCGGAAGCCGAGCCGCGACAGGCCGATCGCGACGTTCAGGTCCGCTCCCGCGATCCGTTTCGTGAATTGCGACGCGTGCGCGAGGTGGCCGGGCTCGGCGGCGACGAACATCGCCATCGCTTCGCCGTAGGTCACGACATCGAGTGCTGCCTTCATCAGTGAATTCCTCCGTATCCTTCCTGCGTCACGCGGCGGCGAGCCACGCCACGCGCCGGCCGGCATCGCCCGCCAGGTCTGCGGCATCGAACGGGAATTCGATGCCGCGCGGCGCTGCTTGCGGCAGGGCCGCGAGCACGTCCGTGACGAGCGTGTCGCCCGGCGCCGGCGCCACCGCGAAACGGCGCGCGCCCTCGCCCTCGACTGCCTTGCAATGAATGTATTCCACATGCGGCGCGAGCGCGTGCGCGCACGCGAGCGGCGCTTCGCCCGGCCACTGCCAGTTGCCGATGTCGAACGTCATGCCGAGCGCATCGGGCACGCCCGCGTCGGTCAACGCGGCGAACAGCCCGCTGAATTGAGCGAGTGCGCCACCCACCGGCAGCTGGCCGTTCTCGACCACCACGCGGGCACGCGCGCCGCGCGACAGCGCGACGATCCCGGACGCATGCGCGTCGCCGGCGAAGCCGCCGAGCTGAAACTTGACGAAGCGCGCGCCGAGCGCGTCGGCTTCCACGAGCGTGTCGCGCAACGCGTCGGCATCGAGCGCGCCGGTTTCCGTGTACAACGTGGCCGGCGTCGAATAGACCGACCACAGCCCGTGCGCGGTGAGTGCCGCGCCAAGCTCGGCCAGCGCGCCGGGCGTCGCGTCGTCGTCCGATGCGAACAGCTCGCGCCGCACCTCGAAACCGGTCGCGCCGGATGCGGCCGCGGTCGCGATGAATGCACGGTGGCCCTCCTGACGCACGCGGTCCATCCCGAATGCGCTCGCCACGATCACGATGTCTGCCATTTCTGCCCTTTTTTCACCGAAATGGAACCGGTTCCATTTGCTTGAGACGGATGGTGCGCTTCGCATCCGGTGCACGCCATAGAGGAAATCCCTAGGCCGGGCCGCCGCGCGCCCGCGCACGTGCGTCCGGCATTCCACCACCCGGGTCGGCGCCTATTCGTCGTCGTGCGTGATGCACATGTCGAGGAACTGGGCTGCCACGCGCGACGGCGCGGCGCCGTGCGGCACGAGGATCGAGAAATGGCGCGTGAGCGGCGCCGGGGCCAGCGAGCGCGGCACGAGCGCCGCATCCTCGTGCCGCAGCGACATCGCGGACACGAAACCGACGCCCATCCCCGCGCGCACGGCCTCCTTCACGGCCTCGACGCCCGCGATCTCGAACGCGACGCGCATCGGCGCGCCGCCATGCGCGAACGCGCGTTCGACGAGCTGGCGCACGCCGGAACCCTCCTCGCGCAGCACGAGCGGATGCGCGGCGAGTGCGTCGAGCGTGACGCCGGTTTCGTAGTCCGGCGCGGAGAGCGGGTGTCCGGCCGGCACGACCGCGACGATCTCGTCCTCGTGCCACGCATGCACGGCAGTGCCGGGCGGCAGCGCCTCGCCGGGCGGCCCTTCGATCATCGCGATGTCGAGCGACGCCAGCGCGGCAACCACGTCGGCCGTATTGCCGCTCATCGTGTGGATCGCCACCCGCGGCACGCGCGGCTGAAACGCCGCGATCAGGTACGGCAGCAGGTAGCTGGCGGGCGTCGTGCTCGCGCCGATCCGCAGCGTGCCGGCGTCGAGCCCGCGCACGGCGTCGCGAAACGCGCGCGCCTGCGCGAACGTGTCGCGCTGCGCCTTCGCGTACTGCGCGAGCTGTTCGCCGACCGGCGTCAGGCGGATGCCGCGGCCCTCGCGCTGGTACAGCGGCTCGCCGAACTCGTCCTGCAGCAGGCGCAGCTGGCCCGACACGGCCGGCTGCGACAGATGCAGCGCGACGGCAGCGCGGCTGATGTTCAGATGTTCGGCGACGGCCGCGAACGTTATCAGTTGATCCGGGGTCATGAGCGTGAATTATCGGATTTCCAGATAGTTTACGTCACAAATCACAATTTTTCATATCGATATAACCAAATTAGGATTAAGCCATCGCAACCCGTTTCATCACGGTGCCCCATGTCCACTGCTCCGACTCCCCATCTCAATCACGCCGCCCCGTCGATGCGCGGCCAGTTGAACGGCGTGCTGTTCGTCGCGCTGTTCGCCGCCGCCGTCACCAGTCTGTCGCAACTTCCGGCGATCGCCGGGCTCGGCCTGTCGCCGCTGATCGTCGGCATCGTCGCAGGCGCGCTGTACGGTAACGCGCTGCGCGACGGCATGCCCGCGAGTTGGGCGGCCGGCGTCAACTTTTCCGCGCGCAAGCTGCTGCGCATCGCGGTCGCGTTCTTCGGCCTGCGTGTGAGCCTGCAGGAAATCGCGCAGGTCGGCCTGCCGGGCCTGACGGTGTCGGTGCTGGTCGTCGTCAGCACGCTCGCGATCGGCACCTGGGTCGGCATGAAGGTGATGAAGCTCGATCGCGACGCGGCGCTCTTGACCGCCGCCGGCAGCGCGATCTGCGGCGCGGCCGCCGTGCTCGCGTTCGAATCGACGCTGCAGTCGAAGCCGCATCAGAGCGCGATGGCCGTGGGCAGCGTGGTGCTGTTCGGCACGCTGTCGATGTTCCTCTACCCGCTCGCGTATCACGCCGGCCTGCTCAATCTCGACCCGGCCGGCCTCGGCCTGTTCTTCGGCGGCACGATCCATGAGGTCGCGCAGGTGGTCGGCGCGGCGAGCGACATCAGCCCGCAGGTCGCGCACGTCGCGACGATCGTGAAGATGACCCGCGTGATGCTGCTGGTGCCGGTGCTGCTCACGCTCGGCTGGTGGCTCGCCCGCTCCGCACGCTCGGCCGGTGCGAGCGCCGACGGCGCGCAAGGCAAGCGCAAGGTGGCGGTGCCGTGGTTCGCGCTCGGCTTCCTCGGCTTCGTGATCGTCAATTCGCTGAACGTGCTGCCCGCCGACGTCACGCACACGCTGAACGTGCTCGACACCTTCGCGCTGACGATGGCAATGACCGCGCTCGGCATCGAGACCCGCGTGTCGCAGATCCGCGAGGCCGGCCCGCGGGCCCTGACCACCGGCCTGATCCTGTACGTCTGGCTGATCGCCGGCGGCTACGGGATCACCTGGGCCGTGCAGCGCTGGCTTGGCTGAGCCGCGCACCACGCCGCGACACGCGCCGCGCCCGACGGGAAGGTCCCGCGGGCGCGGCGCAGTGCTATGCTTCGCGTCGTTTTCCTCCGCCCACTTCATCATCCTCTTTCAGCCGTGCTCTCGTTCCTGCTGAAGCTGCGCACTCGCGCCCAGACGCTGTTCCGCCTGTCGGACGCCCATACGATGCTGATCTGGTCGGCCATCGTCGGCGTCGGCGGCGCCTTCGCCACCATGGCGTTTCGCGAAGGCATCGACCTGATGCAGCGCCTGATCTCCGGGCACAGCGGCAGCTTCGTGCAGATGGCGCGAAGCCTGCCTTGGTACGTGCGGTTCTGGATGCCGGCCGCGGGCGGCTTCCTCGCCGGCTGCGTGCTGCTGCTCGCGACGCGCGGCGTCCGGAAATCCGGCAACACCGACTACATGGAAGCCGTCGCGCTCGGCGACGGCGTCGTGCCGGTACGGCAGAGCCTGTGGCGCAGCGTGTCGTCGCTGCTGACGATCGGCAGCGGCGGCTCGATCGGCCGCGAAGGCCCGATGGTGCAGCTCGCCGCGCTCGCCGCATCGCTGGTCGGCCGCTTCGTGCACTTCGACCCGCCGCGCCTGCGCCTGCTCGTCGCGTGCGGCGCGGCGGCCGGCATCACGTCCGCCTACAACGCGCCGATCGCCGGCGCGTTCTTCGTGTCCGAAATCGTGCTCGGCACGATCGCGATGGAAAGCTTCGGGCCGATGGTCGTCGCGTCCGTCGTCGCGAACATCGTGATGCGGGAATTCGCCGGCTACCGGCCGCCATACGAGATGCCGGTGTTCCCGGCCGTGACGGGCCCCGAGGTGCTGCTGTTCGTCGTGCTCGGCGCGCTGTGCGGCGTGCTCGCGCCGCAGTTCCTGCACCTGCTCGATGCGTCGAAGAACCAGTTCAAGCGGCTGCCCGTGCCGCTGCCGGTGCGGCTCGCGCTCGGCGGCCTCGTGGTCGGCGTGATCTCGGTGTGGATTCCGGACGTGTGGGGCAACGGCTACAGCGTCGTGAACCAGATCCTGCATTCGCCGTGGACCTGGCAGGCGCTCGTCGCGGTGCTGGTGTTCAAGGTGATCGCGACCGCCGCGACCGCCGGCTCGGGCGCGGTCGGCGGCGTGTTCACGCCGACGCTGTTCGTCGGGGCCGTGTTCGGCTCGCTGTTCGGACTCGCGATGAACGCGCTGTGGCCCGGCCACACGTCCGCGTATTTCGCGTATGCGATGGTCGGAATGGGTGCGTTCATGGCCGGCGCCACGCAGGCGCCGCTGATGGCCATCCTGATGATCTTCGAGATGACGCTCAGTTACCAGGTCGTGCTGCCGCTGCTGGTGTCGTGCGTGTTCGCGTATTTCGTCGCGCGCGCGACGGGCACGACGTCGATGTACGAGATCACGCTGCGCCACCACCAGGACGCGCAGGAACGGCTGCGGCTGCGCACCACCCAGATGCGCGAGCTGATCCAGCCCGCGCAGACGGTCGTGCCGCTCACCGCGAGCGTCGCCGACATGACGCGCGTGTTTCTCGAGTATCCGGTGAAGTATCTGTACGTGACCGACGACGCCGGGCGCTTCCGCGGCGCGGTCGCGTTGAAGGACATCACGTCCGACCTGCTCGACAAGCGCGACACCACCGACAAGACGGCAGCGCACTACGCGCATACGCCGTTTCCGCTGCTCACGCCCGACATGCCGCTCGCGACCGCGCTCGAGCGCTTCATGGCGTTCCAGGGCGAACGGCTGCCGGTGATCGAAAGCGAGGCCGAGCCGACGCTCGCGGGCGTCGTCTACAAGACGTCGCTGCTCGACGCGTACCGGCGCATGACCGGCGAGCGCTGACCTGTACGGGGCCCGTTCAGTCCGGCGCGCGCCCCAGCACGACCCGCGCGAAGAACCCCGCCAGCACCGATTCGGCCACGTCGGCCGAAACATGTTGCGGATCGGCCGTGTAGTACGACTGAACGCCGTCGCACAGGCACATCAGCCCGAACGCGAGCGTCTCGGCCGGCAGCAACAGCGGCGTGCCCGCGCGCTCGGCGAAGCGCTGGATGAATTCGGCCATCTGCAGCCGCTTGCCGTGCAGGAACTGGTTGAAGCGCACGCGAAACTTCGCGTCGCGCGCCGCCTGCAGCTTCGCCTCGCCCCACAGCAGCGAATATTCGTCGTCGCGAAAGAGCGTCCGGTAGTACGCGAGCGCCATCGACTCCATCTGCTCGCGCGGCCCGCCCACCTCGAAGATCGCCTCGAAATCGGCCCGCACCGAATCATGGTCGCGCTCGAGCAGTTCGAGCAGCAGTTCCGACTTGCTGCGGAAATTCGAATAAAACGCGCCGCGCGTATAGCCGGCCGCCGCCGCGATGTCCTCGACGCTCGCGGCGACATAGCCTTTCTTCAGGAAAATCCGGTGCGCGGCATTCAGCAGACGTTCGCGCGTCTGGTCCCTGCTCTGCTCGCGAGTTAAGCGCTGTGGTTTCATGGCGCGCAGTCTAGCACCAACTCCCTTTCGGATTCATCTTTGCATTCAGATACAGGTGTGTATTAGAATCCGCCACAGTTTTCGAACGACCTCGTTCGACTGTGTTCGTGCGCGCCGGGCCGGCGCCACTCGGGGCAAGCGCCCGCCGCGCTTGCCGGCTTCGCTCCGTTCTCACCTCATCTGGGGGTTTCGTGAATCGCTCCGGTTCCCGCGCCGTGCTGCTGATCGGCACCGCGCTCGTCCTCGCCGCCTGCCACCCGAAGGAAGCCGCGCCGCCCGCGCCGCGCCCGGTCGTCGCGCTGCCCGCACACGCCGACGGCGCCGCGGCGGCCGCCACGCTGCCCGGCGAGATCCAGCCGCGTTACGCGACGCCGCTGTCGTTCCGCATCGCGGGCAAGATCGTCGAACGCAAGGTGCGGCTCGGCGACACCGTCAAGGCCGGCCAGGTCGTCGCGCTGCTCGATCCGTCCGACGTCGAGAAGAACGCCGCGAGCGCACAGGCGCAGCTCGCTGCCGCATCGCACGGCCTCGCGTTCGCGAAGCAGCAGCTCGACCGCGATCGCGCGCAGGCGCGCGAGAACCTGATCGCGACCGCGCAGCTCGAACAGACCGAGAACAGCTACACGTCCGCGCTCGCGCAGCGCGACCAGGCGCAGCAGCAGCTCGCGCTTGCGAAGAACCAGCTCCGCTATGCGACGCTCGTCGCGGACCACGCGGGCACCATCACCGCCGAACAGGCCGACACCGGCCAGAACGTATCGGCCGGCCAGGCCGTCTACCAGCTTGCGTGGTCGGGCGACGTCGATGTCGTCAGCGACGTGCCCGAGGCCGCGCTCGCGTCGCTCGCGCCCGGGCACGCGGCGAGCGTCACGTTGCCGTCGCTGCCGGGCCGCCGGTTCGACGCGAAGGTGCGCGAAATCGCGCCGGCCGCCGATCCGCAAAGCCGCACCTACCGCGTGAAGCTCACGCTCGCCGCGCCCGATCCGGCCGTGCGCCTCGGGATGACCGCGACCGTCGCGTTCGACGGCGCGCCGATTGGCGGCAACGCGCCGAGCATCACGTTGCCCGCGACCGCGCTGTTCCACGACGGCCCGCATCCGGCCGTGTGGGTCGTGCGCACGAAGGACGACACGCTCGAACTGCGCCGCGTCGACGTCGCGCGCTTCAACGAACGCACCGTCACCGTGTCGAGCGGGCTGCAGCCTGGCGAGCGCGTCGTGCTGCAAGGCGTGCACACGGTCAGCGCGGGCGAGAAGGTGCGGCCGATCGCACCGCTGCATGCGGAGGACTTCGCGTCATGAGCGGCCCCCGCGAAGAAGGCCGGTTCAATCTGTCCGCATGGGCGCTGCGCCACCAGGCGCTGGTCGTCTACCTGATCGCGCTCGCGACGCTCGCGGGCATCCTCGCGTACACGCGGCTCGCGCAATCCGAAGACCCGCCGTTCACGTTCCGCGTGATGGTGATCCGCACGTTCTGGCCCGGCGCGAGCGCGCGGCAGGTGCAGGAGCAGGTGACCGACCGGATCGGCCGCAAGCTGCAGGAAACGCCGGCCATCGACTTCCTGCGCAGCTATTCGCGGCCCGGCGAATCGTTGATTTTCTTCACGATGAAGGATTCGGCGCCCGTGAAGGACGTGCCCGAGACCTGGTACCAGATCCGCAAGAAGGTCGGCGACATCGGCTACACGCTGCCGCCCGGCGTACAGGGCCCGTTCTTCAACGACGAGTTCGGCGACGTCTACACCAACATCTGGACGCTCGAAGGCGACGGCTTCACGCCCGCGCAACTCCACGACTACGCGGACCAGCTGCGTACGGTGCTGCTGCGCGTGCCCGGCGTCGGCAAGGTCGACTACTTCGGCGACCCCGACCAGCGGATCTTCATCGAGGCCGACAACGCGCAGCTCACGCGTCTCGGCATCTCGCCGCAGCAGCTCGGGCAGGCGATCAACGCGCAGAACGACATCTCGTCGGCCGGCGTGCTCACGACCGCCGACGATCGCGTGTTCGTGCGGCCGAGCGGCCAGTTCGACAACGTCGCCGCGATCGCCGACACGTTGATCCGCATCAACGGCCGCACGTTCCGGCTCGGCGATCTCGCCACCGTGAAGCGCGGTTACGACGATCCGCCCGTCACGCAAATGCGCACCCAAGGCCATGCCGTGCTCGGCATCGGCGTGACGATGCAGCCGGGCGGTGACGTGATCCGGCTCGGCAAGGCGCTCGACGCCGAATCGAAGGACCTGCAGGCGCAGTTGCCGGCCGGCCTCAAGCTGACGCTGGTGTCGAGCATGCCGCATGCGGTGTCGCATTCGGTCGACGACTTCCTCGAAGCCGTCGCCGAAGCGGTCGCGATCGTGCTGGTCGTGAGCCTCGTGTCGCTCGGCCTGCGCACCGGGATGGTCGTCGTGATCTCGATTCCGGTCGTGCTCGCCGTCACGGCCCTGTTCATGTATCTGTTCGACATCGGGCTGCACAAGGTGTCGCTCGGCACGCTGGTGCTCGCGCTCGGGCTGCTCGTCGACGACGCGATCATCGCGGTCGAGATGATGGCCGTGAAGCTCGAACAGGGCTACAGCCGCGCGCGCGCCGCCGCGTTCGCGTACACGAGCACCGCGTTCCCGATGCTGACGGGCACGCTCGTCACGGTGTCGGGCTTCCTGCCGATCGCGCTCGCGAAATCGAGCACCGGCGAGTACACGCGCTCGATCTTCGAGGTGTCGGCGATCGCGCTGATCGCGTCGTGGTTCGCGGCCGTCGTGCTGATTCCGCTGCTCGGCTACCACCTGCTGCCCGAGCGCAAGAAGCACGCGCACGAAGCGCACCTGCCGGACGATCACGAGCACGACATCTACGACACGCGCTTCTACACGCGCCTGCGCGGCTGGATCGACTGGTGCATCGAGCGCCGCTTCGTCGTGCTGCTGATCACCGGCGCCCTCTTCGTCGTCGCACTGATGGGTTTCTCGCTCGTGCCGCAGCAGTTCTTCCCGAGCTCCGATCGCCCCGAGCTGCTGGTCGACCTGCGGCTGCCCGAAGGTGCGTCGTTCGCGGCGACGCTGCGCGAGACCGAACGCCTCGAGAAGGTGCTCGACAAGCGGCCCGAGATCGACCATTCGGTGAATTTCGTCGGCAGCGGCGCGCCGCGCTTCTACCTGCCGCTCGACCAGCAACTGCAATTGCCGAACTTCGCGCAGTTCGTCGTCACCGCGAAATCCGTCGAGGATCGCGAGAAGCTCGCGACGTGGCTCGAGACCACGCTGCGCGACCGCTTCCCGGCCGTGCGCTGGCGCCTGTCGCGGCTCGAGAACGGGCCGCCCGTCGGCTACCCCGTGCAGTTCCGCGTGAGCGGCGACGACATCGCGACGGTGCGCTCGATCGCCGAGAAGGTCGCGGCGACGATGCGCGGCGACGCACGCACGATGAACGTGCAGTTCGACTGGGATGAGCCGGCCGAGCGCTCGGTGCGCTTCGAGCTCGATCAGAAAAAGGCGCGCGCGCTGAACGTCACGTCGCAGGACGTGTCGAGCTTCCTCGCGATGACGCTGTCCGGCACGACCGTCACGCAGTATCGCGAACGCGACAAGCTGATCGCGGTCGACCTGCGTGCGCCGCGCCCCGATCGCGTCGATCCCGCGAAGCTCGCGGGCCTGGCGATGCCGACGCCGAACGGCCCCGTGCCGCTCGGCTCGCTCGGCCACTTCACGCCGACGCTCGAATACGGCGTGGTGTGGGAGCGCGATCGCCAGCCGACCATCACCGTGCAGTCCGACGTGCGCGCCGGCGCGCAGGGCATCGATGTCACGCATGCGATCGACGGCAAGCTGAATGCATTGCGCGCGCAACTGCCGGTCGGCTACCAGATCAACATCGGCGGATCGGTCGAGGAAAGCGCGAAGGCGCAGACGTCGATCAACGCGCAGATGCCGCTGATGGCGATCGCCGTGTTCACGCTGCTGATGATCCAGCTGCAGAGCTTCTCGCGCGTGCTGATGGTCGTGCTGACCGCACCGCTCGGGCTGATCGGCGTGGTCGGCACGCTGCTGCTGTTCGGGCAGCCGTTCGGCTTCGTCGCGATGCTCGGCGTGATCGCGATGTTCGGGATCATCATGCGCAACTCGGTGATCCTCGTCGACCAGATCGAGCAGGACATCGCGGCCGGCCACGGCCGCTTCGACGCGATCGTCGGCGCGACCGTGCGGCGCTTCCGCCCGATCACGCTGACGGCCGCGGCCGCCGTGCTCGCGCTGATCCCGCTGTTGCGCTCGAACTTCTTCGGGCCGATGGCGACCGCGCTGATGGGCGGGATCACGAGCGCGACCGTGCTGACGCTGTTCTACCTGCCCGCGCTGTACGCCGCGTGGTTCCGCGTGAAGCGCGACGAACGCGACCCGCGCGACGGCCCGCCACACGACGGCCCGCCTGCCGCCCCGTCGGGAGCCTGATCATGGAACTGTCGATGAACCTGAAAACGAAGGCCGCGCGGGCGCTCGCGGCCGTGAGCCTCGCCGGCCCGCTCGCCGGCTGCGCATGGTTCGCGCCGAGCGGCGAGCCGCCCGCGATGCCGTCGCCCGCGCATTACGGCGCCGCGCCGCAAGTGCAGCAGACCGTCGCCGCGCAAGGCGTCGCGCAGCAGTTCGAGGTCGGCGCGCAGCCCGTGCCCGACTGGTGGACGCAGTACCGCTCCGATGCGCTGAACGCGCTCGTCGACGAAGGGCTGCGCAACAGCCCGACGCTCAGCGCCGCTTCGCATTCGCTGGATGCCGCGCGCGAGCAGTTGCGCGGGCAGATCGGCAGCTCGATGCTGCCGTCGATCGACGCGGGCGCCCAGGCCACGCGCCAGCGCGCACTCGGCGTGCCGATCCCCGCGCTCGGCGCGCCGACGCTGCTGTACGACACGTTCGTCGGGCAACTGCAGGCGAGCTACACGATCGACCTGTTCGGCGTGTCGCGCTTCGCGAACCGCGCGCTCGCGAAACGCGTCGACGTCAGCGCGTTCCAGCTCGAATCGGCGCGTCGGGCACTCGCCGCGAACATCGTCACCGCGTCGATCACGGTGTCGGTGCTCAACGCGCAGATCGAGACGACCGAACGGCTCGTCGCGCTCGCGAACGACCAGGCGCACGACGCGCAACGCCGCTACGCGCTCGGCTCGGCGTCGCACAGCGACGCGCTGAACGCACGGCAAAGCGCGGACACCTTCGCCGCGAGCCTGCCCGCGCTGCGCCAGCAGCGCGACTCGGCGCGCCACGCGCTGGCGGTGCTGGTCGGCCGCACGCCCGACCGGCCGCCCGCCGACCTCACGCTCGCCGACCTGCACCTCCCCACGCAGGTGCCCGTGGTCGTGCCGTCCGACCTGCTGCAAAGCCGCCCCGACATCCAGGCCGCCGACGCGGGGCTGAAGGCGGCCGCCGCCGAAGTCGGCGTCGCGACCGCGCAGCTGTTCCCGCAGCTGTCGCTGTCGGCAGCCATGGGCAAAGGCGGCTTCAGCTGGCCGACGATGCTGTCGGGCGCCGGCGCGATATGGAACGTCGGGGCATCGCTGAGCCAGCCGCTGTTCCACGGCGGCGCGCTGCTCGCGCAGCGGCGTGCGGCGAAGGCCACTTACGAAGCCGCGGTCGACCAGTACAGGCAGACCGTGCTGAGCGCGTTCCAGAACGTCGCCGATTCGCTCGCCGCGCTCGAGCACGACGCGGAGGCGCTCGATGCGTCGTCGCGGGCCGCGCTGTCCGCGCGCGGCGCGTACGACGACGCGGCCGCCCGCGTGCGGCTCGGCGCGTTGCCGCCGTCGGCAGCGCGCGCGAGCGAGCTGCAGTACCGCAACGCGCGACTCGACGAGATTCGCGCGACGGGCGCACGCTTCGCGGATACCGCGCGGCTCTATCAGGCGATGGGCACGCCGCCGGTCGAGCCGACCGGCAACGCAGCGACGGCCGGGAACGTCGGCACGGCAGGCCACGCCGGCAACGCGGATCAAGGCGCTCCCGCCGCCCAGGCACGCGCGGCCACGCCCGACGCGCCGCCTTCACCGCAATAACGCGCCCTTGCCCCGGAACGCATGGCGCGCGGAACCACCCCGCGCGCCGATCCGCGATCTTCCGCTTGACCCTCACGTAGCGTAACGTTCGAGACTCCAGTGTGCGCACCGAACGGAGGACACCATGCGGCTGAAAGTGGGAGAACTGGCGAAACGCAGCGGCCTGACCGTCCGCACGCTTCATCACTATCACGCGATCGGCCTCCTGACGCCTTCGGCGCGTGCCGACAACGGCTACCGGCTGTACGACCGCGACGACATCGCCCGGCTCCACCAGATCCAGGCCCTGCGTCGCTTCGGACTGTCGCTTGCCGAAATCGGCGACTACCTGAACCAGCCCGGCACCCCGCTCGTCGAGCTCGTCGCGAAGCAGATCGCGTCGCTCGATCACCAGCTCGCGCAGGCCGCGCAGCTGCGCGAGCGGCTCGTGCACCTGCACGCGCAACTCGCCGCGGGCACCGAGCCGGAACTGGCCGATTGGCTCACCACACTGGAGTTGATGACCGTGTACGACAAATATTTTTCCGAGGAAGAACTCGCGCGTCTGCCGATGTACCGCAAGAGCCAGGCGGGCGACGCCGAATGGATCGCGCTCGTCGCCGACGTGCGTGCGCTGCACGACGCGGGCGTGCCGCCCGAGGACGAGCGCGTGCGTGCGCTCGCCGGCCGCTGGATGGCGCTGCTCGTGCGCGACACGAACAACGATCCGCGGCTGCTCGCCAAGCTGAACCTGATGCACGAGCGCGAACCGGCGATGCAGTCGAAACTCGGCATCTCGACCGTGCTGCGCGACTATGTGCTGCGCGCGTCCTCGGAAACGAAGATGCGGATCTTCGAGAAGTATCTCGCCCCGGACGAGATCCGCTTCATGCGCGCGCACTTCGGCGAACACGCGATGGAATGGCCGCAACTGATGGGCGACGTGCGCGATGCGATCGATACGGGCGCACGGCCCGATTCGCCGGAAGGCCGCGCCCTCGCGCAACGCTGGCTCGACCTGTTCCGCAGCTATGCGGGCAACGACCCGGCCACGCACGCGAAATTCCGGCATGCGATGATGACCGAGCCGGCGCTGACGAAGGATTCGTGGGTCGACGATACGCTGCTCGGTTTCATCCGCGAGGCGATGGCGCAGCTTGCGCCGGCGCGTTGACGGCGTAGCCCCCGCGGGCTGTGCGTGGTGGTTTCACGCGCCGCCCGCGCGAGCTCGCCGGCTTCCGCTCACCGCTCGCGCATGCCGAGCCCGAGCGCCTTCATCCGCCGGTACAGCGTGCGCTCGCTCAACCCGACGTGCCCGGCCAGCTGCTTGCGCGTACCGTCGAACGTGCCGGCAATCCGCACGAGTTCCGCGTCCGACACGCCACGCGTGTCCGCCGCATGCGCGTGCGACGCGGCCGACGCCGCGACCAGCTCGGCCGGCAGATGCTCGACGCGGATCGTCCCGTCGTCCGCGAACAGGCACGCACGTTCGAGCACGTTGCGCAGCTCGCGGATGTTGCCCGGCCATGCATATGCGTCGAGGCACGCACGCGCATGCTCGGTCAGCACGAACGGTCGCGCGCTCGCGTCGCCCGCGCCGGCACGCGCGTTCGCGATGCGCCGCAGGATCGATTCGGCCAGCAACGCGACGTCGCCGCGCCGCTCGCGCAGCGGCGGCAGCGGAATCGGAAACGCGTTGATCCGGTAGTAGAGATCCTGCCGGAACCGGCCGTCGTCGATCATCTCGCGCAGCGGCTTGTGCGTCGCCGCGACGAGCCGGAAATCCGCGCGCAGCGCCTCGACGCCGCCGACGCGCCGGAACGTCCCCGACTCGATCAGCCGCAGCAGCTTCACCTGCATCGGCAGCGGCACGTCGCCGATCTCGTCGAGAAACAGCGTGCCGCCCTGCGCGGTCTCGACGAGGCCCGGCTTGCGCTGGTTCGCGCCGGTAAACGCCCCCTTCTCGTAGCCGAACAGTTCGCTCTCGAACAGCGTCTCGGCGATGCCCGAACAGTCGACGACCACGAACGGCCCCATCGCGCGCGCGCTCGCCTCGTGCAGCGCCCGCGCGAACAGTTCCTTGCCGGTGCCCGATTCGCCGAGCAGCAGCACCGGCAGCATCGACGGCGCGACGCGCTGCAGCGCGCCGAGCGCCTCATTGAACGCGTCGGCGCCGCCGACGAGCCCTTCCGCGCTCGGCTGCGCGGACGCGCTGCGCACGGTCGTCAGCCGCTCGACGTACGCGATCACGTCGCCGCGCGCATCGAAGATGGGCAGCAACTCCACATCGACGTGCTCGGGCCCGCGCGGTGTATGGTGAATGTGCAGCACTCGGTTCAGGCCGCGCGACTCGAGCGCCTGCTTCATCGGGCAATGCTCGCCGGCCTGATCGCACGGCACGTCGTAGTGATGCGAGACCTGGAAGCAGCGCCGGCCGACGTGCTCGACACCCGCCACGCCGAACTGGCGCCGGTACGCATCGTTCGCCGCGAGGATGCGGTAGTCGGGATCGACGACGATCATCGGCTGCGGATCCTGCTCCAGATACGCGACGAGCGCGCGCACGTCGGGCATGACGGCGCGCGACGGCGCGGGAACGATCGGAATGGTGTCGTGCGGATTCATGAGGCGGCTCGGGAATGGATGGACAGTCGGACTGCCAGACCGACTGCCAATTCTGCCACAGCACTGCCATACATGGCAGTCGACTTCGACGATGCCCCATCGGCCGCGCCCGCGGCGCACCGCGATCGGGCCAGAAATCCGAGCCGAATCAAGTACCTGCCACATCGCCCGGCGTCGCGACGCGGATTGGCATGCTTCTTGAACATGGAATCGCCGATTGCAGATGCAGAACCCGATCGAGGACAACCCGTGAGCCATGCCCCCATGCTGTCGGTCGAAGGCTTTTTCGACCCGGCGACCCATACCGTCAGCTACCTGTTGCTCGACACCGCGAGCCGCGCGTGCGCGCTGATCGACAGCGTGCTCGACTACGACCCGAAATCGGGCCGCACGCGCACCGCCAGCGCCGACCGGCTGATCGCGCGCGTCGCCGAACTCGGTGCGACCGTGCACTGGCTGCTGGAAACGCACGTGCATGCCGACCATCTGTCGGCCGCGCCGTACCTGAAGGCGCGTGTCGGCGGGCAGATCGCGATCGGCTCGCACGTGCGCCGCGTGCAGCACGTGTTCGGCACGCTGTTCAACGCCGGCCCGGGCTTCGCGCAGGACGGCAGCCAGTTCGATCGGCTGCTCGACGACGGCGACACGCTCGCGCTCGGCGCGCTCACGATTCGCGCGCTGCACACGCCGGGCCACACGCCCGCGTGCCTGACCTACTGCGTCGACGACGCGACGCAGCGTGCCGCGTTCGTCGGCGACACGCTGTTCATGCCCGACTACGGCACCGCCCGCTGCGACTTCCCGGGCGGCGACGCACGCACGCTGTACCGCTCGATCGCGCGCGTGCTCGCCCTGCCGCCCGACACGCGCCTGTACCTGTGCCACGACTACCAGCCGGGCGGCCGCGACGTGCAGTTCGTGACGACCGTGGCGGAGCAGCGCCGCGCGAACGTGCATGTGAAGGACGGTGTGACCGAGGACGATTTCGTCGCCATGCGCACCGCACGCGACGCGACGCTCGACATGCCCGTGCTGATGCTGCCGTCCGTGCAGGTCAACATGCGTGCCGGCCACCTGCCCGAGCCCGAAAACAATGGCGTGCGTTACCTGAAGATCCCGCTCGACGCGATCTGAGCCGCCGCCCCGACCGGAGAACCCCCGACATGACCATCCGCCCGCTGACCGACCTGCTGTCGGTCTCGCCCCAGATCGCCGCGACCGACCTGCCCGCGCTCCACGCGGCCGGCATCCGCACGATCGTCTGCAACCGCCCGGACGGCGAAGGCGCCGATCAGCCGACCGTCGCCGAGATTCGCGCCGCCGCCGCGCCGCTCGGCATCGCCGTCCATTACCTGCCCGTCGACACCGGCAAGGTCACCGACGATCAGGCCCGGCAGTTCGACGCGCTCGTCGCGTCGCTCGCGGGCCCGGTACTCGCATACTGCCGTAGCGGCACGCGCTCGGCGACGCTGTGGGCGCTGTCGCAGGCCGACAGGCGTCCGGCCGGCGACATCGTCGCGATCGCCGCCGCGGCCGGCTATGATCTCGCCGCGCTCGCGCCGCGTCTCACACGCGGTTCCGCGCAAGGACTCGCGCAGGACGGCCGCCAGGCCGCGCCGGCCGTCGACGCGCGGCACGACATCGTGATCGTCGGCGCGGGCGCGGCCGGCGTCGCGGTCGCGTCGAGCCTGCTTGCGCGCGACGCATCGCTCGATATCGCGGTGATCGACCCGGCCGAGACGCACTACTACCAGCCCGGCTGGACGATGGTCGGCGCGGGCGTGTTCCGGCCCGACACGACCGCGCGCCGGATCGTCGACCTGCTTCCGCGCGGCGTGAAATGGATCCAGGCCGCCGTCGCCGGCTTCGAGCCCGACGCGCACACCGTGGTGCTCGATGGCTGCCGGCGCATCGGCTACCGCAAGCTGATCGTGTGCCCGGGGCTCAAGCTCGACTGGCACGCGATCGACGGCCTCGCGGAAACGCTCGGCCGCAACGGCGTCACGTCGAACTATCGCTACGACCTCGCGCCGTACACGTGGGAACTGGTGCAGGCGTTCCGCGGCGGCAACGCGCTGTTCACGCAACCGCCGATGCCGATCAAGTGCGCGGGCGCGCCGCAGAAGGCGATGTACCTGTCGTGCGATCACTGGCGGCGCACGGGCCGCCTCGGCGCCGCGAACGTCGAGTTCCTGAATGCGGGCGCCGCGCTGTTCGGGGTCGCCGACTACGTGCCCGCGCTGATGGAGTACGTGAAACGCTACGACATCGCGCTGTCGTTCGGCCACAACCTCGTCGCGATCGACGGGCCCGCGCGACGCGCGACGTTCCGGCGCGCGTTGCCCGACGGCGGCACGGAAACCGTCGAGCGCGCGTTCGACATGATCCACGTCGTGCCGCCGCAGAAGGCGCCCGATTTCGTGCGCGCGAGCCCGCTCGCCGATGCGGCCGGCTGGATCGACGTCGATCCGGCGACGCTGCGGCACAAGCAGTTCGCGGACATCTTCGCGCTCGGCGACGTCACCAACACGACCAATGCGAAGACCGCCGCGGCCGCGCGCAAGCAGGCGCCCGTCGTCGCGCACAACGTGCTCGCGTCGCTGGGCCGCGCGCACGGCGACGCCGCGTACGACGGCTACGGGTCGTGCCCGCTCACCGTCGAGCGCGGCAAGATCGTGCTCGCCGAATTCCTCTACGGCGGCAAGGTCGCGCCGACCTTCCCCGCGTGGCTGATCGACGGCCGGCGTCCGTCCCGGCTCGCGTGGCTGCTCAAGGAGCGCCTGCTGCCGCCGCTCTACTGGAAGGCAATGCTCAAGGGCCGCGAATGGCTCGCGAAGCCCGCGATCGCACGTTGACCGGAACCCGATGACACCATGCTGATTTCCCTCGTACTCGGCAGCCTCGTCGGCGCCGTGCTCGGCCTCACCGGCGCGGGCGGCGGCATTCTCGCGGTGCCCGCGCTCGTCGTCGGGATGGGCTGGCCGATGCAGCAGGCCACGCCCGTCGCGCTCGTCGCGGTCGCGGGCAGCGCCGCGCTCGGCGCGCTCGAAGGGTTTCGCCGCGGGCTCGTGCGCTATCGGGCGGCGCTGCTGATGGCCGTGGCCGGCGTACCGCTCACGACGCTCGGCGTGAAGCTCGCGCACGTGCTGCCGCAACGCGTGCTGCTGGCGCTGTTCGCGCTGACGATGCTGGTCGTCGCGGGCCGCCTGCTGCGGCAGGCACTGCGCCACGCCTCCGGCGACGCGGACGAATCGCGGTTGTGCGTCGGCCGCGTGAATCCCGATACGGGCCGCCTCGTGTGGTCCTGGCCGGTCGGGCTCGCGCTCGCGTCGACCGGCGCGGTGACGGGGCTGATGACGGGCTTGCTCGGCGTCGGCGGCGGCTTCGTGATCGTGCCGATGCTGCGCAAGTTCACGAACGTGTCAATGCACGGCGTGGTCGCGACGTCGCTGATGGTGATCGCGCTGGTCGGCACCGGCGGCGTGCTCGCGACGCTCGTGTCGGGCACGCGCGCGCCGCTCGACATGACGCTGTGGTTCACGGTCGCGACCGCAATTGGCATGGCGATCGGACGCAATGCGTCCCGGCACCTGTCCGCGCGGCACGTGCAGGCCGGCTTCGCTGCCGTGCTCGTCTGCGTCGCGCTCGGGTTGCTGGCGAAGGCGGCGTTCGGCGCATGAACCGGTACGCGGGGATCGCCCCCGCGTCCTGCGCCGGAGCCGCACCCGCCGTCGCAAAACCGCCGCAAGCCGCATGCTAGACTCCCCGCGCGCCGGTGCCCGGCGCGTCGACACCAACAAGAACCCTGGAGTCCGGTCATGCACATCGGTAAACGAGGAAGCGCGGCACTTGCCGCACTGCTGTTGACGCCACTCACCGCGCTAGCCGCATCCGCCTATACGGCGACGCTGACGCTCGCCAGTCTCTCCCCGTCGGTCGGCGGAACCGACAAGGCAACGCTCAAGCTCGCCAACACCGGCACCGCGCCCGCTGCCGCCGGGCTCTTCATCGGCATGCCATCCGGTTTCAGCGCGAGCGGCCTCACCAGCACGTGTGGCGGCACGCTCACCGACGACGGCACGTCGCGCATCGCGTTGTCGGGCATGACGGTGCCGGCGGGCGGCACCTGCACGCTCGGCTTCACGCTCGGTGTGCCGCCGGTCGCGGCGCTGCCGCCGGCAGGCGCGCGCAGCTTCACGATTACGGCCGATACGGCCGCAGGGCTCGCGACGCTGACGGCCGCCACCGCGCCGACGCTGTCCGGTTTCCTCGGCTCGACGCCGGGGCTTTACAGCGACACGTGGTTCCCGTCGACGGTACGCAGCGTCGGCACGCTCGACCTGTTCATCACGCCGGCAACGGACCCGGGCCCGAACTCGAACGTCTTCTGGTCGAACCAGATCGGCTCGCTCAACGGCTACACCGGCCTGCAGTCGACCGAGCTGGTGTCGGCCAGCGAAGGCGTCGGCAAGCAGTTCCTGTTCAGCCTGTGGGGCGCGACCGCCGCCAAACCCGGCACGCCCGCGAGCGCGGGCATCGGCGCGGGAAGCTATTGCACGGTCAGCGGCTCGGCGACGGACGGCAGCGCGGGCGCGCAATGCCGCTATCGCTACGAGTGGCACGCGGGCCACACGTACCGGTTCCGCATCACGCCGGACACGAGCCAGGGCCCCGGCTGGTTCAAGAGCAACGTGACCGACGTGACGAACGGTACAACCGGCGACAGCTTCGATATCGGCAGCATCTACGTCGGCACCACGCAGACGCAGGTGCCCGTCGGCTGGATCAGCCAGTGGGTCGAATATTTCGACTGGAACTCGAGCCGCACGAGCTGCGCGTCGATCGCGCATACGGACGCGCAGTTCAGCATTCGCGCGTATGACGCGATCGGCAACGCGGTGTCGGTCCCGGCACCCTCGGTCACGGTCAACAAGTCGTGTCCGGCGAGCTATGCGAACGCGTCGCAAGCGAATGGCGTCGCCACGCTGATCGGCGGGCCGCAGCAATCGGCCGCCGGCCTCGTAAAAAGCGGCGGCGCGTGTCTGACGGCGTCGGGCGGCCTGACCGACGGCAGCGTCGCAACGCTCGGCGCATGCCCGACGCTCGCGTCGGTGCGCGCATCCGGCGGCACGCACTTCAATCCGCAACTGTGGGTCGTGGCCGGCGACGGCACGCTGCAGACCAAGTACAGCTACTGCCTCACCGCGCAGGCGCCCGGCTCGGCCAACGGCGCGCTGCTGCGCACCTGCGTGCCCGGCACGGCGAGCCAGCAGTGGCAGGTGAAGGCCGGCACGCTGCCGGGCACAGCGCAACTCGTGTCGCAGGCCACCGGCCGCTGCCTCGCGCCGGCCGGCAGCGCCGTGACGCTGCAGGCTTGCACTATGGCCACGGCAGTGTGGAAGACGCCCGGCAAGAGCTTCGCATACTGAGCGCCTCGGCGCGGCACATAAGGAAAACGCCCGGTCCGACTCGACGTCGGCACCGGGCGTTTTTCATGACGACGGCCGTGCGCGCGTCAGGTCGCGAACGACATCATCCGCTTGCGCTCCTGACGCAGCATCACGAAGTTCGCGATCACCACGCCGGCCGTCACCGCGACGATGAACAGCGTCGCGAGCGCGTTCATCTCCGGGTTCAGGCCGAGGCGCACGCGCGAGAACACGACGAGCGGCAGCGTCGTCGAGCCGGGGCCCGACAGGAACGCCGACAGCACGAGGTCGTCGATCGACAGCGTGAACGACAGCAGCCAGCCCGCGATCAGCGCCTGCGAGATCAGCGGCAGCGTGATCGTGAAGAACACCTTCAGCGGCGTCGCGCCCAGATCGAGCGCGGCTTCCTCGAGCGACGGGTTCAGTTCGCGCACGCGCGACTGCACGATGATCGCGACGTACGAGATGCACAGCATCACGTGGCCCAGCCAGATCGTGAACACGCCGCGCTCGGCCGGCCAGCCGATCCACTTCGCCAGTTCGATGAACAGCAGCAGCAGCGAGATCCCCTGGATCACTTCGGGAATCACCAGCGGCGCGTTGATCATCCCGCTGAACAGCGCGAAGCCGCGAAAGCGACCCATCCGCGCGAGCACGAAGCCGGCCCACGTGCCGATGAACACCGACGCGAACGCGGTCAGCACGCCGATCTTCAGCGACAGCCATGCGGCCGTCAGCAGTTCGTCGTCCTCCACGAGCGCCGAGTACCAGCGGAACGAGAAGCCCGACCACACGGTGACGAGCTTCGACTCGTTGAACGAATAGACGATCAGGCTGATGATCGGGATATACAGGAACGCGAAACCGGCGAACAGCGCCGCGAACTGCAGGTAACGATTCGGCTTCATCGACGGCGGCCCTCCTGCTCCTTCGCCTGGAAGTGCTGGAACATCGCCATCGGCACGAGCAGCAGCAGCACCATCGCGCAGGTCACGGCCGACGCCATCGGCCAGTCTGCGTTGTTGAAGAACTCATTCCACATCACGCGGCCGATCATCAGCGTGTTCGCGCCGCCGAGCAGTTCCGGAATCACGTACTCGCCGACCGCCGGAATGAACACCAGCAGGCAGCCCGCGATGATCCCGTTCTTCGACAGCGGCAGCGTGATCTGCACGAACGCCCTCCACGGCCTGGCTCCCAGGTCGTACGCGGCTTCGAGCAGGCGCAGGTCCATCTTCACGAGGTGCGCGTACAGCGGCATCACGAGGAACGGCAGGTACGAATACACCATCCCGATGTACACCGCGTAGTTCGTGCGGTACAGCTCGATCGGCGTGTGGGTCAGGCCGATCCACATCAGGAAGTTGTTCAGGAGCCCGTTGTTCTTCAGGATCCCGATCCATGCATACACGCGGATCAGGAACGACGTCCAGAACGGCAGCATCACGCCCATCATCAGCAGGTTGCGGGTCGCCGGGTTCGAACGCGCGATGTAATACGCCATCGGATAGCCGATCAGCAGGCACAGCAGCGTCGTGATCGCCGCGACCACCACCGAATTCACGTAGGTCGCGAAATACAGGCTGTCGGTGAGCAGGAACGCATAGTGCGACAGGTTCAGCGCGATGTGCACCACGCCGTCCGCGTATGACGCGAGTTCCGTATACGGCGGAATGCCGAGCTGCAGCTCCGCGAAGCTGATCTTCACGACCAGCACGAACGGCACGAGGAAGAACAGCACGAGCCACGTATACGGCCCCGCGACGACCGCCGAGCCGCCGGTCAGGTTGAAGCGCCGCACGGGCCATGCGAGCAGGGACTTGAGCGTGCTCATGACGTCAGCACCACGCCCGCGGTCGCGCTCCAGCGCACGTAGATCTCGTCGCCGAGCGACGGTGTGTCGAGCTCGGAGATCGCGAGGCTCGACACGTTCGCGATCACCGTCTTGCCCGCATCGAGCTTCACGTGATACAGCGAATAGCCGCCCATGTACGCGACGTTGGTGATCTTGCCTCGCGCCCAGTTGAACGCGCCTTCGGGCGGCTTGCGCGTGAGCGCGATCCGCTCGGGGCGCACCGACACCGTGACCGGCATTCCGAGCGGGCCCGTGATCCCGTGGCTCACGTACAGCCGGCTCGGCAGCTCCGGCGATTCGATGTACACGTGATCGGGTTCGTCCTCGACGGTGACGCCTTCGAACAGGTTGGTCGAGCCGATGAACTCGGCCGAGAAGCGGCTGTTCGGATATTCGTAGACTTCGTTCGGCGAGCCGATCTGCACGATCTGCCCTTCGCTCATCACGGCGAGCCGGTTCGCCATCGTCATCGCCTCTTCCTGGTCGTGCGTGACCATAATGCAGGTGACGCCGACCTTGTTCAGGATGTTGACGAGCTCGATCTGCGTGCGCTGGCGGATCTGCTTGTCGAGCGCCGACATCGGCTCGTCGAGCAGCAGCACCTTCGGGCGCTTGACGAGCGAACGCGCGAGCGCGACGCGCTGCTGCTGGCCGCCCGACAGCTGGTGCGGCTTGCGCTTCGCGTACTTGCTCATCTGCACGAGCTCGAGCGCCGCCGCGACGCGTTCCTTCAGCTCCGCCTTCGGCGTGCCTTCCTGCTTGAGGCCGTATGCGACGTTCGATTCGACCGACATGTGCGGGAACAGCGCATACGACTGGAACATCATGTTCACGGGCCGCTTGTACGGCGGCATCTGCGCGAGGTCCTCGCCGTCGATCAGGATCTTGCCCGACGTGACCGTCTCGAGACCCGCGAGCATGCGCAGCAGCGTCGACTTGCCGGAACCCGAGCTGCCGAGCAGCGCGAACAGCTCGCCCTGGCGCACCGTCAGGTTCACGTTGCGTACCACTTCGGTCTCGCCGAATTTCTTGACGACGTCGACAATCTGGACAAAGTTCTCGGCGCGCGCATCGGCGCCGGACGAAGGAACGAAGGACGGCGCGCCCGCGACCGGCGCACCCGACTGGCTATTCATGATGTGCTGCTTCTCTCCTGCGTTTGACGAACAAAGCCCCCGGGGACACCAGGGGCTTCATGACTGCTGGCCTGCTCCGGCTCGCTTCAGCGGCCCGATTTCAACTCGGTCCACAGACGCGTCTGCAGACGCTGGATTTCAGGCGGCAGCGGCTTGAGCAGGAACAGCGTCTTCACGACGTCGGCCGGCGGGTAGACGGCCGGGTCGTTCGCGACGTCCGGCCGCACGTACTTGCGTGCTTCGGCGTTCGCGCTCGGGTAGTACACGGCGTTCGTGATCGCCGCGTGCACCTTCGGATCCTCGATGTAGTTGATCCACTGCAGCGCGGCGTCCTTGTTCTTCGCGTCCTTCGGGATCGCCATCACGTCGAACCAGACCGGCGCGCCGCCCTTCGGAATGTAGTACTCGACCTTGTACGGCTTCTTCGCCTCGATCGCGCGATGCTTCGCGATCACGACGTCGCCCGACCAGCCGAACGCGAAGCAGATGTCGCCGCCGACCAGGTCGTTGATGTAGCCCGACGAGTTGAACTGCGTGATGTACGGGCGGATCTTCTTCAGCACTTCCATCGCGGCCTTGTAGTCGGCCGGGTTCGTGCTCATCGGATCCTTGCCGATGTAGTGCAGCGCCGCTGCGAACATCTGGTCCGGCGCGTCGAGCACCGACACGCCGCAGGTCTTCAGCTTCGAGATGTTTTCCGGCTTGAACAGGATGTCCCAGTTGTCGAGCGGAACCTTGCCGAGCGCCTGCTGCGCCTTCGTCAGGTTGTACGCGAGACCGGTCGTGCCGTACGCCCAGGGCACCGAATACTTGTTGCCCGGGTCCGCGCCGGCGACGAGCGCCATCAGTTGCGGATCGAGGTACTTGAGGTTCGGCAGCTTCGACTTGTCGAGCGGCGTGAAGATGCCGGCCGCGATCTGCTTGCCCGCGTAGTTGCTGGTCGGCACGACGATGTCGTAGCCCGAGCTGCCGGTCAGCAGCTTCGCCTGCAGCGTGTCGTCGCTGTCGTAGTTGTCGTAGCGAACCTTGACGCCCGCCTGCTTCTCGAAGTTCGGGATCGTGTCCTTCGCAATGTAATCGGACCAGTTATAGACATTGAGCTGCGTATCCTTCGCCGCCGCCGCCGATGCACCCACGCACAGCGCAAGCGCTGCGAACCGGCCCACTACCTTTGCTTTCATCCCGTTCTCCCTCCGGCCGAACCCGTGTCCGGCTGCCGTCTGCCTCGTCATGGCGGCGCATCCCGGCACGCCGCCCCTCGAAAACCCCGAACGCTACCACCATTCGCGCTCCGTCACAAAAAAATCATGCCGGTGTCGCGCAAACGGAACAGATTGCCGCGGCCGGCCGCTCGGGCGGCCCGCGCAGCGGGGCGTTCCGGAGGAATTCTATCGGGTAATCGGCGTCTGTCCATCAGGAAAAGAAGGCGGCCGCGACACCGTCCGGACGGGTGGCCGTCGCACCACCGGGATCACGGCCGGGGTGCGTCGTCGCGATGCATTAAAATGACGCCCTGACGATTCAACGCGCGAACCCTTCCGATGGCCTCCAACCTCCACGACCTGCCCGACAGCCCCTGCATCGGCGTGTGCTCGACCCTCTTCGACGAAGTCTGCAAGGGCTGCGGCCGCACGGCCGGCGAAGTGTCGAACTGGGTGTTCCTGAGCGACGACGAGAAACGCGCGGTGTGGGAGCGCATCACGCGCGAAGGCACCGCGATGCGCTTTCAGTACGACAAGCTGTAAATCCGCCGCACAAAAAAAGAGCGGCATGCCGACTGCCATGCCGCCAACCCCAACTCTGTTCTTTTTCGCTCGCGTCTAGAACTTCATCCCGACGCCCACGCCGACGATCAACGGATCGATGTGCAGCGTGCCGATGCCCTTGTCGCCGAGCGTCGCATCGGTGCTCATCCAGATCTTCTTCACGTCGACGTTCATGAACACCTTCTTCGTCAACTGCACGTCGACGCCGAACTGCAGCGCGGGACCGAAGCTGCTCTTGTTGATCGACACGCCTTCCCCGCCGACGTTGAGCCCGTTGTTGTAGAAGTACGTGTAGTTCAGGCCCGCGCCGACGTACGGACGCACCTTGCCGGCATGGTTGAAGTGGTACTGCAGCAGCAGCGTCGGCGGCAGCACGCCCACGCCGCCGAGATTGCCGAGGCTCGACGTCATCTGGTGCCGCGACGTGCCCAGAATCAGCTCCACGCCCAGGTAATCGCGGATCATGTACGTGAAGTCGAGTTCCGGCACGATCGCGTTGTTCACGCCGGTATTGATCGCGCCGAGCGTATCGCTCGCGCGCTCGTTCGGCTGGATGCTGATCGCGCGCAGCCGGACCAGGACGTCACCCTGGTTGATCCCGTCTCCCGCCGACGCCGCGTGCGACAGCGAGGGCAGCGTGACGAGGCTCGCCGCCACGGCGGCAGCGGTGATGCATGTTCGAATCGTTTTGTGCATGGTACGGACCCCTTGTAGAATTTATTCCATTCTCCACGTAGGGTCTTTGCGTCGTCTTGATATCCGTCAAGCCAGCGTAAACATTGGACGGTTTGTCGCAGGCTCCGTCGCACGGCCCGTCAGCAGCAGGTCGAGCAGATCGCGCACGCTGCGGATCGCGTTGCCGAATGGCAGCGCTTCGCGGCCGCGGAAGAACAAGCCGTTCGCGACGTCGCCGCGCAACGCGGCCGAGAGCCGCGTGTCGATGCAGAAATGGCCGAACTTTTCGATGCCGTCGCGCAGTCCGCAGACGCTCAGGCACTCGAGCGCGGTCGGGCAGCGCTGCTTGAACGCGCCGAGCTTGTCGCGAATGCGCGTTTCGTTGCGCAGGTAGCGATCGAGCCACGGGGTCTTCACCGCGCGCGCCGGCAGCCCCGTCACGCTGACGAATTCGACGATGTCCTCGGGCAGCGCATCGGCCAGCACGCGCTTGAAGTTCGGATGCGCATCGCCCTCTTCCGTCACCGCGAACGGCGTTCCCACCTGGACGCCGTTCGCGCCGGCCGCGAGCGCCGCACGCACCGTGTCGTGACTGTTGATCCCGCCCGCGACGATCAGCGGGATCGTGTCGCGTGCGAGACCGAGCGACGCCATCACCTGCGCGGTCTCGTCGAGCACGCGCGCGAAATCGAAGCGCGCATCGTGCATGTCGTCGATCTGCGTGACGCCGAGGTGGCCGCCCGCATGCGCGGGATGCTCGATCACGATCGCGTCGGGCAGCCGCCCCTTCTTCATCCACTTCTTCAGCACCAGCGCGATCCCGCGGCTGTCCGACAGGATCGGGATCAGCGCGATGTCATGACCCTGCGTGAGATCGGGCAGATCGAGCGGCAGGCCTGCGCCCATCACGATCGCGTCCGCGCCTTCGTCGCACGCGACGCGCACGTAGTCCGCATGCGCGCTCACCGCCTTCATCACGTTGACCGCGATCATCCCGCGTCCTTCGCTGTAGGTCTTCGCGAGGCGAATCTCGCGCGCGAGCGCCTCGAGGTTCGCGGCCTCCAGCGTCGCGCGATCGGGATTCGCGCGACAGCGTGCGAGCAAGTCCGCATGGTGGTGACGCAGGTCGATGCTCGCGATCGTGCCGAGCGCGCCTTCGCGCGCGACGCTGCCCGCGAGGCGGTGCGCTGAGATGCCGACGCCCATGCCGCCCTGCACCACGGGCAGCAAGGTGCGGCCGCGAATCGTGAGCGGCGGGAAGGAAGTGCGTGCGGTCATCTGAACCTCGTCGAAACATCGGAAATCGGAAACGCGATGATCGACGGATCCACCGGCGCGCACCTTGACGGCGGTCAATAAAAAAACGGCACGCGAGCGTGCCGTTCCGGGTCATGCGGCGTGAAACGCTCAGGCCGGATTCACCGGCTTGAGCTGCATCGACTTGTATTCGAGATACTCTTCGAGCCCGTACACGCCGTTTTCGCGACCGTGTCCCGACTGCTTGTAGCCGCCGAACGGCGCGGCGCCGTTCCACGTGCCGCCGTTGATGTCGACCTGCCCCGTGCGGATGCGGCGCGCGACGCGCATCGCGCGTTCGTCGCTGCCCGCCCATACCGCGCCGCCGAGCCCGTACGGCGAATCGTTCGCGATGCGCACGGCTTCGTCTTCGTCGCGATACGTGATGATCGACAGCACCGGCCCGAAGATCTCTTCCTGCGCGATCGTCGATTTCGGATCGACGCGGCCGAACACCGTCGGCTTCACGAAGAAGCCCTTCGCGAGCCCTTCCGGCAGGCCCGTTCCGCCGGTCACGAGTTCCGCGCCGTCGTCGATTCCGCGCTGGATGTAGGCCTGCACGCGCTGTTGCTGCACGGCCGATGCGAGTGCGCCGAGGCGCGTCGTTTCCTGACGCGGGTCGCTCGCGACATACGCTTCGGCTGCCGCCTTCGCGATCGCGCGCGCCTCGTCGTAGCGCGCCTCCGGCACCAGCATCCGCGTATGTGCCGAACAGGTCTGGCCCGCGTTCAGGTAGCACGCGTTGACCGTACCCTTCACCGCCACCGCGAAATCGGCGTCATCGAGAATCACCGACGCCGACTTGCCGCCCAGTTCGAGCGCGACGCGCTTCACGCCCGCCGCCGCGAGTTCGGCCACGCGCTTGCCGGCGCGCGTCGAACCCGTGAACGACACCATGTCGACGTCCGGATCGGTCGCCAGCACCTCGCCGACGACCGGGCCATAACCGCACACGAGGTTGAACACCCCCGCCGGCAGGCCCGCTTCGTGAATCGCCTCGGCGAGCATGAACGCGTTGAGCGGCGCGACTTCGGACGGCTTCAGGACGACCGTGCAGCCGGCCGCCAGCGCCGGCGCGACCTTCAGCGTGATCTGGTTGAGCGGGTAGTTCCACGGCGTGATCGCCGCGACGACGCCGACAGGCTCGCGCACCACCAGCGAGTTGCCGACCTTCGCCTCGAATTCGAACGATTCGGCGAGCTTCGCGTATGCCTTCCAGTTGTAGATCGGACCGCCGACCTGGATCGCGCGCGACAGCTTGATCGGCATCCCGACTTCGCCGGTGATCGACTGCGCGAGTTCCTCGCTGCGCGCCTGCAGACGCTCGACGATCTTGCGCAGATAGCCCGCGCGCGTCGCGGCCGGCGTCGCGGCCCATGCGTCGAATGCCGCGCGCGCCGCGCGGATCGCGTCCTGCGCGTCCGACGCCACGCCCTCGGGAATCCGGCCGATCACGGCCTCGGTGCCCGAGTCGATCACGTCGATCGTGCCCGTTCCGGCCGGTTTGCGCCATGCGCCGTCGATATAGAACTGATCGTAGATTTTCATCGCTTCCTGTCTCCCGGAAAACGGCCATTCTAACGAGTGCGGCGCGGCTCCGCGACGACGCCGAGCGTGACTTCGAGCGTCGTCGAACGGCCCGCGCGGACGCCTGGGACCGGGCGCCGGACGCCCGCTTCCCGCCACCGCGGCATCCGCGCCGCGCCGGCGCGTCACGAGGTCGCACCTCGGGCCCCGCATCGTGCTATGTTTTTAGTATCGGCGCCGGCTGCTGCAGGCCGCGCCACCCGGAATCGATGCTTTCGTGAGCGCTGCCATGACCGACGCACCCCATATCCTCGGCTCGCAAGATCGCCTGGAGCTGCTGTGCTGGCTCACCTGCGGCAATCTCGGCGCGTTTTACCTGAACGAATCCTGGCCGGACGCGTCGTTCCAGGTGCAGGCCGCACACCGCTGGCTCGACCGCCACCACCGGCAGTCCGACTGGCTCGCGATCGCGAAGCTGGCCGCGCTGGCGCAGGACATCGCAAAGCGGCACGCCGATTTCGTCGACGCGTCGTGGGCGCGCGACGCGGTCGAGGAAATCGTCGATACCGACGATCTCGACTACCGGGCGAAACTCGTGCAATGGGTGTACGAGGACTGCTGCAAGGCGCTCGCCGACAAGCGGCTCGCGGATTGACGCGCCGGGCGACGCGCGAGGTGGAGCAAGCGGCTGCCGGCGGGGAACGGCGCCGCCGCGTCGAATCGCGATCGCGGGCACAACGCCCGACCTGACATTTTCCCTTCATCGGGACGCCGGGCTGGCGCGGCACGCGCTCACCTGGTCAGCCTGGATACGAAAAAACCCGCCAGGCTTCCACCTGGCGGGCTTCCGGTACATCAGATCGGGCATGGCTGCCCGGGCAATTACTCCTGCCCCTGGCTCGTGAGGAACTCCTCGTAATTCCCGCCGAAGTCGAACAGCGTGCCGTCCGTGCGCACTTCGATGATCCGGTTCGCCAGCCCGCTCACGAATTCGCGGTCGTGGGACACGAAGATCAGCGTGCCTTCAAACTGCTCGAGCGCGATCTGCAGCGACTCGATCGACTCCATGTCCATGTGGTTGGTCGGCTCGTCCATCAGCAGCACGTTGTGGCGGCCGAGCATCAGCTTGCCCCAGATCATGCGCCCCTTCTCGCCGCCCGACAGCACCTTCACCGACTTCTTGATGTCGTCCGACGAGAACAGCAGGCGGCCCAGCGTGCCGCGCACCATGGTTTCGTCGTCGCCGTCCTTGCGGTACTGGTCGATCCAGTCCATCAGCGTGATGTCGTTCGGGAACTCCTCGTACGTGTCCTGCGGCATGTAGCCGACATTCGCGTTCTCGGACCACTTCACCGTGCCGTGATCGAGTTGCAGCGCGCCCAGCAGCGAACGCAGCAGCGTGGTCTTGCCCGCGCCGTTCTCGCCGATGATCGCGATGCGCTCGCCCGGCTGCACCGACAGGTTGAAGTTCTGGAAGATGGTGCGCTCGTACTTCTTCGTGATGTCTTCGGCGACCACCGCGACGTTGTGCAGCTTCTTCTCGAACTCGAAGCGAATGAACGGGTTCTGACGCGACGACGGCTTGAATTCCTCGATCTTGATCTTGTCGATCTGCTTCGCGCGGCTCGTTGCCTGGCGGGCCTTCGACTTGTTCGCCGAGAAGCGGCGCACGAAGTCCTGCAGCTCGGCCACGCGCTCCTTCGCGCGCGCGTTCGCCGCGGCCTGACGCTCGCGCGCCTGTGCCGATGCGAGCATGTAGTCGTCGTAGTTGCCCGGCCAGACCTTCAGCGTGCCGAAGTCCATGTCGGCCATGTGCGTGCACACCGAGTTCAGGAAGTGACGATCGTGCGAGATGATGATCATCGTCGAGTTGTACTCGTTGAGCGTGTGCTCGAGCCAACGGATCGAGTTGATGTCCAGGTTGTTGGTCGGTTCGTCGAGCAGCAGCACGTCCGGCTTCGAGAACAGCGCCTGCGCGAGCAGCACGCGCAGCTTCCAGCCCGGCGCGACGTCGGCCATCGTGCCGTTGTGGAACTTCTCCTCGATGCCGATGCCGAGCAGCAGCGCGCCCGCGCGCGCCTCGGCGTCGTAGCCGCCGTATTCGGCGAACTTGCCTTCGAGCTCGGCCGCGTGCATGTAGTCGTCGTCGGTGGCATCCGGGTTCGCGTAGATCGCGTCGCGCTCGGTCATCGCGGCCCACATCTCGGTGTGGCCCATCATCACGACGTCGAGCACGCGCACGTCTTCATACGCGAACTGGTCCTGGCGCAGCTTGCCCAGGCGCACGTTCGGCTCCAGCGCGACGTTGCCGGCGCTCGGCTCGAGGTCGCCGCCGAGGATCTTCATGAAGGTCGACTTGCCGCAGCCGTTCGCGCCGATCAGACCATAGCGGTTGCCCTCGCCGAATTTGACCGAGATATTCTCGAACAAGGGCTTCGGCCCGAATTGCATCGTGATGTTGGCAGTAGAAAGCACGGCAGGTCCCGTAAGAGAGAAATCGACGGAAAACCGTGTATTTTAGCAGGTGTCGGGGAAACTGCCGACCGCCCTGTTCCGGCCCCGCCAGCCGGCCCGCCGCGCGCGGCGCCGGCCCTGCCCCGGACATCCTCACTTGCCGGCCTTCAGCGCCTCCTTCTGCGCCGCCTTGGCCTTCATCTGCCCGAACAGCTCCGAGCACGGCACGTCGCGGTTATTGCTCGGCGCGATCAGCGGAATCAGCGCCGCGAACGGGTTGATCAGGCCCAGCCCGACCATTGCGCCCGCGCGCAGCGCGAGCGCGCCGGCGTCGACGCCGACCTTCGGGTTCTTGAACGTGCCCTTCGCGTACAACGGCGAACGCAACGAGAAGACCCGGAAACCCTTCGTATGCGGATGGATCTTCAGGTCGATCGATTCATCGCGCAGGTTGACCGGGCCGTCGACGTTGATCAGCGCGTCGTCCGTATCGAGCGCGAACACCTTCGGGTCGAGCATGCCGTCGTTCGCGACGAAGTCGATCGCCGCGCAATTGATGTTCACGTCGCGGGTGCCGAACAGCTTCTCATAGACGACGTTCGCGACGTTCAGCCCTGCCGCCTCCATCAGCAGCAGGCTGATGCGGCCATCCGTGATGAGCGCCTTCACTTCGCCGGTCGACGTCGCCGCGAGCGCGGCCGGCGAATTGCCGGTCGCCGACAGCGACGCGTCGCCGTTGATTTCGCCGAGCGCGGTCTGCATCACCTTCTGCGTCGGGAACAGTTGCTTCAGCCTCAAGTGACGCGCGGCCAGCGTAAAGCGGCCCTTGAGCGGCGTGCGGCTGCCGTCGAGATGCGCGTTGGTCGCGAGCGTGCCGCCCGCGACGCCGAACTGCAGCGGTTCGAGCGACAGCACGCCGTCCTGTAGCAGGATGTGCGTGTAGAGGTCGGTGATCGGCAGTTGCGGGCTCTTGATCAGCTTGCGCCCGGTGAACTTCACGTCCGCGTCGATCGCGCTCCAGCGCTCGGTGCGGAACGTCGCGACCGGCAGCACGCGGTCCGGCGGCTGGCGCGTCGTGTCGCCGCGCTTCGCCTTGCTCGCGGCGGAGTCGGCGCCGATCACCGGCGCGAGGTCGGAGAACTGCAGCAGGTTCGACACGAGCTCGCCCGACAGCTTCGGCCGCGGCTCGCGCTGCGCCCAGGTGAGCGTGCCGCGGAGATCGCTGCCGCCGACGCGGCCGTTGAAATTCTCGTAGCGGAACGTGCTCGCGTGCTGCTTGATGTTGCCGATCAGGCGCCCCTCGGTCGCATACGGCGGCGTGTCCGGCAGCGTGATGCCGGTGATCTGGTAGAGATGCGACATCGACGTGCCTTGCAGCCACAGACGCAGGTCGAGTGCCGCGAGATGCATCGGGTCGGTCAGCGTGCCGACGATCGCCAGCCGCGTGTCGCCGGCCTTCACGTCGGCCTGCAGCGGGAACGGCTGCGTCGCGTTCTCGATCGCCAGCACGCCGCCCACCTTGCCGGTGCCGCTGACCGGCACGTTCTTGTAGCGGCCGTCGACCTTGAGCCCGAACGCATACGTCGGGCCGGCCGGCTTCGCGGGCGCAGCGGCACCCGACGCAGCGGACGCACCGCTCGCGCCGGATGCCGGCACGGCCGTGGATGCGGAGGAAACCGAAGTAGCCGGCGCGGCAGCGGAGGCACCCGACGTCGCGACTGCGGACGCCCCGCTCGCGCCTTGCGCCGCCGACGCACCCGACGCAGCCTCGGCACTCGCCTTCGCGCTCAGTCGGGCGGCGCCGCTCTTGCCGACACGCTGCGCCGACGCCGCGCGCGACGTTTGCTCCTGCTCCTTCAGCACGTCGCCGAGCGGAATCGGCTGGCCGAGCGTATCGATCGCGACCGTGAGATCGGCCTTCGTGATCGCATCGCGATACGTGACGATGCCCTTCGCGAAACCGAAGCTGTCGAGCCGCACCTTCCACGGCGACGGCTGCGACGATTGCTTGAACTGGAAGGTCCACGTATTGCGGCCGTCGGCGAGCCGCTCGAGGTCGACCGCGGGATTGACGACATCGATCGACGGAATGACGATTTCGTGCGCGAGGAGCGGAAGAATCGCGAGATCGAAATGCGCGGCATCGAGCGTGACGAACTTGGGCCCCTTCGCCCAGTCCGGGTTGCCGATCTCGAGTTGCGTGGCGGAGAAGCTCGGCCAGGGCACCCATGCGCGCCAGCCGGTCTCGCCGTCGGGGCGACGCCAGCCGACCTTGAGATCGCCGTTGATCGCGAACGGGCGGCCAAGTGCGGTACTCACATGTTCGTTGACCCACGGTTTCGCGTGGTTCCAGTCGAACGTGAAAATGAAGATGCCGGCCGCCGCGAGGATCAGTGCGACGATACCGACGATCCATGCAGCCGATTTGCCGATGGCTCGTGCTAGCGTCATGGCGGTTCCGTTGTTGTTCTGCAGAGTTTGCGCGCCATGTCGGGCCACTTGCGTGAGTGAACGGAGCACGACACCGGCGGCTTTTCAATAGGTATTATGGCGCACGCTGCAGTAACGCTTCGGCGCCATTAACGCTTTTTTTCATTTGTGACATGACAGCCCCCTCCGGTCTCATCGATGCGCAGCACATCACGCGCCGCGACGCCAGCAGCGGCAAGACGCTGCTGGCGTCGACCGACTTCAGCCTCGCCGCGGGATCGCGAATTGCTATCACGGGACCGTCGGGCTCCGGCAAGAGCGTGCTGCTGCGCGCGCTCGCGTTGCTCGATCCACTCGACGGCGGGCATATCCTCTGGCGCGGCGAGCGGATCAGGCGCGGCGCGATTCCGCGCTACCGGCGCAGCGTCGCCTACGTGCGCCAGCGGCCCGCGCAAATGGACGGGACCGTCGAAGCGCAGTTGCGCTATCCGTATTCACTCGCGATCTATCGCGACGTGACGTTCGACCGTGCCCGCGCCGAAGCGCTCGCGGCACGCGCCGGCCGCGGCGCCGATTTTCTCGACAAGCGGGCGAGCGAACTGTCGGGCGGCGAAGCGCAGATCGCCGCGCTCCTGCGCGTGCTGCAGCTCGACCCCGACGTGCTGTTGCTCGACGAACCGACGTCCGCGCTCGACCCCGACTCGACGCGCGCGATCGAAGCGCTCGTCGGCGCCTGGTTCGACGCGGCCCCCGATGCACGCGCCTACATGTGGATCTCGCACGATCCGGCGCAAGCCGCCCGCATCGGCACGATGCGGCTCGTGATGCAGGCCGGCGTGCTGCACGCCGCGAACGCGATGGAGGCGCAGCCATGAGCCCCGCTCTGCAGGATCTGAGTCTCGTCGACGTCGGCATCGCCGCCGCGCTCGTCGCGGTCAACGGTGCGATCTCGGCCGCGCTGTCGCTCGGCCTCGGGCGCAAGCTCGCGCTCGCCGCCGTGCGCACCGTCGTGCAGCTGCTGGCGATCGGCTACGTGCTCGGCTGGGTGTTCGGTCATCCGCACTGGACCGTCGTGCTGCCGCTCACCGCGTTGATGACGCTGATTGCAGGTTTCGCGGGCGCCGGCCGCGGCAAGCGCACGTATCGCGGACAGCGCGTCGACAGCATTGCGTCGATCTGGTTCAGCAGCTGGTTCGTCGCGGCCGTCGGCCTGTTCGTCGTGATCCGCATTCATCCGTGGTACACGCCGCAATATGCGATCCCGATCCTCGGGATGATTCTCGGCAATACGCTCACGGGCGTGTCGCTCGGCGTCGAACGGATGATGGAGGAACTGACCGCGCGGCGCGACCGCGTCGAGACGGCACTGGCGCTCGGTGCGACGCGCTGGGAAGCCGCGCAGGACGCCGCGCGCCAGGCCGTGCGCGCGGGCATGCTGCCGACGCTCAACCAGATGGCCGTCGTCGGCGTCGTGAGCCTGCCGGGGATGATGACGGGCCAGGTGCTGGCCGGCCAGTCGCCGCTGCAGGCCGTGCGCTACCAGATCGTGATCATGTTCCTGATCGCCGCGGCGTCCGCGCTCGGCACCGTTGGCGCGGTGCTGATGACGTATCGCCGGTTGTTCTCGGCCGATCACCGCTTTCTTGCAACGCGGCTCGAGGAACGCGCGCATTGACCCGCGGCGCCGCATCGCACGCGGCATCCGCGTGGCGTGCGGTCAGCGGGCGGCGCGGCGTTTGCCGATGGCCTGGCGCAACGCGGCCGAGACGTCGGCGTCGGGCGCGAGCCCGTCAACCGACGCGACGAGCCGCACCGCGCGCGGCGTCGTCACATAGGCCTGCGCACCGACGTAACCGCCGCTGCCGGCCGAGCGTGTCGTGACGACGAGCGCCTGCGGCGCACGCGCGCCGAGATCGGCGGTGAAGGCATCGGCGACGGTGCCGTCACGTGCATGCAGCACGCCGGTCACGTAGTCGTCCGTATCGAAGCCGGGGGCGGCATGCGCGGTCGAATACACGCGCACCGCGTAGCTGCCGGTCGAGCACGGCTCGAGCGCGCCGCTCGACACGACGGCGATCTGCTGTCGCGTCGGCAGCTCGACCTTCTTCACGAAGCTGCAATCGTCCGCCGCCTGCGCATGGGCAGCAACGAACGCAGCAGCCGACAGCAGCACGCGCATGTAATGTTTCATCGGAATGTCGTTCGGGGAAGATGGAGGATGCCGCAAGGATAGCGTGACATCCGCAGGACGTCACGCAGGCCTCCTGCGCAAATGACCGCGCCACCGTCGTGCGCCGGGCGTGACGAAGTCGAACATCGCTCAATGGAAAGGCCCGACGCCGCACGCCATGAAACCGTCACGCGCGACCCTGCCCGGATCGCCCGGATGCGCATCGCGATGGTTGCGCGCGCACCGGACGCCTTGCCGGCCCGCGCGCCCCGCTCAGCGCTTGATCGACACCGTCACCTTCGTGCCGTCGCTCATCGTGACGGACTTCGACCCGCCATTGGTCGAAATCGACACCCACTTGACCTGGCTCACTGACACGACGTCCGGGCACTGCAGCGACTTGCCGCCCGCGCTCACGTTGCGCGTGCCTTTCGGCGCAGCAGCCTGGAAGCTCATCTGCACGTTCGCGATCCCCTTCGCGTCGACCGACGGCGCGAGCCGCACCTGGGTCTGGCGCACCATCGCGCCGTTCGCGTCGCGCGGCAGGTTGTCGGCGTTCGGGCAACCGTCGGGCATCGCGACCGCGCCGCCCGGCGGCACCGACTTCCAGTTGAAGTCGTCCGTTTCGCCCGAACGGATCTTGCGCGTCTCCTGCGTATTGCCGAAGGTCTTCGAGTCGACCTTGACGGTGTATTCGAGCTGCCCCGTGCCGCCGCCCTTCAGGCTGCCCTTGACCGGCGGCGCCGCGAATACGCTCGCGCTGACGCACGCCGCCGCGAACACGGCAGACCACGATGCGGCGACTGACAAGCTGCGTTGGCTCATGCTGACCTCCTTGTAATGCGGCGGCACGCGCGTGCCGCGCGGTTTTCGATGCATGATGCGTTGCCAGTCTACCGCCAAGCGGCATGCAATGCGCCGCAAACGCATCGGGTGTTACCCCGCTTGCGTTCGCGACGCCGTATCCCGTACGGGCGATGCCGCCGCTCGAGAAAACGCCGGGCCAACTCGGGTTTTCCGCCCCGACCTCGAGGTCAGAATCCGCTCAGCACCAGTTTGCCGATCGCGCGCCCGGCCTCGAGCAGTTGGTGCGCGCGCCGCAGGTTCGCGGCGTTGATGGTGCCGAGCTGCTCGCCGAGCGTCGTGCGCAGCGTGCCGCCGTCGACGAGCCTCGCCACCTCGCTCAGGATCTTGTGCTGTTCGACCATGTCCGGCGTCTCGAACATCGCGCGCGTGAACATGAACTCCCAGTGAAACGCGGCGCTTTTCGCCTTCAGCAGCTCGACCGGAATCGGCTTCTCGTTCTCGACGATCGTGCAAATGCCACCCTGCGGCCGGATGACTTCCGCCGCGGCAGGGAAATGACGATCCGTGTCGTTGAAGATCAGTACATAGTCGACGTTCGCATGACCGATCTCGCGCAGTTGCGCGGGCAAGTCGCCGAAATGGTCGACCACGTCGTCCGCGCCGAGCGAGCGCACCCATTCGGCCGACGCCGGCCGCGACGCGGTCGCGATCACGTGCAGCTTGCCGAGCGTCTTCGCCAGCTGGATCGCGATCGAACCCACCCCTCCCGCGCCGCCGACGATCAGCACCGACTTGCCCGCGTCCGCGCCCTGCGGCGACACGCGCAGCCGGTCGAACAGCGCCTCCCACGCGGTCAGCGCGGTGAGCGGCAACGCAGCCGACGCCGCGAAATCGAGCGAGCGCGGCTTGATCGCCGCGATCCGCTCGTCGACCGTGTGAAATTCGCTGTTCGCGCCGGGGCGTGTGATGCTGCCCGCGTAGAACACCTCGTCGCCCGGCCGGAACATCGTCACCTCGGCACCGACCGCGACGACCGTGCCGGCCGCATCCCAGCCGAGCACGCGCGGGGTCTCCTCGACCTGCTGCTTCGGCGCGCGCACCTTGGTGTCGACCGGGTTCACGGAGATCGCCTCGACCTTCACGAGCAGGTCGCGCGGGCCCGGCACGGGTTGCGGCAGCTCCACGTCGACGAGCGCCTGCGGGTCGTCGATCGGCAGATAACGGGTCAGTCCAACGGCTTTCATCACGAAACTCCTTCAGGGAAATCGGGCGGGCCGCGGCGCAGCCCCATGCCTGCCATCGTAGGCGGCCCGATCCTTCGAGAAAACCGCTATATTTCCTGAAACATTTTCAGGAATTTCAGAATAATGGCATCCGATCCGATTCCGGCCCCCGACAAGCCGCTCGACCTGCTCGACGTCGGCCTGTTCGTGCGCGCGGCGCTGCTCGCGAACGTGAGCGCGGCCGGACGCGAGTTCGGCGTGTCGGCCGCGGTCGCAAGCGCGCGCATCGCGCAGTTGGAGCGTCAGCTCGGCGCGCGCTTGCTGCATCGCACCACGCGCCGCATCAGCCTCACGCAGGACGGCGAAATCTTCATGGCCCGCGCCGAGGCGCTGCTGTCGGCCGCCGACGCCGCGCGCGCGTCGGTCGGCCACGGCCGCAGCGAGCCGTATGGCCGGCTGAAGGTGTCGATGTCGTCGTCGTTCGGCCGCCAGCACGTCGCGCCCGTGATCCCCGCATTCCTGCGCCGCTACCCGTCCGTGTCGCTCGACCTCAGGCTATCCGACGAGATCATGGACCTCGTCGACGACGGCTACGACGTCGCGATCCGCCTCGGCGCGCTGAAGGACTCGACGCTGGTCGCGCGCAGGCTTGCCGCCAACCGGCGCGTGCTGTGCTGCTCGCCCGCGTATCTCGCCGAACACGGGACGCCGCGCCATCCCGCCGACCTCGCACAGCACGAATGCGTGATTCTCGGCGACCAGCGCGACTGGTCGTTCGTCACGCCGCAAGGCCCGCTCACCGTGCGCGTCGGCGGCCGGCTCGTCGCGAGCAACGGCGAGGCGATCCGCGAAGCGCTCGTCGACGGCTTCGGCATCGCGATCAAGTCGACCTGGGACGTCGGCCCGCTGCTCGCGAGCGGCGCGCTCGTCACGGTGCTCGACGATTACCCGTTCGCGAACGACGTCGCGATCTGGGCCGTCTATCCGAGCCGCGCGCACGTGCCGCTCAAGACGCTCGCGTTCATCGCGTTCCTGGCCGAACACTTCGGCGATCCGCCTTACTGGGATGGCGCGGGTGAACGATAGGCGCCGTCCCGCGAGCGGAGCTTGCGGCGGCGCCGGCCGGGCATCCGCGGCGATCCGGTCGCGCCCTGACACCAACCGGCTACAATGGCGCGTTCGCGACGCGACGGCCCGACGCCGGACGGGGCCCGCGTTCGCAGGCGGCCGCATGCCGGCCGCGCACGCGTTTCATTCGCTTCCAATCATTCCGTCATGACCCACAACCTCGTCATCCAGAGTCTCGCGCCGTTGTCGGACGCGCATCACAAACCGCTGCTCGCGCTGTCGCGCGGCACCCGCATCGTGCAGACCGACGATCACGCGCTGCGTATCGAAAACGCAAACCCCGCGCAGCGGCTCGACATCGACGCGTACTGCGGCACGCACGCGCTCGACTTCGGCTTCGTCGAAGCGGGCCGTACGCTCGGCGAGTTCGGGCTCGTCGTGATGGACATGGATTCGACGCTGATCACGATCGAATGCATCGACGAGATCGCCGATTTCTGCGGGTTGAAGACGCAGGTCGCGGAGATCACCGAGGCATCGATGCGCGGCGAGATCCGCGACTTCAACGAAAGCCTCACGCGTCGCGTCGCGCTGCTCGCGGGGCTCGACGCGCAGGCGCTCGAGCGCGTGTACGAGGAACGGCTGCAATTGTCGCCGGGCGCGGAGACGATGCTCGCCGGCGTGAAGGCCGCGGGACTGAAGACGCTGCTCGTGTCGGGCGGCTTCACGTTCTTCACCGAGCGCCTGAAGGCGCGCCTCGGCCTCGACTACGCGCACGCGAACACGCTCGAGATCGTCGACGGCAAGCTGACCGGCAAGGTGCTCGGCGAAATCGTCAACGCGGACGTGAAGGCGCGCATGCTGCGCGATACCTGCGCATCGCTCGGCCTCGAGCCGAGCCGCGCGATCGCGATGGGCGACGGGTCGAACGATCTGAAGATGATGGCCGAAGCCGGGCTGTCGGTCGCGTTCCACGCCAAGCCCGTCGTGCGCGATGCAGCCACCGTCGCATTCGACCACGTGGGCCTCGACGGGCTGCTGCGGCTGTTCTGATTTCCGGTCTGCGCACGCCGTCCATGAAAAAACGCCCGCGCGATATTGCATCGCGCGGGCGTTTCGTTTTTCCGCTTCGGTTCCGTTATCGGCCGAGCGTAGCCTGCAGCGCGCGCTCGATGTCCGCACGCAGGTCGGCTTCGTCTTCGAGACCGACGTAAAAGCGCACCAGCGTGCCGCGATGCGGCCACTCCGCACGCATCGACGCCACGTCGTAAGGCATCGCGAGGCTGCATGCACCACCCCAGCTCCAGCCGATCGCGAACAGCTCGAGCGCCTCGACGAAACGATCGATCTGCTCGCTGCTGTAGCGTTCGTCGAACACCACCGAGAACAGCCCGCCCGCGCCGGTGAAGTCGCGCACGAACGATGCGTGCCCCGGACAGTCCGGCAGTTGCGGATGCAGCACGGCGGCGATTTCCGGCCGCGCCTTCAGCCATTTCGCGAGCGCGAGCGCGCTCTTGCTGTGCGCGTCGAAGCGCACCTGCATGTTCGGCAGACTGCGCAGCACGAGCGAGCAATCGTCGACCGACACGCCGATCCCGCAGCGCATCCGCGCGAGCTTCAGTTGTGCGTGCAGCTCCGCGTTCGCGGTAATCGTCGCGCCCATCAGCACGTCGCTGCCGCCCGATTGATACTTGGTCAGCGCCTGCACCGAGATGTCGACGCCATGCTCGAACGGCTTGAACGCGAGGCCGGCCGAATACGTGTTGTCGATCGCGGTGACGACGCCGCGCGCCCGCGCGACCGTCGTGATCGCGCGCACGTCGGGCACTTCCATCGTCACCGAGCCCGGCGCCTCGATCCAGATCAGCCGAGTGTTCGGCTGGATCAGGTCGGCGATGCCGGCGCCGACGAGCGGATCGTAGAAGCGCGCGGTGATGCCGAAATCCTTCGCGAGCCAGTTGCCGAAATCGGCGTTCGGCCCGTAGATGTTGTGCGGGATCAGCACGTCGTCGCCCGCCTTCACGATCCCGAAATAGACGTTCATGATCGCCGCGAGGCCCGACGGCTGCAGCAGCGCATGCGTGCCGCCCTCGATCTCGGCGAGCCGCTGCGCGAGCGCGAGCGACGTCGGCGTCGCGTGCAGCCCGTAGCGCCACTGGTTGTCGTTGTGCCAGACCAGCGCGCGCATCGTCGCGAGATCGGGGAACACGACCGTCGATGCCCGCGCGACCGGCGGGACGAACGAGCGGAAGCCTTCCGGAATGATGTCGTCGGGTTGAACGATGCGGGTCTGGAGTGCGCGCTTCGGATTGGATGCAGTCATGGCAGGAGGCCGGGGGAAAGGCCGTTCGGTTGCGGAATGTGTCGCTAGATTAGCCAAAATCGGCGCGCTTGGCCCGGTACAATGCGCGCCGCGCGCACCGAGCCAGCGCGTGCTCAGTCGTCGGTGCGCAGGTTGACGATGCCGCCGACCGTCTCGATTTCCCGTATCCGGCCGTCGCGCACCTGCAGCGCCGCGCGCTTGCCCGGCGCCAGGCGCAGCACGACGGGTTGCGGATCCGATTCGTCCGAGTTCATCCGATCGGCCTTCAGGTCGCCCGTCGCGTCGAAGCGGCCGATCCACACACCCGTGATGTTCGTGCCGTCGTTCGATTCCTCGATTTCGAGCGTGTCGCCGTCGCGGTCGCCGGCGAGCAGCACGACCTCACCCGTGTCCGCGAACTGGTATTCGCCATGCACGCCTTCCTCGTCCGTCTTCGGCCCGAGATGCACGACGATCGGCCGGTCGCCGAGCGTGCCTTCGTAGCGCGGCAGGCGGGCGAATTCCGGATTCGGCCGCAGCGGCCGCGCGGGTGCCGCTTCATCCTGCTCCACGCCCGGCGCGGCGGCCTGCGCCGCGACCACGCCCGGCATCGCGAGGCCCGCCGCCAGCGCACCGGCAATCACCAGCGTACGTTGCCATTCCGAATATCGACCCACCTTGTGTTGCTCCTTGCTTCAGATTCGCTCGAAAAAACACGGCGGCATGCTGCCTGCCGCCGATGGTCGTCGTCACGCGCGCGTAGCGATCGCGCGTGCGCAAACACCGATCGCGGTACGCACGCCGCTGGCCACCTTCACGTCGCATGTCGCCCGTCATCCAGGGATTGCGGATGCGTGCGTCACGCGAGCGAGGTCACGACCGGCGTGCGTGATCCGCGTCAGCCCTGCATCAGGCGTTCCACCGCCTCGCGGCGCGGAATCGGCGCGACCGCGCCGTAACCCGTCGTCGACAGCGCCGCGGCCGCGTTCGCATAACGCGCCGCCGCAAACGGATCGTCGCCCGCGACGATCCGCGCCACGAACGCGCCACCGAAGCAGTCGCCCGCGCCCGTCGCGTCGACGGCCTCGACCGCGAAGCCCGGCACCACTCGCCGTTCGTTCGGGGTCGCCACGTACGCGCCTTCCTTGCCGAGCTTCAGCGCGACGACCCGCGGCCCGTGTTCGAGCATCGCATCGACGATCGCGTCGCGATCGTTCGCGCCCGTGAGCGCCGTGACGTCGTCCCAGCTCGGCAGGCAGATGTCCGTCTGGCGCAGCGCCTCGCGCATCACCGCGCGGGCGCGCGGCAGCGGCCACAGCTTCAGGCGCAGGTTCGTATCGAAGCTGACCTGCGCGCCGTTGCCGCGCGCGTGGTCGATCGCCGCGAACGCGGCGTCGCATGCGGCCGTGCTGATCGCGAGGCTGATGCCCGACAGGTGCACGGCCTTCGCCGCGGCCAGCGCATCGAGCGGCAGGTCGGCGACCGCGTAGCGGCTCGCCGCGGAGCCCGCGCGCAGATAGTCGAACTGGTGGCCGTCCGCGCCGTGCGTGACGAAATACACGCCGGTCGGCGCCGAGCGGTCGATCCGCACGTACGTCGTGTCGACGCCTTCCGCCGCCCACATGTCGGCCAGCAAGCGGCCGAACGGATCGTCGCCGATCGCCGACACGAAGCCCGTCGACGCGCCCTGACGCGCCGCGGCGATGCAGAAGTTCGACGTGTCGCCGCCGAAGCCCTGCAGGAACTCCGGACGCCCCGGCTGCGACTGGTTGAATTCGATCATCGCCTCGCCGAGCGCGAGGATCTGCGGAAACGCTGCGGTCATCGCTTAGACCTCGCCCCACAGGTCGTGGCCGTCCGCGCCGGTGATCTTCACCGACACGAAATCGCCGACCTTGTAGCGCTTCGACGCCTTCGTCGCCGGTTCGACGTAGACGACCCCGTCGATCTCCGGTGCATCCGCCGCCGTGCGGCCGATGCCGCCTTCCTCGCTGACTTCGTCGATCAGCACCTTGAGGGCCTTGCCGACCTTGCGCTGGATGCGCCGCGCCGACACTTCCTCGGCGACTTCCATGAAGCGCGCGCGGCGTTCTTCGCGAACGTCGTCCGGCAGTGCGCCGTCCAGGTCGTTCGCGGTCGCGCCTTCGACCGGCGAATAGGCAAAGCAGCCGACGCGATCGAGTTCCGCCTCGCGGATGAAGTCGAGCAGCGTTTCGAACTGCTCTTCCGTCTCGCCGGGGAAGCCGGCGATGAACGTGCTGCGGATCGTCAGGTCCGGGCAGATCTCGCGCCACTTCTGCACGCGCTCGAGCACCTTCTCGGCGTTCGCCGGGCGCTTCATGCGCTTCAGCACTTCCGGATGCGCGTGCTGGAACGGCACGTCGAGATACGGCAGCACGTGGCCCTTGAACGGGCCTTCGGCCATCAGCGGAATGACTTCGTCGACGCTCGGATACGGATACACGTAGTGCAGGCGCACCCATGCGCCGTACTGCGCGGCGAGTTCGCCGAGCGCGGCGACCAGGTCGGTCATGCGCGTCTTGATCGGCTTGCCGTTCCAGAAGCCCGTGCGGTACTTCACGTCGACACCGTACGCGCTCGTGTCCTGCGAGATCACGAGCAGTTCCTTCACGCCCGACTTGAACAGGTTCTCCGCCTCGAGCATCACTTCCGCGACCGGACGCGACACGAGATCGCCGCGCATCGACGGGATGATGCAGAACGTGCAGCGGTGGTTGCAGCCTTCGGATATCTTCAGGTATGCATAGTGGCGCGGCGTGAGCTTGATGCCGGCGGCCGGCACGAGGTCGACGAACGGATCGTGCGGCTTCGGCAGGTGCGAGTGCACGGCCTGCATCACTTCGCCCACCGCGTGCGGGCCGGTGACGGCGAGCACCTTCGGGTGGACTTCCTCGATCAGGTTCGAGCCGCTGGCGCTCGACTTCGCGCCGAGGCAGCCGGTGACGATCACCTTGCCGTTCTCGGTCAGCGCTTCGCCGATTGCGTCGAGACTTTCCTGCACGGCTTCGTCGATGAAGCCGCAGGTGTTGACGACGACGAGGTCGGCACCGTCGTAGGTGCCGGAGATTTCATAACCTTCGGCGCGCAGTTGGGTGATGATTTGTTCGGAGTCGACGAGCGCCTTCGGGCACCCGAGCGACACGAAGCCTACTTTGGGGGACTGGGACATCTGGAATGTGGGGGCGTGGCGGCAAAAGCGTGAGTTTACAGCTATTTATGGGTCAGGGAGGCAAAACTGGCGCTCAAGACGCCGTGGATGGCGCCCTCAATACCCAGCACGCGCCGGCGGAACCGGCAGCTGATCCAGCCTTTCGGACCGGCGACGATGAAACGATGAATGCGATCACCGCCCGTCATGCACGACAATCGCCCCCGGGCCTCACCCCGCCCCTATGCGAAAATCGCAACATCCGCTCTCTTCACTTACCCAACAGGCTTCGCATGACCACCCATATCACGATCGAATTCACCGAGCACGCCGCCGAGACCATCGGCGAGCAGACCAGCACCAGCTTTTCCTATGACCAGGGCGCCCACGTGCCGCAGCCGGGCGACTTCGTCGAACTCGAGAATTCGCGGCAGACGTTTCTTGTGATCGGCCGGGTGTTTTCGCTGAAGGCGAACTACTGCGCGGTGAAGCTCGTGCTCGACCTTCCTCCCGCGGACGATCACCAGGATTTCGATCCGGCACTTTGAGCCAAGCCGGCGAACGCGCAGGCTTCGCCGCTGCGCGTTGTGACGCGGCCCGACGCAATGGCGATCGGCCGCACTGGCACAAACGCACGCCGTGCGGCGCGACACGCCCGGGTGTCGATTTGCTGATGACTCTCTGGAATTAGATAAAGGCGACCGGACCACGATCACACCGCCCCCCACGCGAGGGCACAGGCATTCGGTGCCGACGATCAGGAACGACCGTCGGCAACATCTTGCGCTGGCGGCCAGCGGCCATCGTCGTGCCCGAGCACACGATCGGCCGCATCGCACCGCCGCGCATCGCGGCGCCAAGCCAGGCGGCGGGCGGCGGGTGCCGCCGCGACCGGCCTGCCGCGCAAGCGTTACTTCTTCTCCGGCTCCGGCGCGCCCGGTTGCTTGAACGGGAACGTGCTGAACATCGACTTCGCCTGGTTCTGCATCTGCTCCTGCATCTGCACGAACATGTTCTTCGACTGCTCGATGTAGCTCGTCATCATCCCTTGCATCATCGGCGCCTGCATGTTCATGAACTGCGACCAGACTTCCGGATTCATCGCGTTACCTTCGTAAAGGTTCTTCGATTGATCCGCGAGCTTGTTCTGGATGTCGATGAACGCCTGGATATTCTTTTCCAGGTACGTGCCCATCATGCCCTGCATCGCATGACCGTAGAAACGGATGATCTGCGACAGCATCGACGACGAGAACATCGGCACGCCGCCGCTCTCTTCCTCGAGGATGATCTGCAGCAGGATGCTGCGCGTCAGGTCTTCGTTGGATTTCGCGTCGACGACCTTGAAGTCCTCCTGTTCCAGCACGAGCTGCTTGACGTCGGTCAGCGTGATGTACGTGCTCGTCTCGGTATCGTAGAGCCGGCGGTTCGGGTACTTCTTGATGAGCCGCTCGGCCGTTTTCTTTGTAGTAGTCATGTAACGCCTTTGGGTGCAGCGTAGCGCAAGTGACAAATCCCCGCCTCCCGGATCCGGGAGGCGGGGGCCTTCGGAAACGCCGGGCCGCGCGGCCGAAGCGGCCCGCGCAGCCGGACGTTCAGCCCATATGCAGGCCGCCGTTCAGCGAGAAGTCGGCGCCCGTCGCGAAGCCGGAGTCGTTCGACGCGAGCCACGCGACGATCGAACCGATTTCCTCCGGCGCGCCGAGACGACGCACCGGGATAGTCGCGACGATCTTCTCGAGCACGTCCGGACGAATCGCCTTCACCATGTCGGTGCCGATGTAGCCGGGCGACACGGTGTTGACCGTCACGCCCTTCGTTGCGACTTCCTGCGCGAGCGACATCGTGAAACCGTGGATGCCGGCTTTCGCGGTCGAGTAGTTCGTCTGGCCGAATTGCCCCTTCTGGCCGTTCACCGACGAAATGTTGATGATCCGGCCCCAGCCGCGCTCGACCATCCCGTCGATCACCTGCTTCGTCACGTTGAACAGGCTCGTCAGGTTGGTGTCGATCACGGCCGTCCAGTCTTCATGCGTCATCTTGCGGAACACGACGTCGCGCGTGATGCCCGCGTTGTTGACCAGCACGTCGATCTCGCCGACTTCGGCCTTGACCTTGTCGAACGCTGCCTTGGTCGAGTCCCAGTCGCCCACGTTGCCTTCCGACGCGATGAAATCGTAGCCGAGCGCCTTCTGGTCCTCGAGCCATTTCACCCGGCGCGGCGAGTTCGGGCCGCAACCCGCGACCACCTTGAAGCCGTCTTTCGACAGACGCTGGCAGATGCTGGTGCCGATGCCGCCCATCCCGCCCGTTACGTACGCAATTCGCTGAGACATAAATCTCACTCCATTTTTTGGTTTCGAGAGCCGCCGGAGGCCCCCTCTGACTTCACGTAACGCCGACCGAAGCCGCAATCGGCCGGCGCCCGGATTGGTTTGGCCGTGACGGACGACCGGTTACGGACGCTCGACCGCAAGCGCGACGCCCATCCCGCCGCCGATGCACAGCGACGCCAGCCCGCGCTTCGCATCGCGCTTGACCATCTCGTGCAGCAGCGTCACCAGGATCCGGCAGCCCGACGCGCCGATCGGGTGACCGATCGCGATCGCACCGCCGTTCACGTTCACCTTCGACGTGTCCCAGCCCATCTGCTTGTGCACCGCCAGCGCCTGCGCCGCGAAGGCCTCGTTGATTTCCATCAGGTCCAGGTCGCCCGGCGTCCAGCCCGCTCGCTCCAGGCAGCGGCGCGATGCCGGCACCGGACCCATGCCCATCACGCTCGGATCCACGCCCGCGTTCGCGTATGCCTTGATCCGCGCGAGCGGCGTCAGGCCGAGCGCCGCCGCCTTCTGCGCCGACATCACCAGCACCGCCGCCGCGCCGTCGTTCAGCCCCGACGCGTTCGCCGCCGTCACCGAGCCGTCCTTCGAGAACGCCGGCTTCAGCCCCGCCAGCGATTCCGCCGTCACGCCGTGACGCACGAACTCGTCGGTCGCGAACTGCAGCGGCTCGCCCTTGCGCTGCGGAATCGACACCGGCACGATCTCGGCGTCGAAGCGGCCGGCCTTCTGCGCGGCCTCCGCCTTGTTCTGCGACAGCGCCGCGAACGCGTCCTGCTCCTCGCGCGTGATCCCGTATTCCTTCGCGACGTTCTCCGCCGTGATGCCCATGTGGTACTGGTTGTACACGTCCCACAGGCCGTCGACGATCATCGTGTCGACCAGCTTCGCGTCGCCCATCCGGAACCCGTCGCGCGAGCCCGGCAGCACGTGCGGCGCCGCGCTCATGTTTTCCTGGCCGCCCGCGATCACGATGTCCGCGTCGCCCGCCACGATCGCGTTCGCCGCCAGCATCACCGCCTTCAGGCCCGAGCCGCACACCTTGTTGATCGTCATGCCCGGCACCGCGTTCGGCAGGCCGGCCTTGATCAGCGACTGGCGCGCCGGGTTCTGCCCCGAGCCCGCCGCCAGCACCTGGCCCATGATCACTTCGCTCACCTGCTCGGGCTTCACGCCCGAACGCTCCAGCACCGCGCGAATCACCGTCGCGCCCAACTCCGGTGCCGCGATCTTCGCGAGCGAGCCGCCGAATTTGCCGACCGCGGTCCGCGCGGCCGATACGATCACTACGTCCGTCATTTCCCTTTCCTCCAGGCCCGCACGACACGGCGCATCGCTACCGGCCCTGTTAAAAAAAACTGCGGTGCACCGGACAGCGTGCGCCGCTGTCCGTCTTTCGTCAATCGCGCTGCAACACGTAGCGACCCGGCGCCGGTTCGATCACCGGGAACTGCGCGGAACCGGCCTTGGCGGGCGGCGCCACCTTGCGGCCGCCGTACTGGTCGAGCCACTCGACCCAGGTCGTCCACCAGCTGCCCGGCTGCTCGGTCGCGCCGGCGAACCAGTCGTCCGCGGATTCGGGCAGATCGTTGTCGTTGACCCAGTAGCTGCGCTTCTTCTTCGCCGGCGGATTGATCACGCCCGCGATGTGGCCCGACGCGCCGAGCACGAACTTCAACGGGCCCGTCAGGATCGAAGTCGACGCGTAGGCCGTCTGCCACGGCACGATGTGATCCTCGCGCGATCCGTAGATGAAGGTCGGCACGTCGATGCGCGACAGGTCGACGGATTCGCCGCACACGGTCAGCGCGCCCGGCACGCGGAGCTTGTTCTCGAGATAGGTATTGCGCAGGTACCACGCGTACATCGGGCCCGGCAGGCTCGTCGAGTCGCTGTTCCAGTACAGCAGGTCGAACGCGGCGGGCGTGCGGCCCTTCAGGTAGTTGTCGACGACGTAGTTCCACACGAGGTCGTTCGGCCGCAGGAACGAGAACGTGTTCGCGAACTCGACGCCGCGCATCAGCCCCGGCGCCGCGCCGTTCTTGCCGCCGATGGTCTGCTCGCGCATCTGCACGTGCGCCTCGTCGACGAACACGTCGAGGATGCCGGTGTCGGTGAAATCGAGCATCGCGGTCAGCAACGTCATCGACGCGGCCGGATGTTCGCCGCGCGCGGCGAGCACCGACAGCGCGGTCGCGAGCATCGTGCCGCCGACGCAGAAGCCGAGCGTGTTGATCTGCTCGCGGCCGCTGATCTGCTGCACGGCGTCGATCGCCGCGAGCAGCCCCTCGTTCATGTAGTCGTCCCATGTCTTGTGCGCGACCGACGCATCGGCGTTGCGCCACGACACGAGGAACACCTGATGGCCGTTCGACAGCGCATGCGCGACGAGCGAATTCTCGGGCTGCAGGTCGAGGATGTAGAACTTGTTGATGCACGGCGGCACGATCAGGAGCGGGCGCTCGAACACCTTGTCCGTCTTCGGCGCGTACTGGATCAGCTGGATCAGGTCGTTCTCGTAGACGACCGAGCCTTCGGTACACCCGAGGTTCTTGCCGACCACGAATTGCGATTCGTCGGTCTGCGAAATCTTGCCGCGCTGCATGTCGCCGAGCAGGTTCATCATCCCCTGCCGCAGGCTTTCGCCCTGCGTCTCGAGGATCGATTTCTGTGCATCGGGATTGAGCGCCAGGAAGTTGCTCGGCGCGGCGGCGGCGGTCCATTGCTGGACGGAGAAACGGATACGTTCGCGCGTCTTCGGATCGGTCTCGAGCGCGTCGGCCAGTTCCTGCAGGTAGCGCGCGTTGAGCAGATACCACGCAGCGGCGAACGCATGCGCGGGCGAAGCCTTCCACGCATCCGCGCTGAAGCGGCGGTCCTTCAGTTCAGGCGACTCGAGCTTCGCCGCGGCGGCCTGCTGCATCAGCGTCATGCAATCGCGCGCGTAGTCGGCCTGCAGCTTCTGGAGTCGTTCCGGCGGGATCGCGGCCACCGGCAGCTTCAGTCCCGCGAACGGCGAAGCCAGGCCGCCGAAGGCGCCCAGATCGGGCATCGACGGCATCTGGAACGGAACGGATGTCGGGAACTGGAATGCGGCGAACGGATTCGCGGTGGTCGCCGCCGTTGCGGCGCGCGCCGGATCGGCGAAACCGCGCCAGGCGTTCAGCCATGCCTCGAACATCTGCTGCATCGGCTGGGTAGCCTGGTCGAATCCGGTGCTGCCTGCGGAAGTGCCCGCCTGAGCGGACGTCGACGAATTTTTCGATGCTGTCATTACCTGCCTTACCGGTGATTCGTGAGCGTCAATCGTGAAATCCTGCTCGCGCGCGGCGTGCCGGCTGCGAGCCGGGCCGTCATGCTCTGGAGAGGCGTCTCCAGATTCTGCCGCAGTGCGGTATTTTTATCATTATCGTTTTCCCCATGTGAAGCACTGCGTCAAACCACCGAACATTTCTGCTCGGAGATAATCCGTGCGCAACAAGCGGGACAAGGCTTCCGGCGAAACATAAAACATTTTGATCGACTTGACTTCGCGATTATTCATTCGGTTGTCCATGCAACGCCGCATTGCCGCGCCAATATCGGAATAACCGATTTCGCAGCGCAACAAACCAAGCCGCGCGCTAATGCGCGCGGTCAGCCGTCAATCTGCCAGCCAGATCGCCGCCGCCATGCGGCCGGTCACGCGGTCGCGCCGGTACGAATAGAAGCGCGCGTGTTCGGTGACCGTGCAGGCGGTCCCGCCGCTCACGTGCGCCACGCCTGCACGCGCGAGGCGCAGGCGCGCAAGCGCATAGAGGTCGGCGAGATACTTGCCGGGCGCGCCGTCGATCGCGACGAACGCTTGCCGCGTCTCATCATGCTCCGACTGCGGAGCCGTGTCGAGAAACGCCTCGCGCACATCGGCGCCGACTTCGAATGCCCGCGGGCCGATCGCGGGCCCGAGGTACGCATGGAGTTCATCCGTCGCGCCGCCGGCGAGTGCCGCGACGCGAGCCGCGGTCTGCTCGACGATGCCGGCCGCGAGCCCGCGCCAGCCAGCATGCGCGGCACCCACCGCGCGACCCCGCGCGTCGCACAACAGCACCGGCAGGCAATCCGCGACCATCACGACACAGACCGCGCCCGCGCGGTCCGTCACGCTCGCGTCGGCCTGCACGGGCGCCTCGGCGCCCGGCGCGGCCTCGATCACCTCGTCCGCGCGCACGATCCGCGCGCCGTGAACCTGTTCGAGCCATGCCGCTCGCGACTGGCCCGCCAGCGCGAGCAAGCGCGCGCGATTCGCGGCGACATGGGCCGGATCGTCACCGGTATGCAGGCCGAGATTCATCCCGCCCGGCAACGCGGCGCCGTCCTGCCAGCGCCCGTACGGGCCCTCGCTCACGCCGCCGTCGCGCGTCGTGATCAGCGCACGCACGCGCGGCGCCACCTGCCAGTCGGGCTGCACGCAGTCCTGCCACGTCAACGGCGCCAGGTTCGTCATCGGCACTCATTCCTCCTCATCGTCGTAATCGTCGTCGTGATCCTGATAATCGCCGGCGAAATCGTCATCGTCGTAGACACCGTCTTCATCGTCGAATTCCTCGTCGCCCTGCCCGAAGCCCAGCGCCGCGACGAGCGCGTTCATGTCGTCCGGCAACGGACAACGCCACTGCATCGTCTTGCCCGTCACCGGATGCACGAGGCCGAGCCGCCAGGCGTGCAGCGCCTGCCGCGCGAACCCGCCCGGCAGCGGCGCGACCGAGCGCTTGCCGCGCGCGCGCCCGTACACCGGATCGCCGAGCAGCGGATGCCCGACATGCGAGCAGTGCACGCGGATCTGATGCGTGCGGCCGGTTTCGAGATCGCACTGGATCGCAGACACCGGCTGACGTTGCCACATGCATGTGTCAACCGTGCGGAAATGCGTGCGCGCGGGCTTGCCCGACGCGCCGGTGACGACGGCCATGCGCGTGCGCTCGCGCGGATCGCGGCCGATCGGCGCGTCGATCGTGCCGTCTTCGGGCATCATGCCCCAGACGAGCGCGAAATAGCGGCGCTTCACCGTGCGTGCCTGCAGCTGGCGCACGAGGTCGGTCTGCGCGGCGAGTGTGCGCGCAACCACCATGAGGCCGGACGTCTCCTTGTCGAGCCGGTGCACGATGCCCGCGCGCGGCAGGCCGGCCGCCGCGTCGCCGTAGCGGTGCAGCAGGCCGTTGAGGATCGTGCCGCTCCAGTTGCCGGCAGCCGGGTGGACGACGAGGCCCGCCGGCTTGTTGATGACGACGAGCGCGTCGTCCTCGTAGATCACGTCGAGCGGCACCGGCTCCGGCGTAAACGCCAGCTGCTCGGGCAGCAGGTCGGGCACGAGCTCGATCCTCGCGCCGAGCGGCACCGGCTGGCGGATCTTCGCCGGCGCGCCGTCGACCAGCACGCGCTGCGCCTCGATCCAGCTCTGCAGGCGGCTGCGGGAGAATTCGGGGAACAGTTGGGCAAGCGCTTTATCGAGGCGCTCACCCGCGAGCGACAGCGGCACTTCGACGACGCGCGGCGCTTCGTCGGCCGCCGCGGACGGCACGACAGGCGGCTGCATCGCGTCTGCAGCGAGATCGTCGTCGGGAGAATCCCCCGACGCAGCGTCGGCGGGCCGATCGCTTGGGCTATAATCTTCGCGATTTGACTTGCCCCGCGGGGCATTCTGCGAACTTGAACGGGTCATTTAGACTGGGTCACCGAGACTTGAAGCTAGGACATGCGAGCATGATGAATTCGACCAAACGTACGGCCAAAACCGTCGCCGCCCGAGCTGCGGTGGTAGCGGCCGCGGCCCTCATCGCCGGCTGCCACGGCTTGCCGCAGAAGCAGGACGAGACGGCTACCTGGTCGAACAACAAATTATACTCAGAGGCCCAGGACGCACTGTCCGGCGGCGACTGGGGCAAGTGCGCGAAATATTTCGAATCGCTGCAAGGTCGCGATCCGTTCGGCCGTTTCGCGCAACAGGCGCAGATCAACGTCGCGTACTGCAACTGGAAGGACAACGAAGCGGCAGCCGCCGACCAGGCCGTCGACCGCTTCATCCAGCTGCATCCGGATCACCCGGACATCCCGTACGCGTACTACCTGAAGGGGATGATCCACTTCAACGACGATCTCGGCCTGTTCGGCCGCTTCTCCGGTCAGGACATGAGCGAGCGCGATCCGCAGGCACTGCGCGAATCGTATGACGCGTTCAAGGTCGTCGTCGACCGGTTCCCGAAGAGCAAGTACGCGCCCGACGCCGCCGCCCGGATGCGCTACATCGTCAACGCGCTCGCCTCGCACGAAGTGCACGCGGCCGACTACTACTATCGGCGCGGTGCCTATGTCGCGGCGATCAACCGCGCGCAGCTCGCGATCAAGGACTACAAGGGCGCGCCGGCGATCGAGGACGCGCTGCACATCATGATCCTGTCGTACGGCAAGCTGAACCAGCCGGAACTCGCGGAAGACACGAAGCGCGTGCTCGCCGGAACCTTCCCGGACAGCCCGTACATCACCGGCCATTCGCGCCCCGGCACGAAGAAGTCATGGTGGCAGTTCTGAGCGACGCCCAAGCACCAACAAAAAACCCGGCCATCGAGCCGGGTTTTTTGTTGGTGCCGCCCGCAGCAGGCGGCAGCGCGGTCACGCGCGTTTTGCCGCGCGATGCTCGTCGAAGAAGTCCTGCACGACCGCGATCTCGCGGGTGCGCTTGAACGGCGGCAGGCTCTGCCAGATCCGTCGACCGTAAGGCTTGTCGACGAGCCGCGTGTCGCAGATCATCAGCACGCCGCGATCCGTCTCCGCGCGAATCAGCCGGCCCGCGCCCTGCTTCAGCGTGATCACGGCCTGGGGCAGCTGGTGTACCGCGAACGGGCTCAAGCCCTTCTTGGTCAACGCATCGAGCCGCGCGGCCAGCACCGGATCGTCGGGCGGCGCGAACGGCAGCTTGTCGATCACGACGAGCGACAGCGCGTCGCCGCGCACGTCGACGCCTTCCCAGAAGCTCTGGCTGCCGACGAGAATCGCATTGCCGTACGAACGGAACCGATCGAGCAGTTCGGTACGGCTGGCATCGCCCTGCACCAGCAGCGGCGTGTTCCAGCCGCGCGACTCGATCACGTCGCGCAGTTTCGACGCGATCCGGTCGACCGCGCGCAGCGTCGTGCACAACATGAACACGCCGCCGCCCGATGCCTCGATCGCCGGCAACGCGGCATCGAACACGGCATCGGTAAACGCCGGCGACGACGGCTGCGGCAAGTTGCGCGGCACATACAGCAGGCCCTGCGTCTGATAGTCGAACGGGCTTGCGAGCGTCATCGAGCGCCGCGAGCTGAGGCCCATCTGGGCCGCGTAGTGCGTGAAGTCGCCGCGCACCGACAGCGTCGCCGACGTGAACACCCACGCGCGGGGCACGCCGGCACGCTGCTTCGCGAAAATCGGCGCAACCGACAGCGGCGTCTCGTGCAGCTGGACGGTATGCGCGAACACTTCGACCCAGCGCACCTTCTCGTTCGGGTCGTCGGTGGCCGCCTTGTCGCCGGCGGCCGCGGCATCGGCCTTCGCAGCCGCTTCCGCCGCGCCGGGCGCGACCCAGCCCGCGAGCAGGTCCTGCAGCTCGCGTGCGCGCCGCAGGCACGCACCGAGCGACTCCGCCCGCTCGGCCTGGCTCGCGAGCGCCGAGGCAAGCGCATCGAGCGCCACTTCGAGCGCGTCGAGCGCGCCGAACATCGGGTGATCGTCGCCCAGTTGCGCGAGCGACATGCGCACGATCTGGTCGTTCGCGAACGCGAGACGCAGGTCGCGCGCCGCACGTTCGAGATCGCCGCCGAGCTTCACCCACTCGACCGCATCGCGCGCATGGCTCAGGCCTTCGGCGACCGTGTCGCGCGCGAGTTCGAGGATCTGCGTGGTCGACAGCGTCTCGCCGAAGAACAGCGTGGCCGTCTCCGGCAGCTGGTGCGCTTCGTCGAAGATCACCGTGTTCGCGTTCGGCAGCAGTTCGGCCATCCCTGTGTCGCGCAGCATGATGTCCGCGAAGAACAGGTGATGGTTGACGACGACGATGTCCGCCTGCTGCGCCTCGCGGCGCGCCTGCATCACGAAGCACTCCTTGTAATGCGGGCACTCCTGGCCAAGACAGTTGTCGCGTGTCGACGTGACCATCGACCACACGGGTGCCGTCTCCGGCACGCTCGCGAGCTCGGCCTTGTCGCCGCTCTTCGTGACCTTGGCGAACCGGACGATTTCCTGCAGATACGCGGTGTCCTGGCGCGACGGCAGGCGGCCGTTGTCGGCCGTGCGCTGCAGGTAGTAATGGCACAGGTAGTTCGAGCGGCCCTTGAGCATCGCGACCGTCACCGGCACCGCGAGCGCGTTGCGCACCGTCGGGATGTCGCGCTGGAACAGCTGGTCCTGCAGGTGCTTCGTGCCGGTCGACACGATCACCTTGCCGCCCCACAGCATCGCGGGCACCAGATACGCATAGGTCTTGCCGGTACCGGTGCCGGCCTCGACGATCAGCGTGTTGTCGCCGGCGTCGCCGTCGGCTTCGACCGCAGCCCCCTCCGCGGCGGATTCGGCCGCCTTGTCGCCTTCGCCGAGGCGGCGTGCCGGCCGCTTGCGGGTCTCGAAGATTTCCGGCTCGGGCATCCGGCGCGCGGACGCCTCCATCGCGGACGCGACCGCGCGCGCCATCTCGATCTGCGACTGACGCGGGTGATAGCCGTCGAGCGCGCGCGCGAGCAATCCGCCGTCGCCGAAGATCGTGTCGAGTTCGTCGACGCGCTTGCGGCTCAGCTCGAAGGTGCCTTCGGGCGCACGAACGCGCCCGGCGGACGACGCGTCACGCCGGGCATCGGGGTTGGCTTCAAGCGGTGAATTCAAGGCAAGCGTTCCTGTGTCCAGCGCCCGGGCGGCGCCGGCGCTTGCCAGGCCGCGCTCAGGCGCGCTTATCCGGTTCCAGCTGCGATTGCAGCAAAATGATTTTGTCCTTGGCCGCCAGCTTTTCCTTCTTCAGCCGGTGCAGCGTGATGTCGTCGATGTCGGAGTGTCCTTCCTTCAGCTCGATCTCCCGAGCAAGCTGCTGGTGCTGCTCCTGCAATGCAGCCAAACGGTTGTGCAATTCCTGCTGCTGTTCCGTGGGACGGTTTTGCATATGCGCCTCCTCATCGAAGCAGCGCGCCGACTGGCGTGCCGGCACGCACGAGACTGACTCCGGATCAATCCAACACGTTACTGCCCCTGCTGTTGCTGCTGCTTGGCCTTGTCGGCCGCTTCCTGCTGACGCCGCTCGACATCGGCCTTGTGCTGCGCAGCTTCCTTCTGCTTCTGCTCGTAGCGCGCGGCGTTGTCCGCCCGCTCCTGCGCCTTCTGCGCGCCCTGCTGGCGCGCCTGGTCGAGCTTGCGCTGGAAGTCTGCCTGCTTCTGGTCGTATGCCTGCTTGTTCGCGGCGCGCTGCGGCCCCTCGGCGCCGCGCTGCGCCTGCTTCAGTGCATTCTGCTCCTGCTTGTCGCGGAACGCAGCCGCGTTCGCCGCATCGTTCGCCGCGCGCTGCGGCGCTTCCGCCGCATTCTGCGCCTGCTTCAACGCCTGCTGCTGGTCGCGCTGCTGCGCCCGCACCGCGCGCTGCTCGTCGTCGAGCGCGAGCTGCTCCTGACGGATGCTCGCCCGCTCCTCGCGCATCCGGTCGCGCGCATTGCCGAGACAATGATTGACAAAGAACTTGCTGTAGCAATCGTGCTCCGCCACGGCATAACGATAATCGTTTTCCGCGGAACGTTGATTGAGCACTTTTTGACGGGCGTCAAAATCCTGCGTGGCGGAGGGTGCGACGGGCGCGGCCACTGCGGCGTCCGGCGCGGTTGCGCCCGATGCCTGTGCGTACGCGACGGTAGACCCGGCGGACAAAGCCGCGGCAAGCGCTGCGCCGAGCGCGACGAGAGAAATGCGGGAAGTTGGCAACGTCGTAGGAAAGCTGCGGGACATGTGTCAAATTCTATCACCCCCGGCTGGGCGCTCCGCCATTTATGGCAAAATGCCCCGCTTCACTCACCCGCGGCATCTGGTCCGGCGGGCCCGTCTAGCAGCCCGCGCCGCGCGGCCTGCCGGCCCGCGCCGCGATTTCAGCAGGCAGATCATCCACGACATGACGGAAACCGTAGCACTCAAGATCGTACAGCGCATCGCCACCGAACTGTCCGTCCAGCCGCGCCAGGTCGCGGCGGCAGTGCAACTCCTCGACGAAGGCTCGACCGTTCCGTTCATTGCCCGGTACCGCAAGGAAGTGACCGGCAACCTGGACGACACGCAGCTGCGCCAGCTCGAGGAACGTCTCCTGTATCTGCGCGAGCTCGAGGACCGCCGCGCGGCGATCCTGTCGAGCATCGACGAACAGGGCAAGCTGACCGACGAACTGCGCGCCGCGATCGACGCGGCCGACAGCAAGCAGGTGCTCGAAGACCTTTATCTGCCGTACAAGCCGAAGCGCCGCACGCGCGCGCAGATCGCGCGCGAAGCCGGCCTGGAGCCGCTCGCGCAGGCGCTGCTCGCGAATCCGCTGCTCGACCCGCAGACGGAAGCCGCCGCGTACGTCGATGCCGACAAGGGCGTCGCCGACGTGAAGGCCGCGCTCGACGGCGCGCGCGACATCCTGTCCGAACAATTCGGCGAAACGGCCGAACTGCTCGGCAAGCTGCGCGACTACCTGCACAGCCAGGGCGTCGTATCCTCCGCGGTCGTCGAAGGCAAGGAAAACGAGGAAGGCGAGAAGTTCCGCGATTACTACGACTACGCGGAAACGATCCGGACCGTGCCGTCGCACCGCGCGCTGGCTCTGTTCCGCGGTCGCAATGCCGGCGTGCTGACCGTCAAGCTCGGGCTCGGCGAGGAACTCGACGCGCAAGTCCCGCATCCCGGCGAAGCGATGATCGCGCGCCATTTCGGAATCGCGAACCAGAGCCGCCCGGCGGACAAGTGGCTGTCGGACGTGTGCCGCTGGTGCTGGCGCGTGAAGGTGCAGCCGCACATCGAGAATGAACTGCTCACGCAACTGCGCGAAACGGCGGAAGCCGAAGCGATCCGCGTGTTCGCCCGCAACCTGAAGGACCTGCTGCTGGCCGCGCCGGCCGGCCCGAAGGCCGTGATCGGTCTCGACCCCGGCCTGCGCACGGGCGTGAAGGTTGCCGTGGTCGACCGCACCGGCAAGCTGCTCGCGACCGATACGATCTACCCGCACGAGCCGCGCCGCGACTGGGACGGCTCGCTCGCGAAGCTCGCGCGCATCGCCGCACAGACGCAGGCCGAGCTGATCAGTATCGGCAACGGCACCGCGTCCCGTGAAACCGACAAGCTCGCGAGCGAGCTGATCTCGAAGCATCCGGAACTGCGGCTGCAGAAGATCGTCGTGTCGGAAGCCGGCGCGTCGGTCTACTCGGCGTCCGAGCTGGCCGCAAAGGAATTCCCGGAACTCGACGTGTCGCTGCGCGGCGCCGTGTCGATCGCCCGCCGGCTGCAGGACCCGCTCGCCGAGCTCGTGAAGATCGAGCCGAAGGCGATCGGCGTCGGCCAGTACCAGCACGACGTGAACCAGCGCGAACTCGCCCGCTCGCTCGATGCGGTGGTCGAGGATTGCGTGAACGCGGTCGGCGTCGACGCGAACACCGCGTCGGTCGCGCTGCTCGCGCGCGTCTCGGGCCTGAACGCCACGCTCGCGCGCAACATCGTCGACTACCGCGACGCGAATGGGCCGTTCCCGTCGCGCGATCACCTGCGCAAGGTGCCGCGCCTCGGCGACAAGACCTTCGAGCAGGCAGCCGGCTTCCTGCGCATCAACGGCGGCGAGAATCCGCTCGACCGCTCGTCGGTCCACCCGGAGGCTTATCCCGTCGTCGAACGAATCCTCGCGAAGATCAGCAAGCGGATCGACGACGTGCTCGGCAGCCGCGATGCGCTGTCCGGCCTGTCGCCGGCCGAATTCGTCGACGAACGTTTCGGCCTGCCGACCGTGCGCGACATCCTGTCCGAACTCGAAAAACCGGGTCGCGACCCGCGTCCCGAATTCAAGACCGCAACGTTCCGTGACGGCGTCGAAAAGGTGTCCGACCTGATGCCGGGCATGCTGCTTGAAGGTGTCGTGACGAACGTCGCGGCGTTCGGCGCATTCGTGGATGTCGGCGTGCATCAGGACGGCCTCGTCCACGTGTCCGCGATGTCGACGAAGTTCATCAAGGATCCGCACGAAGTCGTGAAGGCCGGCCAGGTCGTCAAAGTCAAGGTGCTCGACGTCGACGTGAAGCGTCAGCGCATTTCGCTGACGATGCGCCTGGACGACGAAGCGGCCACACCGAGCCTGGCGCCGCGCGGCGGTCAGGATCGCGGCAATGCCGGCCGCGGCGCGGCCCGTCCCCAGCGTTCGCGCGAGCCGGAACCGGCCGGCGCGATGGCCGCGGCGTTCGCGAAGCTGAAGCGCTGAGCACGCGAAGGCCGTCGACGAACGAAAAAAGCCCGCCGGAAGGCGGGCTTTTTCATGGCCTCGGCAAGCGCGGCCGGACCAGCATGGGCCGCATGTGCGGCCCGCGTGCCGGTCAGATTTCGATCTTGGTGCCGAGCTCGACCACGCGGTTCGCCGGGATCGAGAAGAAGTCGGTGGGCTTCGCCGCGTTCTGATGCATCCATGCGAACACGCGTTCGCGCCAGATCGACATGCCGGGCAGATGCGTCGGCACGACCGTTTCGCGCGCGAGGAAAAACGACGTGTCCATCAGTTCGAACGTCATGTCATGGGTGCGGCCGAATTCCTCGAGCACGGCTTTCACGTCCGGCGTCTCGTTGAAGCCGTATTCGGCCTTGACGATGTACAGGCCGCCGCCCGCGTCGCGCGCACTCAGGCGCTTGTCGTCGCGCACATACGGGATGTCACGCGTGACGAACGTCAGGAAAATGGTCCGCTCGTGCAGCACCTTGTTGTGCTTCAGGTTGTGCAGCAGGCTGACGGGCACGAGCTTGTCGTTACCGGTCAGGTAGATCGCGGTGCCCGACACACGGTGCGGCGGATGCGCGAGCAGCCCCTGCAGGAACGGCTCGAGCGGGATACCGTCGGCAGCCGTACGCTCCTTGACGATGTGGCGGCCCGTGTACCAGGTCATCAGCAGGAAGAACAACAGCGCGCCGATGCCGAGCGGCAGCCAACCGCCCTGCGCGACCTTGAGCAGGTTCGCGCCGAAAAAGCCCAGGTCGACCGCGAGGAACACCGCGATGATCGCGCCGACGAGCAGCCGGTTCCACTTCCACACCTTCACCATCACGACGGCCGCGAGCACGGTCGTGATCACCATCGTCGCCGTCACCGCGATACCGTACGCTGCGGCGAGGTTGTCGGAGCTCTTGAAGCCGATCACGATGCAGAGGATCACGAACAGCAGCAGCCAGTTCACGACCGGCACGTAGATCTGGCCGATCGCCAATTCGGACGTATGCAGCACCTTCATGCGCGGCACGTAGCCGAGCTGGATCGCCTGCGACGTCAGCGAATACGCGCCCGAGATCACGGCCTGCGAAGCGATCACGGTCGCGACCGTCGACAGCACGACGAGCGGCAGCAGCGCCCATTCCGGCGCCAACAGGAAGAACGGGTTCTCGATCGCCTTCGGGTTCTGGATCAGCAGCGCGCCCTGGCCGAAGTAGTTCAGCACGAGCGACGGCATCACGAGCCCGTATGCGGCGAGGCGAATCGGCTTCGCACCGAAGTGGCCCATGTCCGCGTAGAGCGCTTCCGCGCCAGTCAGCACCAGCACGACCGAACCGAGCACGACATAGGCCTGCAGCACATGCTCCGACATGAACGACGCCGCGTAATACGGGTTGATCGCCGCGATGATGCCCGGCACGCGCACGATGTGATACACGCCGAGCGCCGCGATCGCGATGAACCACAGCACCATGATCGGCCCGAACAGCTTGCCGACCATCGCGGTGCCGTGACGCTGGATCCAGAACAGCGCGATCAGAATCACGATCGTGATCGGCATCACGAGATGGGACAGGTGCGGCGTCGCGATCTCCAGACCTTCGACCGCCGACATCACGGAAATCGCCGGCGTGATCACGGCGTCGCCGTAGAACATGCACGCGCCGAAGATCCCGAGTGCCATCAGCGCGCCCGCGACGCGGGTTTTCGAGTCCAGCGGCCGCAGCGACAGCGCCATCAGCGCGAGCACGCCGCCCTCGCCGTTGTTGTCGGCCCGCATCACGAACAGCAGATACTTGATGCCGACCACAAGGATGATCGCCCAGAACAGCAGCGAGATCACCCCGAGAATCGAGCCTTCGGTGAGCGGAATGCCGTGTGCGGGGCTGAACGCCTCCTTCAGCGAATACAGCGGGCTCGTGCCGATATCGCCGAACACGACGCCGATGGCCGCTATCGCAAGCGCCCGCATCGAATGTTGGTGCGTCGAATGCGCATGGGCTGCGTCGGTCGCCTGGATCGTGTCGTTCATATGAAGCTTAATAATCGGGTCCGGTTCGGACAAAACGAGCGCTATTCTACTCGCGCCCCCCTGAAAAACCGTCCTGCCCTGTTGCCCTGAAGCCACGTGATCCACGCCGCGCATGCAATCCCGCGCAAGCTGTGGCAGGGCTGCCATCATAGCCGGGGACGCGCCGTCTGCCTACCGCGAACACCGATTGTGGCGCTCACCGGCCCGCTGCTGCAATAAAAAACGGCGCCGCAAGCGGCGCCGTACAAGGCTTTCCTTCGATCGACCGGCCGCTCACGCGCCCGAGCCGTCGCGCTGCGCGCGACCGCGCTTGATCCACGCCTCGAGATTGTGAGGACGAACCGTGTCCCACTCTTCGAACGGCTGATGAATCCACGGATTCGTCGGCAGATACTGCGTGTGATAGTCAGGCTTGACCTTCGAGCAACCCTTGTACCAGAGCACCGCCGAGCGCACGGCCTTGACCGCCGGATAACGCTCCTTCAGGTGCTCCTGCACGCGCGCGAGCGTAACGCCCGAATCGACGAGATCGTCGACCAGCAGCACGTTGCCCTCGAGGTTGCCACGCGTCATCGTGATGTACTGCGCGATGTCGAGCTCGCCCTGCTCGGTGCCGGCCGCTTCGCGATACGAACTCGTCGCGAGGATCGCGAGCGGGACGTCGTAGATGCGCGAGAGTTGATCGCCGACGCGCAGACCGCCGCGCGCGAGGCACAGGATCTGGTCGAACTTCCAGCCCGATGCATGCACCTGGAGCGCAAGCAGCTCGATCAGACGATGGTATTCGTCCCAGCCTACCCACAGGTTCTTGTCGTCGTTGCGCGGATCGGTCATCAAGTCTGCCGCCGTCATCGTGATTTGCTGCGTCATGCTGAGAATTACACCTTGAACGGATGGCGAAGCAGGATCGTCTCGTCGCGATCCGGCCCCGTCGAAACCATGTCGACCGGCACGCCGGCCACTTCCTGGACACGGGTCAGGTATGCCTGAGCATTCGCAGGCAGCGCGTCCCACGTCTTGATGCCGACGGTGCTTTCCTTCCAGCCGGCGAACGTTTCGTACACGGGCTCGCAGCGCGCGACGTCGGCCGCACCGCGCGGCAGGATGTCCACATCCTTGCCGTCGATCTTGTAGCCGACGCACAGCTTGACTTCATCGAGGCCGTCGAGCACGTCGAGCTTCGTCATGCACAGGCCCGACACGCCGTTGATCTGGATCGAGCGGCGCAGTGCCGCTGCGTCGAGCCAGCCGGTGCGGCGCGGACGACCGGTGACCGAGCCGAATTCCTTGCCGACGTTCGCCAGCGTAACGCCGATCTGGTCCTGGCGCTGCGGATTGTCCGCGTCGTACAACTCGCTCGGGAACGGGCCCGAGCCGACACGCGTGCAGTACGCCTTCGTGATGCCGAGGATGTAGTTCAGCTTCTGCGGACCGACGCCGGCGCCCGCCGATGCCGCACCCGCGACGCAGTTGCTCGACGTGACGAACGGATAGGTGCCGTGGTCGATGTCGAGCAGCGTGCCTTGCGCGCCTTCGAACAGCAGGTTCTGACCGGCGTTGTTCGCGTCGTACAGGCGGCGCGACACGTCGGCCACCATCGGCTTCAGGCGATCGGCATAGCCGAGCATCGTGTCGAGCGTGGCCTGGAAATCGACGGCCGCGCCACCCAGGTACTGGGTCAGCACGAAGTTGTGGAAATCGAGATTTTCGCGCAGGCGGTCGGCGAAGGTCTTCGCGTCGAACAGGTCCTGCACGCGCAGCGCGCGGCGGCCAACCTTGTCTTCGTACGCGGGGCCGATGCCGCGGCCGGTCGTACCGATCTTGCCGGCGCCCTTGCGCGCTTCGCGCGCCTGGTCGATTGCGATGTGGTACGGCAGGATCAGCGTCGTGGCTTCGGAGATGAACAGGCGATCGCGCACGTTCACGCCGGCCTCTTCCAGCTCGCCGATTTCCTTGAACAGTGCCTCGGGGGACAGGACGACGCCGTTGCCGATGTAGCAGGCGACGCCTTCACGCATGATGCCCGACGGAATGAGGCGCAAGATGGTTTTCTTGCCGCCGATGATGAGGGTGTGGCCGGCGTTGTGACCGCCCTGGAAACGCACGACGCCCTGAGCGTGGTCCGTCAGCCAGTCGACGATCTTGCCCTTGCCTTCATCACCCCATTGCGTTCCCACGACGACGACATTGCGCCCGGGAGTCACGTTCACTGCGCTGGCAGACATGTTGATTCGTTAGCTGGTTAAAAACGTATTCTACCTATGTTCGCGGGCGATTCCGAATTTTTCCGTTTCGCTTCAACGATATGCACGTCGAACGACGGCCCGCGAACGCCTGTTTAACGGGGTTCGACCACCCATGCGCCGTTACGCTCGACAAGCGAACGGTCGCAGGCGAACTCGTCGAGCACGTGGTCATGCCCCGGCAACGCCTGGATCACGACCTCGCCCGCATCGCGCAGCGCCGCAACGGCCGCGCTCAGCGCGTCGTCCTGTGCCCACGGCGCGAGAATCGCGGTACCGCGCGCCTCGATCGGCGAAATCCGCGCAAGCTCGCGCAGGTCGAGCGAGAAGCCCGTCGCCGGGCGGGCGCGACCGTAGGCCTGGCCCACGTGGTCGTAACGGCCGCCGCGCGCGATCGCGTTCGGCACGCCGTCGATGTACGCCGTGAACATCGCGCCGCTGTGGTACGCGTAGCCACGCAGGTCGGCGAGATCGATCGCCACCTCGACACCCTTCGCCTGCGCCGCGAGCTGCGCGAGATCGTCGAGCGCGCGCGTGATCTCAGGCAGCACCGGCAGGCGTGCACGTGCCTCGTCGAGCACGCTCGCGTCGCCGTACAGATGCGGCAGCGTCCGCAGCGCCGCGCGCGTATCGGCGCCGAGATCGTCGGTGAGTTCGTTCAGCAGCGGCACGTCCTTGCCCGACAGCGCGTCGTAGAGCGCCTCGCCGCGCTCGGCGGCCTGCGCGTCGCGTGCGAGCAGCGCCGCGAGCACGCCCGCGTGACACAGATCCAGACGGATCCGCGACAGCCCCGCGAGGTGCAGCGCGTCGAGCATCAGCTGCTGGATCTCGAGATCGGCTTCCAGTCCGGCATGTCCGTAGATTTCGGCGCCGATCTGGATCTGCTCGCGCGTCGCATGCAGACCGCGCGGACGCGTATGCATCACGTGGCCCGCATAACAGAGACGCGTCACGCCCTGGCGGTTCAGCAGGTGGGCGTCGATACGCGCAACCTGCGGCGTGATGTCCGCGCGCAGGCCGAGCGTGCGGCCCGACAGCTGATCGACCAGCTTGAAAGTACGCAAGCGCAGGTCGGCGCCGCCGCTCGTCAGCAGCGACTCGAGATATTCGAGCAGCGGCGGCATCACCATTTCGTAGCCGTACGAACGGAAGCGATCGAGCAGCCTGCGGCGCAGCTCCTCGATCTTGCGCGCTTCCGACGGCAGTACGTCGGCGATATTCTCGGGAAGTAACCAGGTCGACATCGTTACGGTCCTACGACAGGAAACAGGGCGCGACACGCGCGCCGCGAGATGAATCGGAAATCGGAAATCGGGCGGAACGAACGGCGGGTGCGCCGTCCGGATCAGGTGGCGAGCAGTAGCAGGACGAGCCCGAGCGCCATCACGATGAGCCCGCCGATCCGGATATGATGCGGCGGCCGCTCCGCTATTCTACGAAACGTGTCGCGCCAGGCGACGGGAAACACGAAGGGGAACGCCCCCTCGATGATCAGCATCAGTGCTACCGCGAGCAACAACGAGCCAGCCAAATCCATGCGAGCGACGGCGCCGCTCGACGCGGCGCCCCAAGGTCAGTGTTTGCGGGGAGCGGGTGCCGCCGGTGCGGCACCGCCCGTCGGGCTGCGCATGAAACGGAAAAACTCGCTGTCGGGGTCGACGACGATGATGTCGTTGCGCTTGAAGGTATTCCGGTAAGCCTGCAGGCTCGCGTAGAACTGGTAGAACTGCGGATCGCGGCCGAACGCATCGGCGGCGATCGACGCGGCCTTCGCGTCGCCCTCGCCCTTGATCGTCTGCGCGGACTTGTACGCATTCGCGAGCACCGCCTGCTGTTCGCGTTCCGCGTCGGCCTTGATCTGCTCGACATCGGCGGCGCCATCCGCGCGCACCCGTGCGGCCTGGTCGCGCAGCGCGGCAATCATCCGCTGATAGACGGCATCCGTCTGCGCAGCCGGCAAGTCGACGCGCGTCAACTGCACGTCGACCACGTCGACGCCGAAGCCCGACGCCTTCGCGCGCACCGCGTCGCGCGCCGCATTGGCGATGTCGCGCTGGCCGCCGAGCGCGTCGTCGAGCGCACGCTTGCCGAACGCGTCGCCGAGTGCGCTCTTCAGCGCGCCGGCCAGACGCTCGGTGGCGGCCGCCGGGTCGCCGCCCGTCGCCGTGAAATACTTCATCGGATCACTGATCCGGTACTTGACCGCATACGCGACGAGCAGGTCGTGCTTGTCTTCGGTCGCCAGTTGCAGCGGATCCGACGACTCGAGCGATTGCAGGCGCGTGTCGATCAGCGTCGCCGTCTGCAGCGGCGGCGGCAGCTTGAAATGGATGCCGGGGCCCGCGAGTTCGGGTTGCGCGCCGTCGCGGCCCGACAGCACGGCAGTGTGGCGCGGGTCGACGGTCAGGACGGTCGACGACGCCGCGAAGGCGGCGATCACGATTGCGACGACGAGCGCAATGATTCGGTTCATGTTTTGCGCTCTCCGTTACTTCGTATCGTCTTCACGCGAGCGGCTGCGGAACGCTTCGCGCGACCGCAGCACGTCGCTGCCCGGTGCGGGCGCCGCTGCGCCCGAAGCCGCGCTCGCGGGTGCGCTCGACGCAGCGGCGGCCGGAGCCGACGCCGCGACGGGCGCGGACGCACCGGCAGGCGTCGTGGCATTCGCGGCGTCTTGTCGCCCCTGCTCGACGAGCTTGTCGAGCGGCAGATACACGACGCTGTTGCCACCCTTGTTGCCGACGAACACTTTCGTCGCGTTCGAATAGATTTCCTGCATCGTCTCGAGGTACATCCGCTCGCGGATCACCGCGGGCGCCTTCGAATACTGTGCATAGACCTGCTTGAACCGGTCGGCGTCGCCCTCTGCCTCCGTGACCACGCGATCGGCATACGCCTTCGCTTCGTCGGCGAGTTTCGCGGCATTGCCCTGCGCCTTCGGCAGCAGGTCGTTCGCATAGGCCTGCGCGGCACGCTTCGCGGCCTCGCGATCTTCGCGCGCCTTCGCGACTTCGGCGTACGCGGCCTGCGTCTGCTCAGGCGCCGCGACGCTCTGCATCGTGACGGCCGTGATCTCGAGGCCCGACTGGTAGTGATCGAGATCGCGCTGGATCGCGGCGGACAATTGCTCGCGCAGTGCATCGCGATCCTGGTTCAGCATGTCGGCCGCGCTGCGCGTGCCGACGATCGCGCGCACCGCGGCCTGGGCGGCCTGCGACACACTGCGCTCCGGATCGACGCTGCGGAACAGGTAGTCGGTTGCCGAACGAATCCGATACTGGACGATGAAACGCACGTCGACGATGTCGGCGTCGCGCGTCAGCATCGCCGCTTCCTTCACGTTCGCGAGACGCACGACGTTGTTGCGGCCGATCTCGATCGAACGGACCTGCGACGTGTCGACGATCTCGTGCGACGCGAACGGATACGGTGCGCGCCAGTGCACGCCCTGGCCTACCGTGCCGGACAACTTGCCGAACTGCAGCACGACGCCCGTCTGGCCGTCCTGCACGACGAACAGCCCGCTGCCCGCGTAGACCGCGACCAGCACGCCGATCACGATGCCGACGCCGACGCGCGCGGCCCGGCCATTGTCGGGCCGGAAGCCGTTGCCGCCCTTGCCGCCGAACAGGCCGCTCAGACGCCGGTTGAAGTTGCGCCACATCTCGTCGAGATCGGGCGGACCGTCACCGTCGCCACCGGGCGGACGCTTCGATTCATTCGCACGCGGACGGGATCCGTCGTTGCCCTTGCCTTCGCCGCGCCCCCAGCGGGGATCGTTGATCGACAGCAAGGCGCGCATCCGCCGCCAGGTACTCCGCTCGTTGTATTCGTTCACCAGAGTTTGTTCACCAGATTAGACGCCGGCGAACCGGCCGGGACCGGTTAGCGCCCGTGTTCGGAAATCGTGTGGTCTTCGTGTGGTTCAGCGGGTGCGCCGTCGAGCGCGCCGTTGGGTAACGTCGCGCCGGAAAGGTGTTCCGCGGAGGCGATCTCGGCGATGGCGGCACGCAACGCATCAAGACCCTGACCGGTGCGTGCGCTCAAAAAGACGCGCGAAATATTACCATACTCGTCCCGCTCGACCGCGTCGCCGCGGGCCGCCAGCTCGGGCACGGCGTCGATCTTGTTGAACACCAGCACCTGCCGGATCGTGTCCGCACCGATCTCGTGCAGCACGCCGTTCACCTGCTCGATCTGTTCGAGCCGCACCGCGCTCGACGCGTCGACGACGTGCAGCAGCAGATCCGCATGGATCGTTTCCTCGAGGGTCGCGCGAAACGCGGCAACCAATTGGTGAGGCAGTTCGCGAATGAACCCGACCGTATCGGATACGACAATTTGACCTGCCTCGTCGCCGAGGTACACGCGCCGCGACGTCGTATCGAGCGTGGCGAACAGCTGGTCGGCCGCATAGGCCTGCGCTTTCGTCAGCGCATTGAACAGCGTCGACTTGCCCGCGTTCGTATAGCCGACGAGCGACACCGACATCGTGCCGCTGCGCGCGCGCTGCCGACGCTGCGTGCTGTGCTGCCTGCGCAGCCGGTCGAGCCGCGACTTCAGCATCTTGATGCGCTCGCCGATCAACCGGCGGTCGGTTTCGAGCTGGGTTTCCCCGGGGCCGCGCAGGCCGATACCGCCCTTTTGCCGCTCCAGGTGGGTCCACGCGCGAATCAGGCGGGTCGACAGGTATTGCAGCTGCGCGAGCTCGACCTGCAGCTTGCCTTCGTGGCTGCGGGCACGCTGCGCGAAGATATCGAGGATGAGGCTCGTGCGATCGACCACCCGCCTGTTAAGCGCCTGCTCCAGATTGCGTTGCTGGGCCGGTGCCAGTGCGTGGTTGAAGATGACGATTTCGACGTTGTGCGCGTCGCAGGCAAGCCGCAATTCTTCGGCTTTGCCGCTGCCGATGAACATCTTGGCATCGGGACTGGCGCGACGACCCGTGAGGGTGACGGCGGGACGGGCCCCCGCACTGGAGGCGAGAAGACTGAGTTCTTCGAGACTGGCTTCGAAATCGGTCTTGCCGAAGTCGATGCCGACGAGCGCTGCGTTGATCAAATTATCGGGTGTCAAGATAAGGCGGCTGGCATCGGTCGCTCGCGGCGACCGGACGCCGGCCGCTGCGATGGGTTAGGACGAGGCTTCCGCGTCCGGGTGGAAATTCACCGGGCGCGCCGGCACGACCGTCGAGATGGCGTGCTTGTAGACCATCTGGGTCACCGTATTACGGAGCAACACGACGTACTGGTCGAACGATTCAATGTTCCCTTGCAGCTTGATGCCGTTGACGAGATAGATCGAAACGGGAACGTGCTCTTTGCGCAGTGCGTTCAAAAACGGGTCTTGTAACAATTGCCCTTTGTTGCTCATGGCGTACTCCATCTTTTTTTGCAGGTTGATCTGGATTGGCGACGAAGAAAAAGAGATCCGGCGCCAATCGCTACACTATAGCCGATTTTGCATGCCCCGCCCGGGCGTAGCCATGCGGCCTATCCCTTCCAGGACATGCTTCAGCCCTTGTCCGCGTACGGGTTGTTCGACGAACGGAACTCTATGCGCAATGGAGTCCCGGTCAGTGAGAAAGTTTCGCGGAATCGGTTTTCGAGGTAACGCTTGTAGGTTTCCGTCACGGCGTCGAGCGCGTTGCCGTGGATGACGATCAGCGGCGGATTCTGGCCGCCCTGGTGCGCGTAGCGCAGCTTCGGACGCACCGGACCGCGACGCCGCGGCTGCTGGAACTCGACCGCCTCGATCAGCGCGCGTGTGAGCTTCGGCGTCGGCAGTTTCGCCATCGCCGCCGCGTACGCGTCGTCGACCGAGCGCATCAGCGCGCCGATGCCGGTCTTCTTCGCGGCCGAAATGTAGTGCGATTTCGCGAAGTCGAGGAATTTCAGCTTGCGGGTCAAATCCGCTTTCGCGCGATCGCGTGCGTGATCGTCGAGACCGTCCCACTTGTTGACGCCGATCACGAGCGCGCGGCCTTGTTCGACGACGAAGCCGGCGATGTGCGCGTCCTGGTCGGAAATGTCCTGCTGCGCATCCAGCAGAAGTATGACGACGTTCGCGTCCGAGATCGACTGCAGCGTCTTCACGACCGAGAATTTCTCGATCGCCTCGAACACCTTGCCGCGGCGGCGCAGGCCCGCGGTGTCGATCAGCGTATATTTCTTGCCGTTACGTTCGAAGTCGACGTAGATCGAATCGCGCGTCGTGCCCGGCATGTCGAACGCGATCACGCGGTCCTCGCCAATCAGCGCGTTCACGAGCGTCGACTTGCCGACGTTCGGCCGGCCGACGATCGCTATCTTGATGCCGCGCGACGGATCGTCCTCGTCCGCTTCCTCGGGCTGGCCCGCGTATGCAACTTCCAGCGCCTCGTTGATCATGTCGGTCACGCCGTCGCCGTGCGCGGCCGAGATCGCGCGCGGATCGCCGAGCCCGAGCTCGTAGAAGTCCGTCGCGACCGCCGTGTACTTCATCCCCTCGGCCTTGTTGACGACCAGGAAGATCGGCCGGCCAGTCTTGCGCAGGTAGTCGGCGATCGACTTGTCCTGCGGCGCGAGGCCGTTACGGCCGTCGACGATGAACACGACGACGTCGGCTTCCTCGACGGCCTGGCGCGTCTGACGTGCCATCTCGTGCAGGATGCCGTCCTTCGCGACGGGCTCGAAGCCGCCGGTATCGACGACCAGATACGGCCGTGCGCCGACCCGCCCTTCGCCATAATGGCGATCGCGCGTCAGGCCCGGCAAGTCGGCGACCAGCGCATCGCGCGAACGCGTGAGCCGGTTGAACAGCGTGGATTTCCCCACATTGGGGCGCCCAACGAGGGCAATGACCGGTTTCATCTGTGTTTTCTACGGTGATGCGCAGCAGCGGGAGGCCCGCTGCTGCGGGCGGCTGCGCTGAATGAAAATATCACGAATTCGCGCCGCGCCGGATGCGCGCGCCGGGCGCGCGTTGCGCGCCGTCGTCTTTCGTTTCGAACTGCCTTTCAAATACCGAGCGGCCGGGGACACCGGCCGCCTTCATGTCGCGCGACCGCGGCGCGCGGGACGAGCCCGCCGCGCCGCATTCGCGCCTGTTACGTGCGCGTCAGCGCGGACGGAACCCGTACAGACCGCCGTCCTTCGTCTGCACGACGAGCGTATTGCCCGCCAGGACCGGCGCCGCGGTGATCGCGCTGCCGTCGGTCTTCATTCGGGCGATGAAGCTGCCGTCCTCGCGCGACAGGAAGTGCACGAAGCCCTGGTAGTCGCCCATCACGACCGCATGGCCGAGCAGGTAGGGCACGCCGACGTCGCGGCTCTTCAGCTTGTCGTTACGCCAGAGCTGGTTGCCGCTCGCCGCGTCGTAGGCCGTCACGACCGACCAGTCGTCGCCGCCGGCGACGACCGAATCATCCTGCGCGAGACCGCTGCGGCTCGAGAACGCCTTTTCCCACAGCGGACGGCCCGAGTTCGCGTCGAAGCAGCCGAGCTGGCCCTGGAACGTGACCGCGCACGCTTCGGCACCCACGAGCGTCGGCGGACCGCTGACGTCGTTGATGCGCTCCACTTCGGTCACGCCCTTCGGGAACGACACGGGCGTCTGCCAGAACGGCTCGCCCGTCTGCAGGTTGATCGCGACGAGACCGCCGCCGGGGAAGCCCGCCAGCACAGCCGCATCGCCCGCGAAGGTCATGCCGGCCGACACGCGCAGGTTCAGCGGCACCGCGCGGTTGCGGTAGTTCCACTTCTGCTCGCCCGTCTGCGCATTGAACGCGATCACCTGGCCGTCGATCGTGCGCACGATCACGAGACCGTTGCCGACCAGCGGCGGCGAGAAGATCTCGCCCTGCACGCTCGTCTTCCACAGCTGCTTGCCGTCGGGGCCCAGCACGAACACGCCGCCCTTCAATGCGCCGACCGCGGTCAGGGTGCCGTCGCTGCCGACCCCGGCCGACAGGTCCGAACCGACCTTCGCGCGCCATAGCGTCTGGCCCGTCTTCGCGTCGATCTTCTCGACCGAACCGTTCTCGCCCGCCGCGTAGACGGCGTCGCCAACGGCCACCGGCGAGAACAGATAGCGCCCGCCCTTGCCGACGCTCGCCTTCCAGACCTGTTGCACGTCCATGACGGGCTTGAACTCGGTGAGCGGCGTCGGCACGCGGCGCGCGTCCTTCGACGACGAGCAGGCCGCCAATGCCAGGACAGCCGCCGCGCAGGCTACGGGCACAGCGTAACGTTTCAGCAAATTCATCGGTTAGCGAAGCAGAGTTAAGAGGTTGAGGGGGCCGGGATCAGCCGCCGAGCGCATCGAGCTTGAACTGCACGAGCTGACGCGCGGACTGGTCGTCCTGCGACAGGCCCGCGAGCGCGAGCTTGTACGCGGCGCGCGCATCGTCGGTCTTGCCTTGCGCCGCAAGCAGATCGCCACGGCGATCGGCCACGAGGCCCTTGAATGCATCGACCGGCGTGCCGGACAGCAGCGCGAGGCCCGCATCGTACGCCTTCTCGTCGAGCAGCAGCGATGCGAGACGCAGTTTCGCGATCTGCTTGTACTCGTCGTCCTTGGCGTGATCGACGGCCCATTGCAGCTGCGCCTTCGCGCCGGCGGCGTCGCCGGCCGCGTACAACGTCTTCGCCGCCGACAGTGCGGTCATCTGCGCATACGGCGTGCTGCCGAACTTGCTTTCCATGTCGGCGGCCGCGCGGGCCATCGTCGCCTTGTCATTCGCGGCGGCGGCCTTCTGCACCTGCTCGTACAACCCGGAAGCCTCGGCGGCCTGACGGCGCTGCCAGTAATTCCAGCCGTTGAAACCGGCCGCGACGACCAACGCCGCGAGCACGATCCACGTGGTGAGGTTGCCCCAGCGGGCCCACCACGCCTTGAGACTTTCAATCGATTCTTGTTCGTCGTGATAACTCATCGGCGAGCGATTCCTTCCTTTTCAGGCTTTTCTTGTCGAGCGAATGCCAGCGCGATCAGTCGTCGCCGTCTTCGGCGGATGCAACCATCGCATTGATTAGGAATTCGGTCAAGCTTTCGACCGGTACGGTCTGCTGAACGTTCTTTTCCCCATCCTCGCCCGCACCGCGCAACGCTTTCACGCCGACCGTGCCGTTCGCGACCTCTTCTTCGCCGAAGATCACCGCGAACGCGGCACCGCTCGCATCGGCCCGCTTCATCTGCGACTTGAAGCTTGCCGGGCCGCCGTCGGCGCTGCAGTGGAAAATCACGTCGAGGCCCGTATCACGCAAACGCTCGGCCGCGATGAACGCCTGTTCGCGCGCCGTCTCGCCCTGGTGCACCACGTACACGTCGACACCTTCCTGCTCGGGCGCGAGATCCTCTTCCTTCAGCAGCTCGAGAATGCGCTCGATGCCCATCGCCCAGCCGCACGCGGCGGTCGGCTTGCCGCCGAGCTGCTCGATCAGCGGATCGTAGCGGCCGCCGGCCGCGACCGTGCCCTGCGCGCCGAGCTTGTCGGTCACCCACTCGAACACGGTCAGATTGTAGTAGTCGAGGCCGCGCACGAGACGCGGGTTGATCTTGAACGGGATGTTGTTCGCGAGCAGCAGGCGCTGCAGCCCTTCGAAGTGGGCACGCGACTCGTCGCCCAGGAAGTCGATCAGCTTCGGCGCGTTCTGCGCGATTTCCTGCAGCGCGGGGTTCTTCGTGTCGAGCACACGCAGCGGGTTCGTATACAGGCGACGCTTGGCGTCCTCGTCCAGGACATCGGCGAACTGCTCGAGATACTTGATCAGTTCGACGCGGTGCGCGGCACGCTCTTCGGCGAGGCCGAGCGAATTGATCTCGAGCTTGATGCCGGTCAGGCCGAGGTCGTCCCACAAGCGCTGGCACATCATGATGATCTCGGCATCCGCATCCGGGCCCGCGAAGCCGAGCGCCTCGACGCCGACCTGGTGGAACTGGCGGTAGCGGCCGCGCTGCGGACGCTCGTGACGGAACATCGGGCCGATGTACCACAGACGCTTCGGGCCGTCATACAGCATGTTGTGCTCAATCGACGCACGCACGACGGCTGCGGTGTTTTCCGGGCGCATCGTCAGGTTCTCGCCGTTCAGCGCGTCGGTGAAGCTGTACATCTCCTTCTCGACGATGTCCGTGACTTCGCCGATGCCGCGCGTGAAGAGCTGCGTATGTTCGACGATCGGCGTGCGGATGTTCTGATAGCCATACGCGCGCAGCAGCGATTTCACGGTAGCTTCGAAGAACTCCCAGAGGCCGGCATCCTGCGGGAGGATGTCGTTCATGCCCTTGACGCCGGTGAGCTTCTCGATCTTGCGTTTCTGTTCAGTCATCGTTCGTGTGTGTGGACGAATTTAGTTCAGGGCCTCGGTGCGGCCGTAATTGCGTGCGACGTAGTCGCTGACGATCTGCTGGAATTCCTCGGCGATCCGCTCACCGCGCAGCGTCTTGACCTTCTCGCCGTCGATGAAGACGGGCGCGGCCGGGTTTTCGCCCGAACCCGGCAGGCTGATGCCGATGTTCGCGTGCTTCGACTCGCCCGGGCCGTTGACGATGCAGCCCATCACCGCGACGTTCATCTTTTCGACACCCGGATATTCCTTGCGCCAAACCGGCATCTGCTCACGCAGATAGGTCTGGATCTGCATCGCGAGTTCCTGGAACAGCGTGCTCGTCGTGCGGCCGCAGCCCGGGCACGCGATCACCATCGGCGCGAACGAGCGCAGGCCCATCGTCTGCAGGATTTCCTGGCCGACGATCACTTCGCCCGTGCGCGACGCGCCCGGCTCCGGCGTCAGCGAAATGCGGATCGTGTCGCCGATCCCTTCCTGCAGCAGCACGCCGAGCGCGGCCGTCGAAGCGACGATGCCCTTCGAGCCCATGCCGGCCTCGGTCAGACCGAGGTGCAGCGCGAAGCCGCAGCGGCGGCCGAGCTCACGGTACACGGCGATCAGGTCCTGCACGCCGCTGACCTTGCACGACAGCACGATGCGGTCACGGCCGAGACCCAGTTCGACCGCGCGCTCGGCCGAGCCGATCGCCGACTGGATCAGCGCCTCGTACATCACGCTTTGCGCATCCCACGGCTGCGCACGCGCGCCGTTCTCGTCCATCATGCGCGCGAGCAGATCCTGGTCGAGGCTGCCCCAGTTCACGCCGATCCGCACCGGCTTGTCGTACTTCGCCGCGGCTTCGATCATCTGCGCGAACTGCGTGTCGCGCTTCGCGCCCTGGCCGACGTTACCCGGGTTGATCCGGTACTTCGACAACGACTCCGCGCAGCCCGGGTAGTCGCGCAGCAGCAGGTGGCCGTTGTAGTGAAAATCCCCGACGAGCGGGACGGTCACACCCATCCGGTCGAGCTGCTCGCGGATCGCCGGCACGGCGGCCGCGGCCTCCGGCGTATTGACCGTGATACGCACCAGTTCGGAGCCCGCGTTCGCGAGTTCCTTGATCTGGATCGCCGTGCCGATCGCATCGGCCGTGTCGGTATTCGTCATCGACTGCACGCGCACCGGCGCATCGCCGCCGATCGTCACGAGCTGCCCGCCCCAACGAACATCCACCGCATGCGACACGCGACGCGGCTGATGCCCGCCGAACACCGGCTCGGTTGAACAAATCTGACTGCTGCGTGGGGATTGAGCTTCGGATTGCATCGATAGATCCATTTACGCGGAATGCGCCGCGAGGCGGCGCATGAATTGAAAAAGCGCCGTGCCCTCGCGGCCTGTCCAGGACAGACCTGCGTCACGGCGCTTGACGTCAGGGCAGCGTGAACCGCGCCACGTTACCCCGCGCTGCCGAATATTTCGCCGGATCGACAGGTTTTCCGTCGAACGCGACCGTATCAAGACCTGCCTTGTTGCCGATCGTCACCTTGAACGGCCCGTCGCCGGCAACCTGCTTCGTCTCGCCGGCCCGCACCAGCGCCGAGAACAGCTCCTTGCCGCTCTTGTCGCGCACGCTGAACCAGCAATCCTGCTTGACCTTCAGTTCGACCATCGACTGGCCTGCCGCCACCGCGACGCTCGCGGGCTGCACCGCCGCGGCCGCGCTGCTCGCCGCTGCCGTCGCAACGATCGGTTGCGACGCAGGCGCGACGGCCGTCGGGGCCGGGGCTGAAGCAACCGGAGCAGCCGACGCAACAACCTGCGGTGCCGCGGCGGATGCTGCAACCTGCGCCGGGACGTCATTGCCGACTGCCGTCGACGCGCCGCCCGCGCCCGCCTCTTCGGCGGAAGACGCCGCCGGCGCGCTCGCCGCCGACGCATGTTCGGTGTCGCCGCCGCCCTTGAAGCGCGCGAGCCAACTCGACGAATCGCCGCCAGTGTGCCACATGAGCACCGCGATCACCGCGACGACAACGATCGCCGTTCCCCACAGCCACGGATGATGGCGCGACGAGCCGCCGAGCGGAATCGACACGCGACCACGCGGCAGATCCGTCCCCGACGACGCAGGCATCGACAGATCGACCTCCGGCACGCCCCGCTCGCGGCGCAATGCCTGCGCAAACGGCTCGGGATCGACACCAAGCATTTTCGCGTAGCTGCGCACGACGCCGAGCGCGAACGTCACGCCGGGCAAATGGCTGATGTCGCCTGCCTCGAGCGCACGCAGCTTCTGCGGGGCGACCTTGAGCCGCGCCGACACGTCGTCGACCGTCCAACCCTTGGCTTCCCGGAGCTGCGCCAGCCGGCTGCCGACGGCTGCCAGCGTTTCAAGCCCTGCCTGCGCCGGCTTCGCGGCATTCGTCTCTGCGCCGTTTGTCGGCTGCGGCTCACTCATCCTTGTCCTCGCGTCGATTCTTCTTCACTGGCGGGCGCCGCCGGCCCCCGCAACCGTCCATATCATGCGCGGCGCCGAGGCGCCGCGACCGATCGCTATTCGCGTGTTGTACCGCCAAAAGGTTCGGGCATCCCCGTCAAACCGCCCGAACTTCGATGATTTTTGCTGCTGCGCCCGTTCGCTCCGCCAGTCGCGTGCGATCCTTCACGGCGCCGGCCAGCTGGCCGCACGCGGCGTCAATGTCGTCGCCGCGTGTCTTGCGCACGGTCGTGACGACACCCGCGTCGATGAGGACCTGTGCGAAACGCTTGATCTGCTCCGGCTTCGAGCGGATGAGGCCCGATTCCGGAAACGGATTGAACGGGATCAGATTGAACTTGCAGGGCACGTCGCGCGTGACGGCCAGCAGTTCGCGCGCATGCGCTTCGGTGTCGTTGACGCCGTCGAGCATGCAGTATTCGAAAGTAATGAAGTCGCGTGGCGCAACTTTCAGATAACGCTGGCACGCGGCCATCAGCTCGCGAAGCGGATGCTTCTTGTTGAGCGGCACCAGCTCGTCGCGCAGCGCGTCGTTCGGCGCGTGCAGCGAAACGGCGAGCGCGACCGGCAGTTCGGCGCCGAGGCGGTCCATCATCGGCACCACGCCGGACGTCGACAATGTGACGCGGCGGCGCGACAGGCCGTAGGCGTTGTCGTCGAGCATCAGCCGCATCGCGGGCACGACCGCGCTGTAGTTCAGCAGCGGCTCGCCCATGCCCATCATCACCACGTTGGTGACGACCCGTTCGGCCTTGCCGTTCGGACCGGGCGCGCGACCAAGCGACGCACGCAGTGCAAATTCGGCCATCCGGAGCTGGCCGATGATTTCGGCTGTCGACAGATTGCGGGAGAAACCCTGCTTGCCCGTCGAGCAGAAGCGGCAGTTGACCGCACATCCGGCCTGCGACGACACGCACAGCGTGCCGCGCGTCTCTTCCGGGATGAAAACGGTTTCGACCGCATTGCCGTTTCCGACGTCGATCAGCCACTTGCGCGTGCCGTCGGTGGAAACGTGATCGCTGACGATATCGGGCATCACGATCGACGCGCGGCCCTTGAGCTTTTCTCTCAGGGACTTCGCGAGGTCGGTCATGCCGTCGAAATCGCCGGCGTTGTACTGATGGATCCAGCGCTGCAACTGCTTGGCGCGGAACGGCTTCTCGCCGAGGCTGCCGCAGTACGCGACAAGACCCTCGGCATCGAAGTCGAGAAGATTGACGGAAGTTTCGCTCGTCATGATGTGCTGCCTTGCCGCGTGCGCTGAATCCTGCCTACTTGTTGCCAGCCAGGGCTTAGCGCGAGTAGACGTTCATTTCCGGGAAGAAGAACGCGATTTCGACCGCGGCCGTTTCGGCAGCGTCCGAGCCGTGCACGGCGTTCGCGTCGATGCTGTCGGCGAAGTCGGCGCGGATCGTGCCCTTTTCCGCCTTCTTCGGATCCGTCGCGCCCATCAGGTCGCGGTTCTTCAGGATCGCGCCTTCACCTTCCAGAACCTGGATCATCACCGGGCCCGAGATCATGAAATCGACGAGATCCTTGAAGAACGGACGTGCTGCGTGAACTGCGTAGAACTTCTCTGCGTCCGCACGCGACAGGTGTGCCATGCGCGATGCGACGATCTTCAGGCCGGCGCCTTCGAAACGGCTGTAGATCTGGCCGATCACGTTCTTTGCCACCGCATCCGGCTTGATGATCGACAGGGTGCGCTCGATTGCCATAAAAACTCCAAGAAATTAAGAAGTTACAGGTTCAAATGAATCCGCTATTGTAGCACGATCCCGTGTATCATTGCGATTGAACCCTTACACGAGTGAAAGGTTCAGAATCCATATGTTTTTGCGCCGCCGTCCATTGAAACCTCGCGGCGCGGAACGTATCTTAGCCATAGCTGCTCCGGTTTGCTGCGCCGCACACCGCGTGCGCCGAACCGGCCCCGGGACGCCCACGCGTTCAATGTTAGGAGAAACCATGAACGACTATCCGTACAATTTCGGCCGCGGCGGCTCCGTCAGCACCGCGGAGGTTCGCAATCGCGTGCTGCGGAACACGTACTGGCTGCTCGCGCTGTCGATGGTGCCGACGGTGCTGGGCGCATGGGTCGGCGTCGCGACGGGCTTCTCGCTGTTCGCGGCCACGAGCCCGATGATGAGCCTGCTTGCGTTCTTCGCGATCGCGTTCGGCTTCATGTTCGCGATCGAGCGGACGAAAAACAGCGCGGCCGGCGTGTTCGTGCTGCTCGGCTTCACGTTCTTCATGGGCCTGATGCTGTCGCGCCTGCTGAGCTTCATTCTCGGCTTCTCGAACGGCCCGTCGCTGATCATGCTCGCGTTCGGCGGCACCGGCATCATCTTCGCCGCGATGGCGACGATCGCCACGGTCAGCAAGCGTGACTTCTCGGGGCTCGGCAAGTGGCTGTTCATGGGCGTGATCGTGATCCTGCTTGCCTCGGTCGCGAACATCTTCCTGCAACTGCCGGCGCTGATGCTCACCGTGTCCGTGCTCGCGATCGCGATCTTCTCGGCCTACATGCTGTTCGACGTCCAGCGCGTCGTGAACGGCGGCGAGACGAACTACATCTCGGCTACGCTTGCGATCTACCTCGATCTGTACAACGTGTTCACGAACCTGCTCGCGCTTCTGGGCATCTTCGGCGGCAACCGCAACTGACGGTCGCTGCACACCATGAAAAAACCGGCCTCGAGGGCCGGTTTTTTTACGTCCGCCGCCCGTCCGCTCAATCGCGCTCGAACAGCGCGATCGATTCGACGTGCGACGTATTCGGGAACATGTTCACGACCCCGGCACCCTTCAGCCGATAGCCGGCCTCGTGCACGAGCAGGCCCGCGTCGCGCGCGAGCGTCGACGGGTTGCACGACACGTAGACGATGCGCTTCGGCAGCGGGCCTTCGCCACTCTGCGCGATTTCGGCCAGCGCCTTCGACACCGCGAGCGCGCCTTCGCGCGGCGGATCGATCAGGAACTTGTCGAACGCGCCGAGCGCACGGAGGTCGTCGCCCGCGACCTCGAACAGGTTCCGGCACGCGAACGTCGTGTGGCCGTCGACACCGTTCTCGCGCGCATTCGCCAGCGCACGCGTCGTCAGCGTCTCGCTGCCTTCGATGCCCATCACCTCGCGCGACAGCCGCGCCAGCGGCAGCGTGAAGTTGCCGATCCCGCAGAACAGGTCGAGCACGCGATCGTCGCGCGACGGCGCGAGCAGGCGCAGTGCGCGGCCCACCAGCACGCGGTTGATCTGATGGTTGACCTGCGTGAAGTCGGTCGGCTTGAACGGCATGCGGATGCCGAACTCCGGCAGCGTGTAGTCGAGCGGCACGTCGAGCGGATAGAACGGCGTGACCGTGTCCGGACCCTTCGGCTGAAGCCAGAATTGCACCTTGTGCTCGTCCGCGAACGCGCGCAGCAGCGCTTCGTCATCCGCATTGATCGGCTCCAGCACGCGCAGCACCAGCGCCGTGACTTGCGAACCGACCGCAAGCTCGATCTGCGGCATCCGGTCACGGATCGACAGCCCCTCCACCAGCCGACGCAGCGGCACGAGCATCGCCGACACGTGCGGCGGCAGCACTTCGCAGCTCGTCATGTCGGCGACATAGCTGCTCTTCTTTTCATGGAATCCAACCAGCACGCCGCCCTTCTTCGCGACGTTGCGCACGGTCAGGCGCGCACGGTAGCGGTAGCCCCACGACGGGCCGTGGATCGGCGCGAACACCGTCTCGGCGCGCAGCTTCGACAGGTGCCACAGGTTGTCCTCGAGCACTCGCTGCTTGATCGCCACCTGCGCACGCATGTCGAGGTGCTGCATCGAGCAGCCGCCGCAGGTGCCAAAGAATTTGCACTTCGGCTGCGTGCGCAGCACGCTCGGGCGCAGAATATCGACAACGGTCGCCTGCTCGTAGCTCGGCTTGCGACGATAGCTCGAATAGGTCACGCGCTCGCCGGGCAGTGCGCCCTCGACGAAGATGACCTTGCCCGGCGAGCCGTCTTCGGTCGTCGTGCGGCCGACACCGCGCGCTTCCATGTCGAGCGATTCGATCTCGAGAACCGGGGCAGGCCCGGGCGCGACGGGCGCATTTTTCGATTTGCGCGCAGAAGTGGGGACGGCTTCGGACACCAGCTTTTCCTGACAAAACGTTGAAGAAGGCGAGATTGTAGACGACGAAAGCCCGCATCGCCTGCTTTCGTGGCGCAAGCGTCCAGATGGATGCGTCTACCGCGTCGCGTCATTCAGGAACGGTCTGCCGCCGGCCCGCATGCGCCGCGTCCCGCGCCAGGCCATGAACGGCACAAATTCTGCTCGAGGAAGACTCAGGAGACTCGACCATGCGACTGATCGACTGGAACGTTCAATGGGGTCGGGACGCGGACGGCGTCGTCGACCTCCCCCGCACCATCGCCGCCGCCCGCGGGCTCGGCGACTTCGACGTGTTGTGTCTGCAGGAAGTGACGCGCGGCTTCGGCGCCCTCCCCGGCCGGCCGGGCCCCGACCAGTTCGCCGAACTGGCGGCTTTGCTGCCCGGCTATACGATCGTCGACGCGATCGGCGCCGACTTGCCGGCGCTCGAACCCGGCGCGCCGCGCCGCCAGTTCGGCAATGCGATCGCGTCCCGGCTACCCGTCCGGCGCGTGCTGCGCCACCTGCTGCCGTGGCCGGCGGACGCGGGCGCACCGTCAATGCCGCGTGTCGCGCTCGACGTCGAGCTGGTGACGCCGTCGGGCCCGCTGCGGGTCGTCACGACGCACCTCGAATTCTATTCGGCGCGTCAGCGACTCGCGCAGGTCGATGCGTTGCGTGATCGGCATCGCGAGGCCTGCGCCCACGCGGACCGGCCCGCGCCGGCGGAAAACGCGACGGGGCCGTTCAGCGCGACCGGCCAGCCGCGCGACGCGATCGTCTGCGGCGATTTCAACAGCGCGTTCGACAGCGACGCGTACCGGCGCATGCTGGCGCCGATCGACGACGCGCCGCCGTTCGCCGATGCGTGGATTGCCCGCCACCCGTGCTGCACGCCGCCGCCGACTGCCGGCGTCTACGATACGGCGCAATGGTCGGAAGGACCGCTCGCATGCGATTTCGTGTTCGTGACCGATACGCTGCTGCCACGCATCACGCGCTGCGAGATCGACGGCGACCTGCGCGCGTCGGATCACCAGCCTGTCGTGCTCGAACTCGATTGATCGCTGCCGCGGCGCGAGCCGCCCGCATCACACCTCGAAACCGGCCAGGTATTCGGCCCAATGCGACGCGGGCTCCTGTGCCAGCGCGTTCTTCACGAGCAGGATCTCGTCAGCGTATTCGCTCGGCGTCAGGCCGCCGCGCATCAGCTGGAACCGGCAATACAGCAGGTAAGTATTGACGACGTCGGTTTCGCAATAGTTGCGGATTTCCTCGATCCGGCCGTCCTGGAACGCGGGCCACACCTGGCTGCCGTCCATCCCGAGCTTGCCCGGAAAACCGCACAGCTTCGCGAGCGCGTCGAGCGGCGCATTCGCGCGCGCCTGATACATCGCGAGCACGTCCATCAGATCGGTGTGTCGCGAGTGATAGCGCGAGATGTAGTTGTTCCACTTGAAGTCGCGGTCGTCCTCGCCCAGATCCCAGTAGCGCGTCGCGGGGATCCCGTGCACGAGCGCACGGTAGTGGAGCACCGGCAGATCGAAGCCGCCGCCGTTCCACGACACGAGCTGCGGCGTGTATTTCTCGATCACGCGATAGAACGACTGGACCAGCGTCGCCTCGTTGTCCTGGGGCGTGCCCAGCGAGCGCACGCGAAAACCGTTGTTGTCGCGGAACACGCAGGAGATCGCCGCGATGCGCTGCAGGTGATGCGGCAGGAAATCGCTGCCGGTCTTCTCGCGGCGCGCGGCGAACGCATGTTCGGCCACCGCGGCATCGTCGAGCGTCGCGGGCAGGTCTTCCAGACGGCGAATGCCGTCGACATCGGGAATGGTCTCGATGTCAAAAACGAGAATCGGAGTCATCGGTTACAGAACGGCGTCCTTGCGCACGCCGTTGGAGGCAAAGAACCGCTTGAGGCGCACCAGCGCTTCCTGCTGGATCTGCCGCACGCGCTCGCGCGTGAGCCCCATCTCGTCGGCCAGCTCCTCGAGCGTGGCCGGTTCGATGTGGTTCAGGCCGAAGCGACGCTCGATCACGTGCCGATGCTTGTCGGACAGCCGCGACAGCCACGCGCGCGTCAGCGTCTCGAGTTCGCGGTGCTGCACCTCGGCGTCGGGCGACTGGCTCTGGTCGTCGGGCAGCAGGTCGAGCAGACTGCTCGCGGGATCGAGATCGAGCGGCGCGTCGAGCGACGCGGTGTGCTCGTTGAGCGCGAGGATGTCGGTGACTTCCTCGGCGGTCTTGCCGGTGAGATAGGCGATGTCGTCGATGCTGGCTTCGCGGCGCTCGGCCGCCTCGCCCGTCGACATCGAATTCTTTTCGAGGTGGCGCTTCGCACGCAGCACCTGGTTCAGCTCGCGGATCACGTGCACGGGCAGGCGCACGGTGCGAGCCTGGTTCATGATCGCCCGTTCGATGCTCTGGCGGATCCACCATGTCGCGTAGGTCGAGAAACGAAAGCCGCGCGTCGGGTCGAATTTTTCGATCGCGTGCATCAGGCCGAGGTTGCCTTCCTCGATCAGGTCAAGCAACGGCACGCCGCGGTTCAGGTAACCCTTCGCGATGCTGACGACGAGACGCAGGTTGCGCTCGATCATCACCTGCCGCGCCTCGAATTCGCCAGCCTTCGCGAGACGCGAATAGCGCTGCTCCTCCTCGACGGTCAGGAGCGGCTTCACGCTGATGCGATTCAGGTAATGCTGGATCGTGTCGGCCGTGAGTTCGGCCTGCAGCAATGCGCGGAAATCGTCGACGTCGGGCGCGGCTTCCGCACGGCCTTCGCGCTCGTCGTCGCCGTCCGTTTCGGCGTCGCGCGCCTCGAGATCACGTTCGTTTTCCGCGACGTCGTCTTCGTCGTCCGTCGAAGCGCCAGCTCGCTCCGCCGATGCTTGCGTGGCACGACTGATCTTCTCAGACTCGGCTTGCGGCTCGTGGCGCTTCGATTTCGGCATGGTCGTCTCGGTTATTGAGGCGGCAAATACTTCAGCGGATCGACAGGTTTACCCTGCCGGCGAACCTCGAAATGCAGCATCACGCGGTCGGCATCGCTGTTACCCATCTCGGCGATCTTTTGCCCCTTCGTCACCGCGTCCCCCTCTTTTACCATCAAAGCGCGATTGTGTGCATACGCTGTGAGGTAAGTTGCATCGTGCTTGATGATAATGAGGTTGCCGTAACCACGCAGGCCGTTGCCCGAGTAGACGACGCGGCCGTCGGCCGCCGCCTTCACGGCCTCGCCGGACGCGCCGCCGATATTGACGCCCTTGTTCTTCGCGTCGTCGAAACCGTTCAGCACCGGGCCGCGCACGGGCCATGCAAACGTCACGGGGCCGCTGGGCGCTGCGGCCGTATCGCTCGATGCGGCGGCAGCCGGCGGCGTGCTCGCGGACGACGAGCCCGCGGCCGGCGTCGCGGGACCGCTGCTGAGCGGTGCGGTCGCGACGGCAGCGCCGGCGATCGGCGCGGCAGCCGGCGAGCCGGCAACCGCGGCACCGCCCGGCGGCGCGACGCGCAGCAATTGGTCGACTTCGATCTGGTTCGGGTTCGCCAGGTTGTTCCACGTGGCGATGTCGCGATAATTCTGCCCGTTTTCGAGCGCGATCCGGTACAGCGTATCGCCCGGTTTCACACGGTAGAAGCCGGGCGGCGGCGGGCCGAGCGGCACCGCCGGCTGCGCGGCGGCGGTCGTACCGAGCGTTCCGGAGCGGTCGACGACGGGCGCGTTGTCGAGCCGCGTCGCACAGGCGGCCAGTAGCGTGGAGAACGCGGCCACACAGATCGCGCGCTGGGCGAACGTGAGCGGTTCCCTGGTTCGGTTGTTTTGCATCGCGCGCAACATACTCATCGGTTTCAAATCACTCCGGATTTTAAAGGGACAAAGAAAACGCGATCAAGCCGCGACTCCCGCCATTGCGCGTGCGCGACGCGCTCGACGAGCGTGAGCACCTGGGGCTGCCCGCTCTGCGCGCCGACCGGCGCGACGAGCCGCCCGCCGATCGCGAGTTGCTCGAGCAGCGCCTGCGGCACGTCGAGCCCCGCCGCCGCGATCACGATCGCGTCGAACGGGCCCGCAGCCGGCAGGCCGACACGCCCGTCGCCGTAATGCAGACGGATGTTCGGCACGCGCAGCGGCCGCAGGTTCAGCTTCGCGCGCTCGTAGAGCGGCTTGATGCGTTCAATCGAATACACGTCGCGCGCCACGTGACTCAGCACCGCGGCCTGGTAGCCGCAACCGGTGCCGATCTCAAGGACGCGCTCGAGCGTGCGGCCGGCCATCGCGAGCTCGATCATGCGCGCGACGACCGACGGCTTTGAAATCGTTTGCTGGTGGCCGATCGGCAGCGCGGCATCCTCATAGGCCTGCGTCGCGAGCCCCGGATCCACGAACATGTGGCGCGGCACCGCGGCCATCGCATCCAGCACGCGCGCGTCGGTCACGCCGTTCGCGCGCAGGCGTTCGACCATGCGCTCGCGCACACGTTCCGAAGTCAGCGCGAACGCACCGGCCGGCGCGACGCTCGGCGCAGCCGGCTTGGGCATCGCGGGCTTCGGCACGGTCGGTTTCGGCGCGGTCGCCGGCTTCGCGGTCGTGCCGTGCACCGGGCGGGCGACGCCCGTCTTCACCGCCACCGGCTTCAGCACCGCGGCGGACTTGTCGACGGCCTTCGGCACCGCGCCCGCCGCATGGCGTTCGCCGGCCCGGCCTTCCGATTTGCGTGGCGCTCGCTTGAGATCTTCGAGCGCGAGCGGAAACCGCTTCGCGCGCTCGCCGCTCATGAAGCCCGCCCTCCTGCGCGCACCCATTCGCGCGTCGCAGGCAGCATTTGCGTATGCGTGAGATCGAGCTGCAGCGGCGTGATCGATACGAAACCGTTTGCGACGGCGTGGAAATCGGTGCCTTCGCTCGCGTCCAGCGCCGCACCCGCGGCACCGATCCAGTAGACCGGCTCGCCGCGCGGGTCGGTCTGGCGAATCACCGGCTGCGACGGGTGACGCTTGCCGAGGCGCGTGACCTGCCAGCCTTTCAGTTCGTCGTACGGCAGATTCGGAATATTGACGTTCAGCAGCGGCTGACCGGGCAGCGGATGCGCGAGATAGTGTTCGACGATTTCCGCGGCGACGCGCGCCGCGTCCGCCAGATGCGCCCAGCCCTTCTCGGCCAGCGAAAACGCGATGGCCGGCACGCCGAACATGATGCCTTCGGTGGCGGCCGCAACTGTCCCTGAATAGAGCGTGTCTTCGCCCATGTTCTGGCCGTTGTTGATCCCGGACACGACGAGGTCGGGCCTCGCGTCGGCCATCCCCGTCAACGCGACGTGCACCGAATCGGTCGGCGTGCCGTTCACGTAGAAGAAACCCGTATTCGTCGCGCGCTGCACCGATAGCGGCCGCGACAGCGTGAGGGAATTCGATGCGCCGCTGCAGTTCTGCTCGGGCGCGATCACCGTGAGGTCGGCAAGCGGCTGCAGCGCGTCGCTGAGCGCGGCGAGACCGGGGGCGAGATAGCCGTCGTCGTTGCTGAGTAGGATTCGCATCCGGCGATTGTAACCGAGGAAAGATGGCGCGAGAGCGACAGTCAGGCGGCTGCGGACGGGCCTGCGTGCACGGTGCGCCGCCGCATTGCGCGGCAGCGTTCCGCAGGCGCGAGACAACGTTATGCCGCCTAGCGCTTTCCGCCCTGAAGGGTGCCCGTCGGGAGAGGTTGCCCTCGCGGAGGCCCGACGCGAAGCGCCCGGTCTTGGGGCGCTCAGATCGCGCCGGCCTCGCGCAGCGCGGCGATCGCCTGTGCGTCGTAGCCGAGGCCGCGCAGCACCTCGTCCGTATGCTCGCCGAGTTCGGGCCCGAGCCAGCGCGTTTCACCCGGCGTGTCGGACAGCTTCGGCGTGATGTTCGGCAGTGGAATGTCGGTGCCGTCGGCCAGCTTGAAACGCTGGATCATCTGCCGCGCGACGAACTGCGGATCGGTGAACATGTCGGCGGCGCTGTAGATGCGCCCGGCCGGCACGTCGGCCGCGTTGAGCACGACGAGCGCCTCGTCGATCGTGCGCGGCGCGAGCCACGCGGCGATCGCATCGTCGATCTCCTGCGTGCGCGGCACGCGTCCATCGTTCCGTGCAAGCGCCGGATCGTCGGCGAGATCGTCGCGTTCGATCGCCTTCATCAGTCGCTTGAAGATCGGGTCGCTGTTGCCGCCGATCACGATGCTGCCGTCGCGGCACGCGTAGGTGTTCGACGGCACGATGCCCGGCAGCGACGCGCCGGTGCGCTCGCGCACCATCCCGTACACGCCGTACTCGGGGACCACGCTTTCCATCATGTTGAACACCGCTTCATACAGCGCAACGTCGACCACCTGCCCCGCGCCGCCGTTCACCTTGCGGTGGTGAAGTGCCATCAGCGCGCCGATCACGCCGTGCAGCGCGGCGATCGAGTCGCCGATCGAGATGCCGATGCGCGGCGGCGGCAGGTCCGGATAGCCGGTGATGTGGCGCAACCCGCCCATCGATTCGGCGATCGCGCCGAAGCCGGGCCGGTCGCGGTACGGGCCCGTCTGCCCGTAGCCGGACAGGCGCACCATCACGAGACTGGGGTTGTCGGCCGACAGCACGTCGTAGCCGAGCCCGAGCTTCTCGAGCAGGCCCGGGCGGAAGTTTTCGATCACGATGTCGGCCTCGCGTGCGAGCTGCCGCGCGATCGTCTTGCCGGCATCGGATTTCAGGTTGAGGGTGACCGATTTCTTGTTGCGTGCCTGGACCGACCACCACAACGACGTGCCGCCCTGCTCCGGATGCAGCTTGCGCCACTTGCGCAGCGGGTCGCCGCCGTTCGGATCCTCGATCTTGATCACTTCCGCGCCGAATTCAGCAAAGAGGCGCGACGCGAACGGCCCCGCGATCAGCGTCCCGAATTCGAGCACTTTGACGCCCGCGAGGGGGCCCTGGCTGGTGCTCATGTGTCTCCCTGACATGAGAAACGGCGCCGCCGGCCGGCGGCGCCCGGCTTACATCGTGCGGCGGTCGAGCATCGCGCGGGCGATCGTGCCCGCGTCGACGTATTCGAGCTCGCCGCCCACCGGCACGCCGCGCGCGAGGCGCGTGACCGCGAGCCCACGCGCCTTCAGCGTCTGGCCGAGGTAGTGCGCGGTGGCTTCGCCCTCGTTCGTGAAGTTGGTCGCGAGCACGACCTCCTTGACGATCCCGTCGGACGCGCGCCGCACGAGGCGGTCGAAATGGATTTCCTTCGGGCCGATCCCGTCGAGCGGGCTCAGCCGCCCCATCAGCACGAAATACAGCCCGCGATACGTCATCGTCTGCTCGAGCATGATCTGGTCGGCCGGCGTCTCGACGACGCACAGCAGCGTCGGATCACGCTCCTCGTCGCTGCACACCTCGCAGATCTGCGCTTCCGTGAACGTATTGCACTTCTCGCAGTGCTGCAGGTGCTCGGTCGCGAACAGCAGCGACCGGCCGAGCCGCTCCGCGCCCTCCCGATCGTGCTGCATCAGGTGGTACGCCATGCGCTGCGCGGATTTCGGCCCGACGCCGGGCAATACGCGCAACGCTTCGACGAGCGCGGACAGGGCGGACGGCTGTTTCATACGGCGGCTGAAAGCTGAATGGACGCTGCGCTCAGAACGGCAGCTTGAAGCCCGGGGGCAGCGGCAGGCCCGACGTCATGCCGCTCATCTTTTCCTGCGACGTCGCCTCGGCCCTGCGCACGGCATCGTTGAACGCGGCCGCGACCAGATCCTCGAGCATGTCCTTGTCGTCCGCGAGCAGGCTCGGGTCGATCGCCACGCGACGCACTTCGTTGCGGCAGGTCATCGTCACCTTGACGAGGCCGGCACCCGACTGCCCTTCGACTTCGATCTGCGCAAGCTGCTCCTGCATCTTCTTCATGTTTTCCTGCATTTGCTGCGCTTGCTTCATCAGTCCGGCGAGGTTGCCTTTCAACATGGGAATACTCCTTCTTGATCGTGTGAAAACCGGCACGCGGCGCGTGCCGGTCAATGTGTGCGGGCGTGATTGTGCCTGTCGCGGTGCGATTCGTTCAATGCAGCGTCGGAGGCGTGCCGTCCGGCGCCGAATCGGCGAGCGGCCGCACCGAGCCTTCAACGATACGCGCGCCGAAGTCACGCACGAGCTGCTGGACGAACGGATCGCCATGGATGTCCTGCTCGGCCTCGCGCTGGCGTGCCGCACGCGCAGCCGCATCCAGCGCCGCCGCGGTGCGCCGTGCGGGCCCGACCTCGACCGCGACCTCGACGGGCTTGCCGAGCGCGTCGGCCAGGGCGGCCTTCAGCTTCGCGACCTGGGCGGCGTCCGCATACTGCGGCACCGGCACGGACAGTTTCAACGTCGTCGCGTCGACGGCCGTCAGCTCGCTGTTGAACGCGAGCTGATACGCGACGCCCTTCAGCGGCAGCCGTGCGGCCAGCGCCGGCCATTCGCCGTCGAAACCGACCGGATCGAGCGCGATCGCGGGCGGCAGCGGGCGCGTGTCGACCGGCGCGGACGGACGGGCCTCAGCCGGCTTCGGCGCAATGCGCACGTCGTCGGGGCCGCTGTCGAACACAGGCACGAAGCCGTCGTCCGCCGCACCGCCGAACATCTCGTCGGCGCTGAGCGGCACGTATTCGTCCGGCGGAATGTCTTCCCACGGCGGCGGGGCCTGACGCGTGTCGGCCGGCTGCGGCGCGCGTGCCGCAGCGCGCGGCGTCGGCACCTGCACGGCAGGTCGCGATGCCGCCGGTTTCTCCGGGGCCGGCTGGGCCGGCGCCGGTTTCGACGCGCCGCCCGTCCGCGAGCGTTCGGACGACACGCGCATGCCGGCATTGCGCAGCACGTCGAGTGCGGCGGCCGCCCCCCCGCGGGCCGACGGGCGCGCGGCGGACTCGGCCGGCACTGCACGCGGCGCCTGTTCGGCAGCCGGCGCCGGTTCGTCGTTGCGCTTGGCGGCAGCAGGCAATTCGGGTTCGTTGCGGACAGTGGGCAACGCATCGCTCGTCGGCGCCGCTTGCGGTGCCACGTTCGCTTCCGGCTGCGGCGCGACCGGCGCCGCGGCCGCTGCCGGCGTCGAAACAGGCTTCACGGCAGGCGGAGTCACGGGATCGTCAGACCGGGGCGGCGACGGACGCGCAGCAGGCGCGACCGGAGCGGCCGCTTGCGGGCGCGCTGCGTCCGCGGCGGCTGCCGGTACCGAAGACGGCTTGGGCGCCGCCGACGCGGCGGCAGCCACACGCGGCGACGCGGGCGCGGATACGGCACGCGGCACGGCCGGCTGACCGCCCGGCGCACTGCCGGCGCCGACGGCCGGCTCGAACGCGAGCATCCGCAGCAACGTCATCGTGAAGCCGGCGTATTCGTCCGGCGCGAGGCCGAGCTCCGCGCGCCCGACCGTCGCGATCTGATAGAACAGTTGAACCTGCTCGGGGCTCAGCGTCTCCGCGAAGCGGCGCAGGTCGGCCGCTTCCGGCCATTCGTCGAGGACCGAGCCCGGCGCGAACTGCGCCCATGCGATCCGATGCAGCAGGCTCGCAAGATCCTGCAGCGCGGTGGAAAAGGACAGGCTGCGCAGCGACATCTCGTCGGCGATCGCGAGAATCTCCGGGCCGTTGCCGCCCGCGAGCGCATCGAGCAGGCGCACCATGTAGGTCTGGTCAAGTGCGCCGAGCATGCCCGACACGGCCGATTCGGTCACTTCGTTCGCCGAATAGGCGATCGCCTGATCGGTCAGCGACAGCGCATCGCGCATGCTGCCCTGCGCGGCACGCGCGAGCAGGCGCAGCGCCTGCTGCTCGAACGAGATGCGCTCTTCGCCGAGGATCCGTTCGAGATGCGACACGATGTGCCCGGCCGGCATCTGCTTCAGATTGAACTGCAGGCAGCGCGACAGCACGGTGACGGGAATCTTCTGCGGATCGGTCGTCGCGAGGATGAACTTGACGTGCGGCGGCGGCTCCTCGAGCGTCTTCAGCATCGCGTTGAACGCGTGGTTCGTCAGCATGTGCACTTCGTCGATCATGTAGACCTTGAAGCGCGCATCGACGGGCGCGTACACCGCGCGCTCGAGCAGCGCGGCCATTTCGTCGACGCCGCGGTTGCTCGCCGCGTCCATTTCGACGTAATCGACGAAGCGGCCTTCGTCGATCTCGCGGCACGCGCGGCACACACCGCACGGCTGCGACGTGACGCCGGTTTCGCAGTTGAGCGCCTTCGCGAAGATCCGCGACAGTGTCGTCTTGCCGACGCCGCGGGTTCCGGTAAACAGATAGGCGTGATGGAGACGCCCGCCATCGAGCGCGTGCGTGAGCGCCCTGACGACGTGCTCCTGGCCGACGAGCGAAGCGAAATCCTTCGGACGCCACTTGCGTGCGAGAACTTGATAGGTCATCGGGAAATTGTATCAGTAACGCTGCGTTGCGCCGACACGCGAAACGGTGCGGAAAACGGGCAACACGCAGGTAAAACGGAGAATGACGCAGAAATAAAAAACGCCCGGCGAACGGGGCGAGAGGAAAGGTGACGAGCCCGACCCTCGGCACTGGCGGAAAACGATTGTGGCTGCTTCGTTCCCGACCTGACCAGGTTCACCGCCCCACCATGCGAGGAGGCCCGTCACGGCATATTCTATCACCGCTTCCTGCCGAATGCGACCGTTTGTTCGCAACAAAGCGAAAGATCGAGCAAACCGACGCGCGTACGGGCGCGCCACTCCAGCGCGGGCTTGCGAATATATATCGTGACGCTTCGTGACTCTTGTATTTTGCACGCCGGCCTCCACCTTCGGGACACAACGGTCGAACGGCGCGTCGTACCCCTACTCGCGTAGCGGCTACTATCGCTGCCCGCAGCAGATAGCAATTTAGGCTAATATGACGCCCGAACGACCCGCGAGCCGCGCCATGCAGCGCTTACGCCCTTCCTTCGGAGAGCGGAGTGACCTGCCGCAGCGGCCGGTAGCCAATAAGGCCGCCGGAGCGCCGCAACGCGCCGAGCAGGCAGTCCCCGAACCGTAAGAGGTATTGACCCAATGAGCGAACAGATCAAACACATCAGCGACGCATCGTTCGAACAGGACGTCGTCAAATCCGACAAGCCCGTGCTCGTCGACTTCTGGGCCGAATGGTGCGGCCCGTGCAAGATGATCGCCCCGATCCTCGACGAAGTCGCGAAGGATTACGGCGACAAGCTGCAGATCGCGAAGATCAACGTCGACGACAACCAGGCAACGCCCGCGAAGTTCGGCGTGCGCGGCATCCCGACGCTGATCCTGTTCAAGAACGGCGCGGCCGCCGCGCAGAAGGTCGGCGCGCTGTCGAAGTCGCAGCTCACCGCATTCCTGGACAGCCACCTGTAATACCGGCCGTTCCGCGGACGTGTTGTCAACCGACAACACGTCCGCCGTCAAGCCGCCGATCGGCCGCTCAGGCGCGAATCGGCGTATGCTAGAATCAAAAAACGTCTACAAGACGCATTAAGTCTCAGAGCGCTTCCGCTCGCCCTCCTCCCTTATTCCTTTTCGTCGCTTCTCCTCCCTGGCGGGTTCTCCGTATGCATTTATCCGAGCTCAAGTCTCTGCACGTGTCCGAACTGATCGAAATGGCCAATGGCCTGGAGATCGAAAACGCGAACCGCCTGCGCAAGCAGGAGCTGATGTTCGCCATTCTCAAAAAGCGCGCCAAGACGGGAGAGACGATCTTCGGCGACGGCACGCTCGAAGTGCTGCCGGACGGTTTCGGCTTCCTGCGCTCGCCGGAAATGTCGTACCTCGCGAGCACCGACGACATCTATATCAGCCCGTCGCAGATCCGCCGCTTCAACCTGCACACCGGCGACACCATCGAAGGTGAAGTCCGCACGCCGAAGGACGGCGAGCGCTACTTCGCGCTGGTGAAGGTCGACAAAGTCAACGGGCAGCCGCCCGAGGCCTCGAAACACAAGATCATGTTCGAGAACCTCACGCCGCTGCACCCGAACAAGCCGCTGTCGCTCGAACGCGAAATGCGCGGCGAAGAGAACGTCACGGGCCGTATCATCGACATGATCGCGCCGATCGGCAAGGGCCAGCGCGGCCTGCTCGTCGCGTCGCCGAAGTCGGGCAAGACCGTGATGCTCCAGCACATCGCACACGCGATCAAGCAGAACCATCCGGACGTCATCCTGTTCGTGCTGCTGATCGACGAGCGCCCCGAAGAAGTGACCGAAATGCAGCGCTCCGTCGCCGGCGAAGTGATCGCCTCGACGTTCGACGAACCGGCCACGCGTCACGTGCAGGTCGCCGAAATGGTGATCGAGAAGGCCAAGCGCCTCGTCGAAATGAAGCACGACGTCGTGATCCTGCTCGACTCGATCACGCGTCTCGCACGCGCATACAACACCGTGATCCCGGCGTCGGGCAAGGTGCTGACGGGCGGTGTCGACGCGAACGCGCTGCAGCGCCCGAAGCGCTTCTTCGGCGCGGCGCGCAACATCGAGGAAGGCGGCTCGCTGACGATCATCGGCACCGCGCTGATCGAAACCGGCAGCCGCATGGACGACGTGATCTACGAAGAATTCAAGGGCACCGGCAACATGGAAGTGCACCTCGAGCGTCGTCTCGCGGAAAAGCGCGTCTATCCGTCGATCAACCTGAACAAGTCGGGCACGCGCCGCGAAGAAATGCTGATCAAGCCCGAGATCCTTCAAAAGATCTGGGTGCTGCGCAAGTTCATTCACGACATGGACGAAGTCGAGGCGATGGAATTCCTGCTCGACAAGATCCGCCAGACGAAGAGCAACTCCGAGTTCTTCGACCTGATGCGCCGCGGCGGCTGATCGCCCCCGCCCCGCAACGAACGGCCGCCCGCGCGTTTCGCCCGGCGGCCGTTTTTTCATGCCAACCTGAACGTGAACGTACAGGTTGATCTATAATCGCGCCATTGCCCCGACCCAGACCCCGCCATCCCGATGCCGAACGACACTTCCCCCTCGCTGCTGACCGTGAGCGACGCGGCGTCGCGGCTCGGCGTCACACCGCGCACACTGAAGTATTACGAAGAGCGCGGGCTCGTCACGCCGTCACGCAGCGGCGGCCGCTATCGCCTTTACGACGAAGCCGATCTCGAACGCTTCGCCCGCATCCTGCGGCTGCGCGCGCTCGGCTTTTCGCTACACGGCATCACCGAGATGCTCAAGCGCCCGCTGGAAGAAACGGGCGACGGCCGGCGCCGTTATTCGGACGCATCGTTGCGCGACATCCGCTCGGGGCTCGCCGGGCAAATCGACACGCTCGATCGGCGGATCGCGGCCGTCCAGCGCGAGTTGAAGGAAGCCGTCGCGCTGCGCAAGGAACTGCAGCACGACATCGACTACATCGAACGTCGCCTCGCCGGCGAAAACCCCGACACGCTGATCGCGCAGCGGCAAGCCGAAGCCGGCACGCGGCGCGCGCGCAAGGACCGGGAATGAACGTCGCGCCAGGTCGCCCGCCACTGTGGAGCCGCGCGAACCTGCGCGCGGACCTGTTCCCGTGGGCGCTCGCGCTCGTCACCGGCATCGACTACTTCGACAACGCGGCCTTCTCGTTCTTCGCGAGCTATATCGCGGGTGGCATCAACGCATCGCCCGACGAACTCGTGTGGTCGTCGAGCGCGTATGCGGTCACGGCCGTGCTCGGCATCCTGCAGCAGCAATGGTGGGTCGATCGGCTCGGGCATCGCCGCTACGTCGCCGGCTGCATGCTGATGTTCTCGTTCGGCGCGATCGCGGCGGCGCTTGCCGACACATCGCTCGAGCTCGCGTTCGCGCGCGGCTTCCAGGGCTACTTCATCGGCCCGATGATGGGTGCATGCCGGATCCTGATCCAGATCAGCTTCAAGCCGCAGGAGCGGCCGCCCGCCACGCGCGCGTTCCTGATCATGATCCTGCTCGGCAGCGCGCTTGCACCGATCGTCGGCGGGCTGCTCGTCGCGCATTCGACGTGGCGCGCGCTGTTCGCGTGCACCGCGCCCACGGGCATCGCGTTCGCGATTCTCGCGCTCGTCACGCTGCCCGATTCGGGCAGGACGCCCGACGACGAACGTGGCTCCGGGCATTTCTGGCCGTACGTCGTGTTCGCGCTCGCGCAAGGCGCCCTGCAGATCGTGCTGCAGCAGGTGCACTACCAGCTCTACAGCGGCTCGCCGATGCTGATCCTGCTGACGATCGCGGGCCTCGGCGCGCTCGCGTGGTTCGCGTATCACCAGTGGAACCATCCGACGCCGCTCGTGCGACTGCATGCGTTTCGCGAGCGCACGTTCCAGGTCGGGCTGCTGCTGTACATGTTCTATTACTACGAGTCGACGGGCTTCAGCTACCTGACCTCCCGCCTGCTCGAAGGCGGGCTCGGCTATCCGGTCGAGAACGCCGGGCGCCTGGTCGGCACGATGTCGCTGATCTCGGCCACCGCGCTGTTCGCCTACCTGCGCCATGCGAAGCGCGTCACGCACAAGAAATGGTTCGTCGTGCCGGGGTTCGCGATCGCGATCGTCGCCGCGCTGTGGATGACGCGGATGACGCCCCAGGTCGGCGAGGCCGCGCTGATCGTCCCGTTGCTGCTGCGCGGGCTGTTGCTGCTGTTCATCGTGCTGCCGGTCGCGAACCTGACGTTCCGCATCTTCGCGATCGACGAATACACGCATGGCTACCGGCTGAAGAACATCGTGCGACAACTGACGATCTCGTTCGCGACGTCGTCGGTGATCATCGTCGAGCAGCACCGACTGGCGGTACATCAGACGCGGCTCGTGGAGCGCGCGAACGTGTTCGATCCGCTGTTCCAGCAAACGGTCGACACACTCACGCACAGCTATGCGGCCGCCGGCCATGCACTGAGCGAGGCGCACGCCCTCGCGATCGCATCTGTCGCCCGGATGGTCGCGCAACAGGCGTCGTTTCTCGCGTCGCTCGACGGTTTCTATTTCCTCGCGGGTGTCGCGCTCGTCGGCGGCCTCTTCGCGGCATGGCAAAAAGAGATCGATTGAGTTAAAAGACAGGCTTTGGATTCTCCCGCGCTGCCTCCATGCTCTCGAAACTGACCCGCTGGTTCGACGACCGCCGCCGCGACCGCGCGCTGCGCAGCCATCCGATTCCCGATGCGCTGTGGCAGGACACCGTCGCACGCCTGCCGTTCCTCGACGCGCTGTCGCCCGGCGACCTGGGCCGGCTGCGCGAGCTGACGAGCCTGTTCATCGCGAAGAAATCGTTCTCGACCGCGCATGGGCTCGAGCTGACCGACGAGATGATCGTCGCGATCGCCGCGCAGGCGTGCCTGCCCGTGCTGAACCTCGATCTGTCGCTGTACGACGGCTGGGTCGGCGTCGTCGTGTATCCGGGCGAATTCGTCATCCGCAAGACCGTGCAGGACGAGGACGGTGTCGTCCATGAAGTCGAGCAGGATGCGAGCGGCGAAGCGTGGGAAGGCGGCCCGGTGATCCTGTCGTGGGAAGACGCACAGATGACGGACGGCCGCGACGCGTACAACGTCGTGATCCACGAGTTCGCGCACAAGATCGACATGGTCAACGGCGAGGCCGACGGGTATCCGCCCCTTTTTCGCCGCTGGCACGCGCCGCACCTCGACGCGCAGGCGTGGGCCGACGTGTTCGAGCATGCGTACGACCAGTTCTGCGCGCGCGTCGATGCGGTGCCGGATCGCGCGTGGGCGCGCTTCGAGCGCGACTCGCTGATCGATCCCTATGCCGCCGATCACCCGTCGGAGTTCTTCGCGGTGTGCAGCGAGGCGCTGTTCGTGCGACCGCGTGCGTTCGAGTCCGAATTTCCGGAACTCTACCGGCTGCTCGCCCGCTACTATCGACAGGATCCGGCCCGGACGGGCGCCCTCGACGCGCGGTGAAAATTATTCGTCAACCGTCTGATTTTCTGGCATAATCGCCGTTTTTCGACCTTAGGCAAGTGGCTCGCGCCGGGCTTGACGTCGGCTGAATCGCGCAAATACGTGCGGTCCGGCACGGCAAGCGGCGGGTTGGCTACCGCTCTCACCAAGGAACATCATGAAACCTGGCATTCACCCGGACTACCGCGAAGTCGTCTTCCAAGACATGTCGAACGGCTTCAAGTTCATCACGCGCTCGACGATCCAGACGCGTGAAACCATCGAACACGAAGGCAAGACCTACCCGCTCGCCAAGATCGAAGTGTCGTCGGAATCGCACTCGTTCTACACGGGTCAGCAAAAGATCATGGACACGGCAGGCCGTGTCGAGAAGTTCAAGAACAAGTTCGGCGCACGCGCCAGCGGCAAGGTCGCGAAGTAAGCTTCGCACCGATCCGGTGGTTGCAACGCACCGGTACCGCACGAAAGGGCAGCCCAGGCTGCCCTTTTTTGTCTCCGCTCGCCGGGAAAACACCGCTCGCAGGCCGGTGCCGGGGCAATCGTCCGACGCGCAACGGCCGGCGCGTCTACAATGCCGGATGCTCGAATCCGGCGCCGTCGGCGGGCGCATGACCGCGCCGGCCGCCCGCCCATAACAAATCGCTCATCTGCATGAAGCCAGTCGTTCGTCTCACCGCCTCCGCCACGCGCGCGCTGCCGCGCTGGCTGCTGCTCACGCTCTGCCTCGTCTACGCGGCGTTCGGCCTGTTCGGCCGCGACCCGTGGAAGAACGAGGACGCGGCAGGTTTCGGCGTGATGTGGACGATGGCCACCGGCGGCTGGCACGACTGGCTGCTGCCGAATCTCGTCGGCAAGTTCATCACGACCGACGGGCCGCTCGGCTACTGGCTCGGCGCGCTGTCGATCCGCGCGCTGGCGCCGTGGGTCGACGCGAGCAACGCGTCGCGCGTGGACACGGGCGTGCTGTTCTGCGTCGCGTGCGCGTTCGTCTGGTACGCCGCCTACCTGCTCGGCCGGCGCGCCGAGGTCCAGCCGTTCAAGTACGCATTCGGCGGCGAGCCGGAGCCGCGCGACTACGGCCGCACGCTCGCCGACGGCGCGCTGCTGGTCCTCGTCGCGTGCTTCGGGCTCGCGGAGCGCGGCCACGAAACCACGCCGCAGCTCGCGCAGTTCGCGTGGATCGCGATGTTCGTGTACGGCATCGTGCGCGGCATCGACAAGCCGATGCAGGGTGCGCTGTGGTGGGGCATCGCGATCGGTCTCGTCGCGCTGTCCGGCAACCCGGTGCTCGTCGTCGCGCTGCTCGCCGGCACCGCCGCGCTGTGGCTCGTCACGCCGGAAATGCGCAACCTGCGCCTGCCGCTGGTCGGCCTGCCGCTCGCGGCCGCGATCTTCGCGCTGTGGCCGCTCGCCGCGTTCCACGCGGCACCCGACGACGCCGCGTGGTTCTTCAACCAGTGGATCCATGGCAGCCTGATGCGCTTCTCGGGCCCGCCGACCGCGGTGCTCGCCTACGCGGCGAAGAACCTGCCGCTGTTCACGTGGCCCGCGTGGCCGCTCGCGATCTGGGCCTGGTGGAGCTGGGCCGGCATGCGCCGCCGCGCGCACATCGCGATTCCGCTGTCGGTCGTGGTGCCGCTCGTCGCGCTCGTGATCCTGCAGAGCCAACAGTCGAACCGCATGTACATGCTGCTGCTGCCGCCGCTCGCGGTGCTCGCCACCTTCGCGCTGCCGACGCTCAAGCGCGGCGCGATCAACGCATTCGACTGGTTCGCGGTGCTGAGCTTCACGATTCTCGGCACCTTCGTGTGGCTCGTATGGCTCGCGTCGCTCACCGGCTTCCCGCACCCGCTCGCGCGCAACCTCGCGCGCCTCGTGCCGGGCTACGAACCGCACTTCAAGATCCTGTCGTTCATCTGCGCGGTGATCGTCACCGTATGCTGGTGCCTGCTCGCGCGCTGGCGCATCTCGCGCCAGCCGAAGGTGCTGTGGCGCAGCGTCGTGCTGTCGGGCGCGGGCACCACGCTGATGTGGGTGCTGCTGATGACGCTGTGGCTGCCGATCGTCAACTACGGCCGGACCTACAGCGACGTCGCGCAACAGATCGCGTCGCATCTGCCGAAAGACTATGAATGCATCTCGCCCGTGCGGCTCGGCGATGCGCAGATCGCGACCTTCGCATACTTCGGCGACATGCACTTCGAGTTCTCGGGCGACTGCGACGTGATCCTGCGCCAGGATCGCGCGGACTTCGGCGAGCCGAGCGCGATGTCGCAATACGTGTGGCGTCTCGTGTGGGAAGGCCGCCGCGTCGCCGACCGCGACGAACGCTTCCGCCTGTACGAGCGCATCGAGCGGCCGACGGCGCCCGTCAAGCGCCGCGGCGCGCGCCACCGGACGGTCGATTGACGATGTTCGCCGACATCCGCCGGATCGTCGGTCTCGCATGGCCGGTGCTCGTCGGCCAGCTCGCGATCATCGCGTTCGGCGTGATCGACACGGCAATGGTCGGCCGCTATTCGGCCATCGACCTGGCCGCACTCGGGCTCGGTTCGTCGATCTACGTGTCGGTCTACATCGGGATGACGGGCATCCTGTCCGCGCTGCAGCCGATCACCGGGCAACTGTACGGTGCGCGGCGCTACGCGGAAATCGGCGAAGAGGTCCGCCAGGCGCTGTGGCTCGCGCTGATGCTCGCGGTGCCCGGCTTCCTGCTGCTGCATTTTCCCGAACCGCTGCTGCACATCGCCCACGCGCCGCCCGCGCTGCACGACCGCACGGTCGATTACCTGCGGATCCTGTCGTACGGCCTGCCGGCGAGCCTCGTGTTCCGGATCTACAACGCGCTGACCAACGCAGCCGGCAAGCCGCGCCTCGCGATGATCCTGCAGGTCGGCGCGCTGCTGCTCAAGTTTCCGCTCAACGTGTGGTTCATCTTCGGCGGCCTCGGCGTGCCGGCCCTCGGCGGCCCCGGCTGCGGGCTCGCCAGCACGCTGATCAACTGGGCGCTCGCGCTGATCGGCTTCACGCTGCTCGCAAAGCTCGACGTGTTCTCGCCGCTTTCGATCTTCTCGCGCTTTTGCTGGCCCGTCTGGGCACGCCAGAAGGCGATCCTGAAGCTCGGCGTGCCGATGGGCCTGTCGTACCTGATCGAGGTCACGTCGTACACGTGCATGGCGCTCTTCATCGCGCAATTCGGCACGACGACGCTCGCCGGCCACCAGATCGCCGGCAACATCGGCGCGGTGCTGTACATGACGCCGCTGTCGATCGGCGTCGCGGCGTCGACGCTGGTGGCGCGCGCACTCGGCGCCGGCCGCCCGGACGAGGCACGCCTGCTCGGCCGGCACAGCGTGATGCTCGCGTGCGGGATCGCAGCCGCGTACGGCGTGCTCGTGTTCACGCTGCGTCCGCTGATCGTCGGCGGCTACACACCGAACCCGGCCGTGGCCGCCGCCGCGCTGCCGCTGGTCGCAATCGTCACCTGCTACCACTTCTTCGACGCGCTGCAGATCACGTCCGCCTTCGTGCTGCGCGCGTACAAGGTCGCGGTCGTGCCGACCGTGATCTATGCGGTCGCGCTGTGGGGCGTGGGGCTCGGCGGCGGCTACGTGCTCGGCTTCGACGTCGGCGGCATCGCACCGGCCTGGCTGACCGGCGCGCGCGGCTTCTGGTTCGCGAACACGATCAGCCTGATGCTCGCGGGCGCAGGCCTCGCGCTCTACCTGCGCCACGTCAGCCGCGCGCAACCGGCCGTCAGCGCATACAGCGCATGACGCACGGCGCGCGGCCTACGCGTCCTCCAGCACGTCGGCTGCGTGGTACGAGGACCGCACGAGCGGGCCTGCAACGACTTCCCTGAAACCGAGCGCCAGCCCCTCGTCGCGCCACGCGGCGAACGCGTCGGGGCTCACGTAGCGACGCACCGGCAGATGATGCGCGGACGGCGCGAGATACTGGCCGAGCGTCAGCACGTCGACCTCGTGCGCGCGCAGGTCGCGCAGCGTGTCCCGCACCTCGTCGTCGCGCTCGCCGAGCCCGAGCATCAAACCCGATTTCGTCACGAGCGTCGGCCGCGCGGCCTTCGCCTGCGCGAGCAGGTCGAGCGAACCGCGATAATCGGCACCCGGCCGCGCCGCCCGATACAGCGACGGCACCGTTTCGACGTTGTGATTGAACACGTCCGGCCACGCCGACGACAACGCATCGAGCGCCCGCGCGACGCGGCCACGGAAGTCGGGCGTCAGCACCTCGACGCCGATGCCCGGCACGCTCGCGCGCGCCGCCGCGATGCAGGCCGCAAAATGCGCGGCGCCGCCGTCGCGCAAGTCGTCGCGATCGACCGACGTGATCACGACGTAGCGCAGCCCGAGCGCCGCGACCGCGTCGGCGAGCCGCGCGGGCTCGTCGGGATCCAGCGGCTCGGGGCGGCCGTGCGCGACGTCGCAGAACGGGCAGCGCCGCGTGCACAGCCCGCCCATGATCATGAACGTCGCGGTGCGCTGCGCGAAGCATTCGCCGATGTTCGGGCACATCGCCTCCTCGCAGACGGAATGCAGCCGGTGATCGCGCAGCACGGCCGCCATGTCGGCGACCGCCCCGCTCATCATCGGCCGCGCCCGCAGCCACGGCGGCTTCGGCAGCGCCGCGCCGGCCGCGGGCTCGACGCGCACCGGGATGCGCGCGAGCTTGCCGCGACTCCTCGCGCCCGGCTGGCCGAGCGCGGTGAGGCTGGGTCGTTCGAGCGCGGCGGCCATCGTCAGTCTCCGAGAAACGCGACGATCAGGCGGTTCACGTCGGCAGCCGCCTCCATCTGCACCATGTGACCGCTGCCGGCGATCACCTCGGCCCGCACGCCGTCCGGCAAGCCCTGCGCATGCTGCGCCGGAATCACCTGGTCGCGCTCGCCCCAGATCACGAGCGTGCGCGGCGCGAGCGCCCCGACGCGGTCGCGGAACACGCGCCGCTGGGACGCGCCGTCGAACGCGGCGTTCGCGATCTTCTCCAGCGCGGCCTGCACGCCTTCGAGCCGTTTGTACTTGACGAGATCCTCGACCAGTTGCCGCGTGACGAGCGCGTTGTCGGCGAACAACGCGCCGAGGTGCGGCTTCAGCGTATTGCGGCTGTTGCCGGCGACGAAGCCGTCGATGTAGCCGCGGTTGATATCGACGCCGAGCCCGGCGCTCGCGATCAGCGCCAGCGAGGCAACGCGTTGCGGCGCGCGCTCCGCCGCCGCCATCGCGACCGCGCCGCCCATCGAATGCCCGATCAGGTGCGCGCGATCGATGTGCTGCGCGTCGAGCAGCGCGAGCACCGCGTCGGCCAGTTCGTCGAGACTGCCGGTGTCGACCGCCTTGCCCGACTCGCCGTGCCCGGGCAGGTCGAGCGCCCATACGGGCCGATGCGCGGCGAGCTCCGCGTGGTTGAACAACCAGTTGTTCAGGTCGCCGCCGAAGCCGTGGATCAGCACCGCTGGCGTGCCCGACCCGTCGCCGAGTTTCAGGAACCGGATCGTACGTCCACCGATCTGCGCCTTCTCGGGTTGCGGGCCGGCCGCGTCGTCGGCGGTCGCGGTCGGCACGAAGTCGCGCTGGAATTCGGCGATCGCCGCGTCGATGTCGGCATCGCTGGCCTCGGCCGCAGCCACCACGCCGAGCAGCGCACCGACCGGCAGCGTCTCGCCTTCCTGCGCGACCTGACGGCGCAGCGTGCCGTCGAACGCGCATTCGACGCCCGACGAGATCTTGTCGGTCTCGACGTCGAGCACTTCGTCGCCCTTCGTCACGCGTTCGCCGATCGCCTTCAGCCAGCCGTTGACCTGCCCCTGCTCCATCGACAGCCCCCACTTGGGCATCGTGATCATGTGAATCGACATCGTGTCAGCTCCTCGTCTTGAGTACCGCCTGCGCGATCGCGTCGGCGGACGGGATGTAAAGGTCTTCCAGCACGCCGGCGAACGGCGCGGGCGTGTGCGGTGCGGTCACGAGCTCGATCGGTGCCTTGAGCGATCGGAACGCGCGCCGTGCGACGAGCGCGGCGATGTCGGTCGCGATCGAGCAGCGCGGGTTCGCTTCATCGACCACCACCACGCGCCCGGTGCGCTCCGCGCTTTCGAGGATCGTTTCCTCGTCGAGCGGCGACGTCGTGCGCAGGTCGATCACGTCGACCTGGATGCCGTCCTTCGCGAGCTTCGCGGCCGCGTCGGTCGCGAGATGCACCATGCGTCCGTACGTGACGATCGTCGCGTCGTCGCCGTCGCGCACGACGTTCGCCTCGCCGAACGGAATCGCATAGGATTCCTCAGGCACATCGCCTTCGCGGGTATAAAGCAGCTTGTGTTCGAGGAAGATCACGGGATCGTTGTCGCGGATCGACTGGATCAGCAGCCCCTTCGCGTCGTAAGGCGTCGACGGGCACACGACCTTCAGCCCCGGGATGTGCGTAAACAGCGACGTGAGCATCTGCGAATGCTGCGCGGCCGCGCGCAGGCCGGCGCCGTACATCGCGCGGATCACGACCGGCGTCACGGCCTTGCCGCCGAACATGTAGCGGAATTTCGCGGCCTGGTTGAAGATCTGGTCGAAGCACACGCCCATGAAATCGATGAACATCAGCTCCGCGACGGGCCGCATCCCGCACGCGGCCGCGCCGACCGCCGCGCCGATGTAGCCGCCTTCCGACAGCGGCGTATCGAGCACGCGGCCCGGAAACTTGTGGAACAGCCCCTTCGTCACGCCGAGCACGCCGCCCCATGCGTCGTCCTCGCCCGGCGCGCCCGCGCCGCCCGCGTTGTCCTCGCCCATCACGATCACGCTGTCGTCGCGCGCCATTTCCTGCGCGAGCGCCTCGTTGATCGCCTGCGAATAAGTGATCTTCCTTGCCATGTCCGTCTCCTGGAATATTGGGTTCGCCGTGCCGGCTTCGGGCCGGTGGCCGCTGTGTCACATCGCGCTCACGGGTACGACACGTACACGTCGGTCAGCAGGTCGGCCGCGTCGGGCAGCGGCGCGGCCTTCGCCTGCGCGACCGCGTCGTCGATCAACGCCTTCACCTGCACATCGACCGCGCGCAGTTCGTCGGTCGTCAGCGCCTCGGCACGCACGACGCGCGCTTCGAAATGCTTCAGGCAGTCCTTCTCGTCGCGCAGCTTCTGCACTTCGCCCGGCGCGCGATAGGTCTGCGCATCGCCTTCGAAGTGACCGAAATAGCGCGTGAACTTCACTTCGACGAGCGTCGGGCCGCCACCGTTGCGTGCCCGCGCGACGGCTTCGCCGAGCGCCTCGTGCACCGCGAAGAAGTCGAAACCGTCGACGATCACGCCCGGCATCCCGAAGCCGTTCGCGCGATCGGCGATGTTGTCGGTCGCGACCGACCAGCTCGACGACGTCGCCTCCGCATAACCGTTGTTTTCGGCCACGAAGATCGCCGGCAGCCGCCACACCGACGCGAGGTTCATCGATTCGAAGATCACGCCCTGGTTCGACGCGCCGTCACCGAAGAAGCACACGCCGACGCCGCCCGTCTTCTTGTGCTTGGCCGCGAGCGCCGCGCCGCACACGAGCGGGCCGCCCGCGCCGACGATCCCGTTCGCGCCGAGCATCCCCATCGACAGGTCGGCGATGTGCATCGAGCCGCCCTTGCCGTGGCAGACGCCCGTCTTCTTGCCGTAGATCTCGGCCATCATCCCGTGCACGTCGACGCCTTTCGCGATGCAGTGGCCGTGCCCGCGGTGCGTGGTGGCGACATAGTCTTCAAGTCCGAGGTGCAGCATCGTGCCGACCGCGGAGGCCTCCTCGCCCGCGTACAGGTGAACGAAGCCGGGGATTTCGCCGGTCGCGAACTCGACGTGCAGGCGTTCCTCGAATTCGCGGATCGTGCGCATCAGCCGGTAGGCGTCCAGCAGCGTGTCCCTGCTGAGCTGTGTCGAAACGGTCATGTGTGTCTCCTGGGTAGGTCTGACTGCGAATGCCGCCGCGGCAACGCCCCGGCGACGGATTGCACGACGGCCCGGCCGTCGGTGAAACGTGAAGCCATCGTCAGTCGTGCCATGCGCCGGCATCGCGCAACAACTGCCGTGACGACGCGTAACGCAGCGTGCGGCCGACATCGACCGTCAGCGGCCCGCGCCAGTCGAGCGCGATCTCGTAGCGGTCGCCGCGCGCGACCTCGATCTCGCGCTCGCCATCGAACGCGAGCGTGCCGTGCTCGAACGGGATCGTCTGCCACGCACCCGGCTCGAGCCGCTCGCAACTGCGCATCACGACGCGATCGACGCGCCCGGGTGCGATCGGCGCGACGAGCGGCGTGCCGGCGGTCTTGCCGTCGACGGCGAAACGCATCGCGAGCCCGTGCGGGGCACCGCGCTCGAGCGGCGCCCACGCGCCGCCGAGCGCGGACAGGCCGATGCCGTCCGGCTCCGCGAAAGTCAGATAAAGCGTGTCGATGTCGTCGGGCCCCGAGATCGCGCGCGCGCCGATGAAGCGCTGGCGGGCCGCGCACACGTCGACGAGCGCGATTTCCTCGCGCCCCGCGTTCGCCCCCGCCGCGCAGCGCACGACGAGCCGCTTGTTGCGCGCCAACGCGACCTCGGCCGGCACGGCGCCGGTCGCGGCGAGTCCTGCCGCGACGCCCGCGACGGTCGCCTCGCGATGTTCGGGAAACGCGTTGTTGGTGCCGGTGGACAGCGCGACGAGCGGCGTCGCGCCGCAATGCGCGGCGACCGCGCGATGGGTGCCGTCGCCGCCGAGCACGACGATCAGCGCGACTTCCATCCGGTGCATGTAAGCGGCGCCGGCGTGCGTGTCGGCGACGGTATCGGAGATCGGCAGGTCGACGAATTCGACGTCGGGCCAGCGCTCGCGCGGCGCGACCGCGCGATGCGTGTCGAGCGCACGCATCAGCAGCGTCGCGATGCCCGTCTTGTCGCGCAAGGTCAGCACGCGCTCGACGCCCATCGCGCCGAGGCCGGCGAGCAGACGCACGACCATGTTGGCCTTTTCCGCCGTCGGGAACACGGATGCATGCGTCGTCAGGCGGCGAATGTCGCGCCCCGATGCGGGGTTCGCGATCACGCCGACGGTCACGGGCGTCGTCACGGGCTTGTCTCCATCCAGTGGACCGGCGCTCGCGCCGGCCCTGCATGTGTCGTCCGCCGTCATCGAGGGCAGCGGATCGTCGTCGCCGACGCGACCGCGCCGAGCTTGCCCGTGACATCTGCAAGCGGCGTGCCACCGTGCGGTCAACGACCACGGAACCCGCTTGCAGACTGGCGCGGCGGCCATGCCGGCCATCGCCTGCAGTTGCCGCGCCAGCCCGACGCCCCGCGAAACCGCCCATGCGTCTCACGCCGTCGATCGCCCCGCGCGACGGTTTCGGCACCTTCATCCGGATGGCGCTTCGGCCCGCAAGCCACGCGTGTCGCGGCACGGCGCGCAACGCCATGATGCGGGCCACCGTCGCACGTGGCACGCCCGTGCGTCTCAACCGCGCGAGACCCGCTGAGATGTCGCTGAGACGAACGTCTCACGCCGCGCGCGTGCTGCGATGCAATGTGATCCGCGCAGGCGGATGTGCTACAAGAACATCGAATTCCCCGCCGTACGGAACCGGAGCCGACCATGCCCTATGCCGTCCCCCAGGCCCAGCACGCCGACCGTGTGCTCGGCGCGCTCGCCGGACGCCTGCCCGCGCCGGCCGATTCCGCGCGTCTCGTGTCGTCGTGGCAGCGCTCGCTCGAGCGCTACGCGCTCGACCCCGCGTCGTCGATCGGCCCGCGCGTGCTGACCGCGGCCGAGCTGCGCGAGGTGCGCGACAAGGAGGAAGCCTTCCTGCGCGCGTCGGGCCAGTGCCTGACGCGCCTGCACGACATGATTCGCGTCGCCGATTACTGCGTGATGCTGACGGACGCGCACGGCGTGACGATCGACTACCGCATCGACCGCGAACGCCGCAACGACTTCCGTCATGCGGGGCTGCACATCGGCTCGTGCTGGTCGGAAAGCGAGGAAGGCACCTGCGGGGTCGCGAGCGTGCTGACCGATCTCGCGCCGATCACCGTGCACAAGACCGACCACTTCCGCGCGGCGTTCACCACGCTCACTTGCAGTGCGGCCCCGATCTTCGCGCCGGGCGGCGAACTGATCGGCGTGCTCGACGCGTCGGCCGTCCAGTCGCCGGACGGCCGCGACAGCCAGCGGCTCGTATATCAGCTCGTGCGGCAGAGCGCGGCGCTGATCGAGGACGGCTATTTCGTGCACAGCACCGCGCAGCACTGGATATTGTTCGGGCATCCGAATCGTCATTACGTCGAGGCACAGCCCGAATGGCTGATCGCGTTCGACGAGTGCGGCAACATCGTCGCCGCGAACCGGCAAGCGCGCGACGCGCTGCCGGCGCTGCGCGAACCGCGCCATATCGACGAGATCTTCGACGCAACCGAGATGCCGCTGCGCGACGCCGCGCGGCTCGACGCAATCGTCGCGCTGCGGCTGCGCGCGACCGGCGCCCCGCTCTATGCGCGGCTGCGCGCGCCGCTCCGGCGCACCGGCCGCGAAACCGGCACGGCGTCGCGCCGCCCCGGCACCGCGCAGCGCCACGTCGGCGCGCTGACGCCGTTCCTGCACAGCAGCGACGCGCGCGTCGCTCAACAGGCCGAACTCGCGCTGCGTGTCGCGAGCAAGCGGCTGCCGATTCTCGTGCTGGGCGAAACCGGTGCAGGAAAAGAAGTATTCGCCCGCGCGATCCACGATGCCGGTGCGCGACGCGCACGGCCGTTCGTCGCGGTCAACTGCGGCGCGCTGCCCGAGGCGCTGATCGAAAGCGAGCTGTTCGGCTATGCGGCCGGCGCGTTCACCGGTGCGCGCAAGCACGGCGCGCGCGGCAAGATCGCGCTCGCGGACGGCGGCACGCTATTCCTCGACGAAATCGGCGACATGCCGCTCACGCTGCAGACCCGCCTGCTGCGCGTGCTCGCCGACGGCGAGGTCGTGCCGCTCGGCAGCGATACGCCGGTGCGCGTCGATCTCGACGTGATCTGCGCGACGCACCGCGATCTCGCGCGCATGGTGGCCGACGGCACGTTCCGCGAGGATCTGTATTACCGGCTGAGCGGCGCGACGTTCGAACTGCCGCCGCTGCGCGAGCGCGCGGACGTGCGCGACGTGATCGCCGCGGTATTCGCCGAAGAAGCGCAGGCGACCGGCCACGTGCTCACGCTCGACGCGTCGCTCGCCGAGCAACTCGCCTCGTACCCGTGGCCCGGCAACGTGCGGCAGTTGCGCAACGTGCTGCGCTATGCGTGCGCGGTATGCGACGCCGCACGCGTGACGCGGCGCGACCTGCCGGCCGATCTCGCCGCGCAACTCGGCGCCGGTCCGGCCGGCGCGCTGCCGGACGACGAACGCGGCCGTATCGTCGCGGCGCTCACCGCGCATCGCTGGCGGCCCGACGCGGCCGCGCAGGCGCTCGGCATCTCGCGCGCGACGCTGTACCGGCGGATCGCGAAACACCGGATCGTCGCGCCGCACCGCCTCTGACGCACCGGCACGCGTCGCATCACGCGGCGTGCGCGACCGCTTCGGCCGTGCCGCCGTCCCGACCAGCCGCTTCATCACGCCGCGTGAACACCTCGTGCGCCGCGAACAACGCGTTGAGCGCAGCAGGAAACCCCGCGTAGACGGCCATCTGAATGAACACCTCGACAATCTCGTCGCGCGTGCAGCCGACGTTCAACGCGGCCTCGATATGCACCTTCAGCTGCGGCTGCGCGTTGCCGAGCGCGGCCAGCGCCGCGATCGTCGCGATTTCGCGCGACTTGAGGTCGAGCTGCGGCCGGCTGTAGACGTCGCCGAACGGAAATTCGATCACCATCCGGCCGAAATCCGGCGCGATCGACGCAAGCGAGGCGATCACGCGCTCGCCCGCTTCACCGTCGATTTCCTTCAACTTGTCCCAGCCCCGCGCATAGCGATCGTCAACGCGTTGTTCCATGGTGTCCGTCCTGTTCCAATAAAGAGTGAGAAGGGGTCGCCCGTCGTTCCGTCTCGCGCTCCTGCGTCTCGTAATACGCGATCTTGTCGCCGATCGCGTCGAGGCTCGCCTGCAGTTCCGCGATATGCGCGCGCACCGCGTCGCGATGCTCGGCCAGCAACCGCCGCCGCGCACCGAACGTCGACTCGCCTTGCGCACGCAGCGCCGCGAACTGCTGCATCTGCGCGATCGGCATGCCGGTCGCCTTCAGGCGCATCACGAAGGCAAGCCAGTCAAGGTCGGCCGGCGCATAGAGCCGGTGCCCGGCCGCCGTGCGCGAAATCGCGCGCAGCAGGCCGGCCTGCTCGTAATACCGCAGCGTATGCGTCGACACGCCGGTCAGTTCGGCGACTTGCCCGATCGTCAGCGGACCGGCGGCGGAAGGTGTGGATACGGTTTTCGACATGGCAGGATCAAGGTTAGGAGTTAGAGTTCACTCTAAGTCAAGCGTTATCGATCGGCCAAGTACAACGATCTGAGATCACCGCCGCAGACACCGTAAAGAATGGTCAAAACCACCGCACGGCGCGGCTTTCTGTCTTTACAGCGACGCAAGCCTTCAGCAAGATTCGGTCAGCCTGTCTCAAAAAGGGCACGCATTTGTCCTATGCTTAACGGCGACGCCCGGCGAAGTCTCGCCCCGCCGTCCGTTGCAACAGCCATTCATCCGTCAGAACCAGGGAGCCTATGCCATGCTGAAAAAGCTGCTGATGCTGTTCGTCGCGCTATCGCTGTCGCTTGCCGCCGGTCTCGCCGCGGCCGTCGAAGTCAACACTGCCGACCAGGCCGCGCTCGAATCGGTGAAGGGCCTCGGGCCCGTGAAGTCGAAGGCGATCATCGACGAACGCACCAAGAACGGCCCGTTCAAGGATGCGGACGATCTCGCGAACCGCGTGAAGGGTCTCGGCACGAAGTCGGTCGGGCATCTCGAGGAAAACGGCCTGACGATCGGCGGCTCGTCGACGCCGCCGAAGGGCGTGAAGCTGTCGAAGCCGGCCGCGACGACGTCCGCAACCCCGTCGGCCACGACATCGACAGGCACGGCGCCGACGTCGACGACCGCAACGCCGGCGCCAGCGCCGACCCCGGCCGCCAGCGCGCCGGAAGCGGCGTCGAAGCCGGCCAAGAGCAAGCGTGCGTCGAAGAAGGAAAAGGCGGCCGCGGCCGCGGCGGCATCCGCCGATGCGGGAGCGAGCGCGCCGGCAGCAGCGTCGTCCACGAAGGCGACGAAGGGTTCGAAGAAGAAGAGCAAGAAGGACAAGGCAGCCTCCGCCGCCGCGGCGTCGGGCGCCTGATGTGCGCCGCGCGTACGATTGCGTGCGCGCGGCATTCGATCAACGGGCGCCGTCGTTGCGGCGCCCTTTTCAGTGAAGGTGAAGAACCATGGGTCTCCTCGACATCGTTGGCGGTCTGATCGGCGGCCAGGCCGGCGGCAACTCGCAAAGCGCGCTCATCGCGACCGCGCTCGAATTCATCAACAACCAGCCGGGCGGCCTGAACGGCCTGATCGAGAAGTTCAAGGCCGGCGGCGCCGGCGACATCATCGGCTCGTGGGTCGGCAACGGCGAAAACCAGCCGATCTCGGCCGACACGCTGCAGAACGTGCTCGGTTCCGACGTCGTCGGCTCGCTGGCGAGCAAGGTCGGCATCGATCCGTCCCAGGCATCGTCGATCCTCGCGCAGGTGCTGCCGCACGTCGTCAACGGCGCGACGCCGAACGGCGAAGTGCCGGCCGGCGGCCAGGTCGATACGTCGAACGTGCTCGGCACGCTCACGCAGCTCGCCGGCATGTTCGGCGGCAAGCAGGCCTGAGCCCGCACCGCGCCGGCTGACGGCCTCGACGGCGGTTTCGGCCGCACCATATGCAAACACCCCGCCTGAGCGGGGTGTTTGTTTTTGCGCGCCCGGCGCGAACCGGGCGTGCGGCCGATCGCCGGCGATCAGTGCACGACGCGGTCGAACACGAACTTGCCGTCGCTGACGTCGACCGGGATCACGTCCTTCGGACCGAAGCGGCCCGCGAGGATCAGCTTCGCGACCGGGTTCTCGATCTCCTGCTGGATCGCGCGCTTCAGCGGCCGCGCGCCGAACAGCGGATCGTAGCCGACCTTCCCGATCTGTTCGAGCGCCGCCGGCGACACGTCGAGCGCCATGTCGAGCTTCGCGAGCCGGTCGTGCAGGCGCGCGAGCTGGATCTTCGCGATCGATTCGATGTTGCTGCGATCGAGCGCGTGGAACACGACGACGTCGTCGATCCGGTTCAGGAACTCGGGGCGGAAGTGCTGCTTCACTTCGAGCCACACGGCGTCCTTGATCTCTTCCTGCGGTGCCCCCGTCATTGCCTGGATCACCTGCGAGCCGAGGTTCGAGGTCATCACGATCACCGTGTTCTTGAAGTCGACCGTACGCCCCTGCCCGTCGGTCATGCGGCCGTCGTCGAGCACCTGCAGCAGCACGTTGAACACGTCCGGGTGCGCCTTTTCGATCTCGTCGAGCAGGATCACGCTGTACGGCTTGCGGCGCACGGCTTCCGTCAGGTAGCCGCCTTCCTCGTAGCCGACATAGCCCGGCGGCGCGCCGATCAGCCGCGCGACGCTGTGCTTCTCCATGAACTCGCTCATGTCGATGCGGATCAGGTGCTCTTCCGAATCGAACAGGAACGCCGCCAGTGCCTTGCACAGCTCGGTCTTGCCGACGCCCGTCGGGCCGAGGAACAGGAACGAGCCGTACGGGCGGTTCGGATCGGCGAGACCGGCGCGCGAACGACGGATCGCATCCGCGACCGCGCCGATCGCCTCGTGCTGGCCGACCACGCGTTCGTGCAGCTTTTCCTCGATGTGCAGCAGCTTCTCGCGTTCGCCCTGCATCATCCGCGACACCGGAATCCCGGTTGCGCGCGACACGACTTCCGCGATTTCTTCCGCGCCGACCTGCGTGCGCAGCAGACGCGGACGCGTCGGGTTGTGCTGCTCCTGCTCTTCGGCCTGCGTGACCTGCTTCAGTTGCGACTCGAGTTGCGGCAGCTTGCCGTACTGCAGCTCGGCGACCTTCTCCAGCTTGCCTTCACGCTGCAGACGCGCGATGTCGGCCCGCACCTTCTCGATCTCTTCCTTGAGCTGCGCGCTGCCCTGCACCGCGGCCTTCTCGGCGGTCCAGATCTCTTCCAGGTCCGCATATTCGCGGCCGAGGCGATCGATCTCTTCCTCGATCAGTTGCAGACGCTTCTGCGACGCCTCGTCCTGCTCCTTCTTCACGGCCTCGCGCTCGATCTTCAGCTGGATCAGACGGCGATCGAGCTTGTCCATCTCTTCGGGCTTCGAATCGATTTCCATCTTGATCTTCGACGCGGCCTCGTCGATCAGGTCGATCGCCTTGTCCGGCAGGAAACGATCGGTGATGTAGCGGTGCGACAGCTCGGCCGCGGCGACGATCGCCGGGTCGGTGATGTCGACGCCGTGGTGCAGTTCGTACTTCTCCTGCAGCCCGCGCAGGATCGCGATCGTCGCCTCGACGCTCGGCTCGTCGACGAGCACCTTCTGGAAGCGGCGCTCGAGCGCGGCGTCCTTCTCGATGTACTTGCGGTATTCGTCGAGCGTGGTCGCGCCGATGCAGTGCAGCTCGCCGCGCGACAACGCCGGCTTCAGCATGTTGCCTGCGTCCATCGCGCCTTCGGCCTTGCCGGCACCGACCATCGTATGGATCTCGTCGATGAACACGATCGTCTGGCCTTCGTCCTTGGCGATGTCGTTGAGCACGGCCTTCAGGCGCTCCTCGAACTCGCCGCGATACTTCGCGCCGGCGAGCAGCGCGGCCATGTCGAGCGACAGCACGCGCTTGCCCTTCAGCGTCTCGGGCACTTCGCCGTTGACGATGCGCTGCGCGAGCCCTTCGACGATCGCGGTCTTGCCGACGCCCGGCTCGCCGATCAGCACCGGGTTGTTCTTGGTCCGGCGCTGCAGGATCTGGATCGAACGGCGGATTTCGTCGTCGCGGCCGATCACCGGATCGAGCTTGCCCGCGCGGGCGCGCTCGGTCAGGTCGACCGTGTATTTCTTCAGCGCCTCGCGCTGGCTTTCCGCGTCCTGGCTGTGCACCTGCGAGCCGCCGCGCACCGCGGCGATCGCGGCTTCGAGCGCCTTGCGCGTGAGGCCATGCTGACGGGCGAGCTTACCGGCGTCGCCCTTGTCGTCGGACACGGCGAGCAGGAACATCTCGCTCGCGATGAACGTGTCGTTGAGTTTCTGCGCTTCCTTGTCGGCCTGGTTCAGCAGCCCGGCCAGCTCGCGGCCGATCTGGATGTCGCCGCCCGTGCCCGTGACTTGCGGCAGGCGCGAAATGGCTTCGTTCAGCGCGCCTTGCAGCGCCTGCACGTGAACGCCCGCGCGCGACATCAGCGAGCGGGCGGAGCCGTCCTGCTGCGCGACCAGCGCCGCCAGCACGTGAACGGGTTCGATGTATTGATTGTCGCGGCCTGCCGCGAGGCTTTGGGCGTCCGCGAGTGCTTCCTGGAACTTGGTGGTGAGCTTGTCGATTCTCATTTGGCGAGACCTCCAATTTTCGATTAACACCAAGATGTGGATGGTTATACGGGTTTCAAGCGAAATTCGGGTTGATTCAGCGCAAAAATCGCCGGCTGGCGATGCGGCGGCCTGCGGGCCGGCCGCCGCCCGGATGGCGGCGATGGTGCCGGCGTGTCAGCCGACCTTCGACGGCGACGCGGCGGATGCCGGCGCGTCGTCCCCGGACGGCTCGGCACGCACCAGCGCGATCGGACGAATGCCCAGCAGCGCCATGAGCGGCGACGCGGGCACGGTCAGTTCGCCGAGCGTGTGACGGTCGAGTTCGGCGAAGAATGCGTCGCGCGCGGCCGCCAGCACGCCCTTCAGGCGGCACTGCGGTTCGATCACGCAGCCGCGCGACTCGTCGCCGTCGGGCGCAAAGCAGCCGACCAGCGCGAAATCGTTCTCGGTCGCGCGCACGACCTGGCCGACCGTCAGCTTCAGCGAATCGGGAAACAGCCGCAGCCCGCCGTTGCGGCCGCGGACGGTATCGACCCAGCCGAGCTCGCCGAGCTGCTGCACGACCTTCATCAGATGGTTCTTCGAGATGCCGTAGGCGTCCGAGATCTCCTGGATCGTCGCGAGCCCCTCGCCGCGCACGGCCAGGTACAGCATGACGCGCAGCGAATAGTCGGTGTAGTCGGTGAGTCTCATGAGCGAATACGGAAAATGATCGATCGCGCCCCGATCAAGCGGGCCGGATCAATCGAGACGCGCGCCGGGACGGTTCTCGAGGCCGCTTGACGGCGCCGGGTTGCCGGGACGGCCGGCGCGCAATAAGATGCATGGCACCTACGCATTTTTCAGGCATCGGTGGACGCTATTTTGCGTGAAAATTCTGTCGGCGTCCTGCGCGTTGCCCACGCTGCCGTTCCGCCGACACGACGCTGACGCCCTGATTTCCCGGCCCTTTTTGCCATGACCGCCCTGCCCGCCTCGCCCGAAACCGCCCCGGCCCGCCCGCGCGACGCCGAACCGACCGAAGACAACATCCGCGACCTCGTGTACGCGTTCTACGAGCGCGTGCGCGCCGATCCGCTGCTCGGCCCCGTGTTCGACGCGAAGCTGGACGGCCGCTGGGACGACCATCTGCCGAAGATGGTGAGCTTCTGGTCGAGCCTCGTGCTCGGCACCAAGGGCTATCGCGGCAACGTGCAGCAGGCGCACCAGCCACTCGACGGGATCGAGCCCGCGCATTTCAGCCGCTGGCTGTCGCTGTTCCTGAAGACCGTCGAGGGACGCTACACGCCGCCCGCGGCCATCCGCTTCATGGAGCCCGCGCTGCGCATCGCGCAGAGCCTGCAGTTGAGCCGCTTCGGCTGGGATTATCAGATTCCGCCCGAGCAGCAGGCGCTGCTCGACGCGATCGCGCCACGCCGTCGCGACACGGACGACGATCCGCATGCGCTGCCGTCACGCGCCCGCGGCGAGCCGTTTCCGACGAAGATCATCGGGCGCGGAACCGATCCGGACGCCTGACACGACGATTCGCAGCGCCGGAGCGCTTGAGTGCCTGCGGCACGTCGCCGCACGACACGAACGCCGCGCTCAACGCGGCGTGTTGCCCGATTCGACGCCCCAGCGCGCGAGCGCCGCATCGTCGGTGCTGCGGGCGTCGACCCAGCGCTCGCCGTCCGGCGTCGTTTCCTTTTTCCAGAACGGCGCCTCGGTCTTCAAGTAGTCCATCACGAACTCGCACGACGCGAACGCGTCGCCGCGATGCGATGCGACCGTCGCGACCATCACGATCTGGTCGAGCGGCAGCAGCCGGCCGACGCGATGCACGATCGCGACGTCGATCCCGGGCCATCGCCGGGCGGCCTCGGCGGCGATCTTCTCGAGCGCCTTCTCGGTCATCCCCGGATAGTGCTCGAGTTCCATCGCGGCGACCGAATCGCCTTCGTTCAGGTCGCGCACGGTGCCGACGAAGCAGGCGACCGCGCCGATCTTCGGGTTGCGCGCGCGCAGCGCCGCCACCTCGGCGTTCAGGTCGAAATCGTTAGTCTGTACTCGTACCGTAGCCATCGTCTGCCTCTGTCGACCAGAGTTAGCGCTTTAGCGCTCTACTCTGGTCCCATGCTTCGCGGTCGACCAGAGTTAGCGCTTTAGCGCTCTACTCTGGTCCCATGCTTCGCGGTCGACCAGAGTTGGCGCTTCAGCGCTCTACTCTGGTCCCATGCAAAGCTCAACCGCCCGTCACGGGCGGAAAAAACGCGACCTCGCAACCGTCGGTGAGCCGCGTATCGGGGTCGGTCATCTCGTGATTGCATGCCATGCGCAGCGCGCGCCCTTCGGCGAGCGTCTCGGCCCACGCGCCGCCGCGCAGGCGCAGCCACGCGCGCACGTCGCCGACGGTCGTCACGCCGTCCGGCACGTCAGCCTGTTCGTCGGACACGCCCAGCGCCTCGCGCACGCTTGCAAAGAATTTCAGTTGAATCTTCATGGGTCAGGAAGCCGTCGCGTTACGACAGCAGTTCGGAAAACGGAATGAAACGCACGGTCTCGCCCGCGCTGATCGCGTGCTGCGGCGGATTGTCGATCAGGCCGTCGCCCCAGACCGTCGACGTCAGCACCGCCGAGCTCTGGTTCGGGAACAGGTCGAGGCCGCCGGCCGCGTTGACGCGCGCGCGCAGGAATTCGTTGCGCCGATCGCCCTTGCTTTGCGAAAAGTCCGCGCGCAGCGACAGCGCACGCGGCGCGACGTCGCGCACGCCGGACAGGCGCAGCAGGAACGGCCGCACGAACAGCAGGAACGTGACGAAGCTCGACACGGGATTGCCCGGCAGCCCGATGAAGTGCGCGTCGGGACGCGCGTCGCCGCGGCGCACCGCGCCGAACGCGAGCGGCTTGCCCGGCTTCATCGCGATCTGCCACAGCGCGAGCCGCCCCTCAGCCTCGACGGCCGGCTTCACGTGATCCTCGTCGCCGACCGATACGCCGCCGCTCGTCAGGATCACGTCGTGATCGCGCGCGGCCTCGCGCAGCGTGTCGCGGGTCGCGGCGAGCGAGTCGGGCACGATCCCGAAGTCGGTCACGTGGCAGCCGAGCCGCTCAAGCAGCCCGCGCAGCGTGAAGCGGTTCGAATTGTAGATCGCGCCGGGTTTCAGCGGCTCGCCCGGCATCGTCAGTTCATCGCCGGTGAAGAACACCGCGACGCGAACCCGCCGCGCGACCGACAGCTGCGCACAGCCGACCGACGCGGCCAGCCCGAGCGCCTGCGGCGTGAGCCGCGTACCGGCCGGCAGGATCACCGAACCTTCGCGGATGTCCGCGCCCTGCGCGGTGATCCACTCACCGGCCTTCGGCGTGTGGAGGATTTCGACCGCATCGCCGTCGGCCGACGTCTGCTCCTGCATCACGACGGCGTCGGCGCCGGGCGGCACCGTCGCGCCGGTGAAGATCCGCGCGGCCGTGCCCGCCGCGAGCGGCGCGGCCGGGTGGCCGGCCGGGATCCGCTGCGACACCGGCAGGCGCCGCTCGCCGTGCAGCAGATCAGCGACGCGCACCGCATAGCCGTCCATCGCGCTCGTATGCATCGGCGGCACGTCGAGCGGCGAGCTCACGTCGGCCGCCAGCACACGGCCGAGACCGTCGAGCGTGGCGACGGTTTCGGCGCCGGGCAGCGGCTTCGCGGCTTCGAGCAGCGCGGCGAGCGCTTCGGCGGTCGACAGCATCGGCGCGCGCGGCGCCGCGGGATTCGGGTTCGACATCGATGGAATCGGGGATCGTTGGAATCAATACGTCATTGTAGCGACGCCATCGCACCCACGTGCGATATGCCGGACATGCGGCAACTGTGATCGGCGCGAACGCGCTGCCCCGGCACTCGTTTCGCGCGCCATCCGGCAACGCGCCCGCGCGCGGCCGCCAGCAAACGAAACGGCCGGAACCCCGATCCGTGCGACGAATCGGCATTCCGGCCGTCCTGCGCCGCCGGGCTTGCGACCCCGCGGCCCGGCGCTGCCCCGGGTGCTACGTTATGCGCCCGTATGCGCGGCGATGAAGTCCTTCACCTGCTGCGCATCGGCCTTTACGACCTCGAAACGCTGCGGCAGCGCCTCGAGCCCGTCGAATGCGGCCGGCCGCTCGGCTTCGCGATCGAGCGCCTCGCGGATCGTCTCGCCGAACTTGATCGGCTGGGCCGTCTCGAGCACGATCATCGGCACGCCCGCGTCGAGGTGCTCGCGCGCGACCTTCACGCCGTCGGCCGTGTGCGTATCGATCATCGTGTCGTAACGCGAGAACACGTCGCGGATCGTCGCGATGCGGTCCGTGTGGCTGCTGCGACCCGACACGAAGCCGAACTCGGCGACGCGCGCGAAGTCGCCGCTCGCCGCGAGATCGAAACCGCCCTTCTCCTCGACGTCGCGGAACAGCTGCATCACGCGTGCCGGATCGCGGCCAAGCAGGTCGAACACGAAGCGCTCGAAGTTCGACGCTTTCGATATGTCCATGCTCGGGCTGCTCGTGTGATACGTGTTTTCCGCGCTGCGCACGCGATATGCGCCGGTGCGGAAGAACTCGTCGAGCACGTCGTTCTCGTTGGTCGCGACCACGAGCTTCGCGATCGGCAGGCCCATCATCCGCGCGATGTGACCCGCGCAGACGTTGCCGAAGTTGCCCGACGGCACCGTGAACGACACGCGCTCGTCGTTGGACGTCGTCGCCGCGAAATAGCCCTTGAAGTAGTACACGACCTGCGCGACGACGCGCGCCCAGTTGATCGAGTTGACGGTGCCGATCTTCTGCTGCGCCTTGAACGCGTGATCGTTCGACACGGCCTTCACGATGTCCTGGCAGTCGTCGAACACGCCTTCGACCGCGAGGTTGAAGATGTTCGGATCCTGCAGGCTGAACATCTGGGCGGTCTGGAACGCGCTCATCTTCTTGTGCGGCGACAGCATGAACACGCGCACGCCGGCCTTGCCGCGCATCGCGTATTCGGCCGCGCTGCCCGTGTCGCCCGACGTCGCGCCGAGGATGTTCAGCGCTTCGCCGTGCTTCGCGAGCGTGTACTCGAACAGATTGCCGAGCAGCTGCATCGCCATGTCCTTGAACGCGAGCGTCGGGCCGTTCGACAGTTCGAGCAGCGAGACCGGCGCGCCGTTCTCGGTGCCGAGCGTCTTCAGCGGCGTGATGTCGGACGCGTTCTCGCCGTGGCGCGTGTTGCTGTACACGGCGGCCGTATACGTGCGGCGCGTGATCGCGCGCAGGTCGTCGGCCGGCACGTCGTCGCAGAACTTCGACAGGATCTCGAACGCGAGATCCGCGTACGGCAGCGTGCGCCAGCGGGCCAGTTCGTCGGCCGACACCTTCGGGTACTCGGCCGGCAGGTACAGCCCGCCGTCCTTCGCGAGACCGCCGAGCAGGATGTCGGAGAACGTGTGGCGCTCGCCGATGCCGGCGCCGCGCGTGGAGATGTAGTTCATGTCGTTCCTGGTCCTCAGTTCAGCGCTTCCATGCGCAGCTTCGTCACCTTCGAGACCACCGTCGCGAGGCCTTCGATCTGCGTGATCGCCGCGTTCACGTGCTTCTCCAGCGTCTCGTGCGTGATCAGGATGATGTCGGTTTCGCCGTTCGCGTCGTCGACCTGCTCCGATTCCTTCTGCAGCAGCGCGTCGATCGAGATGCCCGTCGCGGCGAGGATGCGCGTGATGTCCGCGAGCACGCCCGTCTGGTCGGCCACGCGCAGGCGCAGGTAGTAGCCGCTCGTCACTTCCTCGATCGGTAGGATCGGCGTGTTCGACAGGCTGTCCGGCTGGAACGCGAGATGCGGGACGCGATGCTCGGGGTCGGCCGTGTGCAGGCGCGTGACGTCGACGAGATCCGCGACGACCGCCGATGCGGTCGGTTCCGCGCCCGCGCCCTTGCCGTAATACAGCGTCGTGCCGACCGCGTCGCCGTGCACGACGACCGCGTTCATCGCACCCTCGACGTTCGCGAGCAGGCGCTTCTCGGGAATCAGCGTCGGATGCACGCGCAGCTCGATGCCGTTTTCGGCGCGGCGCGTGATGCCGAGCAGCTTGATCCGGTAGCCGAGCTCTTCCGCGTAGCGGATGTCGGTCGCGTCGAGCTTGCTGATGCCTTCGACGTACGCGCGGTCGAACTGGACCGGCACGCCGAACGCGATCGCGCTCATGATGGTCGCCTTGTGCGCGGCGTCGACGCCTTCGATGTCGAAGGTCGGATCGGCTTCCGCGTAACCGAGCTCCTGCGCGGCCTTCAGCGCGGTCGCGAAGTCGAGGCCGCGGTCGCGCATTTCCGACAGGATGTAGTTCGTCGTGCCGTTGATGATGCCGGCGATGTACTGGATGCGGTTCGCGGTCAGGCCTTCGCGCAGCGCCTTGATGATCGGAATGCCGCCGGCGACGGCCGCCTCGAACGCGACCATCACGCCCTTTTCGCGCGCGGCCTCGAAGATCTCGGTGCCGTGCACCGCGAGCAGCGCCTTGTTCGCCGTCACGACGTGCTTGCCGTTCGCGATCGCGCGCAGCACGAGCTCGCGCGCGATGCCCGTGCCGCCGATCATCTCGGCGATGATCGAAATCGACGGATCGTCGACGACCGCGTTGAAATCGTCGGTGATCTGCGCGGCGCCGGCGTTACCGCCGAGCGCGGCCTGCGCCTTGGCCGGGTTGCGCACCGCGATGCGCGCGACCTCGATGCCGCGCCCCGCGCGTCGCTTGATTTCTTCCTGGTTGCGGTGCAGCACCGTGAAGGTGCCGCTGCCGACGGTGCCGAAGCCCAACAGGCCAACTTTGATCGGTTCCATGCTGCGTGTGATCGATGAGTAAGAATGAATGAATGCCGGGGACCTTGTCCGCTCAGACCGAATGGCGCTTGCGGTAGCCGTCGAGGAAGCGCGCGATCCGGTTGATCGAATCGGTCAGGTCGTCGAGGTTCGGCAGGAAGACCACGCGGAAGTGATCCGGCGCCGCCCAGTTGAAGCCCGTCCCCTGCACGAGCAGCACGCGTTCCTCGAGCAACAGGTCGAGGATGAACTGCTGGTCGTTCTGGATCGGATAAAGCTTCGGATCGAGGCGCGGGAACATGTACAGCGCGGCCTGCGGCTTCACGCAGGTCACGCCCGGAATCGACGTGAGCATGTCGTACGCCAGCTCGCGCTGCTTGTACAGGCGCCCGCTCGGCACGATCAGCTCCTTGATGCTCTGGTAGCCGCCGAGCGCGGTCTGGATCGCGAACTGCCCGGGCACGTTCGCGCACAGGCGCATCGACGACAGGATCCCGAGCCCTTCCAGATAATCCTTCGCGCGCCGGCGGTTGTCGCCGCCGAGGCCCGACACGGCCATCCAGCCCGCGCGATAGCCGCACGAGCGATAGCTCTTCGACAGGCTGTTGAACGTGACGGTGATCACGTCTTCCGACAGCGAGCCCAGCGCCGTGTGCTCGAGCCCGTCGTAGACGATCTTGTCGTAGACCTCGTCGGCGAACACGATCAGCCCGTGCTGGCGCGCGATCTCGAGCAGATCGCGCAGCAATTCGTCGGAATAAAGCGCGCCGGTCGGGTTGTTCGGGTTGATCACGACGATCGCCTTGGTGTTCGGCGTGATCTTGCTGCGGATGTCGTCGAGGTCGGGCATCCACGCGTTCTGCTCGTCGCACACGTAATGCACGGGCGTGCCGCCCGACAGGCTCACGGCGGCCGTCCACAGCGGGTAGTCGGGCGCCGGCAGCAGCACTTCGTCGCCGTCGTTCAGGAGCGCCTGGGTCGCCATCACGATCAGCTCGGACGCGCCGTTGCCGATGTAGATGTCGTCGAGGCCGACGCCGACGACACCCTTTTGCTGCGTGTAGTGCATCACGGCCTTGCGGGCCGAGAACACGCCCTTCGAATCCGAATAGCCGGACGACGCCGGCAGGTTGCGGATCATGTCCTGGATGATTTCGTCCGGCGCGTCGAAACCGAACGGCGCGAGGTTGCCGATGTTCAGCTTGATGATGCGGTGGCCTTCTTCCTCGAGGCGCTTCGCGTGCTCGAGCACCGGGCCACGGATGTCGTAGCAGACGTTGAGCAGCTTGTTCGACTTCTGAATCGGTTTCACGACGACACGGTTCCTGGGTTGGCCTTGCGGCCGGGGGACGGGATCAAAACTGGAGAGCGGCCGGTCTGTGCGCGCTGTCTAGACTGGGGAAAATGCGGGCGGTCGGACGCGGCTTGTGGCGACGCACGACGCAAGTGGCGCCCGGGGGCGACCAAAAAGTTATAATTTAGCGGATTTTGGCCGACTTTCGCAATGCACCATGGCCGCTCCGGGCCCGCGCCGTCAGGCGTCCCGCGCGCGGCGGTCGCGAAACCGGCCGCCCGGGCCCGTGCGGCCCTTGCCAGACACTCCCTCCACGGAACCGCGGAATACCGATTTGAAACTGCACCAGGACACGAGCGGCGCGCTCAATACCGTCACCGGCTACGGCCCCGATTATGTCGACGTCAACCTCCAACGCCACGAAGGAAGCGTCATCGTGCTGCCCGGCGCACCGGTGCGGGACTGGCCCGTGTCGTCGTTCGACGCGCTCGCGCCCGAGCATTTCGCGATGCTGCTCGACCCGGCGCCCGAGCTCGTGATCTTCGGCAGCGGCGCGCGGCTGCGCTTCCCGCACCCGCGCCTCGTGGCCGCACTCACGGCCCAGCGGATCGGCGTCGAGACGATGGATTTCCAGGCCGCCTGCCGCACCTACAACATCCTGATGGCCGAGGGCCGCAAGGTCGCCGCCGCGCTCTTAATTGAACGTTAATCACTGTTGCGGTAAAACTCGGGCCGGCACACCGGGTCGATCCCCGGATCGTCGTCCGGGTCGATGACCGGCAAGCCGACCGCCCCGGCGCAACCCGCCGGCGGCTCTCACAACAACCAACAGGCTGAAAATCCATGAACGATACGCCGTCGAGGCTACCGCTCAACCGCATCATGCTCGTCCTCCTGCTCGTCGCGCTCGCGATCGTCTGGTTCGCGCCGCTCGGGCTGCGCCACCTGATCCCGAGCGACGAAGGCCGCTACGCGGAAATGGCGCGGGAAATGTTCGTCACCGGCGACTGGATCACGCCGCGCTACAACGGCTACAAGTACTTCGAGAAGCCGCCGCTGCAGACCTGGCTGAACGCGCTGACGTTCGCATGGTTCGGCATCGGCGAATGGCAGGCGCGCCTCTACACGGGCCTCGCCAGCTTCGCCGGCGTGCTGCTGGTCGGCTTCACGGGCGCGCGCCTGTTCAACCCGCTGTCCGGCTTCCTCGCGGCCGTCGTGCTCGCATGCTCGCCGTACTGGAACCTGATGGGCCACTTCAACGCGCTCGACATGGGGCTCGCGTTCTGGATGACGCTGTCGCTCTGCTCGCTGCTGCTCGCGCAGCGGCCCGGGCTTCCGGCGGGCGCGGCGCGCGGCTGGATGTGGGCGTGCTGGGCCGCGATGGCGTTCGCCGTGCTGTCCAAGGGCCTCGTCGGCCTGATCCTGCCCGGCGCCGTGCTGGTGCTCTATACGCTGATCGCCCGCGACTGGGCGCTGTGGAAGCGGCTGTATCTGGTCAGCGGCCTCGTGATCTTCTTCGCGATCGTCACGCCGTGGTTCGTGCTCGTCCAGCAGCGCAACCCCGAGTTCTTCAACTTCTTCTTCATCGTCCAGCAGTTCCGCCGGTATCTGACCCCGGAACAGAACCGCCCGGGCCCGCTCTACTATTTCGTGCCGGTGCTGCTGGTCGGCTTCCTGCCGTGGCTGTCGGTCGCGTGGCAGAGCCTCCGACATGCACTGCGCATGCCGCGTCAGCCGAACGGCTTCTCCCCGATGCTCGTGCTGCTGATCTGGAGCGCGTTCATCTTCCTGTTCTTCAGCGCATCGCATTCGAAGCTGATTTCGTACGTGCTGCCGATCGCGCCCGCGCTCGCGCTGATGATCGGCGCGTACCTGCCGCTGATGAGCGCCGACCGGTTCCGCCGTCACCTGCTCGGCTACCTCGTGTTCTTCGTCGTCGCGGCGTTCGGGATCATCTTCCTCGCGTATCAGGGCGACGCCCGCACGCCGAACGCGCTGTACCGCGCGTTCCAGCTATGGCTGTACGCGGGCCTCGCGGTCGCGGGCGCGCTGACGCTCGCGGCCGCATGGCTGAACCGTCGCGTGGGCGTCGCGGCCGCGATCACCGCGTTCGGCGCCGCGTGGCTCGCGTTCGGCACGATCGGCGGCACCGGTCACGACGAGTTCGGGCGCTACAGCTCGGGCGCGCTGCTCGCGCCCGCCGTGCGCGCCGAACTGGCGAAGCTGCCGCCCGACACGCCGTTCTACTCGATCGAGATGCTCGATCACACGTTCCCGTTCTATATGGGCCACACGACGATCATGGTCCAGCGCCAGGACGAACTCGCATTCGGGATCTCGGTCGAGCCGAACAAGTGGATCCCGACCGTCGACCAATGGATCGAACGCTGGAAGCAGGAAACCCATGCGCTCGCGATCATGCCCCCCGGCCAGTACGACACGCTGGTCAAGCAAGGCGTGCCGATGCGCGTGATCGCGCGCGACAACCGCCGCGTGATCGTCGAGAAACCGCAATCGTAAGGACGCCCGCCGCATGAATCCCGTTTCGTTCGTCTGCATCATCACCGGCGTGATGCTCAACGCCTGTGCGCAACTCCTGCTGAAAGCCGGCGTCAACGCCGTTGGACACTTCGAATTCAGCCGTGCGAACATCATCCCCGTCGGCCTGAAGATCGCGACCCAACTGCCGATCATCGGCGGCCTCGGCTGCTACGTGCTGAGCGTGGTCGTCTGGATTCTCGGGCTGTCGCGGGTCGACGTGTCGATCGCGTACCCGATGCTGTCGCTCGGCTACGTGGTCAACGCGTTTGCCGCCTGGTACCTGTTCGGCGAGGTGCTGTCGGTCCAGCGGCTCGTCGGCATCGGCATCATCCTGATCGGCGTGCTCGTACTCGCGCGCAGTTGAGCGCGCCCCGGCCCGGTGGCATTAAGCGTCCGCCTACAAAAAATCACGGTACGAATCCGGCAACCGGTGTTTAATGCCGGTTTCGGGCCGGATCGCCCGCCCCTTTATTACCAGCCATTACAGGCCACAAGCGTTCATGAGCCAGACTACCGCTCCGTTCCTGCCGTTCACCCGCCCCGAGATCGACGAGGAAACCATCCAGGGTGTCGTCGAAGTGCTGCGCTCGGGCTGGATCACCACCGGCCCGCAAAGCCAGAAATTCGAGGCAGCGCTGTCCGAGTACTGCGGCGGCCGTCCGGTCCGCGCGTTCAATTCGGGCACCTGCACGCTCGAGATCGGCCTGCGCATCGCGGGCGTCGGCCCCGGCGACGAGGTGATCACGACGCCGGCGTCGTGGGTGTCGACCAGCAACGTGATCCTCGAGACGGGCGCGACGCCCATATTCGCCGACATCGATCCCGTCACGCGCAACATCGACCTCGACAAGCTCGAGCAGGCGATCACGCCGCGCACGAAGGCGATCATCCCGGTCTATCTGGCCGGCCTGCCGGTCGACATGGACCGCCTGTACGCAATCGCGCGCGCGCACAACCTGCGCGTGATCGAGGACGCCGCGCAGGCGCTCGGCTCGACCTGGAAAGGCAAGCGCATCGGCGCGAGCGGCGACATCGTGTCGTTCAGCTTCCACGCGAACAAGAACCTGACGACGATCGAAGGCGGCGCGCTCGTGCTGAACAACGAGGACGAGGCGACGCTCGCGCAGAAGTACCGCCTGCAGGGCATCACGCGCACCGGCTTCGACGGGATGGACTGCGACGTGCTCGGCGGCAAGTACAACCTGACCGACGTCGCCGCGCGCGTCGGCCTCGGCCAGCTGCCGCACCTCGAGCGCTTCACCGCGCAGCGCCGCGCTCTCGTGCGCGCATACTTCGCCGCGCTCGACGGCGGCCCGGCCGTGAAGCTCGGGCTCGGCCTGCCCGTCGCCGATTTCGAGAACAGCAACTGGCACATGTTCCAGGTCACGCTGCCGCTCGACCGTCTGTCGATCTCGCGCGCCGATTTCATGGCGCAGATGAAGGAACGCGGGATCGGCACGGGCGTCCACTACCCGGCCATCCATCTTTTCACGCTGTATCGTGCACGCGGCTTCAAGGAGGGCATGTTCCCCCACGCCGAACGATACGGCGCATCGACCGTCACGCTGCCGCTCTTCACCCAGATGACGGAAGACGACGTGCGTCGCGTGGCCGACGCCGTCAACCAGATTTGCGAACAATACGGAAAATAAGCGTACATGAATCACCTTGAAGCACGCGCCGGGCATCCGGGCGCCGCGAACCCGGAGGTATCGGTCATCATCCCCGTGTACAACGAGGAAGAGGGCCTGGCCGCGCTGTTCGCGCGCCTGTACCCGGCACTCGACGCACTCGGCACGTCGTACGAAGTGATCCTGATCAACGACGGCAGCCGCGACCGCTCGGCCGCGATGCTGGCAGACCAGTTCCACGTGCGCCCCGACACGACGCGCGTCGTGCTGCTCAACGGCAACTACGGCCAGCACATGGCGATCCTCGCCGGCTTCGCGCAGTCGCGCGGCGACATCGTCATCACGCTCGACGCCGACCTGCAGAACCCGCCCGAGGAAATCGGCAAGCTGATCGCGAAGATGCGCGAGGGCTACGACTACGTCGGCTCGATCCGCAAGCAGCGTCAGGACAGCCTGTGGCGGCGCAAGGCATCGCAGATGATGAACCGGCTGCGCGAGCGCATCACGCGGATCAAGATGACCGACCAGGGCTGCATGCTGCGCGCGTACAGCCGCCGCATCATCGACACGATCAACGTGTGCGGCGAAGTCAACACGTTCATCCCCGCGCTGGCCTATACGTTCGCGCAGAACCCGACCGAAATCGAGGTCGCGCACGAAGAACGCTTCGCGGGCGAATCGAAATACTCGCTGTACAGCCTGATCCGGCTGAACTTCGACCTCGTGACGGGCTTCTCGGTCGTGCCGCTGCAGTGGCTGTCGTTCATCGGCGTGATCCTGTCGCTCGGCTCCGCCGCGCTGTTCGTGCTGCTGCTCGTGCGCCGTTTCATCGTCGGCGCGGAAGTGCAAGGCGTGTTCACGCTGTTCGCGATCACGTTCTTCCTGCTCGGCGTGATCATCTTCGCGCTCGGCCTGCTCGGCGAATACGTCGGCCGCATCTACCAGCAGGTGCGTGCACGGCCGCGCTACCTGATCCAGGCCGTGCTCGAACAGCATGACGGCATGCCGGCGGTGCCGGCCGGCACGAATCGCACGGGGGTGTCGCAATGAAGCCGCGCGCCGTCGTCTTCGCGTATCACAACGTCGGCGTGCGGTGCCTGCAGGTGTTGCTGGCACGCGGCGTCGACGTCGCGCTCGTCGTCACGCACGAGGACAATCCGAACGAGAACATCTGGTTCGGCAGCGTCGCATCCGTCGCCGCCGAGCACGGGATCCCGGTCGTCACGCCGACCGACCCCGCCGATCCGGCACTGCGCCGCGCGGTGGCCGACGCGCAGCCGGACTTCATCTTCTCGTTCTACTACCGCCACATGCTGCCGGTGGACCTGCTCGCGATCGCGCCGCGCGGCGCGTACAACATGCACGGTTCGCTGCTGCCGAAATACCGGGGTCGGGTACCGACCAACTGGGCCGTGCTGAACGGCGAAACGGAAACCGGCGCGACGCTGCACGAGATGGCCGCGAAGCCCGACGCCGGCGCGATCATCGGCCAGACCGCGGTGCCGATCCTGCCGGACGACACGGCCACGCAGGTGTTCGACAAGGTGACGGTGGCCGCCGAGCAGACGCTCTGGCGCGTGCTGCCCGCGCTGCTCGCGGGCGATGCGCCGCATCTGCCGAACGATCTCTCGAACGGCAGCTACTACGGCGGACGCAAGCCGGAGGACGGCCGCGTCGACTGGTCGAAGCCGGCCGCGCAGGTCTACAACCTGGTTCGCGCGGTCGCGCCCCCGTATCCGGGCGCGTTCACCGACGTCGGCGGCACGCGGTTCGTGATCGCCCGCGCGCGCCTCGCGGCGCCCGGCAGCGCGCTCGCCGCGGCCGCGGCGGATTTGCCGCCCGGCCTGCACGTAAGCGATAATGCGCTATTCGGCGTCTGCGGCGACAGCCGCGCCCTATCCATTCTCGAGCTGTGGCAGCAGCGCGACGGCAGCGAAACCGTCGTGACGCCCGCGGAATTCGCGCAGTTCATTCATTCTTCCCGTCATTCATGAAAGCAAAAAAAGTCCTGATCCTGGGTGTGAACGGCTTCATCGGCCATCACCTGTCGAAGCGCATTCTTGAAACCACCGATTGGGAAGTGTTCGGCATGGACATGCAGACCGATCGGCTGGGCGACCTCGTCAACCACGAGCGGATGCACTTCTTCGAAGGCGACATCACGATCAACAAGGAGTGGGTCGAGTATCACGTGAAGAAGTGCGACGTGATCCTGCCGCTCGTGGCGATCGCGACGCCCGCGACCTACGTCCAGCAGCCGCTGCGCGTGTTCGAGCTCGACTTCGAGGCGAACCTGCCGATCGTGCGTTCGGCCGTCAAGTACGGCAAGCACCTCGTGTTCCCGTCGACCTCCGAGGTCTATGGCATGTGCTCGGACGAGCAGTTCGACCCGGATGCATCGGCACTCACCTACGGCCCGATCAACAAGCCGCGCTGGATCTACGCGTGCTCGAAGCAGCTGATGGACCGCGTGATCTGGGGCTACGGGATGGAAGGCCTGAACTTCACCCTGTTCCGTCCGTTCAACTGGATCGGCCCGGGCCTCGACTCGATCTACACGCCGAAGGAAGGCAGCTCGCGCGTCGTCACGCAGTTCCTCGGCCACATCGTGCGCGGCGAGAACATTAGCCTCGTGGACGGCGGCTCGCAGAAGCGCGCGTTCACCGATATCGACGACGGCATCAGCGCGCTGATGAAGATCATCGAGAACAAGAACGGCGTCGCGTCGGGCAAGATCTACAACATCGGGAATCCGAAGAACAACTTCTCGGTTCGCGAGCTCGCGCACAAGATGCTCGAACTGGCCGCCGAATACCCGGAATACGCCGGCTCCGCGAAGCAGGTGCAGCTCGTCGAAACGACGTCGGGCGCCTACTACGGCAACGGCTACCAGGACGTGCAGAACCGCGTGCCGAAGATCGACAACACGATGCAGGAGCTCGCATGGGCGCCGCAATCGACGTTCGACGACGCGCTGCGCAAGATCTTCGAAGCGTATCGCGGCCATGTCGCCGACGCGCGCGCGCTGGTCGAGCAGCAGAACTGACGGGACGCTCGCTTGGCTCGTATCGTCCTCAAGATCGACGTCGACACGCTGCGCGGCACGCGCGAAGGCGTGCCGAACCTCGCGCGCATCTTCGACCGCTTCAGTGCGCGCGCGACCTTCCTCTTCAGCCTCGGGCCCGATCACACGGGCTGGGCGCTGCGGCGCGTGTTCCGCCCCGGCTTCCTGAAGAAGGTGTCGCGCACGTCGGTGGTCGAGCATTACGGCGTGAAGCAGCTGATGTACGGCGTGCTGCTGCCGGGCCCCGACATCGGCCGCCGCGCGATCGCGGACATGCGCGCGATCCACGAGGCCGGCTTCGAATGCGGGATCCACACGTGGGATCACGTGTACTGGCAGGACAACGTGCGCGTGCGCGATCGCGACTGGACCGCGCGTGAAATGCAGAAGAGCCACGCGCGCTTCGTCGACGTCTTCGGCGCGCCGCCCGTCACGCACGGCGCGGCCGGCTGGCAGATGAACGACGCGGCGTTCGAGCAGATCGACGCATGGGGGATGCGCTACGCATCCGACGGTCGCGGCCATTCGCCGTACCTGCCCGTGGTCGGCGGCCGCACGCTGTCGCACGTGCAGATGCCGACCACGCTGCCGACGCTCGACGAAGTGCTCGGCATCGACGGCATCGACACGCACAACGTCGCCGCGCATATCCTGAAGTTCACGGAGACCAATCCGCACGACCAGGTGTTCACGCTGCATGCGGAACTGGAAGGCCAGAAGCTCGCGCCGGTGTTCGAGCAACTGCTCGCCGGGTGGCGCGCGCAGGGCCATACGTTTGCGACGATGGGCGATTACCACGCGACGCTGGACCGCGACTCGCTGCCATCGTACCCTGTCACGTGGGGCGAGATTCCCGGCCGCTCCGGCGAACTGATCGTCCAGCCCGACTGAGTTCGCGCGCGCCGGCGCCGCCGGCCCCGCCCTTGCGGCGTGCCGCCGCAACGTCCCGCCGTACCGCGCCGCCCGAGCGGCGCCTTTCCATAACAACAGGAGAAACACGTGTCCGTCGAAGTTGACCGTCAAGTTCCCGATTTCACCGCACCGGCTACGGGCGGCGACATTTCGCTGTCCGACCTGAAGGGCAAGAAGCTCGTCCTGTATTTCTATCCGAAGGACAACACGCCGGGCTGCACGACCGAAGGCCTGCAGTTCCGCGATCTCTATCCGAAGTTCAAGAAGGCCGGCGCCGAAGTCATCGGCGTGTCGCGCGACAGCCTGCGCTCGCATGACAACTTCAAGGCAAAGCTCGAACTGCCGTTCCCGCTGATCTCCGATGCCGACGAAGCGCTGTGCGCGCTGTTCGATGTCATCAAGATGAAGAAAATGTATGGCAAGGAAGTGCGCGGAATCGAGCGCTCGACGTTCCTGATCGACGCCGACGGCGTGCTTCGCCAGGCTTGGCGCGGCATCAAGGTGCCCGGTCACGTGGACGACGTGCTAAGTGCTGTACAAGCGCTTTGAGCCGCGTTATATTGGGCCGCAATGAATGCCAGTTCGCCCCATATTTCTCGTAGCTGCACCGGTGCCCGTTGCGATGCTTTCCGGCACCTGACGCGCATTACGACGGTATCAGCCGAGCCGCATGTCCCTGTCGACGGGGCAGCGGCTTTTTTTATGGACTGCGCGCCGGCCCTCGGTCCGGCCCTCACCCCGTCAAGGAGCTGATCGACACTTAGGCGAACCGGCTAGACGATATTCCTGTGCGCCACCGCGCGCAAACTGCATGCGTGTACGTCACGCAGGATGCGATCAGCGGCGCACTTCATGCGACACGATTCCTCCCGAGGGACACCATGCCTTTGCCTACCCCCCCCAGCAAGCTCGGCAGCCTGCTGCCGCCCGACGAATACAAGGCGAAAGCGCGGCCCGCGAAAGCCGCGAAGAAATCCGCCGAAGGGGACGCATCCACAGCCGGTGACTATGGCCCGGCCAGCGTGGCCCAACCGATGACCGAAGCCGCGAACACGGCCGCGCCGCTGCGCGCCGTCGCGTCGTCGGCGCAAGAAGCCGCGAGCACACCCGCGCGCGGCCGCAAGACCAAACAGACCGCGGCGCTGCTGCAGCCGATGCAGGCGCCGGTCGAAGCTGCGCCCATCGCGCCGGTCGAGGCACGCCACGACAAGCCCGCCGCCGGGAAACCGGCCGCGGCGCCCGCACGCGATGCCGGCGCCGCGACGAAGTCGCGCAGCCGCAAGCCGGCCGAGGCCGAGCTGCAGAAGCTGTTCGTGCTCGACACCAACGTGCTGATGCACGACCCGAGCAGCCTCTTCCGCTTCGAGGAACACGACGTCTATCTGCCGATGATGACGCTCGAGGAACTCGACAACCACAAGAAGGGGATGTCGGAAGTCGCGCGCAACGCGCGCCAGGTGAGCCGCACGCTCGACGCGCTGGTCGCCGACGCGGGCCCGATCACGAACGGCATTCCGCTGTCGCGCCTCGGCAGCCGCGAGGCGCTCGGCCGCCTGCACTTCCAGACGACGCTCACCAACATTCCGCCCGTCGAAGGCCTGCCGGAAGGCAAGGCCGACAACCAGATCCTGGGCGTCGTGCGCGCGCTGCAGCGCGACCGGCCGGACCGTCAGGTCGTGCTGGTGTCGAAAGACATCAACATGCGGATCAAGGCGCACGCGCTCGGCCTGCCCGCGGAAGACTACTTCAACGACCAGGTACTCGAGGACAAGGACCTCCTCTATACCGGCGTGCGCGAACTGCCGCAGGACTTCTGGACCCGGCACGCGAAGGGCATGGAGAGCTGGCAGGACACGAAGACGGGCACCACGTACTACCGCGTGACGGGCCCGCTCGTCGCGTCGATGCTCGTCAACGAGTTCGTCTATCTCGAGCCGCAGAACGGCGAACCGACGTTCCATGCGATCGTCCGCGAGCTGAACGGGAAGACGGCGCTGCTGCAGACGCTGCGCGACTACAGCCACCACAAGAACAACGTGTGGGGCATCACCGCGCGCAACCGCGAGCAGAACTTCGCGCTGAACCTGCTGATGAACCCCGAGATCGACTTCGTCACGCTGCTCGGCCAGGCCGGCACCGGCAAGACGCTCGTCGCGCTCGCGGCCGGCCTCGCGCAGGTGCTCGACGACAAGCGCTACAACGAGATCATCGTGACGCGCGCGACCGTGCCCGTCGGCGAGGACATCGGTTTCCTGCCCGGTACCGAGGAAGAGAAGATGCAGCCGTGGATGGGCGCATTCGACGACAACCTCGAAGTGCTGCAGAAAACCGACGACGCAGCCGGCGAATGGGGCCGCGCGGCGACGCAGGAGCTGATCCGTTCGCGCCTGAAGGTGAAGAGCATGAACTTCATGCGCGGCCGCACGTTCGTCGACAAGTACCTGATCATCGACGAAGCGCAGAACCTCACGCCGAAACAGATGAAGACGCTCGTCACGCGCGCGGGCCCCGGCACGAAGATCGTGTGCCTCGGCAACATCGCGCAGATCGACACGCCTTACCTGACCGAAGGCAGTTCGGGCCTGACCTACGTCGTCGACCGCTTCAAGGGTTGGGGCCACAGCGGCCACGTGACGCTCGCGCGCGGCGAACGCTCGCGGCTCGCCGACTACGCGTCGGACATTCTGTAACGCGCGACCGGCCGACCACCGGCCGTCGACGCCATGCGGCGCTCCGTTTCCGGAGCGCCGTTTTTATTTTTGGGGTCGGAAACGTTGGTCACGCTTCGTTACGCAACAGCCTCACTTACGCGCGAAACTTCAAGTAAATTCTCAGGAATGGTTGCCTAAGCCCCGCCGGAACGTCTACCATCGGGTCTGTCTGTTGTCATACGATTCGCGAGCGTTCCGCGCTCGTCCGCCTTGTCATGCTTCGAATCTGGGTTCCCGTCGCCGTCGTTTCACTGCTCGCGGCCTGCTCCAGCGTGCCGCCGCAGTCGGCTTCGCGCACCTCCGGCATGAAGATCACGACGCCGCGCGCGTTCCCGGCGCCCGCCAATTTCCCGAAATTCGTCGATCACAGCGTCGGTCAGGAAGAGATTTCGATCCAGGCAATGAGCCTCGTCGGCGTGCCGTATCGCTGGGGCGGCAACACGCCGACGAGCGGCTTCGACTGCAGCGGGCTCGTGCGCTACGTGATCGGCCGCGCGGCCGACGTGAACCTGCCGCGCACGACCGCCGACATGAGCAGCCGCGGCGTGTCGATCGACCCCGACCAGGTCGCGCCGGGCGACCTGATCTTCTTCAATACGACCGGCCGCCCGCACTCGCACGTCGGCATTTACGTCGGCAAGCTGCGCTTCGTCAACGCGCCGTCGACCGGCGGCACCGTGCGGCTCGACTACCTGACGAACCCGTACTGGGCCAAGCGCTTCGACGGCATTCGCCGCGTCGCGCCGCCGCGCGGCACGCCGGCGCCGTTCGATGCGCCGACCTACGAGGCACGACGCGATGCGCCGACGGCCGCACCGGCCCCGGTCGTCGCAGCCGCCGCGGCGCGGCAGCCGGCCTACGCTTCGTCACAAGCCGGCGCGGCACCGTCGCCGGCTCCGGTCATCCAGGCAGCGCCGGTCGTATCGACCGCAGCGGTCGCCCCGGCAGCCGCCACGACCGCCGATCCGTACGAACCTCCGCCGCCGCGCGTGCCGGCAGCCCAGCAGCAGGCGGCGTCCGCGAATGGCGAGATGACCGCGATGACGGCGACCACGGCCCCAACGGAGACCGGCACGCAGATTCCGACGACGGCACTGACGGCCGCCCAGGCTGCCGCGTTCGATGCGGAGCCCCCGCCCGCCGCCGCCGCGACGTCGCCGCGCGGCATCGAGCCCGTGCAGGTACTGCGTGCGTCGACGCAATCCGCACCGCTCGGCCCGCGCACCGGCACCGCGGACGATCCGATCGCCCGCTTCGCGAACGGCAGTTACTGACCGGCCCCATCCCGGCGGCAACCCCGCCATTCCCGGCCCATCCGCGCCTTTCCCGATCTCCAAAGAAAAATGCGCCGCAACCTTTCGGTGTGCGGCGCATGTCGCGTCGTCAGGGAGCGTCGGAATCAGAAGATCTGATGCCCGACCCACCATCCGCCCGCAGCGATCAGCGCGGACGCCGGAATCGTCAGCACCCAGGCCCACACGATATTACCGGCAACGCCCCAGCGCACGGCCGACAGCTTCTGGGTCGCGCCGACGCCGACGATCGCACCGGTGATCGTGTGCGTGGTCGACACTGGAATGCCGAGAAACGACGCGATGAACAGCGTGATCGCCCCGCCGCTTTCTGCACAGAAACCGCCGACCGGCTTGAGCTTCGTGATCTTCTGGCCCATCGTGCGGACGATGCGCCAGCCGCCGAACAGCGTGCCGAGACCCATCGACAGGTAGCACGCGCCGATCACCCACGCGGGCGGCGCATCGGAGGTCGCCGACGCATAGCCCGACGCGATCAGCAGCATCCAGATGATGCCGATCGTCTTCTGCGCGTCGTTGCCGCCGTGGCCGAGGCTGTACAGACCGGCCGACAGCAGCTGGAGCCGGCGGAAGCGCCGGTCGACCTTGCTGGGAGCGGTACGGAAATACAGCCACGACACGCCGAGCATGAACAGCGAGCCGAGGATGAAACCGAGCAGCGGCGAGATGAAGATGAATGCGACGGTCTTCATCAGGCCGTCGATGTTCAGCGAGCTCCAGCCGGACTTCGCGAGCGCGGAGCCGACGAGGCCGCCGATCAGCGCATGCGACGAGCTCGACGGAATCCCGTAATACCACGTGATCACGTTCCAGCCGATCGCACCGACCAGCGCGCCGAACACGACATAGTGGTCGACGATCTCGGGATCGATCGTGCCTTTACCGACCGTCTGCGCGACCTTCAGGTGGAAGATGAAATACGCGATGACGTTGAACGCGGCCGCAAACACCACGGCCTGCTGGGGTTTCAGCACCCCGGTCGACACGACGGTGGCGATCGAGTTCGCCGCGTCGTGAAAGCCGTTCATGAAGTCGAATACGAGCGCGACGAGCACGAGCGTCGCGACCATCCATAGGGCGAGTTGTATCGAATGCATCGTGATCCGCTCAGGCGTTTTCCAGCACGATGCCTTCGATGATGTTCGCGACGTCCTCGCACTTGTCGGTGATCTCCTCGAGCAGTTCGTAGATCGCCTTCAGCTTGATGAGCGTCTTCACGTCGTCTTCCTCGCGGAACAGCTTCGACATTGCCGCGCGCAGCACGCGATCGGCCTCCGACTCCCAGCGGTCGATCTCCTCGCACTGCTTGAGGATCTGCGCCGACTGCTTCATGTCGGACAGCAATCCGACGGCCTGCTGCACGTGCTGCGCCGACTGCGTGACGATGTGCGCGAGCTGGCTCGCCTCGGACGTGACGGATTGCACGTCGTACAGCGATACGGCCGTCGCGACGTCCTCCATCAGGTCGAGGATGTCGTCCATCGTCGTGATCAGCTTGTGGATCTCGTCGCGATCGAGCGGCGTGATGAAGGTCTTGTGCAGCAGATCGATCGCTTCATGCGTCAGCTTGTCAGCGGCCTTCTCGGCGGTTTGCACGTTTTGCTTGTGAATCTCGGCGTCGGCGAGATTGTCGATCAGCAGTTCGAGCTCGCGGCCACCGGAAACGATGTGCTTCGCGTGCGCGTTGAAGAGTTCAAAGAACTTGCCCTCGGTGGGCATGAATCGACCGAACATGGGATTCCTGAGAGATTGTCAAACGACTGTCACGAAAACGGGCGATATTGTACCGTTTTCGGTTGCGACGCGACGCGCGCATATGCGCGCGCCGGGATTGGATACAACGCTTGGTGAAATAACGGTTTACATCTGGCGAAGAAGTGTTACTCGCCGTAGAAGTTCTGCGCCCCCGCAAAGTTGTCGAACTTCGTGTATTGGCCCAGGAACGTGAGCCGAACGGGTCCGATTGGGCCGTTACGCTGCTTGCCGATGATGATTTCGGCCGTACCCTTGTCCGGGCTGTCCGGATTGTAGACCTCGTCGCGATAGATGAACAGGATCACGTCCGCGTCCTGTTCGATTGCGCCCGATTCACGCAAATCGGACATCACCGGGCGCTTGTTCGGACGCTGTTCCAGCCCGCGGTTCAACTGCGACAGCGCGATCACCGGCACGTCCAGCTCCTTGGCCAGACTCTTCAGCGATCGCGAGATTTCCGAGATTTCGGTCGCGCGGTTCTCGCCCTGCGACGAACCCGACATCAGCTGCAGGTAGTCGACGATGATCAGGCCGAGCTTGCCGCACTGCCGAGCCAGGCGCCGCGCGCGCGAGCGCAATTCCATCGGGTTCAGGCCGCCCGTCTCGTCAATGAAGAGCTGCGCCTCGCTCATCTTCTGCACCGCGTGCGTCAGCTTCGGCCAGTCTTCGTCCGTCAGCCGGCCGGTACGCATCCGGTGCTGGTCGAGCCGGCCGATCGAGCCGAGCATACGCATCACAAGCTGGGTGCCCGGCATTTCCATCGAAAACACGGCTACCGGCAACCCGTACTCGACCGCGACGTATTCGCCGATGTTCATCGAAAATGCGGTCTTACCCATCGACGGCCGCCCTGCGACGATGATCAGTTCACCGCCGTGCATCCCGGACGTCATCCGGTCAAGGTCGACGAAGCCCGTCGGCGTGCCCGTGACGTCGCTCGGGTTCGCGGTGTGATACAGCGTGTCGATGCGCTCGACGACCTGCGTGAGCAGCGGACCGATTTCGAGGAAGCCCTGGTTGCCGCGCGCGCCCTCTTCGGCGATCGAAAACACCTTCGATTCGGCCTCGTCGAGCAGCTGGCGAACTTCCTTGCCCTGCGGATTGAACGCGTCGGCCGAGATTTCGTCGGCGACCGACACGAGCCGACGCAGCACCGCGCGGTCGCGCACGATTTCCGCGTAGCGGCGGATGTTCGCGGCGCTCGGCGTGTTCTGCGCGAGTGCGTTCAGGTAGGCGAGGCCGCCGACGTCGTCGGCCTTGCCGGACGTGGTCAGCGCTTCGTACACGGTCACGACGTCGGCCGGGCGCGTCGATGCGATCAGCCGGCCGATGTGCTCGTAGATGATCCGATGGTCGTAGCGATAGAAGTCGCCCTGCGACAGGAAGTCGGCAATCCGGTCCCATGCCGCGTTGTCGAGCAACAGGCCGCCGAGCACCGACTGCTCGGCTTCGACCGAATGCGGCGGGACTTTCAGCGATTCGATTTGAGGATCTTGCGGCGCGTTCATGGGTTGGGATTATCGCGAATTGATCGCGGCAGCGCTACCGCTCCGGCGATCGGGCAATAAAAAAGGCAGGCCCCGGTTGCCCGGGCGCCTGCCCTTGTCCGGACGGCGGAAGCCGCCCGGAAAGCTTGCATACGCTTACGCGTGGTCGCCGATCACGTTGACCGTGACGTCGACGACGACGTCCGTGTGCAGCGCGACCTGAACGTTGTGCTCGCCGATCATCTTCAGCGGGCCTTCCGGCATGCGAACTTGCAGCTTCTCGACTTCGAAACCTGCCTTCTTCAGCAGTTCCGCGACGTCGCCGTTCGTGACCGAGCCGAACAGACGGCCGTCAACGCCCGACTTCTGCGTGATTTCGAACGACTGGCCGTTCAGCTTCTCGCCGACTGCCTGCGATGCCGCCAGCTTTTCAGCGGCGATCTTTTCGAGTTCAGCGCGGCGAACTTCGAATTCGGCGATCGCTTCCTTCGTTGCACGGCGAGCCTTGCGGTTCGGGATCAGGAAGTTGCGAGCGTAACCGTCCTTGACCTTGACGATATCGCCCAGGTTGCCCAGATTGGCGACTTTTTCCAACAGAATGATTTGCATTCGAATTCTCCTTATTGCGTCGCCTGATTACGCCTTGTGCTGATCGGTGTACGGCAGCAGCGCGAGGAAACGCGCACGCTTGATTGCCGTGTCCAGCTGACGCTGATAGTGCGCCTTCGTACCCGTCAGACGAGCCGGCGTGATCTTGCCGTTTTCGCCGATGAAGTCCTTCAGCGTTTCCGTGTCCTTGTAGTCGATCTGCTCGACGCCGGCAGCCGTGAAACGGCAGAACTTCTTGCGCTTGAAGAGCGGGTTTTGTTGCTGACGACGCTTGTCGAATTTCTTACCAGTCGGGCGGGCCATGATTTCAGTCCTTTCCTATGTCCTGCAATGCAGTGATGTGAAACACCAAGGTTCTCGCGTTGCGGCTCTTCTTTGCCAGAAAGCCCGTGAACAGCGTTTCGACGCCCATTTCACGACTTTCCAGCTTGCCGCTCGCCTCACCGGCCGCCACCGCCTCGATCGTCATTTCGACCTGACGGGGAATGCCTGCTTCGACGACTTCCGTGCGGTGATGCAACGTGGCGCTTGCGATCGGAACACCTGCCGGCGTATATCGCACCGGTGCGCGTTCGACGACGCTCGCCGTCAATTGCAACCTGTTCACGTGAGTGGCGCGCTCCTTGATGGCTTAATGAGTGACGAACTTAAGCCTGCGCTTCGGTCGGCTGAGCTGCAGCCGCCTTCTTGGCTTCTTCGCGCTGAACTTCCTTCATCATCGGCGACGGGCCGGTCTCGGCCTTCTTCATCTTGACGATGAGGTGACGCAGCACGGCGTCGTTGAACTTGAACGCGTGTTCGAGTTCGTCGAGCGTCGTCTGGTCGCACTCGATGTTCATGCAGACGTAGTGAGCCTTCGCGAGTTTCTCGATCATGTAGGCCAGCTGGCGACGGCCCCAGTCTTCGACACGGTGGATCTGGCCGCCGTGCGTCGTGATCGTGGTCTTGTAACGCTCGATCATCGCGGGCACTTGCTCGCTCTGATCGGGGTGCACGATGAATACGATTTCGTAATGACGCATTACACACTCCTTGTGGATTAAAGCCACCCGGGCGTCTGAACCGGTGTGGCAAGTGAGAAGCCGAAGATTCTAACCCGGATACGGGGCGCATGCAACACCGATCGACGATTTCCGACCGGATTCGGCCATGTTTTCAAAGACTTGAACGGCGCCGGCAGCCGAAAAGGCCGTCGGCGCGCCTGTTCATGAATCGGGGACCGAGCATCGCGCACGGGATGACGTGCCCGGCGACGCGGCCTGCCGTCACTCGCTGCGCGCCCCGCCCAGCCGCGCGTCGAGCGCCGTCCTGAACGCGTCCAGCGCCGACGGTTCGGCGTCGGTCACGGCCCACCACGTCATCCCGGCCGCATCCCAGCGGTCGAGCGCGTACCCCTGCGACACGGCCGCATACGGCGCAGCCTGCCGCCCGACGCCGGCCGGCCACACGTACACGTCGATCACGTGTTGCCGGTACCGGTAGACGAGCACTGCGACGCGGCGCCGCCCGACGTAGTCGAGCCGCCCGCCGGCCAGCGGGAAACCGCTCGCCGACAGATCCTCGACCGGCGGCGCATAGTCGAGTCGGCCGTTGAACCACGGCTTGACCGTATGCCGATCGGTCGAGATCACGTCGATGTCGCGCGCCGACAGGCCGGCCCGAACGTGACTCGCGACCAGTTCGTCGACCGTCTGGCCGGTTTCGGCGTGGCGCGTGGACACCACCATCCCGGCGGCCGCGGCCAGCGCGATCACCAGCGCCATGCCCCAGCCGAGCCCCGGCAGCGCCGGGACACGCGGCCCCGGCCCGGCAGGCGCCGGGCGAGCCGGCTCGCCGCGCCCGGTCGGCCATGAAAACCAGCGGCGACCGTTCGGTCGAGGCCGCGGCCGCGCCGCCGCGTCAGGCCCCGGTTCCGCGTGGGCTTGGCTGCGCTCCCCCGCGCCGCCCGCCGCCGGCAGCCCCGCGAGGATGCTCGCCCGCAGCGCATTCGGCGCGCGGTGATAGTCGGCCTGCCGCACGATCCGCCCCAGCGCGACGATTCGTTCGCGTTCGCGGCGGCACGCGTCGCACCCTTCGACATGCCGCTGGATGCGCAATGCATCGGGCGCCGACAGCTCGCGGTCGACGTCCGCGTCCAGCAACGCTCGCGCTTCGTTACAGTCCATCGATCGCCTCCGATGCGGTTCCGCTTGCCGACGCTCGTCCCGGCGCGGGTTTGGACGTCGACGCCGGCGCCGCAGCGTCGCCCAGCAGCGCGGCGAGCCTGCGCCGGCCGCGCGCAAGCCGCGACATCACGGTGCCGACGGGCACGTCGGCGATCGCCGCGATCTCGCGGTAACTCAAATCCTCCATCTCGCGCAGCACCAGCACCTCGCGATATTCGGGCGCCAGCTTCGCGAGCGCCGCATTCACGAGCCTCACGTTCTCGCCGCGCAGCAATTGCGCGAGCGGATCCTCGGTCGCCGGCTGCCAGTCGTCGGGCACCTCCGTGTCGTCGAGCGTGTCGGGCAATGCGACCTCGTGCGCGTGGGTGCGGCGGCGCCATTCGGTGTACCAGGTGTGGCGCACGATCGTCAGCAGCCACGGCCGCGCGTTGTCGCCGCGGCACGAGTCGACGAAGCGCAGCGCGCGCATGCACGCGTCCTGGACGACGTCGTCCGCGTCGCCCGCATTGCCGCTCAGCCAGCGCGCGAGGTTGTACGCGGCGTCGAGATGCGGCAGCACGAGCGCGCGAAACCGCTCGCCGCGCGCGACCGCGTCGTCCTCCGTCCGTTCGTCGACCGCCTGTCCGGCTTGCCCCACATGGCCTCCCTCGTCCCGGCGGCCGAAGCCGCGCCCGTTCCGCGCCCGGCGCCCGGACAGACCGGCAGCGTGCGCACTCGATGACCTTACCGCCGCTGCGTCGAGTTTATTCCCGCATGCAGCCGACGATGCGCAAAAAAATGCCGGAACCTGCCGCGTCCGTTACGGCGTGGTGCTCCAGTAGCCGGGGCGCGCATACGCTTCGCGCAGGTAGTCGATGAAGTAGCGCACGCGCGCGGGCACGTAGCGCTGCTGCGGATAGACCGCGAGGATGTCGTAGTCCGGCAGCGCATATTCGTCGAGCACCGTCTCGAGTTCGCCCGTCTCGAGCTGCGCGGCGATTTCCCAGGTCGAGCGCCAGCCGAGCCCGAGGCTTTCCGCCACCCAGCGATGCAGCAGCTCGCCGTCGTTGCAGTCGAGATTGCCGGCCACCCGCATCGTCACGATCTTGCCGTGGCGCTGGAAATACCACCCGCGGTTCTGGCCCCCCTGCAGGTTGAACGCGAGACAGTTGTGCCTGAGCAGGTCGTCGAGCGACTTCGGCCGGCCGTGGCGGCGGAAATAGTCGGGCGTGCCGCACACGACACGCCGGTTCGACGCGAGTTTGACCGCGACGAAGTTCGGGTCGACCGAGCCGCCAATCCGGATCGACAGGTCGTAGCCTTCGCGCACGAGATCGACGACGCGATCGGTCAGGTTGAACGACAGCTGCATTTCCGGCTTGTCGACGAGGAAACCGGGCGCGTGCGGCGCCACGTGCTTGCGGCCGAACGCGGCCGGCGCGGACACGATCAGATGCCCGCTGACCGCGCGGCGGCCGGCGGCCAGCTCGTTCTCGGCCTGGTCCCATTCGGACAGCAGCCCGCGGCAGCGCTCGAGGAACGCGGCGCCCTCCTCGCTCACCACCAGCCGCCGCGTCGAGCGGTACATCAGCTTCACGCCGAGGCGCTTCTCCAGCGCGTCGATGCGCCGCCCGAGCACCACCGGCGACACGCCCTCCTCGAGCGCGGCCGCCGCGAGGCTGCCCGCGTCCGCGACCCGCACGAACGTCTCGATCTGCTTGAAACGATCCATCTCCCGTCTCCGTCCCGTCTCCGTCCCGGCTCCGACACCGGCGGGAAAGCCCCGTCCGGCCGTCATTCCATACTTTTAGTTTCGAAATAAGCGACTTCGGCTGATCTTATCAAACCTTTCCTGCGTCCCTAAAGTGTTCCCAACAGACCGATTCGCAAGATCCGCACATTCAAGGAGACATTCATGGCCAAGATGAGAGCCGTCGACGCAGCCGTACTCGTGCTCGAGAAGGAAGGCATCCAGACCGCATTCGGCGTGCCGGGCGCGGCAATCAACCCGTTCTATTCCGCGATGCGCAAGTCGGGCGGCATCAGCCACGTGCTGGCCCGCCACGTCGAGGGTGCGTCGCACATGGCCGAAGGCTTCACGCGCGCCGCGCCGGGCAACATCGGCGTGTGCATCGGCACGTCGGGCCCCGCCGGCACCGACATGATCACCGGTCTCTACTCCGCGTCGGCCGACTCGATTCCGATCCTCGCGATCACGGGCCAGGCGCCGCGTGCGCGCCTGTACAAGGAAGACTTCCAGGCCGTCGACATCGAGTCGATCGCGAAGCCCGTCACCAAATGGGCCGTCACCGTGCGCGAACCGGCGCTGGTGCCGCGCGTGTTCCAGCAGGCGTTCCATCTGATGCGCTCGGGCCGCCCGGGCCCGGTGCTGGTCGACCTGCCGATCGACGTGCAGCTCGCCGAGATCGAATTCGACATCGACACGTACGAACCGCTGCCGGTCTACAAGCCCGCGGCGACCCGCGCGCAGATCGAGAAAGCGCTCGCGATGCTCAACGACGCGGACAAGCCGCTGATCGTGTCGGGCGGCGGTGTGCTCAACGCGGCGGCCGAAGACCTGCTCGTCCAGTTCGCCGAAACGATCGGCGTGCCCGTGATCCCGACGCTGATGTCGTGGGGCGCGATTCCGGACGACCACCCGCTGATGGCCGGCATGGTCGGCCTGCAGACGTCGCACCGCTACGGCAACGCGACGATGCTCGCGTCCGACTTCGTGCTCGGCATCGGCAACCGCTGGGCGAACCGCCACACGGGCAGCGTCGAGGTCTACACGAAGGGCCGCAAGTTCGTGCACGTTGACATCGAGCCGACCCAGATCGGCCGCGTGTTCGGCCCGGATCTCGGCATCGTGTCGGACGCGAAGGCCGCGCTGGAGCTGTTCGTCGCCGTCGCGCAGGAATGGAAGGCCGCCGGCAAGCTGAAGGATCGCAGCGCATGGGTGTCCGAGTGCCAGGAACGCAAGCGCACGCTGCAGCGCAAGACCCACTTCGACAACGTGCCGGTCAAGCCGCAGCGCGTGTACGAAGAAATGAACAAGGTGTTCGGCCGCGACACGTGCTACGTCAGCACGATCGGCCTGTCGCAGATCGCCGCCGCGCAGTTCCTGCACGTGTTCAAGGCGCGCAACTGGATCAACTGCGGCCAGGCCGGCCCGCTCGGCTGGACGATCCCCGCCGCACTCGGCGTGCGTGCGGCCGACCCGCGCCGTCCGATCGTCGCGCTGTCGGGCGACTACGACTTCCAGTTCATGATCGAGGAGCTGGCCGCCGGCGCGCAATTCAAGCTGCCGTACGTGCACGTCGTCGTGAACAACTCGTACCTCGGCCTGATTCGCCAGGCGCAGCGTGCGTTCGACATGGACTACTGCGTGCAGCTCGCGTTCGACAACGTCAACGCACCGGAGCTGAACGGCTATGGCGTCGACCACGTGGCGGTCGCCGAAGGCCTCGGCTGCAAGGCGCTGCGCGTGTTCAAGCCGGAAGAAATCGAGCCGGCGCTGAAGCAGGCGCAGGCGCTCGCGGAAGAGTTCAGCGTGCCGGTCGTCGTCGAAGTGATCCTCGAGCGCGTGACGAACATCTCGATGGGCACCGAAATCGATGCGATCAACGAATTCGAGGAACTCGCCGAGAAGGCCGAACACGCGCCGACCGCGATCTCGATGCTCGACTGATCCGCACGACATTTTTTGACTGACCGACCGAAGAGGCTTAGCTCATGCCGAAGTTTGCTGCAAACCTGACCATGCTGTTCAATGAAGTGCCGTTCCTCGACCGCTTCAAGGCGGCCGCGGACGCGGGCTTCGACGCCGTCGAGTTCCTGTTCCCGTACCCGTACGCGAAAGAGGAACTCGCCGAACGGCTCGAGACGCACCGCCTGCGCCTCGTGCTGCACAACCTGCCCGCCGGCAACTGGGACCAGGGCGAGCGCGGCATCGCGTGCCTGCCCGATCGCGTCGGCGAGTTCCAGGAAGGCGTCGGCCGTGCGATCGAGTACGCGAAGGCGCTGAAGGTGCCGCAGCTGAACTGCCTCGTCGGCATTCCGTCGGCGAGCACGGCGCGCGACAAGACGTTCGTCACGATCGTCGACAACCTGCGCTTCGCCGCCGACGCGCTGAAGCGCGAAGGCATCCGTCTGCTGGTCGAGCCGTGCAACAGCTTCGACATCCCCGGTTTCGCGCTGAACCGCTCGTCCGAAGGGCTCGACGTGATCCGCGCGGTCGGCTCGGACAACCTGTTCCTGCAGTACGACATCTATCACATGCAGCGCATGGAAGGCGAACTGGCCGCGACGATCGAACGCAACCTCGCATCGATCGGCCACGTCCAGCTCGCGGACAACCCGGGCCGCAACGAGCCGGGTACGGGCGAGATCAATTACGCGTTCCTGTTCGCGCTGCTCGACCGGCTCGGCTACACCGGCTACGTCGGCTGCGAATACAAGCCCCGCACCACCACGACGGAAGGGCTCGGCTGGCTGCAAAGCGTCGCCGGCTGCGCACCGGGCTCGGCGCGTCGCGCGGCCTGAGATCCGCCCTTCCCGCGGCTTTCCCACATACGCCCCCATAGGAGACTTTCACACATGGCAACCATCGGTTTCATCGGCCTCGGCATCATGGGCGCGCACATGGCGCGCAACCTGCTCAAGGGCGATCATCAGCTCGTCGTGAACGGTGCGTTCCCGATTCCCGACGACCTGCGCGCCAGCGCGAAGGTCGTCGCGAACTCGACCGAAGTCGCGCAGAACGCCGACATCATCATCTCGATGGTGCCGGACACGCCCGACGTGCGTAACGTGCTGTTCGCCGACGACGGCGTCGCGAAGGGTCTGACGGCCGGCAAGCTCGTGATCGACATGAGCTCGATCTCGCCGCTCGACACGCAGGAGTTCGCGAAGCAGATCAACGCGCTCGGCTGCGACTACCTCGACGCGCCGGTGTCCGGCGGCGAAGTCGGCGCCCGCGAAGCGACGCTGACGATCATGGTCGGCGGCCCGGAGAAGGCCTTCGAGCGCGCGAAGCCGCTGTTCGAGAAGATGGGCAAGAACATCACGCTCGTCGGCGACAACGGCGCGGGCCAGACCTGCAAGGTCGCGAACCAGATCATCGTCGCGCTGAACATCGAAGCGGTCGGCGAAGCGCTGCTGTTCGCCGCCCGCTCGGGCGCCGATCCGGAGCGCGTGCGCCAGGCGCTGATGGGCGGCTTCGCCGCCTCGCGCATCCTCGAAGTGCACGGCGCGCGCATGACGAAGCGCACGTTCGATCCGGGCTTCCGCATCGAGCTGCATCAGAAGGACCTGAATCTTGCGCTCGACGGCGCACGCAAGCTCGGCCTCGCACTGCCGCACACGGCGAGCGCGCAGCAGCTGTTCAGCGTGTGCGCATCGCACGGCGGCAAGGCGTGGGATCACTCGGCACTCGTGCGTGCGCTCGAGATCATGTCGAACTTCGAGATCGGCCAGACGCCGGCCGCGTAACGCCGACGCAACGACGCGCGTATCGCTGCAACGGCGAACGCGCGACGCACACACGCGATCCGGCTGCGGCCGGTCGCATCGATGCGCGCCTGCGCGTGCATCACGGTGGGGCGCCCCGCCGCGCATTGCTGAAATGCGTGCACGGCGGGGCGAAAAACGCCGCTCTGGGCTGAGAGCGGCGTGGTGGGGTCCGCAGCGGCACCCGGCGACGCCGGGGAAGCCTTGGTCGGTCAGACGTCGTCGTCGGGTGTCCGCCTGTCGGATTTCGCGTATTACATTTCTTTACGTTCGGGCGTGCGATTTTTCATGCAATCGTCGCGATGAACGCCTACACTTTCGCCACGCCTTTCGAGAAATCCGCCGCGCCTGCGCTCACCCCGGTGATCGCACCCAGCGCGGTGTTTTTTTCGCCACTTCACGGCGCGTTTTCTTTTCAACCACCTAGGGAGTGCAGCGATGGGTCTTCTTTCGTTTATCAAAGAGGCGGGTGAAAAACTGCTGGGTCACGCCGATGCGCAAGCAGCGGAAGATCCGAATGCCGCGAACCAGACCGCGGCCGATGCGATCAAGAACTACATCAACACGCAAGGTCTCGACACGTCGAACCTGACCGTCGCGTTCGACGGCGCATCGCGCACCGTCACGCTGTCGGGCAGCGTCGCCGACCTCGACACGAAGGCGAAGGTCAAGGTCGCGGCCGGCAACGTGCAAGGCGTCGCGGGCGTCAACGACGACGATCTGCAGCCGGACGATCCGGAAGTTCAGTACCACGACGTGAAGCCGGGCGACACGCTGTCGGCGATCGCCAAGGAAGTGTACGGCGACGCGAACAAGTACCCGGCGATCTTCGAGGCGAACAAGCCGATGCTGTCGAGCCCGGACCGGATCTATCCGGGCCAGAAGCTCGTGATTCCGCCGCAGTCCTGAGCATTCGCGCAGCACTGACGCAAAAAAGGCAGGCCGATGGCCTGCCTTTTTTTCATGCGCGCCGCCCGATCGGCGGCCAGCGGTCACAGCGTGTCGAATGCGCGTTGCAGCGCGTCGCGCCCGTGCATGCCGTTCGCGAGTGCGAGCATCAGCAGCACGCGTGCCTTGAACGGGCTCAGCGACCCGGCGCTCACGAAACCGAGCGCGTCGTCGTTCGCGGCGCCGTTGCGCATCACGTGCCCCGAGCCGACGCGCGACGCACGCACCACGGCGACACCCGCTTTCGCCGCATCGGCGAGCGCCGCCTGCAGCGTCGCGTGGATCGACCCGTTGCCGGTGCCCGCGACGACGAGGCCGCGCACGCCGGCCGCAACGAGCGCGTCGACGGCCGTACGCGTCACGCCCGCATAGCTCGCGACGACTTCGACCGGCGGCCATGTGGCCGCGATCGCCAGGTGCGCATCGCGCGAACGCGTCACGCGGCGCGCGAATTCGACGCGGCCGTCCTGCACCCAGCCGAGCGCGCCCAGTTCCGGCGACTGGAATGCGTCGACCGCGTAAGTGCTCGTCTTCACGACGTCGCGCGCGCCGTGGATCCGATTGTTGAACGCGACGAGCACGCCCTGCCCGCGCGCGGCCGGGTGAGCGGCGACCGTCACCGCGTTCAGCAGGTTCAGCGGCCCGTCGGACGACAGCGCGGTGGCCGGCCGCATCGCGGCCGTCAGCACGACCGGCTTGTCGCCGGTCACGACCAGATGCAGCGCGTACGCGGTTTCCTCGAGCGTATCGGTACCGTGGGTGATCACGATGCCGTCGATCGCCGGATCGGCCATCAGCGCGTCGATGCGCGCGGCGAGCGTATTCCACAGCGGCAGCGCGAGATCCTTGCTGTCGATGCTGGCGACCTGCTCGGCATCGATGCGCGCGACCGACGCGAGCGCCGGCACCGCGTCGAGCAGGAAATTGACGCCGAGCGCGCCGGCCTGATAGCCGGCCGTGCTGGCGGCGTCCGGCGCGGCGCCGGCGATCGTGCCGCCGGTGGCGAGTACGGCGATGCGCGGCAGCGCCGGCGCGGACGAAGAAGTTGCGGAGTTCGGAGTATTCATGGCCGCGATTGTAATGGCTCGCGGCGGGCATCCGGTAGGTCACGTGCGCGCGACCGGAGCCGAACGCGTCGCGTCATGGTTTGTCCCGATGGCCGGCGCGCGCGCGCCGTCAACGGCCACGCCGCCCGCCGCGTTATAGGAATGCCGTTTTGGTGTTTTCACATTGATTTGCCATAATCGGAGCGCGCGGCGCGATGTGACCCTGTTCCGTTGCGCCGGGCTTCGTGACGGCGTCGATATAAAACGCAATTCACCCCATGGGAGTGTCGAAATGAAAATCCAATCGCTCGTAGCCGCAGTGCTTCTCGGCGGCATGCTGGCTTCCCCCGCCTTCGCGGCGAACAGCCAGCAGGACAAGATGAAGGCCTGTAACACCCAGGCCGCCGGCAAGACGGGCGACGAACGCAAGGCGTTCATGAAGGACTGCCTGTCGGCCAAGCCCGCGAAGAAGATGTCGCAGCAGGAAAAGATGAAGGCCTGCAACACCCAGGCCGCCGACAAGAAGGGCGACGACCGCAAGGCGTTCATGAAGAGTTGCCTGAGCAGCCAGCCGGCCGCCTGAGTTCCGGCGCTCCCGCGCGAATGCCGCGCACCGCTTCGGCGGGCGCGGCATTTTTCTTTTCGTTGCACGCGCATCGACGCGCGCGATGACGCCGGATGCGTCGCCGTGCCGTCCGGCCGACGGCATCGCCGCCGTCGCCATATGCGCCACCGCCCTCCCGCCGCACTCCCCCGCGCGCCGTACGAATGCCGCCACATGGTGCGGCAATTCGCCGCGATTTCTTCTATGATGGCTGCAACGCGGCCCACCCAAGTACAAGAAGCGCCATCGGGCCGCCCTCGAGACAGACGCGCACGCCGCGTCAAACGGAGGCATGGATGGCATGGAGACAACACCGCTGGTTCCGCCGCTGGCTGATCGTGATCGTGTTCTGGGCCGTGCCCGTCGCGATCGTCGCCGTGCGCGAGATCCGCGAGGAAATGGCGTACAACAAGGCCGACCTGCAGCTCGCGCTGACCACCTGGCAGCTCACCGATGCACAGCAGGCGGCAGGCGCCGCCGCGAAGTGCCACGGCGATCCTGACGCGGCGCGCGCCGCCGGTTGCCCGGCCGACGTGCTGGCCGCCAACGCGGCACGTCAGCAAGCGGCCCGGGACGAATACGTGGTGCGCCGCAATACGCTCGCCGGTTATCTGTGGCACGCATTCGTCGGCTATTGGGTCGTGCCGGCCGCGTTCCTGTTCGCGTGCGGGGTCGTGATCGCGCTGATCCGCCGCGCGCTGCGGCGCCCGCCGATCAAGCCGCCCGCCCCGCCGGCACCGCCCGTCACGCCGCACTGACGCGCAGCAACGCCCCCTTCCGTTTTCCTGCCGCCCCCGGCCGGCCGCGCGACGTATCGCCGTACGCGCGCCGGTCCGTCCGTTGGCGCGCCGCGACACCCCAAAACGATTTGACGCCTTTTCATGCGCGAATGAAAAGGGGTTGTAATCCACTGTGATATAACTGCCGACGTGATCCGCTCCTTGAGCGAGACTCACTCCGAACATCACCCGATGGAGAAGAACGATGCAAAAACGGAACCTTGTGCTGAAAGCCGCCGCTGCGCTCATCGTCGGCAGCCTTGCGCTCACCGGTTGCACCACCACCCCCGACAAGCCCGACAATGCCGCGACCAACGCGTCGAAGCGTCAGGCGATCGACTCGAGCGTCGATGCAACGCTGTCGCGCATGTATTCCACGGTCAAGGGTTCGCGCGAACTCGTCGCGAAGTCGCGCGGCGTGCTCGTGTTCCCGGACGTGATCCAGGCAGGCTTCATCGTCGGCGGCCAGACGGGCAACGGCGCGCTGCGCGTCGGCGGCAGCACGGTCGGCTACTACAACACGTCGTCGCTGTCGGTCGGCCTGCAGGCCGGCGCGCAGTCGAAGGCGATCGTGTTCCTGTTCATGACGCAGGAAGCGCTCGACGAATTCCGCGGCTCGGACGGCTGGGCAGCCGGCGCCGGTGCATCGGTCGCGCTCGTGAAGATGGGCGCGAACGGCGCGGTCGACACGACCACGGCCACCGCGCCGGTCCAGGTCATCGTGCTGACCAATGCCGGCCTGATGGGCGACGTGTCGATCAACGGCACGAAGGTCACGAAGCTGAAGATCTGACGCCGAGGCGTCCTCGCCCGTGCGCACCGCGCGCGGGCGATGTACAAACGGCGATGTCCTTGCGGGCATCGCCGTTTTTTTATCCGCGCGCGTGACGCGTCAGGTCGTCGAATCGATCACCTTGAAGCGCGAGCGCTTCTGCGCGCGAATCAGCGACTGGTACACGTCGACATACTGCTGCGCCATCCGCCGCGACGTGAAGCGCTCCTCGAAGCGCTGCCGCACGCGTGCGCGCGGCAGCAGGTGCAGCCGGTTCACGGCGGCCACCGCGCTGATTTCGTCTTCGACGATGAAGCCCGACACGCCTTCGTCCAGCACCTCCGGCACCGCGCCGCGATTGAACGCGATCACCGGCGTGCCACACGACATCGCCTCGATCATCACCAGCCCGAACGGCTCCGGCCAGTCGATCGGAAACAGCAGCGCATGCGCGCCCGACAGGAATTCGGCCTTCTGATGGTCGGCGATCTCGCCGATGTATTCGACGTGCGGGAGGGCGAACAGCGGCTTGATCTCGCGTTCGAAGTATTCCTGGTCCGCCGCGTCGATCTTCGCTGCGATCCGGATCGGCAGCCCGCACTGGCGTGCGATGCGGATCGCCGTGTCGACCCGCTTCTCCGGCGAGATGCGGCCGAGGAACGCGAGATAGCGCGGCTCGACGGGCTGCGGCAGGTACAGTGCGTCGGGCAGCCCGTGGTACACGGTCGTCAGCCATTTCGCCTGCGGCAGCGGCTGGCGCTGCGAATTCGAGATCGAGATCACCGGCGCGGTGTTGAACGTGTCGAACACCGGTTGCTGCTCCGGCAGGTCGAGCCGGCCGTGCAGCGTCGTCACGTACGGCGTGTCCTGCCGGTTGAAAACCGAAAACGAGTAGTAGTCCATGTGGAAATGGAGCACGTCGAAATCCTTCGCGCGGCGCGCGACCGTCTCCATCAGCAGCATGTGCGGGGCGACGCGATCGCGGATCGACGAGTCGAGCCGCAACGCGCGCGGCCACACCGGTTCGAGCCTGGCCCGGGTCGTCGAATCGCCACTGGCGAACAGCGTCACGTCATGGCCGAGGTCGACGAGCGCCTCGGTGATGTAGGACACGACGCGTTCCGTGCCGCCGTACAGCTTCGGCGGCACGGATTCGGTCAGCGGGGCGATCTGGGCAATTCTCATGGTCCACGTCTCCTGTGTCCTCGGTCGGCCGGCACGGGGGCAGATGCACACCGCGCTGCGTGCGGCATGCGGCCGGCATCGCGCCGGCCGAATATCTCATTATTATTCGTGATCCCGATGCCCGGAAGCACCGGGCTTTCATTTTATGGGCGTTGTTACAGACAGGATACATTCGCCCGCAGGCCGCCCATACCGCTTCGGGACGGCTGGACCGGCGCGACGGGCATCCGGCGACGGGCATCCGACGGCGGCCGTCCGACGGCCTGTCGCCGGCGGGCCGCGCACACCGCCCCGCCCGTCAGCGCGACGGCCACTTCCACGGCGGCAGGTCGCGCGTATCCGCGTCGACGAGCACGGTCGCGCCGAGCTGCTTGTCGAGCACGAGCGACTCGCAGCCGGCCTCGCGTTCGAGCGTCGCGATGAGCCGCGCCGCGTGCGACACGACCAGCACCTGCGAACGTTGCGCGGCCTGCGCGATCAGGCGGCCGAGCGCCGGCAGCAGATCGGGGTGCAGGCTCGTCTCCGGTTCGTTCAGCACCATCAGCGCGGGCGGCCGCGGCGTCAGCAGCGCTGCCGCGAGCAGCAGATAGCGCAGCGTGCCGTCCGACAGCTCGGCGGCCGACAATGGCCGAAGCAGCCCCGGCTGGCGCATCAGCACGTCGAAGCGGCCGCGGCCGCCCGGATTGTCGATGTCGATCGAGGCGCCGGGAAACGCGTCGTCGATCGCCGCATCGAGCGCGGCGGCATCCCCGATTTCGCGAATCGTCTGCAGCGCGGCGGCCAGGTCGGCGCCGTCGTCCGCGAGCACCGGCGTGTGAGTGCCAATGTGCGACTGCCGGGCCGGCGCCTGCGCATCGGTGCGGAAATGGTCGTAGAAGCGCCACGACCGGATCCGCTCGCGCACCGCGATCATCTCCGGCGCGCCGACCGGATCGGCAAACTCGGTCATCATGCTGTCGAAGCTCGCGACCGGCTGCGGCACCGTGCGCCAGTCGCCCGACGCGGTGCGCGCGCGAATCTGCGCGCCCTGCCGGTCGACCAGCAGCGTCGACGGGCGCAGCAGCGCGCCGCCCCAGATGCATTCGCGCTTCACGACGGGATCGAGCGAGAACTGCGAACGGCTCGGGACCGGCAGGCCGAGATCGATCGCATAACCGAAATCGTCGCCCGCGAAACCGAGCTTGAGGCTCACGGGCCCGTTGCGCACCGTACCGGTCACCGGCATTTCGCCGCTCAGCATGGCGCGCGAAAAGCGCTCGGGGCCGGCCCACAGCGTCGACGGCAGCCCGCCTTCGCGCGCGAGCGACGGAATCACGCGCCCCTGCGCCGTATCGGCGAGCAGCCGCAGCGCGCGGTACACGCTCGACTTGCCGCTGCCGTTCGGCCCCGTGACGACGGTGAGCGCCGCGAGCGGCACGATCAGCTCGCGCAGCGAGCGGTAGTTGGCGATGGCGAGCGTGTTCAGCGCGGTCATGGAAAGGAAATGGCGGCGGGTATCGGCACGCGTTCAGCGGCCTTCGGTGGCCTTCGGATCGGCCGCGGTGTTGGCCGCCGTGCTGGCGGCGGGCGGGCGCGCATGCGGCCGTTCGGGGTTCGGCTCGTCCAGCGCCGCATCGTGCGGATACAGCTCCATCCGGCTGCGCGGCAGGCATTGCGGAAAACGCGCCTGCAGGTAGGCGATCAAGCCCTCGCGCACGCGACAGCGCAGATCCCAGCACGCCGACGAGTCGGCCGCGCTGACGAGCGCGCGCAACTGCATCGTGCGCTCGGTCGCGTCGGTCACCTGCAGCACCTGCACGCGGCCGTCCCACTCGGGCGCCGCATGGACGAGCCGCGCGAGCTCCTCGCGCAACGGCGCGAGCGGCGTGCGGTAGTCGACCGACAGGTACACCGTGCCGATGATCTCCGAGCTGCTGCGCGTCCAGTTCGTGAACGGGTTTTCGATGATCCACTGCAGCGGAACGACGAGCCGGCGCTGGTCCCACAGCCGCACCGACACGAACGAGCCCGTGATTTCCTCGATGCGGCCCCACTCGCCCTGGATCACGACGACGTCGTCGAGCCGGATCGGCTGCGTGAGCGCGATCTGCAGTCCGGCGATCAGGTTGCCGAGCACCGGCCGCGCGGCGATGCCGGCAACCAGCCCCGCGACGCCGGCCGACGCCAGCAGGCTCGCGCCGACCTGGCGCACGTTCGGGAACGTCATCAGCGCGGCGCCGGTGCCGATGATCACGATCAGCACCATGACGGTCCGCACGAGCACCTTGGCCTGCGTGTGGACGCGTCGTGCGTGGAGATTGTCGGCCGCGTCCATCGGATGGGCCTGGATGATCGCGTCGCCGACGCCGGCCGCGAGCCGCACCAGCAGCCAGGTCAGCGACACGATGGAGCCGACCGCGGCCGCGGTGCGCATCCCGCCCACGAACGACATGCCTTCGTCCGCCTGGATCCACAGGAACTCGAGCGCGAGCAGCGCGAGCGTGACGAGCGACGGTTTGTCGATGTAGCGCAGGATCACGCTCATCAACGGATACGGTTGCGCGATGCGCTTGACGATGCGTGCGCCGACACGGTGCACGATCACGACGACAAGCACGACGATGACCGACACGCCCAGCGTGCCGAGCCACGCATGCAATGGCGCATCGGCGATGCGCTGCAATTCCTCGATTGAAATCATCGGCGCCCGGGATGCTTCGGTTATGAGGCGCGGCGGCCTCGTCCTGGATGCGTCGGCGACGTCCGGGCAACGCGCGCGCCCGGCCGCGGCGTCAGATCAGCTGCCGCCCCTGCACGGGAACGCCTTGCCGAGACCGAGCGACACCGCGGTGCTCGCGTTGTAGTCGGCCAGCTTCGGGTTCTCCGCGATGTACTTGCGCACCGCGTCGGTCATCTGCTGCGCCCGGATGTCGGGCGGCAGGCAGAAATACTGCCCGACGCGCGGCCCCGTGGTGCCGCCGATCGCGTCGATCGTGTTGTAGACGCCATCGGCGGCGCCTTCGATGTAGGCCGCGCACGACGCCCGCGACTTGACGTCCGTCTTCGCGCACAGCCGGTCGAGATCCGCGCCCGTGAAAGCCGCCGCCGACAACGGCACGGCGAACGCCGCGGCACAAAACATAGCCCGCAACATGGTGTTCCTTATGTCAATGCGGCCCGGGGGCCGCTTGCTGCGCTGACCGGCGCGGCGGCCGGACGCCCGCGGATGGCCGGATTCCGGCCGTCCGGGCGCTGCGCCACCGCGCCGAAACCGTCATTTTGCACTCTTTTGGGCATCTGCCGGCGCCGACGCACCGATGCGCACCGTCCGCTTGCTCAGGATGTCGATCGCGTCCGGCGCCTTGTAGTGCTTCGCAAACTCGAGCGCGGTGATGCCGAGCTGGTTCTTCACCTGCGGATCGGCACCCTGGTCGAGCAGCAGGTTGACCGTCGTCGCGTGGTTCCCGCGCGCGGCCATCATCAGCGGCGTCGTGCCGTTCGGCGATGCGGTGTCGATATACGCGTCGTGGTCGAGCAGGATCTTGACGACCTCGTCCTGGCCGTTGGTCGCCGCGTAGTGCAGCGGTGCCCAGCCCTTCTTGCTGACTTCCGCGCCCTTGTCGATCAGCAGCTTGACGAGCCCGACGTCGCCGTTCAGCGACGCGAGCATCAGCGCGTTCTCGCCGGCCTTGTCTTCCTTCTCGAGGTCGACGTTCGGCGTCGTGGCGATCGCGGCAGCGACCTTGTCGGACTTCTCGCGCGCGGCGATCACGAGGATCGGGTCGCCGTTCGGCGCGAGCGTGTTCGGATCGAGCTTGCCGCTCTTGAGCTGCTTGCCGATGTCGGCGATGTCGTCGAACTTGACCGCCTTGACGATCGCGTCGAGCGACTCGGCATGCGCGCCGGCGGCGGCGAAGAGGCCGCTCGCGACGAGCGCGGCGGCGACGAGTGCGCGCTTGGGCAGATATGTGGTCGGCTTCGTCATTGTTGTGGGCTCCTTCCCTGGGTTATCGGCTGGCCGCGCGTCGTTAGCGGGCGATCTTGAACAGCCGGAAAAAGTTCTGTGTCGTCGCATCGGCGAGCGCCTCGACGGCAATCCCGCGCTCGGATGCGATAAAGCGTCCGACATGGCTGACGTACGCAGGTTCATTCGGCTTGCCGCGATACGGCACCGGCGCGAGGTACGGCGAGTCGGTTTCGATCAGCAGCCGGTCGAGCGGCACGCGCCGCGCGACGTCCTGCACGTCGGTCGCATTCTTGAACGTGACGATCCCCGACAGCGAGATATGGAAGTTCTGCGCGAGCGCCTGCTCGGCGACGGGCCACGGCTCGGTGAAGCAGTGCATCACGCCGCCCGGCACGTCCGCGCGCTCCTCGGCCATGATCCGCAGCGTGTCCTCCGACGACGAGCGCGTATGGACGATCAACGGCTTCATCGTCGCGGTCGCCGCGCGGATGTGCGTGCGAAAGCGTTCGCGCTGCCACTCCATGTCGGCGATCGAGCGGCCCTCGAGGCGATAGTAGTCGAGGCCCGTCTCGCCGATCGCGACGACCTTCGGGTGCGCGGCCAGCTCGATCAGTTCCGCGAGCGTCGGCTCCCGCGCGTCCTCGTGATCCGGGTGCACGCCGACCGAAGCGTACACGTTGTCGTGCGCCTGCGCGATGGCGAGCACGTCGGGCAGCGTCTCGAAGTCGACCGACACGCACAGCGCGTGCGTGACGTCGTGCTCGCGCATGTTCTCCAGCACGGCAGGCAGGCGGTCGGCGAGACCCTTGAAATTGATGTGGCAGTGAGAGTCGACGAACATCGTGGTTCCTGAATACGGTTGGCGGGCGCTCATGCGCTCGCCGGCAATCGTTTCCTCACGCGAAGGAAACAATACGCGCTCACGCGAACATTTCCCGATAACCGAGAAACAGTTCCTCGAATACGAGCCGGGCATTGAGCGGATGGTTCTCGACCGTCCGCTGGCGCGTCACGGCCTTCATGAAGCGCGCGAACGCATTCGCGTCGACGCCTTCCGCGCACCGCGCGAGCGCGGCCGCCTGCATCGGGAAGTAGCGCGGCGCGCCCGCCATCCGCTGCGCGAGCAGATCGTACAGCCAGCGCTGCAGCCAGCCGAGCACCAGCGGCACCGGCAGCTTCTGCAGCGTCTCGCCGCACGCGAACGGATCGCACGCGGCGCCGGCCGCGAGCTGGCCGAGCGTGAAATCGCGCAGCGGGCGGTTCTCGTCGCTCGCGAGCGCCAGCGCGGCGAGCGGCGCGCCGCCGGCCTCGGCGAGCAGCGCGCGCGCATCGCCGATGCCCTGCGCCGCGAGCCACGCCGCGGCCGCGTCGGGCGCCGGCACGGTCATCGGCCACTGCCGGCAGCGGCTGATGATGGTCGGCAGCAGCCGGTCGATGCGCGCCGACACCAGCAGGAACACGACGCCGGACGGCGGCTCCTCCAGCGTCTTCAGCAGCGCGTTCGACGCGGCGACGTTCAGCGCCTCGGCCGGATACAGCACGACGACGCGCGCGCCGCCGCGGTGCGAACCGACCCCGCAGAAGTCGAGCAACGCACGCACCTGCTCGATCTTGATTTCCTTGCTCGGCGTGCGCGTCTTCTTGCCGCCTTCGTCCGCGTCGGCCGGCTTCGCGTCGTCGATGACGCCCGGCGCCTCGCCCGCGAGCGCCTCGGGCAGCACGATCCGGTAGTCCGGATGGTTGCCCTGCGCGAACCACGTGCAGGCCGCGCAGGTGCCGCACGGCTCGCCGTTCGGCTGCGGCGCCTCGCACAGGAAGCCCTGCGCGAGATGCTGCGCGAACTGCAGCTTGCCGATCCCGGCCTGGCCGTGCAGCAGCAGCGCATGCGGCCACTGCGCACGCAGTTGCTGCAGGCGGTTCCAGTCGTCGGTCTGCCACGGATAGATCATGTGGTGCGTTCCTTCGTGTTACAGCGCGGCGAGCACGCGTTCGAGCTGCTGGCGGATTTCGGGAATCGTCTGCGTCGCGTCGACGATCGCGAAGCGATGCGGCGCTTCTTCCGCGCGCCGCAGGTATTCGCCGCGGGTGCGCGCGAAGAATGCGTCCGACTCGCTTTCGAACTTGTCGGGCATGCGCGCGGCGCCGCGGCGCTCGCTCGCCACTTGCGGCGCGACGTCGAACAGCACCGTCAGGTCGGGCTGGAAACCGCCCTGCACCCAGCGCTCGAGCGTCTCGAGCTTGTCGCGCGGCAGCCCGCGGCCGCCGCCCTGATACGCGAACGTGGCGTCGGTGAAGCGATCTGACACGACCCAATCGCCGCGCGCGAGCGCGGGCTCGATCACGAGCGCGAGGTGCTCGCGGCGCGCGGCGAACATCAGCAGCGCTTCGGTCTCGAGATCCATCGGCTGGTTCAGCAGGATTTCGCGCAGCTTCTCGCCCAGTTGCGTGCCGCCCGGCTCGCGGGTCACGACGACCTGCCGGCCGCTCGCGGCCAGCCTGGCCTGGAGGCGTTCGCAGAACCATTGCAGGTGGGTGGTCTTCCCCGCCCCGTCGATGCCTTCGAACGTGATGAATTTACCGCTCGCCATTATTGACCTCGTATGTACTTGTCCACGGCCTTGTTGTGGTCGCCGAGCGTGTCCGAGAACACGCTCGTGCCGTCGCCCTTCGCGACGAAATAGAGCGCGCTCGTCTGGGCCGGATTGATCGCCGCCTGCAGCGCGGCGACGCCCGGCAGGGCGATCGGCGTCGGGGGCAGCCCGCGGCGCGTGTAGGTATTGTAGGGAGTGTCGGCCTGCAGGTCGCGCTTGCGCAGGCGGCCGTCGTACGCATCCCCCAGGCCATAGATCACCGACGGATCGGTCTGCAGCGGCATCCCGATGCGCAGCCGGTTCGCGAACACCGCCGCGACGAACGCGCGATCGGCCGCGTGGCCCGTTTCCTTTTCGACGATCGACGCGATCGTCAGCGCTTCGTAAGGCGTCTTGTACGGCAGTCCGGGCACGCGCGCGGCCCACGCTTCGTCGAGACGCGTCTGCATCAGGTGGTACGCACGCCGGTAGATGTTCAGATCGCTCGTGCCCTTGTCGAACAGGTAGGTGTCGGGGAAGAACAGCCCCTCGCCGCTGCCGCGCTGGATCGCGTTGTCCGGCGCCCCGATCGCGCGCAACAGTTCGGCGTCGCTCATGCCGGCCGTCGCGTGCGCGAGATCGGGATTGCCGTCGAGTTCCGCGCGCATCCGCTTGAAGGTCCAGCCTTCGATCACCGTCGCGACGTATTCGTTCACGTCGCCCCGTGCGATCTTCTGCAGCACGTCGTACGGCGTGATGCCGGTCTTGAATTCGTAGTTGCCGGACTTGAGCCGGCTCGACAGCCCGAGCAGGCGCGTCATCGCGACGAAGCCGAGCGGCTCGACCGGGACGCCGCCGCGCTCGAGCTGCAGCGCGACGCTCTTCACGCTGCTGCGCGGCTTGATCGTGACGTCGAGCGACGCGGCACCCAGCAGCAGCGGCCGGGTCGCCCAGTAATACCCGCCGCCCGCGCCGGCAGCGGCCACAACGACGGCCAGCGCCACGACAGTCGCGGCGCATTTCTTCAGTAGGGACATGGAAACGTGACTCAGGTAAGACCCATATAATACTTGCTCGCCTTCGTCAAAGTCAGGGTTGACTGTTCCCTCATTCCATGAGCACACCGTTCGCTTCACCGGCTGCCCAGCCCGCATCCGTCTCGCTCCCCGTTTTCCCCCGCCCGTCCGCCGCCGATTTCGACGCGCCGGGCGCCTGCATGCCGCTCGCGCAGTTCGGCGTGATCGACGTGGCCGGCGACGACGCCGCGACGTTCCTGCACAGCCAGCTCACCAACGACATCGAGCATCTCGATGCCGCGAGCGCGCGCCTGTCCGGCTATTGCTCGCCGAAGGGCCGCCTGCTCGCGTCGTTCCTCGCGTGGCGCGCCGGTCACGGCGTGCGCCTGCTCGTCTCGAAGGACGTCCAGGCCGCCGTGCAGAAACGGCTGTCGATGTTCGTGCTGCGTGCGAAAGCGAAACTGACGGACGCGAGCGACGCGCTCGCGGTGGTCGGCTTCGCGGGCGACGTGCGCGACGCGCTGTCGGGCATCTTCGACGCGCTGCCGGACGGCGTACACGTGAAGGTAGACGGCCCGGCCGGGGCGCTGATTCGCGTGCCGGATGCGGCCGGCCGCAAGCGCTACCTGTGGATCGGGCCGCGCGCGGAAGTCGACGCGCGTCTCGCCGCGCTCGCCGGCACGCTGCCGGTCGTATCGCCGGCCGTGTGGGACTGGCTCGACGTGCGCGCGGGCGAGCCGCGCATCACGCAGCCGGCCGTCGAACAGTTCGTGCCGCAGATGGTCAACTTCGACGTGATCGGTGCCGTTAACTTCCGCAAGGGGTGCTACCCGGGCCAGGAAATCGTCGCGCGCAGCCAGTACCGCGGCACGATCAAGCGCCGTACCGCGCTCGCGCACGTCGTCGGCGAGACCGACACCGTGCATGCCGGCGTCGAGCTGTTCCACAGCGACGACCCGGGCCAGCCGTGCGGGATGATCGTCAACGCGGCGGCCGCGCCCGCGGGCGGCGTCGACGCGCTCGTCGAGATCAAGCTGGCCGCGCTCGACAACGGCACGGTGCACCTCGGTGCGGCCGACGGTCCGGCGCTCGCGTTCGACGCGCTGCCGTACGCATGGCCGACGGAAGCGTGACGCACTGACAACCCGTTCGCACGCCGGCGCGCACATGGCGGCCGGCGCCCGACGTTTCCTGCGAGAGATTCGCCCGATGTGTCTGATTGCCTTCGACTGGCAGCCTGATGCCGCCGCCGGTCCCGTCTTTACCCTGACCGCCAACCGCGACGAATTCTTTCGCCGCACGAGTGCGCCGCTTTCGTGGTGGGAGGATGTGCCGGGCGTGCTCGCCGGCCGCGATCTCGAAGCGGGCGGCACGTGGCTCGGCGTGTCGCGCGACGGCCGCTTCGCGGCGCTGACCAATTACCGCGCGCCGTTCGACATTCGCGCGGGCGCGCCGACCCGCGGCAAGCTCGTGTCCGATTTCCTCCGCGGCCCGTCCGTCGCGCCGCTCGACTACCTCGGCGAGCTGGCCGAGCACGCGGCTGTCTACAACGGCTTCAACCTGCTGGTCGGCGACTGGAAGCGGCGCGAACTCGCGTGGCTCTGCAATCGCGCGGCCGAAGGTGAAACCGGGATCGCCGCGCCGATCTCGATCGGCGCCGGCGTGCATGCGCTGTCGAACGCGCGGCTCGATACGCCCTGGCCGAAAGTCGTGCGCAAGCGCGCCGAACTCGGCACGCTGCTGACCGACAACCCGACTCCGTCGCTCGACGAGCTGATCGATCTGATGCGCGATCCGCATGTCGCGGACGACGACGCGCTGCCGCATACCGGCATTCCGGTCGAGCGCGAGCGGGCGCTGTCGGCTGCGTTCATCGAGACGCCCGAATACGGCACGCGCGGCACGACCGCGCTGCGCGTGACGATGAAGGAAGGCGTGCGGCTGACGGTCGACATCAAGGAACGCTGCGACGACGACGGCTCGCACCGCACCGTTCGCCCGGGCAGTTTCGAGCGCGCGTTCACGTTCGACATCGACGCGACGCAACCGCGCTGAGCCTGCCGCCCGCGCGGCACTAGGGCGCGCGCGCCATCTCGACGTGCGGCACGCCGATTTCGACGAACGGTTCGCCGATCGCCGCGAAGCCGTGCCGCGCGTAGAACGACACCGCGGCATCCTGCGCGTAGAGCCGCACGACCGGCTCGCCGCGATGCCGCGCCGCATCCAGCAGCGCATGGAGCACGGCCGATCCCGCGCCCTGCCCGCGCGCGTCGGCCAGCACCGCGACGCGGCCGATCGTGCCGGTGCGCAGCAGCCGTCCCGTCGCGACCGCGCGGCGCGCGCCGGTCGCCGCATCGACCCGGTAAGCCACCGCGTGCAGCGACAGCGGATCCTCGTCGTCGAGCTCCCATTCCGGCGGAATCCGCTGCTCGCGCACGAACACCGCATCGCGAATACGTGCGGCATCGCCGCCCAGCACGACCCAGTCACCCGTTTCCACCCAGCCGTCGGTCATCGCTTCCTCCGCGCGGCGCCGGGCGCCGCCGCCGTCAAACGTCGTCGAATGCGGCCTTGAGCGCCGCCACCGCGTCGGCATGCGCGGCCCGCACCTCCGGCACGTAGCCGCCCATCTTGAAGAACTCGTGGATCATCCCCGGATAGCAGACCAGCGTAACCGCATTGCCGGCCGCGCGCAGCTTGTCCGCGTACGCGGCGCCCTCGTCGCTCAGCGGGTCGTATTCGGCCGTCGCGATCCAGGCCGGGGCCACACCGGCGAACGACGGCGCGCCGCGCGTGCCGTCGAGCGGCGCGAAGCGCCAGTCGTCGCGGTCGGATCGATCCCGCACGTATTGCGTGAAGAACCACTGGATCGTGTCCTGCGTCAGCAGGTAGCCGTTCGCGAGCCGTCCGTGCGATTCGGTGTCCTGGTAGCCCGTCACGCCCGGATAGATCAGCAGCTGCAGCGCAAGGTCGATGCCCGCGTCGCGCGCGAGCACCGCGCAGACGGTCGCGAGCGTGCCGCCCGCGCTGTCGCCACCGACCGCGAGCCGCGCCGCATCGATGCCGAACGCGGCGGCCTCGCGATGCAGCCAGCGCAATGCGTCGTCGGCGTCGTTCACCGCGGTCGGGAACCGGTGCTCGGGCGCGAGCCGGTAGTCGACCGACAGCACCGCGCACTGCGCGTCGCGCGCGAACATGCGGCACAGCGCGTCGTGCGTGTCGACGCTGCCGACCGTGAAACCGCCGCCGTGGTAATAGACGAACGCCGGCAGCGGTTCGGCGAGGCTCGGCTCAACCGGCAGGTACAGCCGCGCGCCGATCGTGCGGCCATCGCGCGTCGGCACGACGCAGGCCTCGACCGAATGCATCGGCGCGGGCGCGACATCGAGGATCGGCGCGCTCTTCTCGTACGCGGCGCGCGCCTGCTGCGGCGTCTGGTGGTGATAGGACGGGCGTTTCGCGCGCTCGACCATGTCGAGTATCTGGGCGATCTTCGGATTCAGCGGCATCGGTGAGGACGGCGCATGCGGCGCCGTGAACGGACAAGCGTCACATGATGCCACGCGCGGATCAGACGAGCTGCACGAGCTGCTTGCCGAAATTGCGGCCTTTCAGGAGCCCGAGGAACGCGTCCGGCGCCCGCTCGAGTCCGTATGCGATCGTCTCGCGGTAATGCAGCTGCTTCGTCGCGACGAGCTCGCTGAGTTCCGCCAGCGCGGGCGGCCATGCGTCGGGATATTCGAACACGATGAAGCCCTGCATCGTCAGCCGCGAACGCAGGATCAGGCCCGGATTCGCGAGCGGCACGGGCGCGCCGTCGTAGCCGGCGATCATCCCGCACACGGCGATCCGGCCGAATGCGTTCATCCGCGTCATCGTCGTGTCGAGCACGGCGCCGCCGACGTTCTCGAAACAGCCGTCGACGCCGTCCGGCGTCGCGGCGGCCAGATCGTCGGCCAGCCGGCCGGCCTTATAGTCGACGCACGCGTCGAAGCCGAGCGTGTCGACCACGTAGCGGCACTTGTCGGGGCCGCCCGCGATACCGACCGCGCGGCATCCGGCGCGCTTCGCGAGCTGGCCGACGACGCTGCCGACCGCCCCGCTCGCCGCGCTGACGACGATCGTTTCGCCGGCTTTCGGCGCGATGATCCGGTTCAGCCCGACCCACGCCGTCACGCCCGGCATGCCGGTCACGCCGAGCCAGGCGGACAGCGGCACCCGCGACGTGTCCACCTTGCGCAGCCCGTTGCCGTTCGACGTGCCGTATTCCTGCCAGCCGAACTGGCCGACCACGTGCTCGCCGACAGCGAAATCCGGGTGACGCGATTCGATCACCTCGCCCGCCGTGCCGCCGATCATCACTTCGTTCAGCGGCTGCGGCACCGCGTACGACTTTGCGTCGTTCATGCGTCCGCGCATGTACGGATCGAGCGACAGGAAATGGTTGCGGACCCGCAGCTCGCCGTCGGCGAGCGGCACGAGCGGCGTTTCGACGAGCCGGAAGTTGTCGGCGCTCGCGGCGCCTTGCGGGCGGGACACGAGCAGAATCTGGCGATTGATCGTGTTCATGGCTGCCTCCTTGGCTGCGTTCGCAGCGTGACGCGGGCCCGCTGCGAATCCGTGCCGCAAAACAAAACGGCCCTGCCCGTAACCTGGCAGGGCCGCGCATTCCGGCGCTTACGCGTCGCTCGGGCCGGGCTGGGCATCCGGCGCCGTGCGCGTGCGTTGCCGCTTGATGTCGCGGCCGACCGCGAGCCGCCGCATGTACTTGAACGTGCCGAGCGCCTTCGCGACGAAGTTGCCGTCGCTGTCGCGCACTTCACCTTCGCAGTACGCCATCGTCGTCGAACGATGCATCACGCGTCCGTATGCGCGCAACTCGCCGCGCCCGGGCTGCATGAAATTCACCTTCATCTCGACCGTGACGACGCCGACGCCGTCGTCGGTCAGGCTCCGGGCGGCCATCGCGAGCGCGATGTCCGACAGCGTCATCGTCACGCCGCCGTGCGCGATGCTCCACGTGTTCATGTGCCGCTCGTCGAGCGGCAGCACGATCTCGCTCGCGCCATCCTTCGCGGACACGAGCCGCACGCCGAGCAGATCGACGAACGGGCTTTCGATCGACGGGCCGTCCGTCGGGGATGCCGCGTCGCTCATCGTGCGCTGTCGGACAGGTAGTCGACGCACTGGCGCGATTCGGCCACGGCAACGACGAATTTCTTCACTTCCTGGTGAACCGGGTGCACCTGGTACGCATCGAGCGCGGCCTGGTCCGTGAAATCGGACACGAGCACGACGTCCGACGTGGCCTCCAGGCCCGGCGTCGCGATGCCGACGTCGAGTTGCAGGATGCCCGGCACGAGGTCGCGGCAGCCTTCGAGCTTTTCCTTCAGCTTCAACGCGTTTTGCGCACGCGTGCCGCCTTCCGCCGATTCCTTCAGCTTCCACATCACGATATGTCTGATCACTTCCGTTGCTCCTGTTCGTTGGCGTGCGTGCTGCCGGCGCGCCGCTGGGGCGGCGGGCGACGCACCCCGTCTGTTGTCGGTCTGCGCTGTTTGCCCGCTGGCGCGGGCGGGCCGGGACGAAACGGGTCGAATATCGACCGTCGTCCGGTCGTTCCGACGACGATACGCGATTTTTCACCGCATCGATATTCGACGACGCGATCCGGGAAACGGCGGCAGGCACCAAGCCTACCAAACTTGACGACCGCGATGGGGTGATCATGCAGCGGGCAGCCCGCATCGGTTGGCGTGCGGCGGCAATGGCGTCCGTCTGCGGCCGAATGGCAGGAACGCGCATTGCTCGGCCGAATCGCCCGGCTTCACGTCGCGATTGGCTCGGCTCCGGTCCGGCATCAATCGCCGGATCGCCGGATTGAAGCGCCATTGCCAACCATTTGATCGATCGTTATCCGGATTCGTTATTCATATTTTCATAGTCGCAGTTTTTACCGATTAGTCGGGTAATAATTGCGATTTAACAGGTAATTAAATATTCAAAAATCCATAAAACATCATTGACTTTGACTTTCATCGAAATTTAGAATCCCATACAACGTCTTTCGTCTGATTTTTCAGAACCGCACGAACATCGCCCTTCGCCTTCGCGAAGGCTTTCTCCAGTGACTACACCCGCATCAAAACGGGCGGCGCGTCCTTTTGCCTTCACTTTTCGGCATTGATCGTCCATTCGATTAATACCGTTCAATTCGCCCCCCGAGCATCACGCGACGATTAGTCCCGGACATTTTCAGAATGCCCACGACGCGGCACAAAGCGGATCAAACCGTCCGCTCATTCAGCATTCCGATAAAAATCACATGCATCAGGAGGGTCGTCATGAACGTGCACCGCTTCACGAAATCGCTGTGTCTCGGATTCGTCTGCGCGGGCCTGCTCGCCGCCTGCAACGACGACGACGTCCAGTCGAGCGGTACGCCGTCGAATAGCGCCGCACTGTCGTTCCGCATGGACGCCGGCGGGCAGATCAATGCGTTCTACCGGCAGGACAAGGTCGCCGCGCACCTGCTGGTGCGCTCGTCGACGAAACCGCGTCTGCTCGTGGTGTTTCCGGCCGGCAACAGCGGCACCGGGGTGTGGTTCGACGACGTCGCTCAGCCGGTGAACTGGAGTCTCGACACGCCGCCGTCCGCGCTGTCGGCGCCCGACACGCGCGGTCGCGCGCTGTACGGCATCGGCGCCGACGTGTCGGTCGATACCGACACGCTGACGATCCGCCAGGGCCTGCTCGGCAACGTGCGCTTCCTGCGCGACTTCAACGGCGGCGCGACGATTCCGCCGGAGATCGTCACCGCCCCGACGGTCCAGGGCAGCGCCGCGCAATGGCAGCGCGACCGGATCGACGGCGCGCCTGGCCAGATGCTGCGCATCACGCTGCGCGACGGCGGCAGCATCGCGACGGCCGCGGGCGGCAAGCTCGTGCTGCGCGCGGCGCCCGGCGCGCATACGCTGAAACTGCACGTCGACGCGCTGTCGGGCGAAACGCCGTTGTCGCCAATCCTGCGCGCGGACCTGCTCGCGCCGTCCGTGAATCCCGACCCGGTCAGCCAGAACGTGCTCGAATTCCTGAGCTTCCACGACAAGCTGCTGGCCGGCTCGTGGCAATACGACACGTACTTCGGCCGCGACACGCTGATCTCGGTGCGCATGCTGATGCCGGTGCTCGAGCCCGCGGCGATCGAGGCCGGGCTGACGTCGGTGCTGAGTCGCCTGTCGAACGACGGCAAGGTCGCGCACGAGGAAGGCATCGGCGAATTCGCGCTGGTCGACAACGCGAAGCACGGCCGGCCGAACGATGCAACGCCGACCTACGATTACAAGATGATCGACAGCGACTACCTGCTCGCACCGATCGCGGCGGCCTGGCTGATCGACGACGCGCGCGGCCAGGCGCGCGCGGCCGCCTATCTCGCGCAACGCGGCAGCGACGGCCAGACGAACGGCAGCCGGCTCGTCGTCAACCTGCTGCACGTCGCGGCGACCGCGCAGCCGTTCGCCCAGCAGCCGTCGGTCGCGAACCTGATCCACCTGCGGCCCGGCGAGATCGTCGGCAACTGGCGTGACAGCACCGACGGGCTCGGCGGCGGCGTCTATCCGTACGACGTGAATGCGGTGCTCGTGCCGGCCGCGCTGCGCGCGGCGAATGCGTTCCTCGCGCGCGGCCTGCTCGATCCTTACCTGGACGCCGGGCAACGCGCGACGCTCGCGAACACGGCGACCGAAGCGGCGACGTGGGAGCAGCAGGCGCCGCCGCTGTTCCAGGTGAGCGTGCCGGCCGCGCAGGCCGCGACCGACATATCGGCCTATGCGCCGTCTGCCGGTTTGCCGGCGGGCGCCGCGCCGAGCGCGCCGCTGATGTTCTACGCGCTGTCGCTCGACCAGCAAGGCACGCCGATCCCGGTGATGAATTCCGACGGCGGCTTCGCGCTGCTGTTCGGCACGCCGCCGGACGACCAGCTTCAGCGGATCGTCGCCGACGTCACGCGGCCGTTCCCGACCGGGCTCGTCACCGACGTCGGGATGCTGATCGCGAACCCCGCGTATGCGAACCAGGCGCTGTGGCCCAAATTCACGAGTTCCGCGTATCACGGCACGGTGATCTGGTCGTGGCAGCAGGCGATGTGGGTCGCCGGGCTCGACCGCCAGCTCGCGCGCCAGGATCTGTCGGACACGACGCGCACGCTGCTGACGCAGGCCCGGCAGACGATCTGGCAGGTGATCTCGAACGGACGCGACATGCGCACGTCGGAAATGTGGACCTGGTCGTACGTGAACGGCCGGTACCAGACCGATGCATTCGGCACCCGCAGCGCGGATGCAACCGAGGCCAACGCGGCACAGCTGTGGAGCACGACGTATCTCGCGATCCGCGATCCGCAACTGCGCGCGGGCAAGTACTGGTGGCAGGCGTCGCAGCGGATGCAGGACGCGCGGCCGGAGCGTGCGGCGGCCATCGCGTCGCGTTAGCCGATGCGCCAGTGAAACGAAAGCCCCGCACGCGCATGCTCGTGCGGGGCTTCATTCCGAATGCGTGCGAGACGAACCTGCCTCGCGTCGCGCCATCATGTTGCGGCCGCGCGCACTACGTAGTCGAATGCGCGACGGCCGCTCGTCAGTGCGCGACCACGCGATTGCGCCCGTCGCGCTTCGCCTGGTACAGCCGTTCATCGACCGCCCGCAGCAATGCATCGACCGTGCTCCCGTCGACACCGTACTGCGCGACGCCGACGCTGACCGTCACCTGCACGCGCTTGAAATCCAGCCCGAACGGCGAACTCGCGATCGACGAGCGCACGCGCTCGGCCGTCATGCGCGCGCCTTCGAGCGGCATCTCGGGCAACAGCGCCATGAATTCCTCGCCGCCGACCCGCGCGAGCGCACCGGCCGGACGAATCGCCTCGAGACACTGGCGCACGACGCCGCGCAGCACCTCGTCGCCGATCTGGTGCCCGTATGCGTCGTTGATGTTCTTGAAGTTGTCGAGATCGAGCGCGAGCAGGCAAAACGGCGTGCCGTCGCGCTCCGCGCGCACGATCTCGCGCTCGACCTGCGCGATGAACTGGCGGCGGTTCGACGCGCCGGTCATCGGATCGGTCGCGGCCATGTATTCGAGCTTCTGGTTCGTGCGCCGCAACTCCTGCAGCGCACTCTCGGTGCGCGCCATCGATTCCGACAGCCGGCTCATCAGGTCTTCCTGGCTGTAGATCGCCGAGAACGAGCGCGTCGTCTGCAGCGCCTGCACGACGCCGTAGCTGAGCAGGAAGAACCCGCCCGCGAAGATCGCATGCGCGAGCCACCACATGTGGTTCCAGGGCTTGCCGAGGATGAACGCGAGCGACGACAGCGCGAACGCCATGATCGACACGCCGTAGATCACCATCAGCGGCGAACGGATGCGCCGCGCGAGCAGCACGCCGACGTTGAGCAGCGAAAACACCAGCGCGCCGCCTTCCATCGACAGTCGCGTGCCCAGCGCGCCCGCGACCGGCGAATACGCGATGTATGCGACCGCCACGTCGACGACCAGGAACAACACGATCCACGGCAGCCACGTTCGCGCGCGCGTACGCTTCTCGAACCGATCGGGCGGCTGCGAATACGACAGCAGCCCCGTCAGCAGCAGAATCGACATCACGAGGCGCGATGCGGGCCCGTACAGCAGGAACAGCCAGATGTTGTGATGCGCCATCCCGGTGAACACGCCGTGCATCGCATAGATCATCGCGAAGCCCAGAAAGCCGAGTGTCAGCCAGCGCAACAGCGGCTCGCCGGACGACCGGTAGCACACCCACGTCACGTAGGTGACGAATGCACCCTCGAGGGTCGCGGCCGCGATTGCGATTTCATGGAAGGCGTGGCTCTCGAACACGACGTGCGGGTCGCTGAAGAACCACAGATAGGCGATCAGATAGGCTGGCAGCAATGCGAAGCCGACCAGCAGGCATTTCGCATAGAGCCTCGCGGCCGCGCTGACGACGCGCGGCGGTTCCCCGGCTGCATAGGTCGTGCTCAATTCGGTCCCCGTTCGGTCTGCTGCGTGGTTCGAACGTTCACGGTGCCGGACACGCGCGATGCATCGACTGCGCCGGCTACCGGAAACGCATCACGTGCGTCGGTGCGATGCACGCGTTGCCCCATCCCGCCGAAAGGCAAATGTCAGAGCAAGTATAGGTGCGGCAATTCGTTTGACAAGTAAGGGGAAACGGCAGCATCGAACCGGCACCGTTTGCTTCCCGATCCTTTCGAATCGCATTCGACGGCCGCGGCTGGCGTCAACGCAAGCGGCGGCCGTCGTCCGGCATGCAAAAAATCAGACGATTTCGAACAGGCCGGCGGCGCCCTGCCCGCCGCCGATGCACATCGTGACGACCACGTATTTCACGCCGCGCCGCTTGCCTTCGATCAGCGCATGGCCTGTCAGGCGCGCACCGGACACGCCGTACGGATGGCCGACCGCGATCGCGCCGCCGTTCACGTTCAGGCGGTCGTCAGGAATCCCGAGCGTATCGCGGCAGTACAGCACCTGCACCGCGAACGCTTCGTTCAGTTCCCACAGGCCGATGTCGTCGACCTTCAGCCCCGCCTGCTTCAGCAGCTTGGGCACCGCGAACACCGGGCCGATGCCCATTTCGTCCGGCTCGCAACCGGCGACCGCGAACCCGCGGAACACGCCGAGCGGCTGCAGCCCTTCGCGCTGCGCGACATCCGCGTTCATCACCACGCACGCCGACGCGCCGTCCGAGAACTGGCTCGCGTTGCCCGCGGTGATCACGCCGCCCGGCACGGCCGAACGGATCTTCGACACGCCGTCGAGCGTCGAGTCCGGCCGGATGCCTTCGTCGGCCGACACCGTCACGTCCTGCGTGAACAGCCGGCCCGTCGCCTTGTCGGCGATGCCCGCGCGTACCGTGATCGGCACGATCTCGTCGTTGAAGCGCCCGGCCTCCTGAGCGGCCGCGGCCCGCAGTTGCGACCGCACGCCATACTCGTCCTGCCGCTCCTTCGAGATTCCGTAGCGCTTCGCAACGTTCTCAGCCGTCTGAAGCATGTTCCAGTAGATCTCGGGCTTGTGCTCGACGAGCCAGCCCTCCTGGATCATGTGCCGGTTCATCTCGTTCTGCACGCACGAGATCGATTCGACGCCGCCCGCGACATACACATCGCCCTCGCCCGCGATGATCCGCTGCGCGGCGAGCGCGATGGTCTGCAGCCCGGACGAGCAGAAACGGTTCACCGTCATCCCCGGCACGCTCACCGGCAGCCCGGCGCGCAGCGCGATCTGCCGCGCGATGTTCGCGCCGGTCGCGCCTTCGGGGTTCGCGCAGCCCATGATCACGTCCTCGATGCGCGCGGGGTCCAGCTTCGCGCGTTCGAGCGCGGCCGCGACCACGTGGCCGCCGAGCGTCGCGCCGTGCGTCATGTTGAATGCGCCACGCCACGATTTCGCGAGCGGCGTGCGTGCGGTCGATACGATTACGGCTTCGGTCATGCGAGTCTCCTTCGGTCCTGCTGTCCTGAATCGGATGGGAATGCGCTACGCCGTCGGGCGCGCGCCCGCGGACGTCACGTGTGCAACGCCCGCCGCCTGCATCTGTTGCCATGCGTGCGCGAGCGACCCGTTCAGGTCGATCGCACGGCACGCATCGTTGATCACGGCGGCCTCGAAGCCGGCCGCGCGCGCATCGAGCGCGGACCACGCGACGCAATAGTCGGTCGCGAGCCCGCAGCACCACACGCGTTTCGCGCCGAGCTCGCGCAGATAGCCGGCCAGCCCCGTGCGCGTCGTGCGGTCGGCTTCGACGAACGCGGAATAGCTGTCGACCTGCGCGTCGCCACCCTTGCGGATCACGAGCCTCGCATGCGGGATGTCGAGGTCGCGATGCAGCGCCGCGCCTTCGGTATCCTGCACGCAATGCACGGGCCACAGCACCTGCTCGCCGTACGGCAGCGCGAGCGTCGAGAACGGCTCGCGCCCCGGATGATTCGCCGCGAACGACACGTGGTCGCGCGGGTGCCAGTCCTGCGTCAGCACGACCTGGTCGAAGCGTCGCGCGAGCGCGTTGATCACCGGCACGACCGCGTCGCCGTCCGGCACCGCGAGTGCGCCGCCCGGCATGAAGTCGTACTGCACGTCGATCACGAGCAACACGTCGTCAGTGCGTTTCATTGCGTTTCTCCTTGCAAGCCCGGGCGCGCCGCCACGCCCGGCGTCAGCCGTTGAACCCGCGTCCGGCCTTCGCCAGTTCGACGATCGACGGCGCGAGCGTCCACGCATCGCCGTTCGGCGCGGCCGCATAGCGGCGGATCGCACGCTCGACGTTGTAGAGGCCGACCATGTCCGCATACAGCATCGGGCCGCCACGCCACAGCGGGAAGCCGTAGCCGGTCAGATAGACCATGTCGATGTCGGACGCCTTCGACGCGATCTTCTCCTCGAGAATCTTCGCGCCTTCGTTGACGAGCGCGAACACGAGCCGCTCGACGATCTCGTCGTCGCCGATCTTGCGCCGCTCCACGCCGCGCTCCTTCGAATACGCGACGACCATCTCGTCGACGAGCGCCGACGGCTTCGCCTTGCGCTCGCCCGGCACGTAGTCGTACCAGCCGCCGCCCGTCTTCTGGCCGAAGCGGCCCTGTTCGCACAGGCGGTCGGCGATCTTCGAGTAATGCAGATCGGGCTGCTCGACATAGCGGCGCTTGCGGATCGCCCAGCCGATGTCGTTGCCGGCGAGGTCGCTCATCCGGAACGGGCCCATCGCGAAACCGAACTTCTCGATCGCGCGATCGACCTGCGCGGGCAGCGCGCCTTCCTCGAGCATGAAGAGTGCCTGGCGGATGTACTGCTCGATCATCCGGTTGCCGATGAAGCCGTCGCACACGCCCGACACGACCGCCGTCTTGCGGATCTTCTTCGCCACCGCCATCACGGTGGCGAGCACGTCCTTCGCGGTCTGCGCGCCGCGCACGACCTCGAGCAGCTTCATCACGTTCGCCGGGCTGAAGAAGTGCATGCCGACCACGTCCTGCGGCCGCTTCGTGAACGCGGCGATCTTGTCGACGTCGAGCGTCGACGTGTTCGACGCGAGGATCGCACCGGGCTTCGCCACCGCATCGAGCTGGCCGAACACCTGCGCCTTCACGCCGAGCTCCTCGAACACGGCCTCGACGATCAGGTCCGCATCCTTCAGGTCGTCGTAGGACAGCGTCGGCGTGATCAGCGCCATGCGCGCATCGAGCTTCTGCTGCGTGAGCTTGCCCTTCTTCACCTGCGCGTCGTAGTTCTTGCGGATCGTGGCCAGCCCGCGGTCGAGCGCGTCCTGCTTCGTCTCGAGCAGCGTGACGGGCAGGCCCGCGTTGATGAAGTTCATCGCGATCCCGCCGCCCATCGTGCCCGCGCCGATCACGCCGACGCGGCGGATCTCGCGCACCGGCGTATCGGCCGGCACGTCGGGAATCTTGCTCGCCGCGCGCTCGCCGAAGAACGCATGGCGCAGCGCGCGGCTTTCCGGCGTCATCATCAGCGCGACAAAACCGTCGCGCTCGGCGACGCTGCCCTTGTCGAAACCGTTCAGCACGCCGGCCTCGATCGCGTCGATGCACTTGTGCGGCGCGGGGAAGTTCGGCGCGGCGGCCCGTGCGGAATTGCGCGCGAACTGGATGAAGCCCGCCGCATTCTCGTGGACGATCCCGCGATCGCGCACGCGCGGATGCGGCCCCTGCCGCGCGCCGACCTTGCGCGCGAACGCGACGGCCGCGTCGAGCAGGTCGTCGTCGGCCATCTCGTCGAACAGCCCGCTCGTCGCGAGCTGCTCCGACGGCACCGGCGCGCCCGACACGATCATGTTCAGCGCGGTTTCGAGGCCCACCGCGCGCGGCAGGCGTTGCGTGCCGCCCGCGCCCGGCAGTAGGCCGAGCTTTACCTCCGGCAGCGCGACCTGCGCGCCGGGCGCCGCGACGCGATAGTGCGCGCCGAGCGCGAGCTCCAGGCCGCCGCCCATCACGACGCTGTGCAGCGCCGCGACGACCGGTTTCGCGCTCGCCTCCACCGCGCGGATCACGGTGTGCAGCGTCGGTTCCTGCAGGGCCTTCGGGGTATTGAATTCGGTGATGTCGGCGCCGCCCGAGAACGCGCGGCCCGCGCCGGTCAGCACGATCGCCGTGACCGACGGATCCTGCGCGGCGCGATCGAGCGCGTCCATGACGCCCTGGCGTGTCGACAGGCCGAGCCCGTTGACGGGCGGATTGTTGAGCGTGATGACGGCCACGCCGTCGCGAGTCGAGTAATCCACTGCCATCTGCCTGCCTCCATGCATCGCGCGCCGGGGTGGCTGCGCTTCATTGTGCGCGGTCGAACGGCCGCATGTCCGGATCGAACGGAGGCAGCATACAACGAAAAAGCACGGTCGTTCAATTTGATTTTGTCCCGATCCGGGGGCCGGATCGGGAGACCGCGCGGCGGGCCGTCGCCGGCCGCGGCTTACGGCTCGCCGACCGCCGTCGGCAGCACGTAGTTGCGGAACGTCTCGCGCAGCTTCAGCTTCTGCAGCTTGCCGGTCGCGGTGTGCGGCAGCGATTCGACGAACACGACGTCGTCGGGCACCCACCACTTCGCGACCTTGCCCTCGTAAAACGCGAGCAGCGCGTCGCGCGTCAGGTTCGCTCCTTCGCGCGGCACCACGACGAGCAGCGGACGCTCGGTCCATTTCGGATGCGCGCACGCGATGCACGCGGCTTCGGCGACGCCCGGGTGCGCGATCGCGACGTTCTCGATGTCGATCGAGCTGATCCACTCGCCGCCGGACTTGATCACGTCCTTGCTGCGGTCGGTGATCTGCAGGAAGCCGTCGGGGTCGATCGTCGCGACGTCGCCGGTCGGGAACCAGCCGTCCGACAGCGGCGACGTATCGCACCCGAAGTAGCGATCGATCACCCAGGGCCCGCGCACCTGCAGCTCGCCGAACGCGACGCCGTCCCACGGCAATTCGTTGCCGTCGTCGCCGACGATCCGCATGTCGACACCGCAGATCACGCGCCCCTGCTTTTCCAGCAACCGGCGCTGCGCGTCGAGCGGCCGCTGCGACTGCGCCCAATTCAGCGTCGCGAGCGTGCCGAGCGGCGACAGCTCGGTCATCCCCCACGCGTGGATCACGCGCACGCCGTATTCGTCCTCGAACGTGCGCAGCATCGCAGGCGGACACGCGGAGCCGCCGATCACCGTGCGGTTCAGCGTCGAGAAACGCACGCCGGCCTCGCGCATGTAGTTCAGCAGCCCGAGCCACACGGTCGGCACGCCCGCGGAAAACGTCACGCGCTCGGCCTCCATCAGTTCGTACAGCGACTTGCCGTCGAGGTCCTTGCCGGGCAGCACGAGCTTGCCGCCCGTGAGCGGCACCGCATACGGCAACCCCCACGCGTTCACATGGAACATCGGCACGACGGGCAGCACGGCGTCGAGCGCCGACAGGTTCATCGCGTCGGGCAGCGCAGCGCCGTATGCGTGCAGCACCGTCGAGCGATGCGAATACAGCACGCCCTTCGGGTTGCCGGTCGTGCCCGACGTGTAGCACAGGCCGGACGCCTGCAATTCGTCGAGACGCGGCCAGTCGTAGCGGCCGTCCTCGGCGTCGACGAGCGTTTCGTAGCACAGGAACGGCGTCGCGCCGGACGGCAGATGCGCGGCGTCGGTCATCGCGATCCAGCCTTTCACGAGCGGGCATTGCGGCGCGATCACGTCGATGAGCGGCGCGAAATTGATGTCGAAGCAGACGTAGCGGTCTTCCGCGTGATTGACGATGTAGGCGATCTGCTCGGGAAAGAGACGCGGGTTGATCGTATGGCACACGGCGCCCATCCCGCCGATCCCGTAATACGCCTCCAGATGCCGGTAGCCGTTCCAGGCCAGCGTGCCGACGCGGTCGCCCGATTCGACGCCGAGCCGCGCGAGCGCCTGCGCGAGCCGTTTCGCGCGCTGCTCGCAGTCGCGGTACGTGTAGCGATGCAGGTCGCCTTCCACGCGCCTCGACACGATCTCCGTGTCGCCCGCATGACGCGCGGCGTGCGCGATCAGCGACGACACCAGCAACGGCATGTCCATCATCTGGCCCAGCAACGGCTTACCCATCGTCTTGTTCTCCCGGAAGGACGCGAATCGGTGACCAGCCTCGAAACGGTGCGCCAGCTTGCAGCCTGTCCACGGCCCGGACAGGCCTGGCGCAAGGCGCGCGGGCCGCCATGCGGGCGGCGCGGCGCCGCCTTACAATATCGGCTTACCCAGAGGCGCTCAACATGTCGTTTTCCCGAAGCGCAGCCGATACGGCTGACACTCTCCCCGACCTCGCCGCGACGCTCGGCGCGCCGGCCACCGGCGCGTTCGTCACGCTCGGCGACGCGTTTCATACGCGGCTGCCGGCCGCGCCGCTGCCCGCGCCGTACGTCGTCGGCTTTTCCGACGAAGTCGCGCACCTGCTCGGGCTGCCGGTGTCGCTCGGCCAGCAGCCCGGGTTCGCCGAGCTGTTCGCCGGCAACCCGACGCGCGACTGGCCGGCGAGCGCGATGCCGTATGCGTCGGTGTATTCCGGTCACCAGTTCGGCGTGTGGGCCGGCCAGCTCGGCGACGGCCGCGCGCTGACGATCGGCGAACTCCCCGGCGCGGACGGCCAGCGCTACGAACTGCAGATCAAGGGCGGCGGCCGCACACCGTATTCGCGGATGGGCGACGGCCGCGCGGTGCTGCGCTCGTCGATCCGCGAATTCCTGTGCTCGGAAGCCATGCATCACCTCGGCATCCCGACCACCCGCGCGCTCACGGTGATCGGCTCCGACCAGCCGGTGATGCGCGAGGAGATCGAGACGTCGGCTGTCGTCACGCGTGTTTCGGAGAGCTTCGTGCGCTTCGGCCACTTCGAGCATTTCTTCTCGAACGATCGCCCGGACCTGCTGCGCCAGCTCGCCGATCACGTGATCGACCGCTTCTATCCGGCATGCCGCGACGCCGACGATCCGTACCTCGCACTGCTCGAAGCCGCAATGCTGCGCACGGCCGACCTCGTCGCGCAGTGGCAGGCGGTCGGCTTCTGCCACGGCGTGATGAACACCGACAACATGTCGATCCTCGGCGTGACGATCGACTACGGCCCGTTCGGCTTCGTCGACGCGTTCGACGCGAACCACATCTGCAACCACTCCGACACGAGCGGCCGCTACGCATACCGGATGCAGCCGCGCATCGCGCACTGGAACTGCTACTGCCTCGCGCAGGCGCTGCTGCCGCTGATCGGGCTGCAGCACGGGATCGCCGACGACGATGCGCGCGCCGAGCGCGCGGTCGACGATGCGCAGGCCGTGCTCGCGAAGTTTCCCGAACGCTTCGGCCCCGCGCTCGAACGCGCGATGCGCGCGAAGCTCGGCCTCGAGCTCGAGCGCGAGAACGACGCCGAGCTCGCGAACAAGCTGCTCGAAACGATGCACGCGAGCCATGCGGACTTCACGTTGACGTTCCGCCGGCTCGCGCAGCTGTCGAAGCACGACGCGAGCCGCGACGCGCCGGTGCGCGACCTGTTCATCGATCGCGACGCATTCGACGCGTGGGCGAACCTCTATCGCGCACGGCTGTCCGAGGAAACGCGCGACGACGCGGCCCGCGCGGCCGCGATGAATCGCGTGAATCCGAAATACGTGCTGCGGAATCATTTGGCCGAAGTTGCGATCCGGCGCGCGAAGGAAAAGGATTTTTCCGAAGTCGAGCGACTCGCGCAGGTGCTGCGCCGGCCATTCGACGAACAACCGGAACACGAAACGTATGCGGCATTGCCGCCCGACTGGGCCGGGTCGCTCGAAGTGAGCTGCTCGTCGTGACCCGCACGACCCGACCGACCGATCAGGAGAACATCCACATGTCACACGATTCCGACGACAAGACCTTCCCGTACCAGAAGGACGACGCCGAACTGCGCCGCCGGCTCACGCCGATGCAGTACGAGGTCACGCAGCATGCGGCGACCGAGCGCGCCTTCACCGGCGAATACACCGACACCGAGGACGCCGGCATCTACAAATGCGTCGTCTGCAGCACGCCGCTGTTCGAATCCGGCGCCAAGTTTCATTCGGGCTGCGGCTGGCCCAGCTACTTCAAGCCGCTCAACGGCGAGGTGATCGACGAGAAGATCGACCGCTCGCACGGCATGGTGCGCGTCGAGGTCCGCTGCAACCATTGCGGCGCGCATCTCGGCCACGTGTTCGAGGACGGACCGCGCGACAAGACCGGTTTGCGGTACTGCATCAATTCGGCTGCGTTAAACTTCGAGTCCCGACCCGAAAACGAATGAGCGGCACCGGACGGATCGGTCGGACAGCCTTCCCGGCTGCCCCGATCCCGGACGGTGGCGCCTGGCGGGTCCCCACAACGGTGAAAGGCCGCGCGATGCGGCCTTTCACGCAGCTGCGAGCGCCATGAAATTCCTGTTCGATCTGTTTCCGATCATCCTGTTTTTCGCCGCCTTCAAGGTCTGGGGCATCTTCACCGCCACCGCCGTCGCGATCGTCGCGACACTGGCCCAGGTCGCGTGGGTGGCCTTCCGGCACCGGAAGGTCGACACGATGCTGTGGGTCAGTCTCGGCGTGATCGTCGTCTTCGGTGGCGCCACTCTCGTCCTGCATGACGAGAAATTCATTCAATGGAAACCGACTGTGCTGTACTGGCTGTTTGCGATCGGGCTGCTGGCCGCACGCTATGCGTTCGGCAACAACCTGATCGAGAAGATGATGGGCAAGCAGCTCACGCTGCCGCACCCCGTGTGGGACAAACTGAACGTCGCGTGGGCGCTGTTCTTCGCGGTGCTCGGCGTCGCGAACCTGTACGTGGTGCACAACTTCACCGAATCGCAGTGGGTGAACTTCAAGCTGTTCGGCACGACGGGCGCGATGGTCGTGTTCATCATCCTGCAGAGCCTGTGGCTCACGAAGTACCTGAAGGACGAATGACATGACCGACGCCTTTCTCGCCGCCTCTCCCGACGAACGCATCGCGCTGATCGAAGCGCGCCTGAGCGCGGCGCTCGCGCCGCTGTCGCTCGCGGTGCGCGACGACAGCGCGCAGCACGCGGGCCACGCCGGCGCGGCCGCCGGCGGCCACTACACGGTGACGATCGTGTCGGCCGCCTTCGCGGGCAAGCCGCGCGTCGCGCGGCACCGGCTGGTGTATGATGCGCTCGCTGATGCGATGCAGCGCGGCATTCACGCGCTCGCGATCGTGGCTTATACGCCCGAAGAATTCAACGAATCTTCAATCTAGTCTCAACAGGAATTCCCGATGATCCTGAAATCCCCCCGCCTGTGGGTCGCGGCGGCTGCATTCGCAGCGGCACCGGCATTCGCCCAGAACATCGCCGTCGTCAACGGCACGCCGATTCCGAAGTCGCGCGCCGATGCGATGGTCGCGCAGCTCGTCCAGCAAGGCCAGACCGACAGCCCGCAACTGCAACAAGCCGTGCGCCAGGAACTCGTGAACCGCGAAATCCTGATGCAGGAAGCGATCCGCGAAGGCATCCCGAACCGTCCGGACGTGAAGGCGCAGGTCGCCGTCGCGCAACAGACGGTCGTGCTGCGCTCGATGATCGAGAGCTTCCTGAAGAAGAACCAGCCGACCGACGCGGAAGTGAAGGCGCGCTATGACGATCTCGTGAAGGGTGCCGGCGGCAACCGCGAGTATCACCTGCACCACATCCTCGTCGACAGCGAGCAGCAGGCGAAGGATCTGATCGCGAAGATCAAGGCCGGCGCGAAGTTCGAGGATCTGGCCAAGCAGTACTCGAAGGATCCGGGCTCGGGCAAGAACGGCGGCGACCTCGACTGGTCCGATCCGAAGGCGTACGTGCCGGAATTCGCGGCCGCCGCGCAGAAGCTCCAGAAAGGCCAGATGACCGACGCGCCGGTGAAGACGCAGTTCGGCTGGCACATCATCCGTGTCGACGACGTCCGCGACATCGCCCCGCCGCCGTTCGACCAGGTGAAGGCGCAGATCGCGCAGCAGCTCGTGCAGCAGAAGCTGCAGGCGTTCGAGGAAGGCCTGCGCCAGCAGGCGAAGATCCAGTAACGTCGGCGACGATCGCCCACGCAAAGGCCGCTCCCCGGAGCGGCCTTTTTCTTTTTCATGCTCGCTTGCGGTCGGCCAGCCCACGCGGTGGCCGCGCAAAGAAAAAGCCGCTTCGAGGCGGCTTTTCAGGACTGCGGGATAGCGTTCGGGCAGCGCGGCGAACCGCTATGCCGGATAAAACACATCGTGGTAGCGGACTTCGCCCGACGGCCGCGGCGCAGCTTCGTCGAACGCCAGCGCGAGAAAATACTCGGGCGGCGCATCCGGGAACACCAGATCGCCGGACTGCACGAAGTCGAAACGCGCGTAATACTCGGGATCGCCGAGCACGACGCAGCCGCGCGCACCGAGCCGGCGCAACGCATCGAGCCCCGTGCGCACGAGCCCCGCGCCGATGCTTTGCCGCTGGCAGTCGGGCAGCACCGCGAGCGGTGCGAGCCCGTACCACTGCTGGCTGCCGGCCGGCTCGCCGCCGATCGACACCGGCGAAAACGCGACGTGACCGATCACGCGCTCGTCGCGCTCCGCGACGAGCGACACGCTGAGCACACCCTCCGCGCGCAGCGCATCGACGATCTGCCGTTCGAACCGACCGTGCTGCGGCTCGTCCGCGAACGCGGCCACGATCACGCGACCGATCGCATCGACATCGCTTGCGCGTTCGTCGCGCAGCGTGACGATCTCGACCGGTGCGTGCGGATCGAACATCAGCCGATCCAGCGGCGTGCGTTACGGAACACGCGCATCCACGGGCTCGCTTCGCCCCAGCCTTCCGGATGCCAGCTCATCGTGACCGTGCGGTGCACGCGCTCCATGTGCGGCATCAGCACCGAGAAGCGGCCGTCGGCCGTCGTGACCGACGTGATGCCGGCCGGCGAGCCGTTCGGGTTGAACGGATAACGCTCGGTCGCCTCGCCACGGTGGTCGACGTAGCGCATCGCGACCGCGACGCGATCGATGTCGCCCTGCTGCGAGAAGTCCGCATAGCCTTCGCCGTGGGCGACCGCCACCGGAATCCGCGAGCCTTCCATCCCCGCGAAGAAGATCGACGGCGACTTCTCCACTTCGACGAACGAGAAGCGCGCCTCGAACTGCTCCGACTTGTTGCGCGTGAACTTCGGCCATGCCTCCGCGCCCGGAATCATCGACGCGAGGCTCGAAAGCATCTGGCAACCGTTGCAGATGCCGAGCGCGAACGTGTCGGGACGCGCGAAGAAGGCCGAGAACATGTCGGCGAGATTCGCGTTGAAGCGGATCGTCTTCGCCCAGCCTTCGCCCGCACCCAGCACGTCGCCGTACGAGAAGCCGCCGCATGCCACCGCGCCCGCGAAATCGGCGAGCGTCGCGCGGCCGGCCAGCAGGTCGCTCATGTGCACGTCGTGCGCATCGAAGCCCGCGCGGTCGAACGCATAGGCCGTTTCGAGATGCGAGTTCACGCCCTGCTCGCGCAGGATCGCGACACGCGGGCGCGCGCCCGTCGCGATGAAAGGTGCTGCGATGTCGTCGGCCGGGTCGAAGCTCAGCACCGGCGAGATGCCCGGGTCGGCCGCGTCCAGCAGCGCGTCGTATTCGGCGTCCGCGCAAGCGGGGTTGTCGCGCAGGCGCGCGATGCGCCAGCTCACTTCGCTCCACGCGCGATGGAGTTCAGCGCGCGGCGCGTCGAACACCTTCTTCGCGTCGCGGTACACCTCGATCACGTCGCGATCATTGACCGTGCCGATCACGTGCGAGCACGCCGACAGACCGAACTCGCGCAGCGCGCCGAGCACCGCGTCGCGATCGGCCGCGCGCACCTGCACGACGGCGCCGAGTTCTTCCGAGAACAACGCGCGCAGCGTGCGATCCTCGCGACGGCCGCTCGTCTGCTTCGCCCAGTCCTTCGCGTCGCCGTAGTCCGATTCGTGATTCGGGTCGAGCGTCAGCATGTCGACGTTCAGCGACACGCCCGCGTGACCCGCGAACGCCATTTCGCACACCGTCGCCCACAGGCCGCCGTCCGAGCGGTCGTGGTACGCGAGCAGCTTGTCTTGCGCGTTGAGCGACTGGATCGCGTCGAAGAAGCGCTTCAGGTCTTCCGGATCGTCGACGTCCGGCGTCGTATCGCCGACCTGCTGCGTGACCTGCGCGAAGATGCTGCCGCCCATCCGGTTCTTGCCGCGGCCGAGATCGATCGCGATCAGCACGCTGTCGCCCGCGTCGGCGATGCGGCGCAGTTGCGGCGTCAGGTGACGGCGCACGTCCTCGACCGGCGCGAACGCGGAGATGATCAGCGACACCGGCGACACCACTTCCTTCGCGACGCCCTGCTCGTCCCACTTGGTCTTCATCGACAGCGAATCCTTGCCGACCGGGATGCCGATCCCGAGCGCCGGGCACAGCTCCATGCCGATCGCCTTGACCGTGTCGAACAGCGCGGCGTCCTCGCCGGCCGTGCCGCACGCGGCCATCCAGTTCGCCGACAGCTTCAGCTTGTCGAGCGACGCGATCGGCGCGCTCGCGATGTTCGTGATCGCCTCGCCGACGGCCATGCGGCCCGATGCCGGCGCGTCGATCACCGCGAGCGGCGTGCGCTCGGCCATCGTCATCGCCTCGCCCTTGAAGCCCGCGTAGTCGAGCGCGGTCACCGCGCAGTCGGCCACCGGCACCTGCCACGGGCCGACCATCTGGTCGCGCACCGACGTGCCGCCGACCGAACGGTCGCCGATCGTGATCAGGAACGACTTGCTGCCGACCGTCGGGTGCTTCAGCACGTCGACCGCGACTTCCGACAGCGCGATGCCCGTCACTTCGACCGGCGCGCGCTCGGTCGCGACGCGCGCGACGTCTCGGTGCATGCGCGGCGGCTTGCCGAGCAGCACTTCCATCGGCATGTCGACCGGGAACTCCTCGATGCCCGTTGCTTCGTCGTCGACGAGCTTCAGCTGGCGTTCGTCGGTCGCGACGCCGACCACCGCGAACGGGCAGCGCTCGCGTGCGCAGATCGCCTCGAAGCGCGGCAGGTCGGCCGGCGCGATCGCCAGCACGTAGCGCTCCTGCGCCTCGTTCGACCAGATTTCACGCGGCGACAGGCCCGATTCCTCGAGCGCGACCTTGCGCAGTTCGAAGCGCGCGCCCTTGCCCGCGCCGTCGACGATTTCGGGGAACGCGTTCGACAGGCCGCCCGCGCCGACGTCGTGGATGCTCAGGATCGGGTTTTCCGCGCCGAGCTGCCAGCAGCCGTTGATCACTTCCTGCGCGCGCCGCTCGATTTCCGGGTTGCCGCGCTGCACCGAGTCGAAGTCGAGTTCGGCCGTGTTCGCGCCGGTCGCCATCGAGCTCGCCGCGCCGCCGCCCATGCCGATCCGCATGCCCGGGCCGCCGATCTGGATCAGCAGCGAACCTGCCGGCACGTCGTGCTTGTGCGTGTGTTGATCCGCGATGTTGCCGAGGCCGCCCGCGATCATGATCGGCTTGTGATAGCCGCGCACCTGGCCGCCGACGTTCTGCTCGTACACGCGGAAGTAGCCGCCGAGGTTCGGACGGCCGAATTCGTTGTTGAACGCGGCGCCGCCGAGCGGGCCGTCGATCATGATCTGCAGCGGCGACGCGATGCGGTCCGGGCGGCCGTACGGGCCGTGCTGCTCGTTCGGATTGCGCTCGCCGACCGGCTGCGCCGCGTCGCGTGCGTTTTCCCACGACTGGCGTGCGTCCGGCAGATCGAGGTTCGACACGGTGAAGCCCGTGAGGCCGGCCTTCGGACGCGCACCGCGGCCCGTCGCGCCTTCGTCGCGGATCTCGCCGCCCGCGCCGGTCGCCGCACCCGGGAACGGCGAGATCGCCGTCGGGTGGTTGTGCGTCTCGACCTTCATCAGCGTGTGGGTGAGCTCGGTGTGACGACCATAGCGTTCGCCCGGCTCGCCGGCCGCGCCCGCGTTGCGCGGGAACCAGCGCTCGGCTTCGGCGCCGACCATGATCGACGAGTTGTCCGAATACGCGACGATCGTGCCTTGCGGGCTCAGCTTCTCGGTGTTGCGGATCATCGCGAACAGCGACATGTCCTGCGCTTCGCCGTCGATCGTCCACTGCGCGTTGAAGATCTTGTGGCGGCAATGCTCGCTGTTCGCCTGCGCGAACATCATCAGTTCGACGTCGGTCGGGTTGCGTTCGAGCTTGCGGAACGCGTCGACCAGGTAGTCGATCTCGTCGTCGGCGAGCGCGAGGCCCAGCTCGACGTTCGCGCGCTCGAGCGCGGCGCGGCCGACGCCCAGCACGTCGACGGTCGCGAGCGGCTTGGCCGGCAGCTCGTCGAACAGGTGCTTCGCGTCGTCGCGCGCGGCGACCACGCTTTCGGTCATCCGGTCATGCAGCGCGGCCGCGACGGCTGCGCGCGCGTCGTCGGACAGCGCCTTCTTGCCGCCGAGCAGGCCCGACTTCAGCGTGACCGTAAATTCGACACCGCGTTCGATGCGGCGCACCTGCGTGAGACCGCAGTGCTGCGCGATGTCGGTCGCCTTGCTCGCCCACGGCGAAACGGTGCCGAAGCGCGGCAGCACGACGAACGTCTCGGTCGTGCCCTTCTCGGCCGCCGGCTCGAACGGCGCGCCGTAGTGCATCAGTGCGTCGATGCGTGCGCTGTCGTCGGCCGACAGCGGCTCGGCCGCATTGACGAAGTGCAGGAACTGGCCGCGCACCGCGACGATGTTGGCGTCGATTTGCCTGAGCGTGTCGAGCAGACGGGTTTGACGGAAATCGGAGAGGGCCGAAGCGCCGGGAAAACACGAGAAGTGAGCCATGGGCTGGACTGACGTCGATGAGTCGCGCGAGGTGGCGACGTGGGGCGAAAGGAAGGCCGTAATTATACCCGGAAGTCGGCCGTCCCAGACCGGCTGATCGGCACCCGTCACGCACCGCAACGGTGCGGCGGCATCCGCGGCGCACAGCCGGCCGCCGGACCGGCAGGCACGGCCGCGGCGGCCGGCGACCACGCGATGGCGGAATCGGACGAGCTCGCGCGACGCCGGTTCGCGCGATTTTGGCGCTATCATTTGCGGTTCACCGGGCCGGGAGCCCGTCAGCGAATCCTCACCGGGCGGCATGCATGCCGCCCGTCATCGAAGCAATCCATGGATGTCATCGTCATCGGCGGCGGAATCAGCGGCGTCGCCACCGCCTACCAGCTGCGCGCGGCCGGCCATCGCGTGTGCGTGGTCGAACGCCACGCGACCGTCGCGCAGGGCGCGACCTACGGCGACGGCGGCACGCTGCTGCCGAGCCCGCTCGACGTCTGGTTCGGGCCGACCTTCATGCGCCAGCGCCAGCCGCAAGACACCGGCATCGTCTACAAGCCCGGCTTCAACGGCGGCGTGCGCCGCTTCGTCAAGCAGCTCGCCGCGCTGCGCGAGCCCGACGCATTCGCCGCGCAGTATGCGCGGCTGCGCCCGCTGATCGACGCGTCGCGCGAGTCGCTCGCCGACATCGAGGCGCGCCTCCAACTCGAATTCGAGCAGAAACCCGGAATCCTGCACGTCGTGCGCGACCCGCGCGACTGGGAAGCGCTGCAACCGGCACTCGACCTGCTGCGTGCGCTCGACCAGCCGTACCGGGTGCTCACGGCCGACGAATGCGCGGCGCTCGAGCCGTCGGTGCCGGCCGAGCCCGGCTTTGCCGGCGGCGTGCTGCTTGAGAGCGAGCGCACCGGAAATTGCCCGCTGTTCGCGAAACTGATCAAGCAGACGCTCGACGAGCACGGCGTGCAGTTCCGCTTCGGCGCGGACGTCGCCGCGATCCGCGTCGACACCGGCCGGGCCGCGGTCGAGCTCGCGCCGGCCGGCGGCCGGCACGCGACGAAGGCGCACGAGGTCGACGTGATGTCGGCCGACGCGATCGTGGTCGCCGCGGGCGCCGGCAGCCTGCCGCTGCTGGAGCGGCTCGGCTGGCGGCTGCCGCTGCATCCGGTGCGCACGCATACGCTGACCGCCCCGGTCGCATACGAAGAACATGCGCCGCACCTGAGCGTCGTCGATTCGATCAAGCGGATCTCGATCACGCGCACCCACCAGCGGCTGCGCATCGGCGGCGGCGCGGTGCTGCAGAGCCTCGCCGACACCGCGAAGCCGCTCCCCGAGCCGCTGTCCGAGGCCGCGCTCGCGCTGCTCGGCCAGGCCGTCCACGACTGGGTGCCGGGCGCCGCGAAGATTTCCGCCGCGCTGTCGTGGCAAGGCACGCAGCTGCTGTCGCCGGACGGCCTGCCGGTCGTCGGTCCGACCCCGCATCCGCGTGTGTTCGTCAATTTCGGGCATGGCCCGGCCGGTTGGGGCCTCGCGTGCGGGTCTGCTAAAGTGGTGACAGACTGTCTGAGCGGCGACACGCAGCAGTGGCCCGCCGACACGCTCGCCGCGCTGAGTCCCGCGCGCTTCACGACCTGACCGCCACGGGCCCGTCCCGGGGCGGCCTCCTCCCGCCGCCATGACCCCGCGATGACGAATCCCCGCCCGCTTCCCGACTCCGCCCCGCTCGCGCTGCTGCGCGTCGCCGACCTGCGCGCGGCCGAGGCCGCCGCGACCGCCGAACTGCCGCCGCACACGCTGATGGGCCGCGCGGGCGCCGCCGCCGCGCGCTGGCTGTCCGAACGGGTGGCCGGAGACGACCGCCCGGTCTGGTTCGCGGTCGGCCCCGGCAACAACGGCGGCGACGCGCTGGTGGCCGCCGCGCAACTGCAGCAGCTCGGCGTCGCGACGCAGGCCTGGATGCCGGTGCCGGTCAAGCCCGACGATGCGCAATGGGCGCTCGGCCTCGCGCGCGCGGCCGGCGTGCCGCTGTCGACCGAACCGCCCGCCTCGCTCGACGATTACGCGTGGGTCGTCGACGGATTGTTCGGCATCGGCCTCGCTCGCGCACTCGACGGACCGTTCGCCGCCCAGGCCGCGCGCATCGCCGCACATGCCCGAAGCGGCGGCCGCGTGCTCGCGCTCGACGTACCGAGCGGGCTCGACAGCGACACGGGCCGGATCGTCGGCGCGGGCGTCGCCGTCACCGCGACGCACACGCTCACCTTCATCGGCGCGAAGCCGGGGCTTTATACCGGCGACGGCCGCGACCTCGCCGGCGAGATCGACATCGCGTCGCTCGACGTCGCACCGCCCGCCGCGCCGGCCGTCGTGCTGAATGCACCGGCACGGTTCGCCGCCGCGCTGCCCGCCCGCGCGTTCGCTTCGCACAAGGGCACGTTCGGCAGCCTGGCGGTGCTCGGCGGCGACACCGGCATGTGCGGCGCGCCGATCCTCGCCGCGCGTGCCGCGCTGTTCGCGGGCGCCGGCAAGGTGCATGTCGGCTTCCTCGGCGCCGGTGCGCCGCCGTACGACCCGCCGTTTCCCGAACTGATGCTGCATCCCGCGGACAGCCTCGAGCTCGATGCGATGTCCGCGATCGCGGCAGGCTGCGGCCTCGGCGCGCGCGAGGCCGCGGTCGCCCTCGTGCGCGACGTGCTCGCGCACGACGCCGCGACGCTGCTCGACGCCGACGCGCTGAACCTCGTCGCGACGCACGCCGACCTCGCCGCCGCCGTCGCCGCCCGCGGCGCCCGGGGCAACGCGTGCGTGCTGACGCCGCATCCGCTCGAGGCAGCGCGGCTGCTCGGCAGCGATACCGCGACGGTGCAGCACGACCGGCTGGCCGCGGCGCAGGCGCTGGCCGCGCGCTACGCGAGCATCGTCGTGCTGAAGGGTTCGGGCACGGTGATTGCGGCGCCCGACGGCCGCCTGACGATCAATCCGACCGGCAATGCGGCGCTCGCCACCGGCGGCACCGGCGACGTGCTCGGCGGCCTGATCGGCGCGTTGCTCGCGCAGCGCGTCGCGCCGTACGAAGCCGCGCTTGCGGGCGTCTACCTGCACGGCCTCGCGGCCGACACGCTGACCGCGAACGGCACGGGGCCGGCCGGCCTCACCGCGGGCGAACTCGCGCCGATGGTGCGCACGCTGATCAATCGCCTTTTTTACCCGTCGGCGCGCGCCGACATATAACGCCGCTATACTGGGTGCCCCGCCGCACGGCGGGCCCGCTCGTCCGCCGGCGTTCCGATCCCGATGCGCCGGCGCGGCATTCCTCCCGATTCACGCTTCACTCGAACCGCCATGACGCTGAATTCGCTCCCCGCCTGGACTGCCCTTCAATCCCACTTCGAACAAATCCGCCACGCGCGGCTGCGCGACTGGTTCGCGCCGGAAAACGACCGCGCGCCGACCCGCGCCGAACGCTTCACGATCCCCGGCGGCGGCCTTGCGGCCGACTTCTCGAAGAACCGCATCAACGACGACACGCTGCGCCTGCTCGTGCAGCTGGCCCGCGAAGCGGGCGTCGAGGCGCGCCGCGACGCGATGTTCGCCGGCGAAATCGTCAACCCGACCGAAGGCCGCGCCGCGCTGCACACGGCATTGCGCGCGACCGACCCGCACGCGCCGTTCCATGCGCAGGTCAGCGCCGAGCGCGCGAAGATGGCGACCTTCGCACGCGCCGTGCGCAGCGGCGCGTGGACCGGCTACACCGGCAAGCGCATCCGCCACGTGATCAACATCGGCATCGGCGGCTCGGATCTCGGACCGAAGATGGTCACGCATGCGCTGCACCATGTCGCGACGCCCGACATTTCGACCCACTTCGTGTCGAACGTCGACGGCGCCGATCTCGCGCGCGTGCTCGAACAGGTCGACCCGGAGGAAACGCTCGCGATCATCGTGTCGAAGACCTTCACGACGCTCGAGACGATGACGAACGCACGCTCGCTGCGCGACTGGTTCGTCGCGCGCGGCTGCCCGGAAGATGCGCTGGCGAAGCACTTCGTCGGCGTGTCGGCGAACCCGGCCGAAGTCGTGAAGTTCGGCATCTCCGCCGACAACGTGTTCGAAATGTGGGACTGGGTCGGCGGCCGCTATTCGCTGTGGTCGGCGGTCGGCCTGTCGATCATGATCGCGATCGGGCCCGAGCAGTTCGACGAACTCCTCGCCGGCGCGAACGACATGGACCGCCATTTCCGCGAAGCGCCGCTCGAGCGCAACCTGCCGGTGCTGCTCGGCCTGATCGGCATCTGGTATCGCAACTTCTTCGGCTCGCAGAGCTATCTCGTCGCGCCGTATTCGGAAGCGCTGCACTACCTGCCGTCGTACCTGCAGCAGCTCGAGATGGAAAGCAACGGCAAGTCCGCACGCCTGGACGGCACGTTCGTCGACTACCCGACGTCGGCCGTCACGTGGGGCGAGCCTGGCACCAACGGCCAGCACGCGTTTTTCCAGATGCTGCACCAGGGCCCGACGATCGTGCCGATCGACTTCATCGCGGTGCTGACGCCCGAGCATCCGCTCGCGAGCCATCATCCGAAGCTGCTCGCGAACTGCTTCGCGCAGAGTGAAGCGCTGATGCTCGGCCGCACGCTCGACGAAGCGCGCAAGGTCGCCGGCCCCGGCAAGGAAGCGCTCGCGCCGCACCTGACCTTCCCCGGCAACCGCCCGACGACGACGCTGCTGGTGGATGCGCTGACGCCGCGCACGCTTGGCGCGCTGATCGCGCTCTACGAGCACAAGGTGCTGGTGCAGGCAACGGTGTGGGACATCAATCCGTTCGACCAGTGGGGCGTCGAGCTCGGCAAGATTCTCGGCAAGGTCGTCGAAGCCGACCTGTCGGCCGAATCGGTCGATCCCGCGAAGCACGATTCGTCGACGACCGCGCTGATCGAGCGCGCGCGTGCGGCGCTCAAGCGCTGACGCGACAGCGTCGAACGCACGCCGGCCGCACCGGGTGATCCACCCTGCGCGGCCGGCAAGAAATTCGGTGTCGCGCTATACCGCGTGCGGCGCGACGATGCGGCCGGCGTCGATGGTGATCGTCGTCGCGCAGCGCCGCGCGAGTTCGGCGTCGTGCGTGACGAGCACGAGCGTCGCGCCGTGCGTGCGGTTCAGTTTGAACATCAGGTCGATGACGGCGTGGCCGGTGGCTGCATCGAGACTGCCGGTCGGTTCGTCGGCGAACAGAATTGCGGGATGCGTGACGAATGCGCGCGCAAGCGCGACGCGCTGTTGCTCGCCACCCGACAGCAGCTTCGGATAATGCGCGGTGCGCTCGCCAAGACCGACCTGCACGAGCAACGCACGAGCCCGATCGGCGGCGTCGCGCGCGTTGATGCCGCCTTGCAGCTCGAGCGGAAGCATCACGTTCTCGAGTGCCGTCAGGTGCGGCATCAACTGAAACGACTGGAACACGAATCCGACCGCGCCATTGCGCAGCGCAGCGCGCTCGTCCTCGTCGAGCTGGTCGAGCGCGCGGCCGAGCAGGCGAACCGTGCCGCTCGTCGCGCTGTCCAACCCCGCAAGCAGGCCGAGCAGCGTCGATTTGCCCGACCCCGATGCGCCGACGATCGCGAGGCTGCTGCCGGGCCGCACGGCGAACGTGATGCCGTCGAGGATCGTCAGCTCGCCCGTTGCGTCGGCGACCCGCTTGCACACGTCATGGACTTCGATGATCGGATCGGTAATCTTGAACATGGACACGACATTCCGCTGGAAAAGACGCGCGGCGTTCGCCGCGCTGCTGGGTACCCTGCTCGCAGCAAACGTGCCCGCACGCGCCGCAACGGCGGCGGCCTCGACATCGGGCCAGCCCGCGCTCGTCGTGCTCGGCGACAGCCTGTCGGCCGAATACGGGTTGCCACGCGACACCGGCTGGGTTGCGTTGCTGCGGCAACGGCTCGCGACCGAGCGAATCGATTATAGCGTCGCAAACGCAAGCGTCAGCGGCGACACCACGAGCGGCGGCCGCGCGCGACTGCCTGCGGTGCTGCAACGGCTCAAGCCGTCGATCGTCGTCGTCGAGCTCGGCTCGAACGACGCGCTGCGGGGCGTGCCGCTCGCGACGACCGAACAGAACCTGCGCGACATCATCGCCGATGCGCGACAAGCGCGCGCGAAGGTCGTGCTGGTCGGCATGTACGTGCCGCCCAACTACGGGCCCGATTACACGCAGAAATTCCATGCGGTCTACACGCGCCTGTCGAAGGAACTCGGCGTACCGCTCGTGCCATTCCTGCTGGCCGGCATCGAGAACAAGCCGGAGATGTTCCAGTCGGACCAGATGCATCCCGCGCAGCAGGCGCAGGGCATCCTGCTCGACAACGTCTGGCCGGCGCTGAAGCCGCTGCTCGGCAAGCCGCGCGGCTGACCTCGCGGCGCGCCATCGCCGGAAAGCAAAAAGCCCCGTTACGAGCGGGGCTTCGTGTTGCTGCACGCGAAACCGTGAACGGCGCTTCGCTGGGTTGACGCTTGGCTGTGGCTTAGTTGCCGCCATCCTGCGACTGGCTCTGCGTGGTGCCGTACAGCTTCACCTTCGAGCGGTCGCGCAGCGCGGCGAGATACGCCTCGCCTTCGCTTTGCGCTTCGACCTGCGCCATCTGCTGCTGCGCGGCCGCGAGCTGCTGCGGATCGACGGCCGTGCCCGGGATCACCGCGTTCACGCGATAGATCGCGTAGCCGTCCGCGCCGAGATCGACACCGACGTATGCCGGCAGTGTCTTCGCATCGACCTTGTAGACGGCGCTCAGCGCCGCCGGCGTCAGGCCCTGCGACTGCGTGCGCGACACCTTCTGCGCGGCCGTGAAGCCATCGACCGACTTCGACTTCTGCAGCTCGGCCAGCTTCGCCGCGCCGTCCTTCTTCGCGCGTTCCGCGGCCTGCTCGGCGATGACCTTCTGACGCACCGCGTCCTTGATCGTGTCGAGCGCCGGCACGGCCGCCGGCTTGTAGTCCGTCACGCGCGCCGAGATCAGCGTGTTGTTGCCCACGTCGATCGCCTGCGTGTTGTTCTGGCTCTTCACCGAGTCGTTCGCGAACACCGCAGCGAGGAACTTCGGATTGTTCAGCGGGCTCGTCGGCGGCAGTTGCGGATTCGGCGTCGGCGTGACGGTGGCCGTCTGGATCGTCAGCTTGTACTTGTCAGCGGCCGGCTGCAGCGTCTTCGCCTTTTCATAGACGGTCGACGTGAAGCCTTCCGCGTTGTCCGAGAACGCCTTCGCCGCGTATTGCTGCTTCAGGTCGACTGCGATCTGGTCCTTCACGTCCGCGAACGGCTTGACCACCGACGGCTTCACTTCCGTCGCCTTCAGGATGTGGAAACCGAGATCCGATTGCACGATACCGCTCACGTCGCCCTGCTTCAGCGCGAACGCGGCATCGTCGAACGCCTTGCCGCCCGCCGTCGAGCCACGCGTGATGAAGCCCAGATCGCCGCCCTTCGCCGCCGACGGCGCGTCCTGCGAGCTCTTCTGCGCAATCTGCGCGAACTGGTCCGGATGCGCCTTCACGTCGGCCAGCAGCTGCTCGGCCTTCGCCTTCGCGGCCGCCTTGTCGGCCGCGCTTGCGTCGCTCGCCGCGGCGATGAAGATGTGGCTCACGCGCACCTGCGCTTCCGAGCGGAAGTGCGTCGGGTTGTCGTCGTAGAACTTCTTGATGTCGGCATCGGTCGGCTGCGCGCTCGCGGCGGCAGCGGCCGGCGAATAGACGAGATACTGGATCGTCGCGGTTTCCGGCGTCGCGAAACCCTGCTTGTGCGCGTCGTAGTATGCGGTGAGCTGTGCGTCGGTCGGCTGCACCTTCGTCGCGTAGTCGCTCGTCTTCAGCACGAGCGCCTGCACTTCACGCTGCTGCGCAGCCAGTTCCGACAGCCGTTGCGCCGGCCCCTTCGGCGTGAACGCGCTCGCCACGATGCTCGCCGGAATCTGCTGCAGCGCGAGGCTGTAGCGCACGCGCTCCTGGTACTGCTCGGGCGTCATCCCCTGGAACGACAACAGTTGCGCGTAGCGCTGGACGTCGATCGTACCGTCGGGTTTCTTCAGCGACGCGATCATCGGGTCGCTCATCAGCGCGTCGCGCACTGCATTGTCGGATGCGGTCAGGTGCAGGCGCTGCGTCTCGTCGGCCAGCACGCGTTGCTGGATCAGGCCGTCGAGCACTTGCTTGCGATGTTCGGGTGTGTCGAATGCCTTGATGTCGAACTGCCCGCCGAGCGCCTGGCGCGCCTGGTCGATCTGCTGGCGGAACGCGCCGTCGAATTCGACCCGCGTGATCTTGTGCCCGTTGACCGCCGCGACGTTCGCGCTGTCGTCGAAGAAGCCGCGGAAACCTTGGATCCCGACGAAACCCAGCCCCGGCAACACGATCAGGAGCAGGAGCGCCATCATCAGGCGCTGGTGATTACGGAAGAAATCGAGCATGCGTGACGGGAAAATTGGACAAAACGTCCGATATTACAACATACGGGGTGGCACGGGAGAAAAGCAGGTGCGCAACGAACGGGCGCAACCGACAACGCAAATGAAAAAGCCCGCACAAGGCGGGCTTTCTCATTTTCTGGCGGAGCGGACGGGACTCGCCTACATCCCGCAGGCCGCGGCTGCGCGTGCACGCGCAGCCCTTCGAGTCCCGCCGGAAGCCGCGCAGGCGGCTTCCTCCACTCCGCAGTCTCGTGCCCGCACGCGGGCACGAGCAACGACGCAAATGAAAAAGCCCGCACAAGGCGGGCTTCTTCATTTTCTGGCGGAGCGGACGGGACTCGAACCCGCGACCCCCGGCGTGACAGGCCGGTATTCTAACCGACTGAACTACCGCTCCTTGGTCTGGCTGAATCAGGAAACTGGTGGGTGCTGAGGGGTTCGAACCCCCGACCTACGCCTTGTAAGGGCGCCGCTCTACCAGCTGAGCTAAGCACCCGTTTCCGATTCGTTCTGGCTGCGATCTGCGTTTCGGCATCAACAACCAGCGAGCCCGCAAGTTTAATTCATCCCCGATCATTTTGCCAAGCCCGTGCGCAAAAAATTTTAACGCGCCGCTCAACCCACGATGTCGACGCACATAAAAAACCCGCGGACACGCCGCGGGTTTCGTGAACAACCGTCAGAGACGGCGTTCAGGTTTTCAGTGCTTGACGACTTCCGTCGAGCCGGCATCCTTCGCCGCCTCGCCGACCGGTGCCGCAGCCTTCGCCTCTTCTTCCGGCGGCAGCGGGGTCGGCGTACGTTCGAGCGCGAGCTCGAGCACCTTGTCGATCCAGCGGACCGGCACGATCTCGATCGCATTCTTCACGTTGTCCGGAATGTCCGCGAGATCCTTCACGTTCTCTTCCGGGATCAGCACGAGCTTGATGCCGCCGCGATGCGCTGCCAGCAGCTTTTCCTTCAGCCCGCCGATCGGCAGCACTTCGCCACGCAGCGTGATCTCGCCCGTCATCGCGACATCGGCACGCACGGGAATCCCCGTCAGCACCGACACCAGCGCGGTCGTCATCGCACCGCCGGCGGACGGACCGTCCTTCGGCGTCGCGCCTTCCGGCACGTGGATGTGGATGTCCTGCTTCTCGAACGCCTCGTCCTTGATACCCAGACGGCGCGAACGCGAGCGCACGACCGAACGTGCGGCCTCGACCGACTCCTTCATCACGTCGCCGAGCGAACCCGTGCGGATCACGTTGCCCTTGCCCGGCATCACCGCGGCTTCGATCGTCAGCAGGTCGCCGCCGACTTCCGTCCACGCGAGGCCCGTCACCTGACCGACCTGGTTTTCCTTCGCCGCGAGGCCGAAGTCGTACTTGCGCACGCCGAGGAACGTATCGAGGTTCTCGCCATCGACCTTGATCGCGCCCGATGCCTTCTTCAGCAACAGCATCTTCACGACCTTGCGGCAGATCTTCGACACTTCCCGCTCGAGCGAACGCACACCGGCTTCGCGCGTGTAGTAGCGGATGATGTCGCGGATCGCCTGCTCGGTGACCTCGATCTCGCCGTCCTTCAGACCGTTGTTCTTCTTCTGCTTCGGCAGCAGGTAGCGCTGCGCGATGCTGACCTTCTCGTCTTCCGTGTAACCCGACAGACGAATCACTTCCATCCGGTCGAGCAGCGGCGGCGGGATGTTCAGCGAGTTCGACGTCGCGACGAACATCACGTCCGACAGGTCGAAGTCGACTTCGATGTAGTGGTCGGCGAACGTGTGGTTCTGTTCCGGATCGAGCACTTCGAGCAGCGCCGACGACGGATCGCCGCGGAAATCCATGCCCATCTTGTCGACTTCGTCGAGCAGGAAGAGCGGATTGCGCACGCCGACCTTCGCCAGGCTTTGCAGGATCTTGCCCGGCATCGAGCCGATGTACGTGCGGCGGTGACCGCGGATCTCGGCTTCGTCACGCACGCCGCCGAGCGCCATCCGGACGAACTTGCGGTTCGTCGCGCGAGCGATCGACTGGCCGAGCGAGGTCTTGCCAACGCCCGGGGGCCCGACGAGGCACAGGATCGGCGCCTTCACCTTGTCCACGCGCTGTTGCACCGCGAGGTACTCGAGGATACGTTCCTTCACCTTCTCGAGGCCGAAGTGATCCTCGTCGAGCACCTGCTCCGCGTTCGACAGATCGTTGTTGACCTTGCTCTTCTTGCGCCACGGCAGGCCGATCAGCGTGTCGATGTAGTTGCGCACGACGGTCGCTTCGGCCGACATCGGCGACATCAGCTTCAGCTTCTTGAGCTCGGCATCGGCCTTCTTCTTCGCTTCCTTCGGCATGCGCGCGGCGTTGATGCGCTTCTCGAGTTCCTCGAGGTCCGCACCCTCTTCGCCTTCGCCCAGTTCCTTCTGGATCGCCTTGACCTGCTCGTTCAGGTAGTACTCGCGCTGGCTCTTTTCCATCTGGCGCTTCACGCGCCCGCGGATGCGCTTTTCGACCTGCAGGATGTCGATCTCGGCTTCGAGCTGCGCGAGCAGGTGCTCGAGGCGCTCGATGACCGGGAACATCTCGAGGATGTGCTGCTTCTGGTCGAGCTTCAGCGGCAGACGCTCGGCGATCATGTCCGCGAGGCGACCGGCTTCGTCGATGCCCGACAGCGACGTGAGAATCTCCGGCGGGATCTTCTTGTTCAGCTTCACGTACTGGTCGAACTGCGACACGATCGCACGGCGCAGCGCTTCCGTTTCCGCGCTGTCGGCGTGATCGGGCTCGAGCGGCATTACTTCACAGGAGAACTGCGTCTCCTGCTCTTCGATCGACAACGCCTTCGCACGCTGCAGGCCCTCGACGAGCACCTTCACGGTGCCGTCCGGCAGCTTCAGCATCTGCAGGATGTTGGCGATACAACCGACCTCGTACATGTCCTTTTCGGTCGGTTCGTCCTTGGCCGCGGTTTTCTGGGCGACGAGCATGATGTGCTTGCCGCCTTCCATCGCTGCTTCGAGGGCCTTGATCGATTTCGGCCGGCCCACGAAGAGCGGAATCACCATGTGCGGGAAAACGACGACATCCCGCAGCGGCAGCAGCGGGAGCGTGATGCGTTCCGGCGGGAGAAGTTGGGTGCCTGACATTTCATTTCCCCATGAGTGGAATCAATTGTTCGGTAATTGAGGCCGCCACAACGAATTGCAAGCCTTCAAGTGCGGGAAATATTCGGTAAGAAAGTAACCACCGCGTGTCGAGTCAGAGTTACCCACAAGATAAACGAAAAAAAGCCGCCCACGGACTCATGAACGGCCTTTTTCGCAGAACATCGTCGGCAAGCCGGTCAGTTCGAACCCGCCACCTTCGGCGTGTCCTCATAGATCAGCAGGGGTTTGCCGTCGCCATCGATGACGTTCTCGTCGATGATGACCTTGCTGACCCCTTTCATCGCCGGCAGCTCGTACATCACGTCGAGCAATGCCTGTTCGATGATCGAACGCAAACCGCGCGCGCCGGTCTTGCGGCGGATCGCCTTGCGGGCGACTGCCTGCAGCGCACCCGGCCGGATTTCCAGCTCGACGCGCTCCATCGCGAACAGCTTGTGATACTGCTTGACGAGCGCATTCTTCGGCTCGACGAGAATCTTCATCAGCGCGGCTTCATCGAGCTTGCCGAGCGTCGCGACCACCGGCAGACGGCCGATCAATTCGGGGATCAGACCGAATTTGATCAGGTCTTCCGGTTCCGTTTCGCGCAGCACTTCGCCCGCGTCGCGTTCCTGCTTGCTCTTGACCGTCGCACCGAAGCCGATGCCCGTCTTTTCGGTACGGTCGGTGATCACCTTCTCGAGACCGTCGAACGCACCGCCGCAGATGAACAGGATGTTGGTCGTGTCGACCTGAATGAAATCCTGGTTCGGGTGCTTGCGGCCGCCCTGTGGCGGCACCGACGCCATCGTGCCCTCGACGAGCTTCAGCAGTGCCTGCTGGACGCCCTCGCCCGACACGTCGCGCGTGATCGACGGGTTGTCCGACTTGCGGCTGATCTTGTCGATTTCGTCGATGTAGACGATCCCGCGCTGGGCCTTGTCGACCTCGTAGTTGCAGTTCTGCAACAGCTTCTGGATGATGTTCTCGACGTCCTCGCCGACGTAGCCGGCTTCGGTCAGCGTCGTCGCATCGGCGATCACGAACGGCACGTTCAGCAACCGCGCGAGCGTCTGCGCGAGCAGCGTCTTGCCGGAGCCCGTCGGGCCGATCAGCAGGATGTTGCTCTTCGACAGCTCGACGTCGTCCTTCTTGTCGAGATGCTTGAGGCGCTTGTAGTGGTTGTACACGGCCACCGCGAGGATCTTCTTCGCGCGCTCCTGGCCGATCACGTACTGATCGAGGATGTCGCGAATTTCCTGCGGGCTCGGCAGATCCGACCGGGACAGGCTGGCCTCGACGCCGGCGGCAGCCGCCTCGTCGCGAATGATCTCGTTGCAGAGGTCGATGCACTCATCGCAGATGAATACCGACGGGCCCGCGATGAGTTTCTTCACCTCATGCTGGCTCTTCCCGCAAAACGAGCAATACAACAGCTTCTCGCTGTTCGAACCTTTTTTGTCCGCCATGAATGTAGAGCCTCCGGACAGGTAAATGACATGATACGCCGAATGCTCCGGACGCCGCGCCTAGGGCGCGACCGGAGCCGGCTGGATGCGCTTGCCGCAGATGCTCAGAGCACTCGGGACGTTGCAGGGGCACCGCACGAATCGGGGCGGCACCCCACTTAAGCTCACGGGCGCTTCAGCAGCACCTGATCGATCAGCCCGTACGCCTTCGCATCTTCGCTCGACATGAAGTTATCACGGTCCGTGTCGCGGGCGATGCGCTCGACGTCCTGACCCGTATGCTGCGCGAGCAGGTTGTTCAGCCGTTCCTTCAGGTAGAGGATTTCGCGTGCCTGGATCTCGATGTCGGACGCCTGGCCGCGCGCGCCGCCGAGCGGCTGGTGAATCATCACGCGCGAGTTCGGCAGCGCGAAACGCTTGCCCTTCGCGCCCGACGCGAGCAGGAACGCGCCCATGCTGGCCGCGAGGCCCATGCAGAGGGTCGACACGTCCGGCTTGATGAACTGCATCGTGTCGTAAATCGCCATGCCGGCCGACACCGAGCCGCCCGGGCTGTTGATGTAGAGGCTGATGTCCTTGTCGGGATTTTCGCTCTCGAGGAACAGCAGTTGCGCGACCACGAGGTTGGCGGTCTGGTCGTTCACCTCACCGACCATGAACACCAGGCGCTCCTTCAGGAGACGCGAATAGATATCGTACGAACGCTCGCCGCGGCCGCTCGTTTCGACGACGATCGGCACCAGCCCCAGCGCTTGCGCCTCGAAACCCTGCGGCGCGTTCGAAGCAAGCATGTCCAGCAATTCAGCGCGAGTGATCATTCAATGAACCTTGTTCGAATGGAAAATTGAACGGAGGGAAGCCGCCCGCTCAATCGCCATATTAATGGCAACCGTGCGCTTGACGTAAAAACGGCGTGCGGGCCGTCGCTCCGACAGCCGGCACGCCGCTAGAGCGACACTTACGCTTGCGCCGATGCGCTCGCGAGTGCCTCGAAGCTCACTTCCTTGTCCGTCACCTTTGCCTTGCCCAGCACGAAGTCGACGACGTTGCTTTCAACGACGAACGCTTCCATCTCGGCGAGGCGCTGCTGGTTCGAATAATACCAGCGGACCACTTCCTTCGGGTCTTCGTAGCTCTTCGCGAACTCGTCGACTTCCGCGCGGATCTGCTCCGGCTTCGCTTCGAGGCTGTTCGACTTCACCAGCTCGGCCAGCACGAGGCCCAGCTTCACGCGACGCTCTGCCTGCTCGGCGAACATCTCGGCCGGGATCGGTGCGTCCTTCGCGTTCGGCACGCCGCGCTGCGCCAGATCCTGGCGAGCCATTTCGACGAGACGTTGCTGGTCCTGCTCGATCAGCGCCTTCGGCACGTCGAGTTCGGAAATCTTCAGCAGCGCGTCCATCACCTGGTTCTTGACGATGGCTTGCGTGCGACGCTTCGCTTCGCGCTCGAGGTTTTCCTTGATTTCGGCGCGCATCTTCGTCAGGTCGCCGTCTTCGATGCCGAGCGACTTCGCGAATTCGCCGTCGATTTCCGGCATGTGCGGCCACTCGATCTTCTTCATCGTGACCGTGAATTGCGCCGTCTTGCCCGCCACGTCCTTGCCGTGGTAATCGTCCGGGAACTTCAGGTCGAACGTACGCTGTTCGCCCGCCTTCAGGCCCAGCGCCGCCGTTTCGAATTCCGGCAGCATGCGGCCTTCGCCGAGCACGAACGGGAAGTCTTCGGCCGTGCCGCCCTGGAACGCGACGTCGTCGATCTTGCCGACGAAGTCGACCGTCACGCGGTCGCCGTTCTTCGCTGCGGTGTCCGCGCCGCCGTCGCCATGCTCGCCGGCTTCGCCGCGAGCGTGGTAGTGCACGCGCTGCTTGCGCAGGATTTCCAGCGTGCGGTCGATCTCCGCGTCGCCGATCGACGTCGTCGAGCGCTCGACTTCAGCCGTCGCCAGATCGCCGATCTTCACTTCCGGGTAAACCTCGAACGTCGCGTCGAACGCGTATGCGTCCTCAGCCTGCTCCTGCTTCGGCTCGAAGCTCGGCTGGCCGGCGACGCGCAGGTTTTCCGCGCGGCTGATCGTGAAGAATTCCTGGCCGATCTTGTCGCTCAGCACTTCCGCCTCGACCTGACCCGCGTACTGCTGGGCGACCATCTTGAGCGGCACCTTGCCCGGGCGGAAACCCGGCATGCGAACGTTCTTCGCGAGTTTCTGGATACGGGCGTCGATTTCCTTCTGCACGGTGTCTTTCGGCAGGGAAATCGTCACGCGGCGTTCAAGCTTGCCGAGGTTCTCAACAACGTTAGCCATGGCTTCAATCGTCCTAAAATTATTCGAGCGAATCGGGTTTTCCTTGCCGTGCCTGCCTGCGGCGTGAGGTGCATCGCATGCACACGCCGCGCCGGAGCGCCACGCCATCCCTGCACGCGCCGGATGGCTAGCGCAAGCGGCTCGGAGCACGGCTTTGGCCGGAAGAATCGACTATTCTAGCAAACAATTTTCCTCGTACCGCCAGATCGGTACGACAACGATGTCGACCGGCCATGCCGCCCGCTCCCGCGCACGGCAATGCGCGCGGATCGCCGCTATGCCGAACGGCGTATCCACCGCTGGCCCACCATCCTGTAAGCTCCGAATGAGGATGCGCCGCGATCGCGGCCGCCATTCTTCACACCAATCACGCCTTCCGGAGACACCATGCCGCAACACCCGTCCGCGCCTGTCGTCGTCATCGCGCCCGATTCGTTCAAAGGCTCGCTTTCCGCCGAGCAGGTCGCGGACGCGATCGCCACCGGCATCCGCCGTGCCCGCCCCGACGCGGTCGTGCGCTGCTGCCCGATGGCCGACGGCGGCGAAGGCACGCTCGACGCGATGCTGGCGGGCGGCGGCACGCGGCGCACGCTGCGGGTGGCCGGCGCGTCGCTCGCGGCACGCGACGCGGCGGTCGGCGTGATCGACGCGCGCACCGCGATCGTCGAGACGGCCGAGATCGTCGGGATCACCGACGCGGTCGGCATGAGCGTGCCCGTTGACGCGCGCAGCACGCGCGGCATGGGCGAAGCGATCCGCACGCTGCTCGACGAGGGCGTGCGCCGCTTCTTCGTCGCGCTCGGCGGCAGCAGCACCAACGACGCGGGCGCGGGGTTGCTCGCCGGCCTCGGCCTGCAATGCTTCGACGCGGCCGGCCAGCCGGTCGAACCCGTCCCGGCGCGGCTCGCCGATATCGCGCGGATCGACGCGTCGGGGCTCGATCCGCGCCTGAAGGAAGCGGAATTCATCGGCATGTCCGACGTCGACAACCCGCTGACGGGCGCGCACGGCGCGACCGCGGTGTTCGGTCCGCAAAAGAGCGTGACGCCCGAGCAGGTTGCGACCCTCGACGCCGCGCTCGGCCGTTTCGCCGACCTGCTCGAGGCCGCGCTCGACCGGCGAGGCCGTGAGCTGCCCGGCGCCGGCGCCGCGGGCGGCCTCGGATTCGCGCTCCATATGCTGGGCGCACAATTCGAAGCCGGCGCGGAAGTCGTCGCGCGGCAGATCGGGCTCGATGCCGCGCTCGCCGGCGCGGACTGGCTGATCACCGGCGAAGGCCGCTCCGACGTGCAGACGCTGCACGGCAAGGCACCGTTCATCGCCTGCCGTCATGCGCGGGTCGCGGGCGTGCCCGCGTCGCTGCTGTCGGGCGCGGTCGACCCGGCCGCGCTGCCGCGCCTGTCCGAACACTTTTCCGGCTGCTTCTCGCCCGCGCCCGGCCCGATCACGCTCGACGTCGCGATCCGCGACGCGGCGAACCTGCTCGCGAACGAAGCCGAACAGTTGACACGGCTGAAGTACGGCGCACACTGACCGTTGACCCGAGCGCGCGATACAGGAACAATCGGGCCCGCCCTTTTTCTTCAGGATTCGACATGAAAGGCCGCCAAGCCGGGCTCGATCAGTTTCTGACCTATCGCCTCCATGCGCTCACGAAGCGATCCGACCGCGGGATCGCCGACGTGTACCGGCACAAGCTGGACATCTCGCTGCCCGAGGCGCGGGTGATCGCCGCCGTCGGCGCCTTCGGTCCATTTTCGATCATGGATCTCGCTCGCCACACCAACCTCGACAAGAGCCAGGCGAGCCGCGCGGCGGAAGCGCTGCTGCGCCAGGGGCTGCTCCAGCGCAGCGCCAGCGAGGAAGACGGCCGGATCGTGCTGATCGCGCTGACCGCCGACGGCCGCGCGCTGCATCGCAAGATCATGCCGATCGTGCGCAAGTGGAATGACGGCTTGCTCGCTTGCCTGTCCGACAGCGAGCGCCAGACGTTCGAGCGACTGCTCGACAAGGTCGTCGCGAACGCGGTCGAACGCGACGACTGAGTCGCAATACGGGTGCCTGCGGACCACCCGAGTCGCGCAAGGGCAGGCCCAAGGGCAGCGTGTCCGGCTTCTCTTGCCGTGGCTACCGGACGACTGCCCCGCACTTCTTCATCCTTCTTCTCGTGCCGGCCATCGGCGCGGCCATTCGCCTCCGCTATAGCCCGCTGTTCGCCGCACGCTGACGCAGCAATCCCAGCACCGCGTCGCAATACGGCGTCGGCACGTCGAGCTTGCGTCCCAGTTCCGGAAACACGCCGAGGATCGGTCCGATTTCGAGTGCTCGCCCGGCCTCGAAATCCTGCAGCATCGATGTCCTGAACGCACCAAGCTTGCGCGTCACGGCAATCCGCTCCGGCCCGCTCATTCCCGTATCGAGACCGAGCTTCGCGCCGATCGCGGCCGCCTCCTCCATCATCCGCAATGCGAGGTCGTGCGTGAACGGATCGTCGAGCAGTTGCGAGGCGGTTGAACCCGTCAGCGCGCTCAATGGGTTCATATTCATGTTGCCCCACAGCTTTGCCCAGATTTCGGTGCGGATCGCCGCAGTCGACTCGACGTCGAAGCCGCCCGCGGCGAGCGCCGCCGCGAATCGCGCGGTCGACGCATCGAGCCGCGGATCGGGCGAGCCAATGATCAGACGGTTGCCGCGACCGCGGCGCACGATACCGGGCGCGTCGGTGCTCGACGACAGGTGCACGACGCATCCGATCGCCTGCGCGGGCGGCAGCGCCGCCGAAACCGCCCCCGCCGGATCGACCGCATCGAGCGGCACGCCGTCGAGCGGGCCCGCGAACCCGTGCGTGAACCACCACGGCAGCCCGTTCATCGCGGCGACGATCACCGTGCCGGGCCCGACCAGCGGCGCGATGCGCGCGGCCAGCGCCGGCAATGCCTGCGCTTTGAGCGCGATCACCACGTAGTCCTGCACGCCGAGCGCGGCCGCGTCGTCGCTCGCACGCACCGGGACCGACGACTCGGCGCCCGCTTCGTCGATCACGCGCACGCCGTGCGCGTTCAGGGCATCGAGCGTCGCGCCGCGCGCGAATGCGCTCACCGTCATGCCGGCCCGCGACAGCGCGGCCGCGAGCAACCCGCCGATCGCGCCGACACCGACCACCGCCGCGCGCACCGACCCTGAATTCGTGTCGTTCATGATGGAAATCCGTCTACCGGGAGCTGACGAGCATAGCGCCAGATGGTTGCGGATACAACCATTCATGCAAGCATCTGCGTGACCGTGTTCGCATGAGCGATTCAGCGCGGTGCGATGCCCGCCTCCACTGGCTCGTCGTCGGTCGAGCCGCCCGTCGCGCCGAGCACGCCGGCGATCTGGCTCTTGTCGTGCATGCCGAGCTTGCGGTACGCGCAGCGCAGATAGTGACGCACGGTCGTCGGCGAAATCGCCATCTGCTGCGCGACCTCCTTGTGCGAACGGCCGGCACCGTAATAGCGGATCGCCGCCAGCTCGCGCGGGCTCAGCCGGTCGAGCAGCGAGCGCGGCCGCGCCTCGATCTGGAACAGTCCCGCGACGGGCACGCACTGGATGCGCAGCGCGTCGCCGATGTACGGCTGGCCCGACTGGCGCCGCACATGCGCGACCAGCGGCTCCGGCACGCGCGGGCCCGTCCACGCCGGCCATTCAGTCCGCAGCACGTCGTCGAAGCCGTGGTCAGCGTGATGCAGCACGCCGAAGTTGTCGCACAGCGCGCGCGCCGCCGGCGCCACCGCATCGGCACGCTCGCGCGTGAGCTGTGCCGCGCGGTTGATCGTCAGCGCGGCCGCCAGATGCGGAATCACTTCCTCGAAGCGGCTCGCGTCGTCGTCGCTGAACGGACGGTTCAGGCCCTGGCGGTAGATCGACATGAACGTCGTCAGCCCGAAGCGGCGATCGAGCGTACACACGCACATCAGTTGCGCCAGCCCGTACTTCACGCACCAGTCGCGAAACCGCGCGTCGAACCCGGGTTCGACGACCGACAAGCGCACCGCGCGACCATGCGCGCCGAGCAGCGTGCGCTGCGCGAGCGGATCGCAGTCGCGCACGCGTTTCCAGTCGCTGAAGAACGCGTGCGGAAGACGGTACAGGAAACTGTTGTGCATCACCGGGCCGGTCGGCACGTGCGTCGCGACGCCGGTCCACGCGGCGTCGAACGGGATGAGCCCCTGCAGCAGCGAAAAGAAGCGGCACTCGAATTCGCCGATGCTCGACTGCGCGGCGAGCGCGTACAGGTCGAGCAGCATCAGGCCGAGTTCGCGTCGCGCCGCGTCGCCGCGCGTCACACCGTCGAAATCGGCGCGGCGCGACGGCAGCGGCGGCCATGCGGATTCGTCGAGCACGATCGCGGCCGGCACATCGCGCAGCGCATCGGGATCCTGCCTGATATCCGTGGTGATCCTCACCTTCCGCTCCCCTGCCCGATCGGGCCGCTGATGCGCGCAATGCAGACCGGCCGATTATAGCGACCGGCATTTTTGGCGGGCCCCGTCGCCGGAACACGCGGCAACCCCATCCATTTGAACGGTGCACCACCCGTTGCTGCTGCGCAGCACGCCGCGCCGCGGTGTCGCGGTCCGTCCATCCCGTGCACCGCGGGTTTTCCTCACCGTTCATCTGCACGACTGTTCAGCGGTTTTCCCGCCGCCGACACTGCGTCGCGACAACACCAACGACAAACGATGCAGGACGGTATGGAGAACCCCACGTGACGACATTCCGCTTCATCCGCACGGCGACCGCCGCGGCGCTCGCCGCGTGCAGCCTCGCCGCGCACGCGCAATCGACCCTCACGCTGTACGGCGCGCTCGACGCCGGCGTGCAGTACCTGACGCATGCCGACGGACGGCACGCGGCCGTGCAGTTGCAGAACTACGGCATCCTGCCGTCGCAGGTCGGGCTGAAGGGCACCGAGGATCTTGGCGGCGGCTGGCGCGCGCTGTTCAAGCTCGAACAAGGTCTCAACATCAACGACGGCACCTCGACCGTGCCCGGCTACGCGTTCTTCCGCGGCGCGTATGTCGGCATCGCGGGGCCCGTCGGCACCGTGACGCTCGGCCGGCAGTTCAGCGTGCTGTTCGACAAGACGCTGTTCTACGACCCGCTGTGGTACGCGTCGTACAGCGGCCAGGGCGTGCTCGTGCCGATGAACGCGAACTTCATCGACCACTCGATCAAGTACCAGTCTCCGACGTTCGCCGGCTTCGATGTCGAGGCCCTCGCCGCGACCGCCGGCGTCGCGGGCAACACGCGCGCCGGGCGCGTGCTCGAGCTCGGCGGTCAGTACGCCAGCAACGGACTGTCGGTCAGCGCGGTGCTGCATCAGGCCCACGGCGACGCGTCAGCCGCGGAGGACGCGTCCGCGCGCCGCCGCGAACTCGGCACGCTCGCCGCGCGTTACGCGTTCGCGACGCTGCCGCTCACCGTCTACGCGGGCGTCGAACGCCTGACCGGCGACCTCGATGCGGCGCGCACGATCGTCTGGGGCGGCGCCCGTTATCTGACGTCGGGCGGCATCGGGCTGAACGCGGGCGTCTACCACACCGATTCGCACATGCCGACGATCGGCCACCCGACGCTCTTCATCGCCAGCTCCACCTACGCGCTGTCGAAACGCACCGTCGCCTATGTGAACCTCGGTTATGCGCGCAACGGCGGCCAGAGTTCGCAGACCGTCTACGAATACGACCCGACACCGCTCGCCGGCGCATCGCAGTTCGGCGCGATGGTCGGCATGTATCACCTGTTCTGATTCCGTCCAGCGAGATCCCGCCATGAAAACCCTTTGCTCCGATGCCGCGCCGTCGTCCGACGGCCGCGCGGCGCCTTTCGCGCGCTCGACGCTCGTCGCGCTCGTCGTGTTCGCGGCCATCACGCCGCTGCTGCTGCTCGTCGCGCCGGCCGTAGCCGGTCAACTGGCAACGCAGCTCGGGCTGTCCGCGTCGCAGATCGGCACCTACTTCTTCGTCGAACTCGGCGCGTTCAGCCTCGCGACCGTGCCGTCGTACCTGTGGCTCGGCCGCGTCGATGCGCGCCGCGTCGCTGCGTGCGCGATCGCGCTGTTCGGCGCGGGCAATCTCCTGACCGCGTTGTGGATGCCCGGCTTCGGCCCGCTGCTCGCGCTGCGAGCCGTCACCGCGCTTGGCGGCGGCTCGTTGATGGTGCTCTGCATGACCAGCGCGGCCACGAGCGAGAACAGCGATCGTGTGTACGGGCTGTGGGTCGTCGGCCAGTTGGTCGCCGGTGCGGTTGGCCTGTTCATGCTGCCGCACGTGTTCGCCGCGTTCGGGCTGCGCGCGCTGTACGTCGCGCTCGCCGCGCTCGCGCTGCTTGCCGCGCCGTTGTCACGCGGCTTTCCGGCAACGCTCGGTGCGCGGCCCGCGTCGGCCCGGGCCGCGCGCGGCGCCGCGACGGATGCACCACGGCTCTTCGTCGCGCTCGCGATCGGCGCGGTACTGAGCTTCTATCTCGCGATCGGCAGCGTGTGGACGTTCGCGAGCCGCGCGGCGGCGGAAGCCGGACTCGACCCGCAATCGACCGGCAACGTGCTCGCGATCGCGAGCGTGATGGGAATTGCCGGCGCGGCGCTCGCATCGTGCGCGGGCGGCCGGCTTGCGCGGCGCACGATGCTGGCAGCCGGTTACGCGCTGCTCGCGGCGGCGCTCGTCGCACTCGCCGCGCTGCCGCATGCGAGCGGCTACGGCGCGGCGATCTTCGCGTTCAAGTTTGCGTGGACGTTCGTACTGCCGTTCATTCTCGCGACCGTCGCTCAGATCGACACGTCCGGACGCCTCGTCGCGACGCTCAATTTCGTGATCGGCGCGGGCCTCGCGGCCGGCCCGCTCCTCGCCGGGTTGTTGCTCGATGCCGGCGGCACGATGCGCGCGCTGTTCGCGGCCGCGACGGCCGTCGCGATCGCATCGTTTGCCGCACTGCGCCATGTCGATCGGCGCGCGCGGTCTTCCATCACTTCCGCTTCTTCCCAACCGTGACAGGTCAACGCATCCATGAATCGCACTGCCTTCTTCACCGACGAACGCACCTTCTGGCACACCGGCGGCACGCACGCGCTGTTCTTCCCGGTCGGCGGCTGGGTCCAGCCGCCGTCGAGCGCAGGCTACGCGGAATCGCCCGATTCGAAGCGCCGCCTCCTGTCGCTCGTGCAGGCGTCGGGCCTGGCCGACCAACTCGACATGCGCGGTGCCGCGCCGGCCACCACCGGCGATCTGCTGCGCATCCACCCGGCCAGCTATCTCGACGCATTCCGCGCGCTCAGCGATGCAAACGGCGGCGACCTCGGCGATCTCGCGCCGTTCGGCAAGGGTAGCTACGAGATCGCCGCGCTGTCCGCGGGTCTCGCGATCGCGGCGGTCGACGCCGTCGTCGCCGAGCGCGCGGCGAACGCGTTTTCGCTGTCGCGGCCGCCCGGCCATCACTGCCTGCGCGATCGCCCGATGGGCTTCTGCCTGCTCGCGAACATCCCGATCGCGATCGAGGCCGCACGCGCGAAGCATGGCATCGACCGCGTCGCGGTGATCGACTGGGACGTGCATCACGGCAACGGCACGCAATCGATCTACTACGACGATCCGGACACGCTGACGATCTCGCTGCATCAGGACCGCTGCTTTCCGCCCGGCTACAGCGGCGGTGACGAGCGCGGCGCAGGCGCGGGCATCGGTGCGAACCTGAACGTGCCGTTGCTCGCGGGCAGCGGCGACGACGCGTATCGCCACGCGTTCGAGCGGATCGTGCTGCCGGCGCTGGAGCGGTTCCGGCCGGAATTGATCATCGTCGCGAGCGGCCTCGATGCGAACGCGGTCGATCCGCTCGCGCGCATGCAATTGCATACGGACAGTTACCGGTACATGACGCGCGCGGTAAAGGAGGCGGCGCAACGCCATTGCGGCGGACGGCTCGTGATCGTCCACGAGGGCGGCTATTCGGAAGCGTACGTGCCGTTCTGCGGACTCGCGATCGTCGAGGAACTGGCCGGTATCCGAACCGATGTCGCCGATCCGATGCTGGATCTCGCGATCGCGCAGCAGCCGGGCGAGCGGTTCGTCGCGTTCCAGCGCGAACTGCTCGACGAACTGGCCGTGTCGTTCGGCTTGTAACGCGCGCTCACCAACGATGCGGAGCCGGCCCTTGCGCGATCGGTGCGGATGGGGTTTCCTGTGCTTTTACACCTGCCAGGTCCGGCCCCCTCTTCAGATGAAATCGTCTCCGCGCGACCCCGACACCAACGACAAAGCGCGCCGCCAGCCTTCGAAGCTCGCACTGAATATCGCCGCCGTGCTGGTCGGGCTCGTCACGTTCGCAATCGGCGCGGCGTGGTTGATCTATAGCTGGATCGTCGATCGCGAAGCGCAGTATTTCGCGATTCCGCTGGTGTTCTCGGTGCCGGTGATCGTGGCGGTCGCGGTGCGGAGTTTCTGGGACTAGGCACGCTTGAAACGACGAAGCGCCGCGGTCGGCGGACGCGCGGCGCTTCTTTTTCAGGTCCAGTACAGGTATCTGCGGCGAGCAGCAGGCCTCTCCATTCGGATTGGAACCGTTCATAAGCCCGCGCGTGCACTCCGCGCGGAACCGCACCAACAAAAAAGCGCTGCCGGTCAGCCAACCGGCAGCGCTTTTTTGGAACGGCCCTTGGCGGGGTACGTTCGACTTCGTGGTGCGTGAGACCGGACTCGAACCGGCACACCCTTGCGGGCGTCAGGACCTAAACCTGGTGCGTCTACCAATTTCGCCACTCACGCGGATTTCTGTCGCCTAACCGCATGGCACGCAAGATGCGTTCTCCACGCGCCCGGGACTTCATGCCGAACCCAAAAACCGGCACACCCGATCAGGCGAGCGCGAGATTCTACCCGATCTGCGCAGCATTGTCTCGCCCCACCGGCGCCCGTCGAAGAGCGGTGCTAGAATGCCGCGCTCGACGTGCCGGCCATGCGCCGGTGCGCGTCCCCGAACCCGCCTCCGCCACGATCCCACCCGTGAACTTCGACGACTACTGTCAGCAAAAGGCCGCCCCCGCAGGCTCCAGCGTCTACTACGCGCTGCGCCAGGCGCCGCTCGCCGCCGAACCGCGGCTGACGGCCCTGTTCGCGCTGCGCCGCGAACTCGAGGAAACCGTCAAGGAAACCAGCGATCCGACCGTCGGACACACGAAGCTCGCGTGGTGGCACAAGGAACTCGCGGCGCTCGCCGCCGACGAACCGTCGCATCCGGTCACGAAGGCGCTCGCGCAACACCACCCGGCGATCGGGGCCGAATCCGATGCGCTGCGCACGCTCGTCAACGGTTACGGGATGGATCTCGAACAGGCGCGTTATCTGGATTTCGCGAACCTGCAACGCTACATCGCGCAGGTGGGCGGCACCTTCGCGTCGCTGGTCGCGCGCGCAAGCGCCGCGAATCCGGCCGACCCGCAACCGTGGGCCGCGGATGCCGGCCGCGCGCTGATGCTCGCGCAATTCGTGCAGGAACTCGGCAACGACGCGCGGCACGGCCGCATCTATCTGCCGATCGACGAACTGCAACGCTACAACGTGACCGCTGCCGACCTGCTGAACCGCCGCTACAGCCCGGCTTTCACCGAGCTGCTGCAGTTTCAGACGGGCCGCGCACGCGACGCGCTGGCCGCCGCCGACGCAGCGGTCCCCGCATCCGAGCGCCGCGCGCAACGCACGTTGCGCGCGCAGATTGCACTGGCCAGTGCGCTGCTCGACGAAATCGAGCGCGACGGCTACCAGGTGCTGCACCAGCGCATCGCCCTGACACCGATCCGCAAGCTGTGGATCGCGTGGCGCGCGGCGCGCCGCCGCTGACCCGCGCCGTCACCCTCCCCGGCATCACACCTTCAGCAGCGGCAGCGTATCGAAGCGCTGCTGCAGCACGTGCGTCGCATCGAGCCCCCACCACGGCCCGAGCACGGTCGCATACAGCTGGCGGAAATCGACCGCGACCGGCAGGTTGCCGTTGCCGTCGAGATGCCCGAGTGCCGGCGCCGCGCCGTACAACCCGCCCGCCACGCGCCCGCCCATCACGAAATGCGGCGCGGCGGTGCCGTGATCGGTGCCGTTGCTCTGGTTCTCGCGCACGCGCCGCCCGAATTCCGCATACGTCATCACGAGCGTCTGGTTCCAGCGTCCGAGTTCGATCAACGCGCCGCGCATCGCACTCATCCCTTCCGCGAACTGCTTGAGCAGCGCAGCCTGCTGCCCCGGCTGGTTCTGGTGCGTATCGAAACCGTTGAGCGTGAGCCGCAACACCGCGACGCCGTCCTGCGCGCCGGGCCCCGACGCCTCGCATGCCGCGAGCACCTGCATCGCGGTCTTCACCGACGTACCGAACGTACCGGCCGGAAAGGCGGTCCTGAACTCGCGCATGCCGCCGCGCGGGCGCAGCCGGTCGGCCGCCTTCACGATGTCGTTCTCGACGTCGATGATGTGCGCGAGCGCCGGGTTCCGCTCGCGCAGCGACGACGGTTCGGCCAACCGCGCCGCGCGGATGAACTGCGCCGGATTGACGAGCGCGATCGCGCGCGCGCCGTTCGCGAGCGGCCCCATCTCCGCGCTGCCGAGCACGACGCCGTCGGCCGCGAAGCCCGGCGGCACCGGCGCCTGCGCGAACGTGCGCGTGAGCCAGCCTTCGTGCAGGTACTGGTCGGAGCGCGACGCGGTATCCCAGATCTCGATCGAGCGGAAATGCGACAGGTTCGGCTGCGGATAGCCGACGCCCTGCACGACCGCGACCTGCCCGTCGCGCCACAGCGGCATCAACGGCGCGAGCGACGGGTGCAGCCCCGTATGCGCATCGAGCTGCAGCACCTGATCGCGCTTGATGCCGATGCTTCGGCGAAACTGGTAGTAGAGCGGATCGGCATACGGCACCACGGTGTTGAGGCCGTCGTTGCCGCCCTTCAGCTCGACGAGGATCAGCACGTTCGCATAGCCGGCCGCCGGCTGCCGCCCCGCCGCGGCGATCGATGTCGCCGCCTGCGCGGGCGGCTGCCACAACGACACGCCCGCCGCGGCCGCGGCGCCCGTCAGCGTCAGAAAATCACGTCGGTTCATCGTGCATCCTTCGGTTCGCCGCGCGGCATGGCCACCACGGCAGCGCGCCTGTTCATCGTCGTTTCGGTCATTTCAGTTGATAGGCCGGATCCATCAGCAGCGCCTCGAGATACGCGCCGCCGGTCGAGTCCGTATCGATGGCCGCGACCGGCGACACCGGCAGCACCGCGTGCTGCAGTTGAAGCTCGGTCGACAATCCGGCAATCGCCTGCGGCCGCGCACGATACTGCGCAAGCCAGCGTTCGAGGTCGAATCGCAGGCCGCCGCGCGCGGGCCGGGCCGGCGCACCGCGCATGCCGGCAACCGACGCGGCGTCGGCAACCGGTATCGCGTGCGCATTATTCGGCGACGGTGCCGCCATTGCATGCGCCGGCGCCCGCATGCCGGCGGTCTCGGTCGCGCGGAACAACTGCTCGACGAACTGCTTGCGCGCAAGCAGCGTCGTGCTGTTGATCCACATCGCGCCGCCCGGCCAGCCCTTCACGTTCGGCGGATAGAACAGGTTCTGCCCGAGCGTGCGCACGGTGTTCGCGAGCATCTGCGGATCGCCGTACGCGACGTCGAACAACCGCACCGATCCGACGACGAACTCGGCCGGCGACTTCACGAGCACGCCGCGATTGCGCGGATCCCAGAATTCGTCGGTCGACCAAAGGGCGGCGAGCGCCGCGCGTATGTCGTAGCCGCTCGCGCGAAACCGTTCGGCGACGACATCGAGCGCGCCGGCGTCGGGCGTATCGGATACGAACTCGCGCCACAGCTTGCCGGCGATGAAGCGTGCGGTGTCGGGCCGCTTCAACAGGATGTCGAGAAAGCCGTCGCCGTCGAACGCACCGGTCTCGCCGAGTATCGTCTTGTCGCCCGCGTCGTGCCATTCGGGCCGCACCGCGAAGCGCAGCGTATCGGGATCGACGCTCCAGCCGGTCATCGCGCGCGCGGCCTCGGTGACGTCGTGCTGCGTGTAATGCCCTTCGCCGAGCGTAAACAGCTCCATCACCTCGCGCGCGAAGTTCTCGTTCGGACGGCCCTTGCGGTTGCTCGCGCCGTCGAGATACTGAAGCATCGCCGGATCCTTCGCGACCGCATGCAGGAGCGTGCCGAAGTTGCCGAGCGCCTCGCGGCGAAACAGCGCATTCTGTGCGGCCATCGTCTGCGGATACGGGACCTTGTCCTGCCCGGACGTGAAATGCCCGTGCCAGAACAGCGTCATGCGCTCGGTGAGCGGCGACGGCGTCACGACCATTTCGTTGACCCACGCCGCACGCAACGCATCGTAGCGGCGATTGCGTTCGCCCTGCTCGTCGCGCCGCATGTCGGGCGTCAGCGCCTGTCGCTGCGCGCGGGTCGGCGGCAACTCGGCGAGCCAGTCGGGCCAGGGCGTCACGGGGTCGCGACGCACGTTGCCGAGCGTGTCGACCACGACTTGCGCGCGCGTCATCCCGACGATGCGGGCGACCTCGGCCGGTGCGGGAGAAAAGCCGGTGCGGCTCAGGAAGAACAGCGCGTCGTCGGCGTCGAGCGGCGCCTGCATCGCGGGCGATGCCGGGGCGGCAGCGTTCGCTTTCATCGTCGTGGACTCCCGGAACGCACCGGCGGTGCGGATGCCGGTACAACGGCAGCAGGCATCCGAAAGTTGACGGAAAAATTGCTACGGAATCTTTCCGCGCGGCGCGTGGGCGCGTGCGGATCAGCGCTTGTACAGCTCGCGAACGGCGTCCTCGATGTGCTGGCGCAACAGGTGGCGCTCCTCGGGCGTCATGTGCCCGTCGCGGCGGCGCTGTTCGAGATCGGGAGGCACGGCGGAACGGACCGCCATGTCGGCGGCGCGGTCGGGCTGCGGCGCTTTGCCGCGCGGCAGCTTGCGCGACGAGGCGCCCTGCTCGGGGCGCTGCGCATACGCGAAGTTCGACGCATATGGACCGGCAAGTGCGATCGTCAGCATCAGTGCAATCCGGGCAGATCGCATGACCGTCCTCGCTTCTTTGGTCGATTTGTTCCCTTCGTCACGCGGCAACCGGTTACCTCTGGTACTTGAAAAACCCTGCGGAATTCGGGCGTACAAAGATGAAAGATGGAGTGCAGGGGAGTATCTACCGAATTTCGGCTTCGAGTAAAGGAATCTCTATAGCCTGCCTTTACTCCGCGCGACACTACGGGTAAATTTTGTAACGGACTGTAACGCGCGAAAATACGCGACCGTGCGTAATTTCCCATTCGCGATAAGATGCCGCTCATGGAAACGAAAAACCCCTCCAAGATTCTCGTCGTCGACGACGACCCGCGCCTGCGCGATCTGCTGCGCCGCTATCTCGGCGAGCAGGGTTTCAACGTGTACGTCGCGGAAAACGCGACCGCGATGAACAAGCTCTGGGTGCGCGAGCGCTTCGACCTGCTCGTGCTCGACCTGATGCTGCCGGGCGAGGACGGCCTGTCGATCTGCCGCCGCCTGCGCGGCAGCAACGACCGCACGCCGATCATCATGCTCACCGCGAAGGGCGAGGACGTCGATCGCATCGTCGGCCTCGAGATGGGCGCCGACGACTACCTGCCGAAGCCGTTCAATCCGCGCGAACTCGTCGCGCGCATTCACGCGGTGCTGCGCCGCCAGGCGCCGGCCGAGCTGCCGGGCGCGCCGTCGGAAACCACCGAGGTGTTCGAGTTCGGCGAGTTCTCGCTGAACCTCGCGACGCGCACGCTGACGAAGTCCGGCCAGGAAATTCCGCTGACGACCGGCGAATTCTCGGTGCTGAAGGTGTTCGCGCGTCATCCGCGCCAGCCGCTGTCGCGCGAAAAGCTGATGGAGCTCGCGCGCGGCCGTGAATACGAAGTGTTCGACCGCAGCCTCGACGTGCAGATCTCGCGCCTGCGCAAGCTGATCGAGCCGGATCCGGGCAGCCCGCGCTTCATCCAGACCGTCTGGGGCCTCGGCTACGTGTTCATTCCGGACGGCGCCGCCTGATCTTTTTCCTTTCCGGTTTCGCCCGCCCTCGGCCCGTCCCATGCGTATCGACCGGCGCCTCCTGCAGCTCGCGTTCGGCGGGCTGTTCTGGCGCACCTTCCTGCTGATCGCGCTGCTGATCTCGGTCAGTCTCGCCGCGTGGTTCCAGAGCTTTCGCGTGATCGAGCGCGAGCCGCGCGCGCAGCGCGTCGCGCTCCAGCTCGTCGCGATCGTGAAGCTCACGCGCACCGCCCTGCTCTATTCCGATCCCGATTTGCGGCGCGCGCTGCTGCAGGATCTCGAGAGCAACGAGGGCGTGCGCGTGTACCCGCGCGAAAAAACCGACAAGTTCAAGCTGCAGCCCGACGAATCGCTGAACCGCCTGATCGAACACGACATCCGCAGCCGTCTCGGCGACGACACCGTGATCGCGCAATCGGTCAACGACATCCCGGGCGTGTGGATCAGTTTCAAGATCGACGACGACGACTACTGGGTCGCGCTCGACCGCGACCAGCTCGACAGCGTCACCGGCCTGCAGTGGGCCGGCTGGGGCCTGTTCGCGCTCGCGCTGTCGCTGTTCGGCTCGGCGTTCATCACGAGTCTCGTGAACCGGCCGTTCTCGCGGCTGGCGCTCGCCGCGCGGCAGATCGGCTCGGGCCAGACGCCCGAACTGCTGCCCGAGCGCGGGATGGGCGTCGCGGCCGAGACCAACCGCAGCTTCAACCAGATGGTGCGCGATCTCGAACAGCTCGAGGCCGACCGCGCGCTGATGCTCGCGGGCATCTCGCACGACCTGCGCACGCCGCTCGCGCGGCTGCGCCTCGAGACCGAGATGAGTCCGTCCGACCAGGCGACCAAGGACGCGATGGTCGACGACATCGAGCAGATGGACCGCATCATCGCGGCCTTCATCGATTACGCGCGCCCGTCGCAACGCAAGCCCGAGCCCGTCGACCTGTCGTCGATCGCGCAGGAAGTCGCCGCGCGCGTGGCGGGCGAGGACGGCGTCGAGATCCGCACGCGGCTCGCGGCGACCGCCGTGATCGAAGCCGACGAGACCGACATGCGCCGCGTGATCGGCAACCTCGTCGAGAACGCGCGCAAATACGGCCAGAGCCGCGACGACGGCGTGTCGCGCATCACGCTCGAGACGCGCGTGACGCACGCGCGCGTCGAGCTGTCGGTGAGCGACGAGGGCCCCGGCATCCCCGAGGACCAATTGCCGCTCGTGATGCGGCCGTTCTACCGCGTCGACACGGCGCGCACCAAGGCGGACGGCACGGGGCTCGGCATGGCGATCGTGCTGCGCCTGGTCGGCCGCTATCGCGGCGCGCTGCGCCTGCGCAACCGCAGCCCCGAAGCGGGCCTCGAAGTCACCCTCGAATTCCCCGGCGCCGGCAAGGCGCGTGCGACGGCGTGACGCGTTCGCGCACGCTTCTTGCACGTCACACTATCGGCGCGGTTGAAAAAAACTATGGGAATCGTTAGCCAAAATCTATTGAAGCGTTTTGTTAATAGTGTTATAGTCCTGCCCATGCTGTCACACCAACGTTGCAGCACCGAGGTAGCTTGACTCAGTCTTCTTCCCAACTCATACAGGAGTATCCGCATGAAAACCGTGGGCGATAAACTCGAAGCATTCACCGTCGTAGCCGCGAAGCCGGGCTTCAACAATCACGAGGAAAACGGCCAGTCGGCGTTCGAGACAGTCACCGAAGCGTCGTTCCCGGGCAAGTGGAAGATCATCTACTTCTATCCGAAGGATTTCACGTTCGTCTGCCCGACGGAAATCGTCGAGTTCGCGAAGCTGACGAAGCAGTTCGAAGAGCGCGACGCCGTCCTGCTCGGCGGCAGCTCGGACAACGAATTCGTGAAGCTCGCATGGCGCCGTGAGCACAAGGACCTGGACAAGCTGAACCACTACTCGTTCGGCGACGTCAAGGGCGAGCTGATCGACCAGCTCGGCGTGCGCGACAAGGAAGCCGGCGTGGCCCTGCGCGCGACGTTCATCGTCGATCCGGACAACACGATCCAGCACGTTTCGGTGAACAACCTGAACGTCGGCCGCAGCCCGGAAGAAGTCCTGCGCATTCTGGACGGCCTGCAAACGGACGAACTGTGCCCGTGCAACCGCGCAGTCGGCGGCGCAACGCTGTAAGCGCATCGATGCACGAAGCCCGCGGCGCACGTCCTGCCTGCGGGCTTTTTTAACGGCCAACCCATAGGAGATATCAATGGAATTCATCGACTCGATTAAGGCGCGTATCCCCGACTACGCGAAGGACATTCGCCTGAACCTCGACGGCACGATCTCGCGCTCGTCGCTCGAAGGCACCGATGCAGTCGGCGTCGCGCTGGCGGCGGCGGTCGCGGCGAAGAGCACCGTGCTCGTGAAGACGATCCGCGAAGCCGGCGTGCTGTCGCCCGAAGAGACGAACGCCGTGCTGACGGCGGCCGCGCTGATGGGGATGAACAACACCTGGTATCCGTATGTCGAGATGGCCGACGACGCCGACCTGAAGACGCAGCGTGCCGAGCTGCGGATGGGCGCGTATGCGTCGCACGGCGGCGTCGACAAGCGCAGGTTCGAGATGTACGCGCTCGCCGCATCGATCGTCGGCAAGTGCCACTTCTGCGTGAAGTCGCACTATGCGCTGCTGAAGAACGAGCAAGGCATGACGACGACGCAGTTGCGCGACGTCGGCCGTATCGCGTCGGTGATCAACGCCGCCGCACAGGTGATCGCCGCCGAAGGCGAATAAGCCGTCGCGCCAGCGGCAGCGCGGTGCATTGCGGCGGCCATGCGCCGCACCGCATCACACCGCACCGCACCGCACCGCACCGCAAAAACGAAAATGCCACGCAAGCGCGTGGCATTTTTCATTCCGGCGGCGCGACCGGCGCGCCGCTTCGGATCGACTTCGGACGCTCACGCGCCCTGCTTCACCAGCAACGCGGCGGCCTGCGCCTCGATGCCCTCGCCACGGCCGAGATAGCCGAGCTTCTCGTTGGTCTTCGCCTTCACGTTCACGCGCTCGAGCGGCAGTCCGAGATCGGCCGCGATGTTCGCTCGCATCCCGTCGATGTGCGGCGCGAGCTTCGGCGCCTGCGCGATCACCGTGCTGTCGACGTTCTGGATCGCGAAGCCGGCCGCCTTCACGCGGGCGACGCACTCGCGCAGCAGCACGCGGCTGTCCGCGCCCTTGAACGCCGCGTCGGTGTCGGAGAAATGGCGGCCGATGTCGCCCAGCGCCGCCGCGCCGAACAGCGCGTCGGTGATCGCGTGCAGCAGCACGTCTGCATCCGAATGACCGAGCAGGCCGCGCTCGTAAGGAATCGTCACGCCGCCGATGATGAGGGGGCGCCCCGGGACGAGCTGGTGCACGTCGTAGCCTTGTCCGATTCTGAAATCCATGCGTAGTCCGGTTGAGATGAGGTGAAAGTCAGGAAGCGTTCGTGGAGCGCGCGAGGATCGCTTCCGCGAGCGCGAAATCTTCCGGGTACGTGACCTTGAAGTTGCGCAGGCTGCCCTGCACGACACGCGGCGTATGGCCGGCCCATTCGATCGCGCTGGCCTCGTCGGTCAGGTCGTGCCCTTCGCGCTGCGCGCGCAGGATCGCGTCGCGCAGCATGCCGATGCGGAACATCTGCGGCGTCTGCGCCTGCCACAGCGCGTCGCGCGATTCGGTGCGCGCGATCGCGTCGCCGCCGGCCGGCACGCGCTTGAGCGTATCGGCCACCGGCAGCGCGACGATGCCGCCGACCGGGTCGTCCTTCAGCGTCGCGACCAGCGTGCGGATCAGCTCCGGCGTGATGCCCGGGCGCGCGGCGTCGTGCACCAGCACCCAGTCCTGGTCGGTCGCGCCGAACTCGGCCAGCTCGAGCAGCCCGTTGAGCACCGACGCCTGCCGCGAGCCGCCGCCGCAGCGGCGCACCGCGAAACGCAGGCCCGCGAAACGGCGCGCGTCGAAGTGCGTGTCGTCGGGTGCGAGGACGACGAGCGTCTGCGCGAATTCGCTGCACGCGTCGAACGCGGCGAGCGTGTAATGCAGGAGCGCGCGGCCGGCCAGCGTGCGGTATTGCTTCGGCACGGCAGAGCCGGAACGGCTGCCCGTGCCGGCGCAAGGAATCAGGGCGAAAAGTCGGGGAGTCACGAAGGGGAAACGCCGGAAAGATGAAATCGAGAAGCGGATTTTATAATAGGTCTTTCGTCTCGACCGGCGCACCGCGATGCGCCCGTGCCCGCCACCCCTGCCGTCCCTATGCCAGACAACGCTTCCACCCCGTTCGCCTCGCCCGTCGCCCGCGTCAAACCGGGCCAGCGGTTCGCCTTCGACGGCGCGCACGGCTCCGCCGACGCACTCGCCATCGCCCGCTATCTCGCCGACAACCGCGACGCGGTCCCGCTCCTCGCGGTGATCTGCGCGAACGCGGTCGACGCGCAGCGGCTGTCGCAGGAACTCCGCTATTTCTCGCCAGACGCGCGCGTGCGCCTGCTGCCGGACTGGGAAACGCTGCCGTACGACACGTTCTCGCCGCACCAGGATCTCGTCTCCGAGCGCCTCGCGACGCTGCACGACCTCGGAGAGGGCCGCTGCGACATCCTGCTGGTGCCCGCGACCACGGCGCTGTACCGGATGCCGCCCGCATCGTTCATGGCCGCGTACACGTTCGCGTTCGCGCAGGGCGAGCGGCTCGACGAGGCAAAGCTGAAGGCGCAGCTCACGCTGGCCGGCTACGAGCACGTGAGCCAGGTCGTGCGCCCCGGCGAATACTGCGTGCGCGGCTCGCTGCTCGACCTGTACCCGATGGGCTCGCCGCTGCCGTACCGGATCGACCTGTTCGACGACCAGGTCGACTCGATCCGTGCGTTCGATCCCGATACGCAGCGCAGCCTCTATCCGGTGCGCGACGTGCGCCTCCTGCCCGGCCGCGAGTTTCCGTTCGACGAAGCCGCGCGCACGGCCTTCCGCAGCCGCTGGCGCGAAACCTTCGAAGGCGACCCGAGCCGCGCGCCGATCTACAAGGACATCGGCAACGGCGTGCCGTCGGCCGGCATCGAGTATTACCTGCCCCTCTTCTTCGACGAGACGGCCACGCTGTTCCACTACCTGCCGCAGGATGCGCACCTCGTGTTCGCCGGCGACCTCGAAGCGTCGATCCGCCGCTTCACGGCCGATACGAAGCAGCGTCATGCGTTCCTCGCGCACGATCGCGAGCGGCCGATCCTCGAGCCGCAGCGCCTGTTCCTGTCCGACGAGGATTTCTTCGCGTTCGCGAAGCCGTTCGCGCGCGTCGTGCTGCCCGCGCAGCCGGCGGGCGGCTGGGCGACGGGCCTGCCCGAGCTCACCGTCGATCGCCATGCCGACGATCCGCTCGCCGCGCTGCGCACGTTCGTCGAATCGTCGGGCAAGCGCGTGCTGCTGACGGTCGAATCGGCCGGCCGCCGCGAAACGATCCTGCAACTGCTCGCCGAGCATCACCTGCGCCCCGCGTCGAACGACCACTTCGCAGGCTGGCTCGAAAGCGATGCGCCCTTCGCGCTCGGCGTCGCGCCGCTCGCGAGCGGCTTCGCGGTGCCGGGCGAAGGCTACGCGATCGTCACCGAAACCGAGCTGTACGGTGCGCTCGGCCGCCGCGCCGGGCGTCGCCGCCAGGAACAGGCGAGCAACGTCGACGCGATGGTGCGCGACCTGTCGGAGCTGAAGGTCGGCGATCCGGTCGTGCATGCGCAGCACGGCATCGGCCGCTACATGGGCCTCGTGTCGATGGATCTCGGCGAAGGCGAGACCGAATTCCTGCATCTCGCATACGCGGGCGAAAGCAAGCTCTACGTGCCGGTCGCGCAACTGCACGTGATCTCGCGTTACAGCGGCGCCGATCCCGACAGCGCGCCGCTGCACGCGCTCGGCTCGGGCCAGTGGGAGCGCGCGAAACGCAAGGCCGCGCAGCAGATCCGCGACACGGCCGCCGAGCTGCTGAACCTGTATGCGCGGCGCGCGGCCCGCGAAGGCCATGCGTTCGCGCTCGAGCCGCGCGACTACGTGAAGTTCGCGGAAAGCTTCGGCTTCGAGGAAACGCCCGACCAGGCCGCGGCGATCGCGGCCGTGATCGGCGACATGACCAGCGGCAAGCCGATGGACCGCCTCGTGTGCGGCGACGTCGGCTTCGGCAAGACCGAGGTCGCGCTGCGCGCCGCGTTCATCGCGGTGATGGGCGGCAAGCAGGTCGCGCTGCTGTCGCCGACCACGCTGCTCGCCGAGCAGCATACGCAGACCTTCGCCGACCGTTTCGCGGACTGGCCGGTGCGCATCGTCGAGCTGTCGCGTTTCAAGACCGCGAAGGAAGTGAACGCGGCGATCGCGCAGATCAACGAAGGCAGCGTCGACATCGTGATCGGCACGCACAAGCTGCTGTCGTCGGACGTGCAGTTCAAGCGCCTCGGCCTCGTCATCATCGACGAGGAACACCGCTTCGGCGTGCGCCAGAAGGAAGCGCTGAAGGCGCTGCGCGCGGAGGTCGACGTGCTGACGCTGACCGCGACGCCGATCCCGCGCACGCTCGGCATGGCGCTCGAGGGGCTGCGCGATTTCTCGGTGATCGCGACCGCGCCGCAAAAGCGGCTCGCGATCAAGACCTTCGTGCGGCGCGAGGAAGAAAGCGTGATCCGCGAGGCGATGCTGCGCGAACTGAAGCGCGGCGGCCAGGTGTACTTCCTGCACAACGAGGTCGAGACGATCGAGAACCGCAAGGCGATGCTCGAGGAACTCGTGCCCGAGGCGCGCATCGTGATCGCGCACGGCCAGATGCACGAGCGCGAACTCGAACGCGTGATGCGAGATTTCGTCGCGCAGCGCGCGAACGTGCTGCTGTGCACGACCATCATCGAGACCGGCATCGACGTGCCGAGCGCGAACACGATCATCATGCATCGCTCGGACAAGTTCGGCCTCGCGCAGCTGCACCAGTTGCGCGGCCGGGTCGGCCGTTCACATCACCAGGCGTATGCCTACCTGCTGGTCCACGACCCGCAGTCGCTGACCAAGCAGGCGCAGCGCCGGCTCGAGGCGATCCAGCAGATGGAGGAACTCGGTTCGGGCTTCTATCTCGCGATGCACGATCTCGAGATCCGCGGCACCGGCGAGGTGCTCGGCGACAAGCAGTCGGGCGAGATCCACGAGATCGGCTTCCAGCTTTACACCGACATGCTGAACGACGCGGTGAAGGCGCTGAAGAACGGCAAGGAGCCCGACCTCACCGCCCCGCTCGCCGCGACGACGGAAATCAACCTGCACGCGCCCGCGATCCTGCCGGCCGATTACTGCGCGGACGTGCAGGAGCGGCTGTCGCTGTACAAGCGTCTCGCGAACTGCGAACACGGCGACGCGATCGACGGCATCCAGGAAGAGCTGATCGACCGCTTCGGCAAGCTGCCGCCGCAGGCGCACGCGCTCGTCGAGACGCACCGGCTGCGGCTGGCCGCGAAGCCGCTCGGCATCGTCAAGATCGACGCGAGCGAGGCCGCGATCGGGCTGCAGTTCGAGCCGAACCCGCCGATCGATCCGATGCGGATCATCGAGATGGTGCAGAAGCACCGGCACATCAAGCTCGCGGGCCAGGACAAGCTGCGCATCGAGACGCGCTCGCCCGACCTCGCGATCCGCGTGTCGACGATCAAGGAGACGCTGCGCGCGCTCGCGCCGCGCGCCGACGCCGCGAGCGCGGCACGCTGACCGCACGGCCGCGATGCTGCACCGCATCGCGGCCGGCGAAGGCGGGCGTGCGCGTTTTTGAGTATGATTTTCCCATTCATCAGACGGAGTTTTGCCATGTCCACACTCGACGCGCCCGCGCCGTCCGCCGCCCCGCAAGGCGACGCTTCGCTCGTCAGCCTGCCCTGGATCGAGCGGCTGGTGTCGATGGACACGACGAGCCGCGTGCCGAACCTCGGGCTGATCGAAACGGTGCGCGACGCACTGGCCGCGAAAGGCATCGTGTCGACGCTCACGCACGACCCGCGCGAAGGCTGGGCCAACCTGTTCGCGACCGTGCCCGCGCACGACGGCTCGACCGACGGCGGCATCGTGCTGTCGGGGCACACCGACGTCGTGCCGGTCGACGGCCAGCAGTGGGACAGCAACCCGTTCGCGCCGGAGTTGCGCGACGGCCGCCTGTATGGCCGCGGCACGTGCGACATGAAGGGCTTCATCGGCGCGGCGCTCGCGCTGCTGCCGGAGATGCAGGCGACGAAGCTCGCGAAGCCGATCCATTTCGCGCTGTCCTATGACGAGGAAATCGGCTGCGCGGGCGCACCGCTTCTGATCGCCGATCTCGTCAAGCGCGGCGTGAAGCCGTCCGGCTGCATCGTCGGCGAGCCGACCAGCATGCGACCGATCATCGCGCACAAGGGCATCAACGCGTATCGATGCTGCGTGCGCGGCCACGCGGCACACTCGTCGCTGACGCCGAAGGGCCTGAACGCGATCGAATACGCGGCGCGCCTCATCTGCCACATCCGCGACATCGCCGAGCGCTTCCGCGCCGAAGGCCCATTCGACGAGCTGTACGACGTACCGTTCACGACCGCGCAGACGAGCACGATCCAGGGCGGCAACGCGATCAACACGGTGCCGGCCGAATGCCGGTTCGACTTCGAGTTCCGCAACCTGCCGACGCTCGATCCCGAGCAGATCTTCACGCGCATCGAAGCGTATGCGCAGGAAACGCTGCTGCCGCAGATGCGTCGCGAGCATCCGAACGCGGCGATCGAGTTCTCGAAGATCGCCGCCGCACCCGGGCTCGATGCGACCGAACAGGCCGCGATCACGCAGCTCGTGCGCGCGCTGACGGCCGACCAGGACAAGCGCAAGGTCGCATACGGCACCGAGGCCGGCCTGTTCGAACGCGCGGGCATTCCGAGCATCGTGTGCGGGCCCGGCAACATCGAACAGGCGCACAAGCCGAACGAGTATGTCGAACTCGCGCAGCTCGCCGCCTGCGAGCAGTTCCTGCGCAAGTTCATCCGCAGCATGTCGGTCGACGCACACTGACTGCCCCCCGCCACGCCGGCCTGCGTGCGCGGGCCGGCCCACCCCGCCATCCGCCACGTCATGTCGACTGAACAACAGGGCACCGCCCATACGACGATCGACGGCGAGCCGATTCCGACGCTCGACGAAATCGCCGCGCAGCATTTCGCGTTGTCGCCGTGGGTCGCGCGCACGCCCGTGTTCGAGCGCGCCGACCTCCCGTCCCTCGAGGGCACGCACGTCAACTTCAAGTTCGAGCTGCTGCAGGTGAGCGGCAGCTTCAAGGCGCGCGGCGCGTTCACGCACCTGATGGCCCTCGACGAAGCGCGCAAGAACGCCGGCGTCACGTGCGTGTCGGCCGGCAATCACGCGGCAGCCGTCGCGTACGCGGCGATGCGGCTCGGCAGCAGCGCGAAAGTCGTGATGTTCCATACCGCGAGCCCGGCGCGCATCGCGCAGTGCAAGCAGTACCGCGCGGAAGTCGTGCTCGCCGGCAGCGCGTCGCAGGCATTCGACCTCGTGCGGCGGATCGAGGCCGAGGAAGGCCGCTTCTTCATCCATCCGTTCAACGGCTATCACACGATTCTCGGCACCGCGACGCTCGGCTACGAATGGGCGACGCAGACGCCCGATCTCGACGCGGTGATCGTGCCGATCGGCGGCGGCGGGCTCGCGGCCGGCATGGCGACCGCGCTGCGGCTCGCGAATCCGCGCGTGCACGTGTATGGCGTCGAACCGGAAGGCGCCGACGCGATGAGCCGCAGCTTCGCGGCGAATCACACGATCAAGATGAGCGCGATGCAGACCATCGCCGACTCGCTGATGGCGCCGCACACCGAGGAATACAGCTACCAGCTGTGCCGGCGCCACGTCGACCGCATCGTCACGGTGTCCGACGACGCGCTGCGCGCGGCGATGCTGTTCCTGTTCTCGCATCTGAAGCTGGCGGTCGAACCGGCGTGCGCGGCCGCGCTCGCGGCGCTGCTCGGCCCGCTGCGCGAAACGCTGCAGGGCAAGCGGATCGGCGTGCTGCTGTCGGGCACGAACACCGACCCCGCGACGCTCGGCATGCATCTCGCGCACGCGAAACTGCAGCACTGACGCCGTGCACGGCACCCCGGGTTATCCCCAGTTTATGTTGACAGCCCTGTTGATAACCCGCCGGACATGCACGCAAGTGGTTGAGCGCGCAGCGTTTTACGCGCGCGAAGCACGCCGGACGCGAAATAGGCAGATGCCGCCTTCGAACGCCCATCCCGCGACGTGGCGGCGTCGCGCGCATCACGCGATCGGCACCGCCGCCATCGCGCTGCTCGCCGGTTGCGCGGCGCCGCCCTCGCCCGTCGTCGACACGCCCACGGCCTGCGTGCAGCCGGACGCGCACCGGATGCTGCAGGCCGACCTGCTGTTCGGGCGCGATATCGCCGGACGCGGCCCCGTCACCGATACGGAACGCGCGGCGTTCCTCGCCGACGTCGTCACGCCGCGCTTTCCGGACGGCTTCACCTACTGGGACACCCGCGGCCAATGGCGCGACCGCGCCACCGGCCGGATCATCCGCGAAGCGAGTTTCGTGGTCCGCATCGTCGCAGACGATACGGCCAACTCGCACGCGCGGCTTGCCGAGATCCGGCAAGCGTACCGCGAGCGCTTCCGGCAGGAGTCCGTCGGCATCACGCTCGTGCCGGCCTGCGCGTCGTTCTGATTCGTCCTCATCGGCCGGCGCACGGCGACACGCAAAAGAAAACGGGCGCCCGAAGGCGCCCGTCGCATGCGAGACATCCGCGTATCGCTTACTTGTTCTGGAACATGTCCATGATCTGCTGCTTCTCCTGCTGCGTGACGGGCGGCGGCGCGAGCCCTTCCGAGCCGGCCGAGCCGAGCGCGTCGTTCGCGCTGATCGCGTTCGCGGCCGGGTTGATGTCCACGCTCGCGACGAAGCCGTTGCCCGGCGTGCGATCCGCGTAGTAAAGCTCGCCGTCGATCGAGGTCAGCCCGTCCGGCATCGGCATCTGCTGCTCGGGCACGCCGTTCAGCGCGGTGCGCATGTAGTTCACCCAGATCGGCAGCGCGAGCTGCGCGCCGAATTCGCGGCTGCCGAGGCTCTTCGGCTGGTCGAAGCCCATCCACGCGACGGCGACGAGCGACTGCTGGTAGCCGGCGAACCAGCCGTCCTTCGCATCGTTCGTCGTACCCGTCTTGCCCTGCAGGTCGCTTCGGCCGAGCGCGTTGGTGCCCGCGCCCGTGCCGGCCGTCGCGACCGTGTGCAGCAGGCTGTTCATCACGTATGCGTTGCGGCCTTCGATCGTGCGCGGCGCGGTGCCGCCGGCGATCACCGGCTGCGACTTCTGCAGCGGCTGGCCGCGCGCGTCGTCGACTTCGGCGATCAGGTACGGATCGACCTTGTAGCCGCCGTTCGCGAACACCGCATAGCCGGTCGCGAGCTGCAGCGGCGTCACGAGGCCGGCACCCAGCGCCATCGGCAGGTACGGCGGCGTCTTCGCCGGATCGAAGCCGAAGCGCTGCGTCACGTACTCCTGCGCGTACTGCGTGCCGATCGACGCGAGAATCCGGATCGAGACCAGGTTCTTCGAACGCTGCAGGCCCGTGCGCATCGACATCGGGCCGTCGGGCTGATCGTCGTCCTTCGGCTCCCACGCGGTGCCGCCCGGCACGCTCGGCGGGAAGTACAACGGCGCATCGTTGATGATCGTCGCCGGTCCGAGGCCCTTGTCGAGCGACGCCGAATAGATGAACGGCTTGAACGACGAACCCGGCTGGCGCCACGCCTGCGTCACGTGGTTGAACTTGCTCTTGTTGAAGTCGAAGCCGCCGACGAGCGAGCGGATCGCACCGTCCTGCGGCGCGATCGCGACGAGCGCGCCTTCGACCTGCGGCAGCTGCACGACCTGCCAGCCCGCCTTGCCGTCCTTCAGCACGCGCACGATCGAGCCCGGCTTGATCCGCAACGTCGCGTTCGCGCGCGGGCTCAGCGCGGCCGACACGAAGCGCAGCCCGGCCGGGCCGATCGTCGTCGTCGCGCCGCCGACGAACTGCACCTCGACCGCGTTCGGCGACGCGGCCAGCACCACCGCCGACTGCAGGTCGCCGTTGTCCGGGTGATCGGCGAGCGCATCGTCTATCGCCTCGTCGCGATCGTCGCCGGCCGCCGGCAGGTTGATCGAGCCTTCCGGCCCGCGATAGCCGTGGCGGCGCTCGTAATCGAGAATGCCGCGACGCACGGCCTGATACGCCGCTTCCTGGTCGGCCGAGTTGATCGTCGTCGTGACGGTCAGCCCGCGCGTATAGGTTTCGTCCTTGTATTGCTGGTACATCATCTGCCGCACCATCTCGGCGACGTATTCGCCGTGCACCGCGTACTGGTTGCCCGGCGTGCGCACGTGGATCTCTTCCTTCACCGCCTGGTCGTACTGCGGCTGCGTGATGTAGCCGATCTCGAGCATGCGCTTCAGGATGTACTCCTGACGCACCTTCGCGCGCTTCGGATTGACGACCGGGTTATACGCGGACGGCGCCTTCGGCAGCCCCGCGAGCATCGCCGCTTCCGCGAGCGTGATGTCCTTCAGGTCCTTGCCGAAATACACGCGCGCGGCGGCCGCGAAACCGTACGAGCGCTGGCCCAGGTAGATCTGGTTCATGTACAGCTCGAGGATCTGGTCCTTCGTCAGGGCCTTTTCGATCTTGTACGCGAGCAGCATCTCGTAGATCTTGCGCGTATACGTCTTCTCGCTCGACAGGAAGAAGTTGCGCGCGACCTGCATCGTGATCGTGCTCGCGCCCTGGCGCGCGCCGCCGTGCATCAGGTCGGCGACGCCCGCGCGCAGAATGCCGAGGAAGTCCACGCCGCCGTGCTCGTAGAAGCGGTAGTCCTCGATCGCGAGCACCGCCTTCTTCATCACGTCGGGAATGTCCTGGAAGCGCACGAGGCTGCGGCGCTCCTCGCCGAACTCGCCGATCAGCACGTGATCGGCGGTAAACACGCGCAGCGGCACCTTCGGCTGGTAGTTGGTCAGCGCATCGAGCGACGGCAGCTGCGGCGCCATCACGACGAGTGCGTAGCCGACGATCAGCGCACCGACGATCGCGAGCGTCGCGAACAGGCCGACAAACCACAGCGCGACGCGCGAGCCGAACGAACGGCGATCGCCGCCCCCGCCGCCGCGACGCTGCGCGCGCCGGTCGTCGCCGCGGTCGTCGTCATCGGGGTAATAGGCTCCCGACGGCGAACGGCGCAACGTGTAGTGAGGTTCGTTCCGATCGGAAGAAGAAGACGGTCGTTTGATAATTGGCATGTCGGAATGGCGGGCGGCGTGGCGCCCTCGGACGCATGCGGAAAATGCAAGCGGATGAATCAGAGTGGGTGCATCGTGGCAACTGTCACGTCGACAGACCCCGCCGCGCGGCGATCCGTTCCCGCGACGTGACAGCGCATTTTAATGAAATCGACCGATCGGCTTCGCGATTTTTTGTAAAAATTCCCGCACAAGCGTGAATTGCGGAACGTATTGGCGCGATGCTCCGCCTATCATGGACTCGCAACCCGGCGCGTGCCGCGCCGTTTCTTTCAGATGCGAAAGGTGGAAGTCCGCACACGCCTCGCGCTTGAACTCCGGCACTTAAGCCGTATTTAAGGGGCCGGCGGTGTAATATCCGCCAGCTCACGCGGGTCGGAACCGATTCGCGACGGGCATTGCCGCCGACGCGGCACCTTTCAACCACGGAGGATTTCATGTCGCTTTTCGACTCTGTTTCGCGCACGATCAAAGGCCTGCTGAACGATGCGGCCGACTCGGTACAGGATCCGTCGCGCGACGCACGGCAGATCGTGCGGGAGCTCGACGACAGCATCGGCCGTGCCGAGAATTCGCTGATCGAGATCGAGGCACAAGTCGCGACCCAGCGCAGCAAGCGCGATGCGGCCGACGACAAGGTGAAGAAGTACGAGGACGGCGCGAAGCGCGCGCTGCAGGCCGGCGACGAAGCGCTCGCACGCGAGGCGCTCGCCGCGCAGTCGAACGCGGAAGCCGAGCGCGACGCGCTCGCGGCCGAACTGGCGACGCTCGAGCCGTCGGTCGACAAGCTGAAGGGGCAGATCGCCGACATGCGTCAGCGCCGCAACGACCTGAACGCGCGCTCGAACATCCTGCAGGCCAAGCAGGAAATCGCGCAGGCGAAGGATGTCGCGGCCAGCGCGCTGGGCGGCATCGGCGGCAAGAACCTGTCCGAGGACTTCCAGAAGCTCGAGGACAAGGTCGCGCTGCAGAACGCGCGCTCGGACGCCCGCCTGAATTCGGCCGACACGTCGAGCGGCAAGGCGCTCGACGACAAGCTCGCCGCGCTGAACAAGGGCCCGTCGGTCGAGGACCGCCTCGCCGCGCTGAAGAAGCAGCTCGACACGCCCGCGCAGTAACGGCAACCGCGCCGCGGCCCCCCGGGCCCGCGGCGCGCACCGATCGTCAGGAGACGGGCGCTCGCGCCCGGTTCGACCATGAAGAAATCTCTCGCCGCTCTCGGCCTTTCGCTGATGCTGCTGTCGTCCGCCGCGTTTGCGGTCCCGTCGCTGCAGCAGGTCGAGCAATCGATCGCGCAGCGCAACTGGCAGCAAGCCGACACGCAGCTGTCGCAAGTCATCGACGCGCATCCGAACAACGCGCATGCGCGCTACCTGTACGCCCAGGTGCTGGACCGCGAAGGCCGCGCGTCCGACGCGCTCGCGCAACTGCAGCGGGCGAAGTCGCTCGATCCGCAACTGCGCTTCACCGACGCGTCGCGTTTCGCGCAGACCGAATCGCGCATTCGCGCCGACGCCGCGCACACCAGCGGCAACGCACCGTCGGCCACCCAGGCCGGTTCGTTGCAGTCGTCGCTCGCGCCCGCCGCGCCGGTCGAGAAACACGGTCCGTCGACCGGCATGTGGATAGGCCTCGGGCTGATCGTCGCGATCATCGCGCTGGTGCTGCGCTGGACGTTGCGGCGCGCGCGCTCCGCCGACAACAGCCGCGCCGACGACGAACGCCGCACGCAATTGAAGCGCGCGACCGACGTGCTGAACGACATCCGTCCGCTGAAACTCGACGCGAAGCTGTCGACGGCGCCGGGCGCCGCCGCGCTCACCGGCGAACTCGAAGGCATCGAGACCGATGCACGCACGCTCGTCGAGACGCTGTCGAACGGCAAGAACCCGGTGCCGCCGTATCGCATCGACGAACTCGAACAGCGCCATGCGAGCGTGAGAGCGCGCGTCGAGGGCCGCCCCGATCCGAGCGCGCAGCCCGCGGCGCCCGCGAACGGCGGCGGCTCCGTGTATGCGCAGGAAGCCGATCGCATGACCGGCATGCAAGGCCAGCCATATCAGCAGCAACCGTACCCGCAGCAGCCGTATCCGCAACAGCAGCCGCCCGTCGTGGTCCAGCAAGGCGGTGGCTTCGGCGGCGGAATGGGCGGGCTGCTGACGGGCGTGCTGCTCGGCGAGGCGATGTCCGGCGGCCGCGAACGCGTGGTCGAACGCGACGTGATCGTCGACGACCAGCGCCGGCGCCAGGAGAACAACGATCCGGGCTTCGACTTCGGCCGCGGCGACAACGCGAACTGGAGCGACGGCAACGGCGGTGGCGGCGTCGATCTCGGCAGCAACGACGACGGCTGGACCGACGACAACACCTGAGCCGTGCACACGCGGGCGTCGACGCATCGCGCCGCGCCCGCCGCCTCAGACCGCGCTTCCTTTCATTTCCGCTCGCGCCGGCCCCGTCCGTGATTTGTTAATCATTTCAAGATGGGCTACCGGCAATGGGGCACGTTCGCTATCATGCGGCCATCGGCGTGCCTCCGATCCCCCGCCGACCCGCCAGACGCTTCGCAGCCTTGCGGGTCGCAGCACGCCTCCCCTCGCCCAACCAGGAGAAAGCCGCTCATGAGCATAATCAAGGAATTCAAGGAGTTCGCCGTCAAAGGCAATGTGATGGATCTCGCCGTCGGCGTGATCATCGGTGGCGCATTCTCGAAGATCGTCGACTCGGTCGTGAAAGACCTCATCATGCCGGTCATCGGCGTGCTGACGGGCGGTCTGGATTTCTCGAACAAGTTCGTTCTGCTCGGCACCATCCCTCCGTCGTTCAAGGGTAATCCCGATTCGTTCAAGGACCTGCAGGCCGCGGGCGTCGCCGCATTCGGCTACGGCTCGTTCATCACCGTGGCGATCAACTTCGTGATCCTCGCGTTCATCATCTTCCTGATGGTGAAATTCATCAACAAGCTGCGCAAGCCTGACGAAGCCGCGCCGGCCGCGACGCCGGAAGACACCGTGCTGCTGCGCGAGATCCGCGATTCGCTCAAGCAACGCTGAGCACCGCGCAACGCAGCATCCGCCGGGCCCGCCAAGTGCGGGCCTTTTTCATGGGCGCGCGCCGTGCGCGGCCTGTCTCACTTTTTTGTGACGCGCGAATGCACGCGCGGGAAAAGCAGGTCTATGATGGAGACTAAACGACAGTACGGGCGCCAAGACGCTGGCTGTGTCGATCATCGTGGCAAGCGGGTCGACGGGAGACATTGATCGTCGTACCGCACGAGTGCAGCATTTTCGTGTGCTATAAAGGATCGACATGCGGCGTACATAGCCGGGAGTGGGTCGCATGAAAGTGCCGCATTTCTTGCAATTGTTTTTGAGGCGAGTGTTTATGTCCTTCCCGAAAAAACGTCGACGTGCGCAACAGGACGGCCAGGAGTCGTTCCTCGCGGTATTGCGCCACTCGAAACCGTTCGCGCAGCTCGACACCAAGATTGCCCGCGCCCGTGCGCAGGACGAGCCCGTCCTCTACGCGCATGTGCTGCCCGGCCTCGACGTGCTCCTGTGCAGCGTGCGCGGCGCTCAGCCGCCCTATCCGGCCATCGCCGAACTGCGCAAGCGCTGCATCGAATCGATCGCCAACGCACTCGAACAACCGCTCGACGGCCTCGAGAACGGCGGGTACTGGTACGAGGCGAACGGCTTCGGCTTCCTCGTGTTCGCGAGCCGCGCCCGCGCGCGCATCCTGCCCGAATTTGGTGCAGGCACGAAGGCGAGCCTGCGCGGCGGCCTCGGACGCCAGAACGCCGGCGACACGACACCGCGCTCCCTCGGCTGAACCGACACCGACACGATGGGCCGCCTCCGGGCGGCCCATCGGCCATTCAGGCTTCCCGCTTCACCGTCGCCGCGCGATCACCGCGCCGTCGCGCGCCCGTTGCCGGGCCGGACGATGTCGATGAACGCGGCGAAATCGGCACCGGCGAGCCCCTGCGCGGCGCCCAGCCGCAGCACCTGCTGCACCGTGGCCGATACTGGCATTACCGCGCCGGTGTCGCGCGCGGCGTCGGCGATCGCGTCGACGTCCTTCTGGAACGTGCTCAGCGCGCCGATCGGCGGATGACCGCCTGACGTCATGCGCGGCACGAAGGTCTGCAGCAGCACCGAATCGGCCCACCCGCCCGCCAGCGCGTCGGCCAGACGCGCGGCGTCGATGCCGCTCGCCTGGGCGAGGCCGACCGCTTCCGCGATCGCGGTCACCGTCGCGGTGACGATCGCCTGGTTGCAGAGTTTCGCGGTCTGGCCCGCGCCCGCGTCGCCCATGTGCGTGATGCGCGACGCGTAGGTGTCGATCAGCGGCCGCACCGCGTCGAGGTCGGCCGCGCCGCCGCCGGCCATCACCGCGAGCGTGCCGGCCTGCGCGCCGGGCACGCCGCCCGACACCGGCGCGTCGATCCAGCCGACGCCGAGCGCGGCCGCGCGCGCCGCGTAGTCGCGCGTCGCCGCAGGCGGAATGCTCGAATGATCGACGATGCGCTTCAGGCGGCGCGCATTCGCATCGCCGGCAAGGAGCCCGTGCTCGCCGAACGCGACGTCGCCGACCGCGCGGCCGTCGAGCACGCACACGAATACCGTGTCGACGCGCTCGGCCAGTTCGCGCGGCGTGTCGACCACCTGCGCACCATCCTTTTCGAGCGCCTCGGCCTTGGCGCGCGTCCGGTTCCATACGCTGACCCGATGGCCCGCCGCCAGCAAATGCCGAATCATCGGCGCGCCCATCAATCCCGGTCCGCAAAATCCGACTTCCACGATGTTCCTCGTCTCCAATTGGGGTTGCACTTGCCGCCCATCATACCTATCACTCAAGAAGCCGGACACGCACGGCGCCGTCTCGGGCCCGCCGCTTGCGCCGGCCGCACACACCGACAACCCAGGGAGCGCATCATGAGCGACCACGTCTACAAGCTGATCGAACTGACCGGTTCATCGCGGCAATCGTGCGACGACGCCATCCGCAACGCGATCTCGAAAGCCGGCAAGACGCTGCACAACCTGCACTGGTTCCAGGTCACCGAAACGCGCGGCCACATCGAAGGCGACCAGGTCATCCACTGGCAGGTCACGCTGAAAGTCGGCATGCGCATCGACGACTGACGCACGCGCGCCACGCGCGGTGCCCTGGCCGCCGGATGCGTGCAATGCGCATCCGCGCGGTGCCGCGCCCACCCGCATCACGCCCCGTTCAGCCCCCTTCGCGAGGCCCGGCCGGCGCGCGTGTGCGGGTATCCATCTCTTGACGCTGACTTTCGTTCATATTAAAAACCATATACCCACATCACCCATCGATCAGCCCAGCCATATAAACTGGAGAAATCATGAGTCAGCAACGCGAGGCGATCGACACGTACCTCTTGCGCGTCTTGCACACCTTGTTGATGGAGCGCAGCGTCACGCGCGCGGCCGTCAAACTGAACCAGTCGCAACCGGCGATCAGCGCCGCACTGCGGCGCCTGCGCGACATCACCGGCGACCCGCTGCTCGTGCGCGGCAAGTCCGGCATGGTCCCGACCGAATACGGATTGCGCCTGCTCGAGCCGGTGCAGAACGCACTGCGCGAAATCGAGCGCATCAAGTTCCAGCAGCACAATTTCGACCCGGCCACGTCGATCCGCTGCTATCGGATCGGCTGCCCCGACTACCTGAACGTGCTGTTCGTGCCGACCGTCGTCGAACGCTTCCGCCAGGCGGCGCCGAACGCGACGCTCGAGTTCCACTCGCTCGGCCCCGCATTCGACTACGAGCTCGCGCTGGAAGACGGCAAGCTCGACATCGTCGTCGGGAACTGGCCCGAGCCGCCCGAGCAATTGCACCTGTCGAACCTGTTCGTCGACGAAATCGTCTGCCTGATGAGCAACACGCATCCGTTCGCGAAGCGCGGCGGCCTCACGCTCGACCAGTACCTGAACGCGCCGCATCTCGCGCCGACGCCGTACTCGGTCGGCCAGCGCGGCGCGATCGACGTGCATCTCGCGCGCGAACGGCTCAAGCGTCACGTGGTCGTCACGCTGCCGTACTTCAACCTCGCACCGTACGTGCTGGTGAAGTCCGACCTGATCTTCACGACGACGCGCCTGTTCGCCGATCACTACGCGAAGTTCCTGCCGCTGTCGGTCGTGCCGGCGCCGCTCGACTTTCCGCCGATGCAGTATTACCAGCTGTGGCACGAACGCTGCCACTACTCCGACGAGGTGCGCTGGCTGCGCAGCCTCGTCGCCGAAGCGACCCGCACGCTGATCGAGGCGTAAGCGCGCACGACGCACGCGCCGGCCATGCCGTCGCGGTGCGGCCCCGTGCGATGCGCGGCGTGTGGCGGCCGCCACCGCCACCGCGCGCCCGATCCGCGGCGCGCGGCGCGGCCTTCACATCGATGCGTCAGCGCGACGCCTCCACGAGTGCCTGCGCCAACGCGTTGTGACGCTCGATGACCGGCGGCAGGTCGAGCGTCGCGAGCCGCCCTTCCCGCACCACCACCTTCCCGTTCACCACCGTGTACGCCGTCTGCGACGGCGCGCAGAACACGAGCGCCGCGACCGGATCGTGCAGCGCGCCCGCGAACAGCGGCTGGCGCAGGTCGAATGCGGCGAAGTCCGCGGCCATGCCGGGCTTCAGCGCGCCGATGTCGTCGCGGTTCAGCACCTTCGCGCCGCCCAGCGTCGCGATCTCGAGCGCCTCGCGCGCGGTCATCGCGTCGGGCCCGAAACCGACCCGCTGCAGCAGCAGCGCCTGCCGCACTTCCGCGACCATCTGCGCGCCGTCGTTCGACGCGGAACCGTCGACGCCGAGCCCGACCGGCACACCCGCGAGACGCATCTTCTTGACGGGCGCGATGCCCGACGCGAGCCGCATGTTCGAACATGGACAGTGCGCGACGCCGGTGCCGGTGCGCGCGAACAGGCCGATGCCCGCATCGTCGAGCTGCACGCAGTGCGCGTGCCATACGTCGTGGCCGACCCAGCCGAGATCTTCCGCGTATTCGGCGGGCGTCATCCCGAACTTCTCGCGGCTGTACGCGATGTCGTTGACGTTCTCGGCCAGGTGCGTGTGCAGCGACACGCCGTAGTCGCGCGCCAGCACGGCCGCGTCGCGCATCAGGCCGCGGCTCACCGAGAACGGCGAGCACGGCGCGACCACCATCCGCAGCATCGCGTAGCGACCTTCGTCGTGATAGGTCTCGATCAGGCGCTGCGCGTCGCGCAGGATGTCGGGCTCGCGCTCGACGACCGAATCGGGTGGCAGCCCGCCGTCGCGCTGGCCGACGCTCATCGCGCCGCGGCTCGCGTGAAAGCGCATGCCGATTCGCTGCGCGGCGCCGATGCTGTCGTCGAGCCGGCTGCCGTTCGGATAGATGTACAGATGATCGCTCGACGTCGTGCAACCCGACTGCAGCAGCTCGGCCATCGCGGTCAGCGTCGACACCTCGATCATCTCGGGCGTCAGGTGCGCCCAGATCCGATACAGGTTCGTGAGCCAGCCGAACAGCTCGGCGTTCTGCGCGGCCGGCACCGCCCGCGTGAGGCTCTGGTACATGTGGTGATGCGTGTTCACGAGCCCCGGGATCACGAGGTGGCCGCGCAGGTCGAGCACTTCGTCGGCGGTATCGGGCAACTCGGCGCTCGGGCCGACCGCGACGATCCGGTTGTCTTCGATATAGAGGCCCGCGTCGCGCAATTCGCGACGCGTGTCGTCCATGGTCACGAGCACGTCGGCGTGCTTGACCAGCAGGGTCGTCGGGCGGGATGAGGATGGGTGCGGCGCGCGTGCGCCGGCGTGCTGCTCGAGGTTCATGCGTTCTCCGCGTCGTTCTGCCCCCGGGAGCCGCTCCCGGAGACCGTCACAAGGCCGTTCGAACGCTGATTCGCGGCACGCCCCGGTGCCTGCGTCCGTTCGAACGCGCTGGCCCGGTTACCCGGCGTGAATGCCGTCTTCGGGGTACGCGCGGGCCTACGGCCCGACGCGCACGGCCGGAGCATCGCCCAAGCGCGCGCAACGCACAATGCGCGATCCGGAATACCGCGCTTCACGGATTCGATATGGTACGCCGCGCGCGGCCCCGGCAGGCGCCGGAATCCTGGGCCGCCGGCGGCTTCCGGCGGGGCGTCGACAGCGGTTCATGCGCGGCGCATTATCTTTGATATCGCGCCCGTATTTGCGCGGGGAACCTTTTTACAATGCCTGCACGGCGCTCGCTTCACTCTCGCCGACGGGTATGTAGCCACGTGACGTGGAGCCTCGATCCGCCGCACAGTCAATGGATCGAGTCGCCGCCGAACCTCGCATTCACACAAGGACAATTGCGAATGGGAAAGCTCACTACCCACGTACTCGATACGGCACACGGTCGCCCCGGCGCTGCCATCAAGGTGGACCTCTACGCGCTGGACGGCGAATCGCGCCGCGCGATCAAGACCGTGCTGACCAATAGCGACGGCCGCTGCGACGAACCCCTGCTCGAAGGCGCCGCGCTCGCCGCCGGCGAATACGAACTCGTGTTCCATGCCGGCGACTACTTCGCGTCGCTCGGCGTGAAGGTGCCCGAACCCCGCTTCGTCGACCGCGTCGTGCTGCGCTTCGGCATCGCCGACACCGCGTCGCACTACCACGTGCCGCTGCTCGTGTCGCCGTGGTCGTACAGCACCTATCGCGGCAGCTGACACACGCATCGGCGCCCGCATCAAAGACAACGATCTGAGTCTGGAGGAGTTTCATGGAAGGCTTCATCACCGACTGGCTGAACCTCGCGCTGCGATGGCTGCACGTCATCGTCGCCATTGCGTGGATCGGCGAGTCCTTCTATTTCGTCGCGCTCGACAACAGCCTGAAACCGCCGACCGACGCGAACCAGCGCAAGCGCGGCGTGTTCGGCGAGCTGTGGCACGTCCACGGCGGCGGTTTCTACAACATGCAGAAGTACACGGTCGCCCCGCCGGAAATGCCGGATGACCTGCACTGGTCGAAGTGGCCGTCGTACACGACCTGGCTGTCGGGCTTCTCGCTGTTCTTCGTGCTGTACCTGCTCGCACCGAACACGTATCTGATCGACAAGAGCGTGCTCGACATGGGCCCCGTGGTCGCCGTCGCGTCCGCCCTCGGCTTCCTCGCGGCCGGCTGGATCGTCTACGACTCGCTGTGCCGCATCCTCGGCACCAACGATCGCGTGCTGGGCATCTGCGTCGGCCTCTACGTCGTCGTCGCCGCGTACCTCGCGTGCCACATCTTCTCGGGCCGTGCGGCGTACCTGATCGTCGGCGCGATGCTCGCGACGATCATGTCGGCGAACGTGTTCTTCGTGATCATCCCGGGCCAGCGCAAGATGGTCGACAAGATGCTCAAGGGCGAAGAGCCGAACCCGATCTACGGCAAGCGCGGCAAGCAGCGTTCGGTGCACAACACGTATTTCACGCTGCCGGTCGTGTTCGCGATGCTGTCGAACCACTATGCGATGACGTATACGAACAAGTTCAACTGGGTCGTGCTCGTGCTGATCATGCTGGCCGGCGCGCTGATCCGTCAGTTCTTCGTGATGCGTCACCGCGGCAAGCAGCTGTGGTACCTGCCGATCGGCGGCGTCGCGCTGCTGTCGGGCGCACTGGTGTGGACGATGCCGAAGCCGGTCGCACCGGAAGCGCAGGCGGCGAACGCACCGAAGATCGTGATCAACGACATCATGCCGATCCTGCAGCAGCGCTGCGTCGAGTGCCACTCGTCGAAGCCGACGCTGATGGGCAGCGCGCCCGCCGGCGTGATGTTCGACACGCCGGACGAGGTGTCGAAGAACGCACAACGCATCTACGAACAGGCCGTGCGCCTGAAGGCGATGCCGATCGGCAACGTCACGCACATGACCGACGACGAGCGCGTGAAGCTCGCCGCCTGGTTCGAGGGCGGCGCGGTCAAGTAAGCCGCCCTGCGCCGGCCGCCGCTTGGTTGGACGGTGCAGTCCTCTCCGTTCGCGGGCCCGGAAACGGGCCCGTTTTTTTACCCGCGCGGAACGTGTCTCCCGCTAGCTTCGCATCGCGTCGCGCTGCAGCGCGACGAGCGCGTCGAGCGCACGCGGGCCGTCGTCGAACGGCACGAAGATGTGATCGTGATACGCGGCGGCCATCACGTTGCAGCTGATGCCGGCCGCGCCGAGGGCGCTCGCGAACGCGGCCGTCAGGCCGACCGCCGCGAGGTCCGAATGCACCGTCAGCGTGATCCACGCGGCGCGGAACAGCACCGGCCAGCCGCGACGTGCGGCCGTTTCCTCGTCGACGACGACGGTCATGCCTTCCGTTTCGCGGAACGTTGCAATCGCTTCGGATAACGATATGTCGGCATCGGCCGGCAGTGCGACGAACGCGAACGCACCGCGATGCAGTTCGGGCTGCATCGTGCGCAACAGGATCGCGAGGTCGTTTTCAGGTTGGCTCATCGTGGTACGGCCCGGGAACCGGGCGTCGTGCGGTGGCGATGCGGGCACGATAGCACGCGATCGACGTCTTCGACGTAGGGGCAACGTCATGGGCCAGTGCGCGCGGCGAGCATAAAAAAACCCGCGCAGATCGCGCGGGTCTCTTCGATGAAACGGTACTGCCGAAATGCTGCTCAGGCCGTCAGTGCATCCAGCGCGTCCTCGGTGAGCCACAGCGATTCCTGCAGGTCCTGCTCGTTCAGATTCAGGCCGTCGCCGCCGCGATCGACGACGATGAAGTCGCTGACGCCGCCGAGCGCGATCAGCGGGTGATGCCACACGCCCTTCGCATAGTTCACGCCCTGCCACCCGCTCGTCACGAATGCGCGGATCTTCGACGGATCGAGATCGCCCGCCGGCGCGACGACGACGAGATACGGCTGGTCGTTCAGCGGCACGAACGCCTGGCTGCCGAGCGGATGACGCTCGAGCATCTTCACCTCGAACGGCAGCGTGCGCGGCTGGCCGCGGAACAGGTTGACGAGCGTGCGGCCGTCTTCGTCGGTCACGTCGACCTTCGCGAGATCGTGAAAGCGGATCGTCGTGCCGAGGTTGATCGGAATCTGCTTCGCGCCGTCCGTTTCGATCACGTCGCCGAACGGCGCGAACGCGTCCTTGGTCAGCGGTTCGATTGCGAGCGTCTTCATTTGTCGAGCGTCCCCCACAGACGCAGGCGCGACACGCCGCCGTCCGGAATGATGTTCAGGCGCACGTGGGTCACCGGGCCCAGCGATGCGATCTCGTGCTCGAAGTAATGCTGCTTGTCCATCTGCAGCTTCTGTTCGCCGAGCAGCACCGGCCAGAACATCGACTGCGTGATCAGCGAGCTGTCGGTGCCGCCCGACACGTACGCGGCCTGGATCGAGCAGCGGTCCGGATAGTTGCCCTTGAAGAACGCGGTATCGACTTCGATCTTGCGGATCACGCCGGGTTGCGCGAGCGCGATGATCGCCCAGTCGTTGCCCGGTTCGCGGCGGCGGCGGGTTTCCCAGCCATCGCCCATGTTCACGCCGCGGCCCGGCAGCAGCAGGTTCGACGCGACGCCGAAATGCTGGTTGTTCGCGGCCACCACGTAGCCGCCGTTTTCCATCGCCGCAAGGTCGAACTGCTCGGTCGCGCTCGCGCCGGCCCAGTCGAGCTGCGGCTGGCCATACACGCGCAGGCGCGCGATGCCGCCATCCGGATAGATGTTCACGCGCAGGTGCGTGAACGCACGCGCGTCGCGCGCTTCGACATAGTGATGGCTGTTGCCTTGCAGCGTCGTCGACGGCACGATCTCGACCCATTCCGTCGCATGCGTCGGTGCGCCGTCGGCCACGTATGCCGCCTCGATCGACGCGGCCGGCGGGAAGTTGCCGGTGAAGTGGCTCGTGTCGATGTCGAAGCCCTTGATCACGCCCGGCCGCGCGAGCTTGACGATGCACCAGTCATAGCCCGTCGTGCGCTTGCGGCGCGTCTCCCAGCCGTCCATCCACTTGCCGTGGTCGTCGTACTTGCCGGGGATGAACACCGCCGGCTCGGGGTTCAGCATCCGGTCCTTCGGCGCGAAGAAATCGTCGCTGGCCTCGAGCGCCTGCGCACCGAGGCGCGGGTCGGCGAGGTTCACGTAGCGCCGCGTGAAGTCGGGGGCGTCGGGATCGAGAAGCGGAACAGCCATGATGTTTCCTTGTTTCAGTGATGCGATCGGCCGCCGCGACGCAGCAGGCCGTCGCGAGGTGTCAGGCGTCGATCAGGTCGTCGAGGCGAAAGCGCGCGATCCGGTAGATCTGGTCGAGGCTCGCGCGCAGTTCCTCGGTGCGCGAATGATTCACGCGCGACTCGAAGTTCGCGATGATGCCGTGCCGGTCGTAGCCGCGCACCGCGAGGATGAACGGGAAGCCGAACTTCTCGCGATACGTGCGGTTCAGCGTCAGCAGCTTGTCGAACTCTTCCTGCGTGCACTGGTCGAGACCTGCGCCGCTCTGCTCACGGGTCGACTCGGCTGTCAGCTCGCCGCGCACGGCGGCCTTGCCGGCCAGCTCCGGGTGAGCGTTGATCAATGCGAGCTGGCGCGCTTCGCCGCCCGTCTCCACCGCGTTCGACATCGTCTCGTGCAGCGCGTCGATGCTCACGAACGGCCGCTCGCCCGCGGCGACCTCGGCCACCCACGGCGAATGTTCGAAGATCCCCGACAGCGCCGCGACGAATGCGCTCGGCGCCATCGTGTTCAGTTGCTCCAACGTGTAACGCATCGCCTTCATGCTTTCCCTTCGTTTCGATGATTGGGCTGATACGGATGATGTTCACGCCAATGACGCGCGATATCGACACGGCGCGTCACCCATACGCGATCGTGCTTCTCGATGTGATCGAGGAAACGCTGCAGCCCGCGGAAACGTCCCGGCCGGCCGAGCAGACGGCAGTGCATGCCGATCGACAGCATCTTCGGCGCGTCGTCGCCCTCCGCGTACAGCACGTCGAACGCGTCGCGCAGGTAGTCGAAGAAGTGGTCGCCGGTGTTGAAGCCCTGCGGCGTCGCGAAGCGCATGTCGTTCGTATCGAGCGTGTACGGGACGATCAGCTGCGGCGACGTGCCGCCGCCCGACACCTCGACGTCCATCCAGAACGGCAGGTCGTCGCCGTAGTTGTCGGAGTCGTACAGGAAGCCGCCGTATTCCGCGACGAGACGGTGCGTGTTCGGGCTGTCGCGGCCGGTGTACCAGCCGAGCGGACGCTCGCCCGTCACGCGCTCGATCGCTTCCATCCCGAGGCGCATGTGCTCGGCCTCGAGCTCGGGCGTCATGCTCTGGTAGTGGATCCAGCGCCAGCCGTGGCACGCGATCTCGTGGCCGAGCTCGACGAATGCGCGCGCGAGTTCAGGATGACGCTCGATCGCCATGCCCACGCCGAACACCGTCAGCGGCAGCCCGCGCTTCTCGAATTCGCGCAGGATGCGCCACACGCCGGCACGCGACCCGTATTCGTAGATCGATTCCATGCTCATGTGGCGATCCGGATACGCGGCCGCGCCGACGATTTCGGACAGGAACTGCTCGGAGCCCGGGTCGCCGTGCAGCACGCAGTTCTCGCCGCCCTCCTCGTAGTTCAGCACGAATTGCACGGCGACGCGGGCACGCCCGGGCCAGTTCGCCTGCACGGGATGGCGGCCGTAGCCGATCAGGTCGCGAGGATAGTTGGGATCGAGTGACATGGGTTCGAAGTGCGGCGAAAGCTTGCTGAAGTAATGGGTTCGCATCGACCCGCGCGGGTGCCGGAGGCCGGCCGCACGGGCCGATGCGATGACGGCCCAGTGTAGCGAAAACGTTCATACGCGCCCATACAGCGGCGCAGATAGTGCATGTCAGACGGCGTGTATGTGCGGTTGCGGCAAATTCGGGACCGGTTCCGACGCGGCGCTCCCGCTTCGCGCCGTGGCGGCGGCCGACGCGGGCGCGGGCGCGTCCTCCGGCGGGCTGAAACGCGCGAATTCGCCGTCGTAGCGTTTCGGCAGCGGCCGCGCATAGTCGCCGCGCTTCGCGGTCGCGAGGCGCAGCGCGACGAGCGCCTCGGCCCACTTGACGGCCGCCGTGACGCCTTCCACGACCGGCGCGCCGATCTGCTGCTCGATCTCGTGCGCGAATTCGGCCATCCCGGCGCAGCCGAGGACGATCGCGTCGGCGCCGTCCTCGTCGAGCGCGCGCCGGCATTCGTCGACGATGATCCGCCGCGCGGCCGAACCGGGCCGGTCGAGTTCGAGCACCGCGACGTCGGTCGCCCGCACGTTGCGGCAGAACCGCTTCATCCCGTAGCGCTCGGCGAGATGCCACGCCATCCCGCAGGTGCGCGCGAGGGTCGTGACGACCGAGAAGCCCGGCGCGAGCACGCTCGCCGCATGCATCGCCGCCTCGGCGATCCCGATCACTGGCCCGCGCGCGAGTTCGCGCGCCGCATAAAGGCCCGGGTCGCCGAAACACGCGATCACGTACGCGTCGCAGCCGTCGCGCTCGCCCTGCGCGACCTCGGCCAGAAGCCCGGGCGTCGCGAGCGCCTCGTCGTAATAGCCTTCGATCGACGGCGGCCCCATCGGCGGGCTCACCGCGACGATCTCGGTGCCTGCCACCGCGATTTCACGCGCGCAGCGGTCCATCGCATCGGTCATCCGCTGCGTCGTGTTCGGATTGATCAGCTTGATCTTCATCGCGCGCTCCTCAGGCCTTCGTGCGCACGAGCAGCCGGTAGAACACGAAACCGAGCCCGGCGCCGATGAACCACGAGAAGTTCGCGGCGGCCTGCCAGCCCGGCACCATCACGCAGATGACGGCGATCACCGCGGCCGGCAGCAGCGCGGCGAGCGCGCGGCGGTTCACGCCGCCCGTGTACCAGTAGGTGCCGCGCTCCGACATCGTGTACAGGTCGTCGCGCACGAGCCGGCCGCGCTTGACGAGGTAGAAGTCGGCGATCAGCACGCCGTACAGCGGGCCGATGAACGCGCCGAGCACGTCGAGCGTGTAGTGGATCACGGCCGGGTTGTTGAACAGGTTCCACGGCGTGATGAAGATCGACGCGACGGCCGCGAGCATCCCGCCCGCGCGCCAGCTGATCAGCCGCGGCGCGACGTTCGAGAAGTCGAACGCGGGCGACACGAAGTTCGCGACGATGTTGATGCCGATCGTCGCGATCGTGAACGTCAGCGCGCCGAGGATCACGGCGGTCGGATGGTCGATGCGGCCGACCGTCTCGACGGGATCGGTGATGAGTTCGCCGAACACCGGAAGCGTCGCGGCGGTGGTGATCACCGTGACGAGCGAGAACGCGAGGAAGTTGACCGGCAGCCCCCAGAAGTTGCCGCGCTTCACGTCGCCGAACGAGCGGCAGTAGCGCGAGAAGTCGCCGAAATTGAGCATCGGCCCGGAGAAGTACGACACGACGAGCGACACGGCCGTGATCATCACCGGAATCACTTCCGCGCCGTGATACTTGACGCCGCCGAGGTTGATGCCGATGTTGCGCCAGCCCGCGCGCCACACCATGTAGCCGGCCAGGATGAACATCACGACGTAGACGGCCGGACCCGCGAAGTCGATGAACTTCTTGATCGTCTCCATCCCGTTCCAGAACACGAGCGCCTGCAGCACCCACAGCAGCATGAAGCCGGCCCAGCCGACCGCCGACAGCCCGAGAAAGCCATAGCGATGGACGTCCGCATACGGCAGCCATTGCGGAAAGAACTTCAGCACGACGATCACGAGCGCACTGGATGCGAGATAGGTCTGGATGCCGTACCACGCGATCGCGATCAGCCCGCGGATCACGGCCGGCACGTTCGCGCCGAGCACGCCGAACGTCGCGCGGCACGCGACCGGATACGGCACGCCGATCTGCTGGCTCGGCCGCGCGATCAGGTTGCACAGCCGGTTCACGATCGTGATGCCGACGATCAGCGCGATCAGCACCTGCCAGCTCGTCAGCCCGAGCGCGAACAGGCTGCCCGCGAACACGTAGCCGCCGACGCTGTGCACGTCCGACATCCAGAACGCGAAGATGTTGTAGGCGCCCCAAGTCTGATTCTTAAGGGGTGCCAAATCTTTGTTGTACAAACGTTGACTGTAACCGTCCGGCAACACGGGTCCACCGCCCTCGCCGCCTTCTTCCGCCGGATACGCGCTGTCGTGCGCCACACTGAACTGAGCCATGACTTCTCCTTGACGCGGCCAATCAGCCGCTCCACCGTCATCGATATCGCTCCGGATCATCGCCCGGAGTCGGACTGGCGGCCGGCGGTGCAAACCGCCGGCCTGCATTGCTCTTGTCGTGTGGCGCGCAGCCGGATTCGCGTCGCCGCTCAGGCGCCGCCGAACACTTCGCGCAAATCGACCTGCCCTTGCGCGGGCCGGTCCAGCATCTTCAGTTCGACATGCTGCAGGTGGTGCGCCATCAGCGTCACCGCCCGCTTCGAATCGCCCGCTTCCAGCGCGGTCAGGATCTCGTCATGGTCGTCGCACGAGCACGGGCTGCGTCCGTGCGATTCATACAGCGCCGACATCAACGTCGAGCGTGCGACGAGCCCGTCGAGGCACTCGCAGAGCGTCGCATTGCCCGTCAGCGCCGCGAGCGCCGTGTGGAATTCGCCCGACAGGCGGATCCACGCCGCGAAATCGTGCCGCTCGAACGCCTTGCGTTCCTTGTCGATCAGCGCCGCAACGCCCTTCAGCCGCTTCGCGCCCGGCCCCGTCGCGAGCCGCTCGACGACGGCCAGCTCGATGATCCGGCGCATCTCGAACACCTCGTGCACGTCCTGCAGCGTCGGACTCGCGACGAACGCACCGCGATTCGGCTCGAGATCGACCAGCTTGTCGGCCGCGAGCTGCGAGAGCGCCTGCCGGATCGTGCCGCGCTTCACCCCGAACACGTCGCAAAGCTGCGCCTCCGTCAGCTTCGCGCCGGGCGCGAGCCGATGCTCGAGGATCGCCGTGCGGATCCGCTCGGCGATCGCTTCGGGACCGGCAGCGCCGGACGGATGGGTATCGGAGTCGTTCATGTTCTGCATCGCGTGATGGTCCTCATCCTAGGACGGACATAAAGATTGTCAACAATTCTTTTCCCGGAATGCGCACAATCTGCGTGCATTCCCCTGTATCAGAGCGGTGCGCGGCACACCAAATCCAGGCATGACAAGCCTCTGCTGCTTTTCCATCGCGGCTCACGGTGTATACCCTTCCGGTCATTTTGTTGACAAAACTGGTGCACGCGCTGCCACCAACCCGATCGACGGCGACAAAAATTTATGACCGTTAGTTGCGCGTTTACTTAAAGAAAAAGGCGGGAAGCCCCGCCTTTCGATCGTCCCTGCCCGGCTCAGCCGAGATGCGGATAGTCCGACAGCGTGAGCCGGAAACCGTGCGCATTCGCGACGAGCTGCGCCTGCGCACCGAACGGCAACGTCAGCAGGTCGGGAACGTGGCCGAACTGCAGCCCCGTGACGACCGGAATGCCGACCACAGAGCGCACCTGGTCGATCATCGCCTGCATGTCGTAGCCGTTGTCGTACTCGAACGGCCGCGCACCCGTGAACTGGCCGAGCACGAGCGCCTGCTGGCGCGCGAGCACGCCCGACAGGTGCAACTGGTAGATCATCCGTTCGATCCGGAACGGCTGCTCGTTGACGTCCTCGACGAAGAGGATGCCGCCCTCGATGTCGGGCATGTACGGCGTGCCCACGAGCGAGGTGAGGATAGCCAGGTTGCCGCCCCACAGCGTGCCCGTCACGTTCACAGTCTGCACCTGCGGCGCCGCCTCGGCGATGATCGTCGTGGTCGGCTGCGACAACGTCCACCAGAAGTGCTGCATCGTGAAATCGCTCGGCGTTTCCGCGCCGAAATCGGCCGACAGCATCGGGCCGCCGAACGTCTTGATGCGCGCCTTCGCGTACAGCGCGAGCTGGATCGCGGTGAAGTCGCTGTGGCCGACGAGCGCGATCGGCTGGTCGCGCAGGCGGCGCTCGAGCCCACGATAGTCGAGCCCGTGCAGGATGCGTGCGGCGCCGTAGCCGCCGCGCACCGCGAGTGCGATGTCCGGCAGCGCGCGCTCCGGATCCGCGAGGCGGTTCAGGTCGCCGGCCCGCTCGCCGTCGGTACCGCCGAATCGCTGGAAGCGGCGTTGCGTCGCCTCGATGTTCTCGATGCGATGTTGCGAGCCGCTCAGGCGCTCGAGCGCGCGGTTGATCGCGTCGGGGTCGTGCGGGTAGCCGGACGGCGCCAGCAGGCGGATGGTGTAGGACGCAGCGGGCTGGAGGGACATGGCGAAAGGTATCGGGATCGTCAAACCTGCTTAGAGGGTCCGAACCGTCTCCGGTTCACGGAACCGTGCTGCCCGCCCCGCTCCGGGCGACGGGCGCGGCAGGGGTTACGGCGCGCCGGATTCGGCGTCGCGTGCGAGCCGCGCCTCACGCAGCGCGCGACGGCGCTCCGCGAAGAACGACTTCAGCGCGGCGCCGCACTCGTCGGCGAGCACGCCGCCGGTCACGTCGGTATGGTGGTTGAGCTGAGGATTCGCGAACGCGTCGATCACGCTGCCGCACGCGCCCGTCTTCGGATCGGCGGCGCCGTAGACGACTCGCGCGATGCGCGCGTGCATGATCGCGCCCGCGCACATCAGGCACGGCTCGAGCGTCACGTACAGCTCGCAGCCGGGCATCCGGTAATTCTGCAAATGCTGAGCGGCCATGCGCAACGCGGCCATTTCCGCATGGGCCGACGGGTCGTGCCCGCCGATCGGATGGTTGAAGCCGCGTGCGATCACCTCGTCGCCACGCACGAGCACCGCGCCGACCGGCACTTCGCCGGCCGCGCGCGCCTCTTCGGCGGCGGCCTGCGCGAGCCGCATGAAATGCAGATCGCGCGCCGACACGGGCACGGCTTCGGGAACGGGGGAATCGGGAGCTGCGGCCGATCCGGCTGCGGCGTCGTGCAGCGCGTCGGCGCTCACATCGGCCCCGCTTCGGCGGACGCGTCGTCGAGCCCGCGCTCGCACAGACGTTCCGCGATGCGCCGGCAATAGTCGCGCGGCATCACCATCGGGCCGCCGCGCAGCGATTCGAGCGCCATGTCGAGGGCGAGTATCTTCGCCTGCAGCCGGCAGCGCGCGGCACGATCGCTGACCGCCTGCAGTTCGTCCTGCAGGTTGCGCAGCGCGCGCAGTTGCTCGACGGCCGGCGGCACGAAGCCCGCATTCTTCAGGATACGGTTGGCCACCCGCACCTCCTCGGGTACGAGCAGGTCGTCATCCAGCGCCTGCGGCGCGCCGGTACCCGGCAAATCGTCGAACTCGCCCCGCGCGGCGGCGGCGGCAATGCGTTGTTCGACCAGTGCGTCAAGCAATCTCATCAGTCAATCGGAACAAATGCGGCAGCCGAATTCTAGCAGGGTGACGTGCGTATGACAGGCCCTTCGAAGGTATGCTCGATATTGTGTTTTTAGGGGCCGAATCGGCGCGCATGCGCGCCGATCGCCACGACTTGCCGCTGTGCTGCGCCGCAGCAGGCTCCGCGCCGATTTGGCGTCGTCCGCGCGGGCGACGTCCGGCCCTGTTTTTTTATTTTCGCCCGGGTCGGTCGGCGTTCGTCATCCCGCAGAAATCGCCGTTTCGCGACTGCCGGGTCATGCGGCGACCACGTGCGACCGCGCCTTCGGAAACGGGCGGAACATCATCGCGACGAGGAACGCGCCGATGCCAATCGCGAACGATCCGAGGTACAGCCAGCCATAGCTGCCCAGCGCATCGACGATCAAACCGCCCGCGACCGGCCCGGCCGCCATCCCGAGGCTGCCGGCCATCGCGCAGCCGCCGATCACGGTGCCCATCATCCGCAGCGGGAAGTTCTCGCGCGCGAGCACCGCATAGAGCGGCATCACGCCCGCATAGATGAAACCGAACAGCATCGCGACCGCGTAGAACCCGTCGAGCGTGCGCACGAAGTAGTAGCCGAGCGCGCCGAGCGCCTGCGCGAGCAGCCCCGCCACCAGCATGCGTTTCGCACCGAGGCGGTCGCCCAGCAGCCCGAACGCGATGCGCCCGCCCATGCCGGCGAGCCCCTCGACGCTGTAGATCGACACCGCGACGATCAACGGAATCCCGCACGTCACCGCGTAGCTGACCGTATGGAAGATCGGGCCGGAATGCGTCGCGCAGCAGAAGAAGTTGGTCAGCAGCAGCACGATGAACTGCGGCGAACGCAGCGCGCCGCCGACCGACAGCGGCGCGGCCCCGGGCCCGCCGGCCGGCGCCGGCTCGGCGTGCGGCCCGTCGAGCGCGGGGGCACGGCGCACGAGCAGCGACGCCGGAATCATCACGGCGGCCGCGAGCGCGGCGATCAGCAGCATCGACGTGCGCCAGCCGTGGCCCGACACGAGCCACGCCGCCAGCGGCGACATCGTCATCGGCGCCATGCCCATGCCGGCCGACACCAGCGACACCGCGAGACTGCGGTGCGTGTCGAACCAGCCCGTCACGCAGGCCATCATCGGCGCGAACACCGCGGCCGTCGCGCTGCCGACGGCCAGCCCGAAAATCAGCTGGAACGCGAGCAGCGACGGCGCTCGGCTCGCAAGCGCCAGGCTCGCCGACAGCAGAACGGCGCCCGTCACGACCACCGCACGCGTGCCGATCCGGTCCGACAGGCTGCCCCAGCCGATGCTCGCGAAGGCCATCGCGATGAAGCCGAGCGTCATCGCGGCGGAAATGCCGGTCATCGACCAGCCGGTGTCGCGTGCGATGGCCCGCAGGAACACGGGCAGCGAAAACATCGCGCCGATCGCGATGCAGCCCATCAGGCCGCCCGCGGCGACGATCACCCAGCGATAGCGGGAATCAGGCATCTGGCACCTCCTTTCTCTCTGTCGGTCAGGCATCGATGAGGAACCGGACTGCGGACGCCGTCGCGAATCCGGTCGACATCGATACGACGAACGACGCGGCGTGAAATCGACATGCGCGGCACATGCGAGCGCGAATCTCCGATTGTCTGCCGATTCGGGCAGCCGACAAGCGGCAGATCCGGACGAACCTCAGCCACGCAGCCGCCCCCGCTTTTCCGGAATCGGAAAGTCGAAATCAGAAATCGTTGGTTTGGGCGCGCGAGCGCGGTCACTACACTCGAGTCCTCTTGTCATGACAAGTTGACCGATGACCTCATCCAACGTCGTGCCGCTATCGGCGGCTCCGCTCTACGTACAGATCAAGGACACGCTGCGCACGCGTATCCTCGACGGCACTTATGCGCCGCACAGCAGGATGCCGTCCGAGCACGAACTCTGCGCGATGTTCGACGTGAGCCGCATCACGGTGCGCCAGGCACTCGGCGACCTGCAGAAGGAAGGCTTGCTGTTCAGGCTGCACGGCAAGGGCACGTTCGTGTCGAAGCCGAAGGCGTTCCAGAACGTGACGTCGCTGCAGGGCTTCGCCGAGGCGATGTCGTCGATGGGCTACGAGATCGTCAACCAGTTGCGCAGCTTTCGCACCGTGAAGGCCGACCGCCATCTCGCGACGAAGCTGAACGTGCCGGAAGGCGCGCCGCTCGTCGAGATCCGCCGCGTGCGGCTGCTGAACCGCGAGCCCGTGTCGCTCGAGCAGACGTGGGTGCCCGCGGCGCTCGGCAAGCGGCTCGCGGGCGCCGATCTCGCAACCCGCGACATCTTCCTGATTCTCGAGAACGACTGCGGCGTGCCGCTCGGTCACGCCGACGTGTCGATCGACGCGATCCTCGCCGACGATGAAATCGTCGATGCGCTGCGCGTCGAGGAAAGCAGTCCCGTGCTGTGGATCGAGCGCCTGACGCACGATGCGTCCGGTGCGCCAATCGACTACGAACACCTGTACTTCCGCGGCGACGCGTTCCAGTACCGGCTGCGCATCGACCGGCAGAAAACGCACCAACCCTTAAGGAATCCGCAATGAACACCCATGTACTCGAATACGACATCGTCGTGGTCGGCGGCGGCACGGCCGGCCCGATGGCGGCGATCAAGGCGAAGGAGCGCGATCCGTCGCTGCGCGTGCTGCTGCTGGAGAAGGCCAACGTGAAGCGCAGCGGCGCGATCTCGATGGGGATGGACGGCCTGAACAACGCGGTGATTCCCGGCCACGCGACGCCCGAGCAGTACACGCGCGAAATCACGATCGCCAACGACGGGATCGTCGACCAGGAAGCCGTGTATGCGTATGCGACGCACAGCTTCGCGACGATCGAGCAACTCGACCGCTGGGGCGTGAAGTTCGAAAAGGACGGCACCGGCGACTACGCGGTGAAGAAGGTCCACCACATGGGTTCGTACGTGCTGCCGATGCCGGAAGGTCACGACATCAAGAAGGTGCTGTACCGGCAGTTGAAACGTGCCCGCATCGCGATCACGAACAGGATCGTCGCGACGCGCGTGCTGACCGACGCGCAAGGCCGCGCGAGCGGCGTGCTCGGCTTCGACTGCCGCACGGCCGATTTTCACGTGATCCGCGCGAAGGCCGTGATCCTGTGCTGCGGCGCCGCCGGCCGTCTCGGGCTGCCGGCGTCCGGATACCTGATGGGCACGTACGAAAACCCGACCAACGCGGGCGACGGCTACGCGATGGCGTACCACGCCGGCGCGGCGCTCGCGAACCTCGAATGCTTCCAGATCAATCCGCTGATCAAGGACTACAACGGCCCGGCGTGCGCGTACGTGACCGGCCCGCTCGGCGGTTTCACCGCGAACGGCAAGGGCGAACGCTTCATCGAGTGCGACTACTGGAGCGGCCAGATGATGTGGGAGTTCTACCAGGAGCTGCAAAGCGGCAACGGCCCGGTGTTCCTGAAGCTCGACCACCTCGCGGAGGAAACGATCCAGACCATCGAGCAGATCCTGCACACGAACGAGCGGCCGAGCCGCGGTCGCTTCCACGCAGGACGCGGCACCGACTACCGGCATCAGATGGTCGAGATGCACATCTCCGAGATCGGCTTCTGCAGCGGCCACAGCGCGTCCGGCGTGTACGTGAACGCCCGCGCCGAAACGACCGTGCCGGGGCTCTACGCGGCCGGCGACATGGCGGCCGTCCCGCACAACTACATGCTCGGCGCGTTCACCTACGGCTGGTTCGCCGGGCAGAACGCGGCCGACTACGTGGCCGGCCGCGATCACGCGCCGGTGGACGACCAACAGGTCGCGGCCGAACGCACCCGCGTGCTCGCGCCGCTCACGCGCGAGCGTGGCCTCGCGCCGGCGCAGGTCGAATACAAGCTGCGCCGCATGGTGAACGATTATCTGCAACCGCCGAAGGTGACGCGCAAGATGGAAATCGGGCTGCAACGTTTCGACGCCATTATTGAGGATATCGAAGAACTCAAGGCGAACCACCCTCATGAACTGATGCGCGCGGCCGAAGTGCGCGCGATCCGCGACTGCGCCGAAATGGCCGCGCGTGCATCGCTCTTCCGCACCGAGAGCCGCTGGGGGCTATATCACCATCGCGTCGATTTTCCGCATCGCGAAGACGCCGAATGGTTCTGCCACACATGGTTGCGCAAGGATGCCGACGGCACGATGCGCAGCGAGAAGCGGCCGGTCGAGCCCTATGTCGTGCCGCTCGCCGACGACGAACGCAGCGCCTACGCTCACCTGCGCATCCGCGAACCGGCCGCCCTCGCGGCCGCCCTCTGACTCCGAGGAGCCTGACCGTGCCCCATACCCCGCAAGACATCTTTCTGCGCAGCAGCGCGCCCGTGACGATCGACGAGGATCGCTGCATCGCCGACAAGGGCTGCACCGTCTGCGTCGACGTATGCCCGCTCGACCTGCTCGCGATCGACGTGACCAAAGGCAAGGCCTACATGCAGTTCGACGAATGCTGGTACTGCATGCCGTGCGAACGCGACTGCCCGACCGGCGCGGTCAAGGTCGACATCCCATACCTGCTGCGCTGACCCGGCGGACCGCGTGTGCATCGACATCGCGCGTGTGCCGATCATCCGGCCGCGCATGCTGCCGATGGATGAATCGTTCGGCGTGCTCGACACGCAGAGGCGCCGCATGATGCGGACGCTGCTGCGCGCCATTGGGTCGCGGATCGGCGCGACCGTGTCGTTCGTCACGCCTCTTACGCATCGTTAATACTCCGAATTTTGCCCATGACCGCTTCCTCCCCTGCTTTCCCGCTACCTGGCGCGCACGCTTCAGACCTCGCCGCGCTCGTCGCGCGTGTTGCGGCGCCCGATGCATCCGTGCGCCGCATCGCGCTGCTCGAACTCGCCGATCTCGAGGATCCCGATCTCGTGCCGATCTTCGTTGCGGCACTGCGCGACGATCCGGCCGCCGACGTGCGCGGCGAAGCGGCGCGCGTGCTCGCCGCCTGGGAGCAGCCCGACGTCGTCGACACGCTGTGCCACGCGCTGCTCGATCCGGACGACGACGTGCGCGCGACCGCGGCACGCAGCCTGTCCGAACTGAAGGATGTCGCGTCCGGTGCCGTGCTGTGCCGCTGGGCCGAACACGCCGAGCCGTTCGTGCGCGGCGCCGCGTTGCGCGCGCTGCGCGAACTGCGCGACCCCGACGCGTTCGCGCCTGCGTTGCACGCGCTCGACGCGCCGCAGGCAGCCGTGCGCGCCGAAGCCGTCGCCGTGCTCGGCTGGCTCAAGGACGTCCGCGCGTTGTCGCCGCTCGCACGCATCGCGACGACCGACGCGGATGCGGACGTGCGGCGCATCGCGGTCGGCGCGGTCGGGTTTGCGGCGTCCGGCGACACGGTCGTCGTCAACGCGTTGCTTGCCGCGCTGCGCGACGCCGAATGGCAGGTACGCGAGGAAGCGGCCGCGACGCTCGGCAAGCTGCGTGTCTCGGTCGCACGCGCGCCGCTCGTCGCCGCGCTCAATGACGATTACTGGCAGGTGCGCCTGCGTGCGGTGCGCGCACTCGGGCAATTGCGCGACGCCGCCGCGGCGCCGGCCGTCGCCGCGCTGCTGTCGCATGCGATCAGCAACCTGCGCAAGGAGGCCGCACTCGCGCTCGGCGAACTGCGCGATCCCGCGACGCTGCCCGCGCTGCGCGACGCATTGGACGATCGCGATCCCGAAGTACGCAAGGCCGTGCGGATCGCCATCGCGCAGATTGGAGGAGATGCACGATGACGCCGCCGGCCGAGATTCGTCTCGATCATGCGACTCGTGCGCTGACGCTGTGCTGGCCGGACGGCACCACGCAGCGTATCGGCTTTGCGAGGTTGCGCGGCGATTGTCCATGCGCCGCGTGCCGGAAGATCCGGCTCGACGGCAGGCAAGTCGACGCGCCGCCCGACCTGACGCTGAACGGGGTGGAAGCGGCCGGTTACGGCATCCGCCTGCTGTTCGGCGACGGTCACGCGCGCGGCATCTATCCGTGGCCATATCTGGCGGAACTGGGCAGAGACGAGCCGGATGCGGGCATCGCATCGTGCGATGTGCTCGCGTTTGGACGACCAGCGGACTGAGCGCCGACGAATCGACTCGCATCGGGCCGCCCGCTTCGGCCGCGTATCAGGCAGCGACTTACACCGCTTCCGTGCGCCCGTCACTCGCCGATCGCACAAACGACAACGCCCGGCAGGTCATCCCTGCCGGGCGTTCGCATCGTCAGATGCCGTGGTCCGCTACCGAGGCACGCCCCGGCGCCGGATCACTCCCACTCGATCGTCGCCGGCGGCTTGCCCGAGATGTCGTACACCACGCGGTTGATCCCGCGCACCTCGTTGATGATCCGGTTCGACGCGCGGCCGAGCAGCGCGTACGGCAGGTGCGCCCAGTGCGCGGTCATGAAGTCGGTGGTCTGCACCGCGCGCAGCGACGTCACGTAGTCGTACGTGCGGCCATCGCCCATCACGCCGACCGACTTCACCGGCAGGAACACCGCGAACGCCTGGCTCGTCAGGTCGTACCAGGTCTTGCCGACGTCGGCCTCGCCGCACAGGCCCGCTGCCGCGTCCTGCGCGGTGGCGGTCGTGCCGCGCAGTTCCTCGATGAAGATCGCATCCGCGCGACGCAGCAGGTCCGCGTATTCGCGCTTCACTTCGCCGAGAATCCGCACGCCGAGGCCCGGGCCCGGGAACGGATGGCGGTACACCATCTCCGGCGGCAGGCCGAGCGCGACGCCCAGTTCGCGCACTTCGTCCTTGAACAGGTCGCGCAGCGGCTCGAGCAGCTTCAGACCGAGCGTTTCCGGCAGGCCGCCGACGTTGTGGTGGCTCTTGATCGTCGTCGCCTTCTTCGTCTTCGTGCCGCCCGACTCGACCACGTCCGGATAGATCGTGCCCTGTGCGAGCCACTTCGCCTTCGACAGCTTCTTCGCTTCCGCCTGGAACACTTCGACGAACTCGCGGCCGATGATCTTGCGCTTCGCTTCCGGATCGGTCACGCCGGCCAGATGGCCGAGGAACTGCTCGGACGCGTCGACGTGCACGACCTTCGCATGCAGGCGGCCCTCGAACATGTCGAGCACCATCTTGCCTTCGTTCAGGCGCAGCAGGCCGTGGTCGACGAACACGCAGGTGAGCTGGTCGCCGATCGCGCGATGGATCAGCGCCGCCGCGACGCTCGAATCCACCCCGCCCGACAGGCCGAGAATCACTTCCTCGTCACCGACCTGCTCGCGGATCTTCGCAACGGCTTCCTCGATGTGGTTCTTCATGATCCAGTCGGGCTTCGCGCCGGCGATCTGCAGCACGAAGCGTTCGATGATCTGGCGGCCCTTCACCGTGTGCGTGACTTCCGGGTGGAACTGCACCGCGTAGTAGCCGCGCGCCTCGTCGGCCATGCCGGCGATCGGGCAGCTCGGCGTCGACGCCATCAGCGCGAAGCCCGGCGGCAGCTCGGCAACCTTGTCGCCGTGGCTCATCCAGACCTTCAGCATACCGTGGCCTTCGGCCGTCTTGAAATCCTCGATGCCGTCGAACAGGCGCGTATGCCCGTGCGCGCGCATTTCCGCGTAACCGAATTCGCGATGGTCGCTCCACTCGACCTTGCCGCCGAGCTGCACGGCCATCGTCTGCATGCCGTAGCAGATGCCGAGCACCGGCACGCCGAGATCCCACACGGCCTGCGGCGCACGCAGCTGGTGGTCTTCGTACGTGCTCGCATGGCTGCCCGACAGGATCACCGCCTTCGGCGCGAACTCGCGGACGAAGTCGTCGGACACGTCGTTCGGATGGATTTCGCAGTAGACGTGCGCTTCGCGCACGCGGCGCGCGATCAGTTGGGTGACTTGCGAACCGAAGTCGAGAATCAGGATTTTGTCGTGCATGGCTGCGGACAGGATGAAGAGAATAAGAAAAGCAGCGCATGAAGCGCTGCGTCAATAGCATGGACAACGGCGTCGGGCGGCAGGCGGCTCGCGCGACGCATCGCCGGTCAATCCTGCGACGGCGGGCGTGCGTCGAACGCGACGCTGCCTGACAATCGGTCGGATTCGGCCGGCGTGGCTGCCGACGGCGCCGCCGGACGGCCGACGACCGGTTCGACCCGTTGCTGCGGGGCGGAGGCCGGCGCCGGTGCGGCCGGACGCTGCTCGAGCGCCTGCGCCTTCTCGCGCCGCCGCACGGCCGAGGCGAGGCGTACGCCGCCGACGCCGAGCACGATCAGCGCGACACCGGCCATCGTCGACAGCACGCGGCCGGCGGCCGCGAGCGCGGGACCGTTGCCGGTGCCGAACGACCACACCACCGCCAGCACGCCGATCAGCCAGTTCACATGGCCGACCGCACGCGCGACGGGCGCCGTGAGATCGCCGTTGACCGCCGCATGGAACGCGAGCCACGCGAGGCCGAGCAGCGCGATGCCGAACGCCTGGCCGAGCATCGCCGGCTGGATGTTCGCCAGCTGCAGCGCGTTGAACAGCGCCTGCCAGGGCGTCAGCACGAACAGCACGCCGAACGCCAGCAGCAGCACGGCATCGACGATCAGCACGGCTCGCAGCAACGGTTTCATCGGCGATCAGTCCACGTGGTAGTTCGGTGCTTCCTTCGTGATCTGCACGTCATGCACGTGCGACTCGCGCATGCCCGCCGCGGTGATCTGGACGAATTCGGCCTTGTCGTGCAGCTCGTCGATCGTGCGGCAGCCGCAGTAGCCCATGCTCGCGCGCACGCCGCCGACCAGCTGGAACAGGATCGCGTTGACCGAACCCTTGTATGCGACGCGGCCTTCGATGCCTTCCGGCACGAGCTTGTCGATATTCGCCGAGTTGTCCTGGAAGTAGCGGTCCGCCGCGCCGTCCTTCATCGCGCCGACCGAACCCATGCCGCGGTACGACTTGTACTGGCGGCCCTGATACAGGAAGACGTCGCCCGGCGCCTCTTCGGTGCCCGCGAACATGCTGCCCATCATCACCGCGTTCGCGCCGGCCGCGAGGGCCTTCGACACGTCGCCCGAGAAACGCACGCCGCCGTCGGCGATGCACGGCACGCCGGTGCCCTTCAGCGCTTCCGCGACGTTCGCGATCGCGCTGATCTGCGGCACGCCGACGCCCGCGACGATCCGCGTCGTGCAGATCGAGCCCGGGCCGATGCCGACCTTGACCGCGTCCGCGCCGTATTCGACGAGCGCCTTCGCGGCGGCTGCCGTCGCGATGTTGCCGCCGATCACCTCGACGTGCGGGAAGTTCTGCTTGACCCAGCGCACGCGCTCGAGCACGCCCTTGCTGTGGCCGTGCGCGGTATCGACGACGATCACGTCGACGCCGGCCTGCACCAGCAGCTCGACGCGCTCTTCGTTGTCCGGGCCGACGCCGACCGCCGCGCCTGCGCGCAGCTTGCCGTGTTCGTCCTTGCACGCATCCGGGTGTTCGGTCTGCTTGGTGATGTCCTTGACGGTCATCAGGCCGCGCAGTTCGAACGCGTCGTTGACGACCAGCACGCGCTCGAGGCGGTGGCTGTGCATCAGCGCCTTCGCTTCGGCGAGCGGCGTGCCTTCCTTGACCGTGACGAGGCGCTCGCGCGGCGTCATGATCGACTTGACCGGTTCGTCGAGGCGCGATTCGAAACGCAGGTCGCGGTTCGTGACGATGCCGACGAGTTGCGGGCCTTCCACGACCGGGAAGCCCGAGATGCCATGCTGACGCGACAGCGCGATCACGTCGCGTACCTTCATCTGCGGCGGAACCGTGATCGGGTCGCGCACGACGCCCGATTCGAAACGCTTGACCTTCGCGACCTCGCGGGCCTGCTCGGCCGGCGTGAGGTTCTTGTGGACGATGCCCACACCACCCTGCTGCGCCATCGCGATCGCGAGGCGACCTTCGGTGACCGTGTCCATCGCGGCGGACACGAGCGGCATGTTCAGGGAGATGTTGCGGGTCAGCTTGGTCTTCAGGCTGGTGTCGCGCGGGAGAACGTCGGAGAAGGCGGGAACGAGGAGCACATCATCGAAAGTGAGTGCTTTTTGGATCAGACGCATGGCAAATCCTATGGGCGCAAAAGCGAATTATACGCGAAGCGCTGCGAATTTTCACAACACGAACAACGGGTTAGGCGTTTTCAAGCGTTCGGGGGCCGAATCGTTCGGATCGCCGTTCGGTTCGTTTTCGATCGCCTTTCGTTTCACCCCCGCATCGACCCATTCGCGCAACCGGCCGGAATCGGGCCGATCGCATGTCGTGGCCGCGCGACGGCGGCCCTGCCGGCGGGGCCTCGGCCAGCCCCGCTCGGCACGTCCATGCGGCCCCGGGGCGGCACTAGACCAGCCCGGCCGCGGCGCGCGCGATCATCGCCGCGCCGACACCGATCGCGCCGCCGCCGACGATCCGGGCAACGCGCTCGCCGCCCGGCGCCAGCCGCTCGGCGGCGATCGCCCCGGTCACGACGGCCATCACGCGTAGATCCATCATGCCGGCTGCCAGAGCAACGGCCATCAGGTTCCCGCAGCAGGCGCCGCAACGTAGCGCGGTTCGCACGCCGTACCACCAAGCAACCGCGGCCGCGGCTTCGGCCCGCCGCCCACATGCGTCGTCCGGTGCATGCCGGCAGCAAGCGAGCCGGCGCGCCTTCCAGCCGGACAACTGCAGCACGCCCGCGCCGAGCACGACCGTGCCGGACGCGAACGGCATCGCGGCGGCGAGCGCGGGCAACCGCGCGGCGACCGCCGCCAGCGCGGTGCCGCCTGGAAACACCAGCGCGCCGAGCGCCATCCATGCGCAGAAATACCCGGCGCCCGCGACCGCGACCAACCACGCCACGCGCGCCTCGCCCGACGGGCCAAGGCTCCGCCGGTATCGCCAGAGCACCGGCGCCAGCACCGGCAGCATCATCGTCACCGTCATCGCGCCCCACATGCCTGCGAACGCGGCGAACGCGCGCCCTGCCTGCCATCCGCACGGCCGGAGCCATCCAGCCGACAACGTCCAGCCGCCCGCCATCGGCATGCCGCCCATCGCGTCCATCGATGCGTGCTGCGCGAGCGTCGCCCAGACGCCGGCGCCAAATACCGCGACGAGCGCGGCGCCGAATGCCCGTCGGCCACCGCCCGGCGCGCCGGTCGCAGCCGGTTTCGTCGTGACGCTCATTGCCCGCTCCCGCCGCTCGCCGGCCCGCGCTCAGCCGCGCGCGTACTCGTCATGGCGGCGCCACCACACGCCCGTCTCGTTGCGCCCGAGCGGCGCACGATCGAGCCACTGATACATCCCCCACAGCCCGTCGAGCCCGCGTGCGTACGTCGAATACGTGTGATAGACGACGCCATCCCCGCGCACGAACGCACTCATCCCGGGCCGGTCGCGCGCATACGTGGCGGCGTCGGTGCCGCAGGTCGCCGCGAACTGGGCGACGGCCGCCGGCGGCGGGTCCATGTCCATCGCGTGACCGGCCCGCGCATAGTTGTATTCGACGTCGCCGGTGCGTTGCTGCGTTTCGGTGAACGACACGTTGAAGTCGAAATTGAACTCGCCGCCGTCGGACGACGCCCACGGAAAGTGCCAGCCCATCCGCTGCCGGTACGCGAGCAGCTTCGCGAGCGGCGCGCGCGACACCGCCGCGAGCGTCACGTCGTGGTTCGCGAGGTGGACCGCAAAACCGTCGAAACCGTCGGCGAGCGCCGAGCACGACGGGCAGCCGGCCTTGTAGTCGGGGCCGAACATGAAGTGATAGACGAGCAGTTGCGAACGGCCGCCGAACAGGTCGTCGAGCGTCGCCGGGCCGTCCTCGGTGTCGAACCGGTAGGCCTTGTCGACGCGCACCCACGGCAGCGCCTGGCGCCGCCGCGCGAGGTCGTCGCTTTGCCGCGTCAACGCCTTTTCCGCATCGAGCAGCGCGCGGCGCGCAGTCAGCCATTCGGCGCGCGTTCCGGTGAGATGGTTCGTCATTGCAGGTTCCTCCTTTCGATGGATATCCGGGCACGGCGCCTCCGCCGTGTGCGTGGTGCTAGATTAGGGCCGGGCATCGGACCGGAGGGAGTGACAACTGTGTCGGGATTCGGATGGATTCGCTGATCACGGCCGCCGCGCGGGCGCTCGCGGCGGGCGACCCGCTCGGCGCGCTGAACCGCGTCGCACTGCGCGACGACGCGCCGGCGCTCGCGTTGCGCGGCATCGCGATGGCGCAGCTCGGCGATTTCGAGCGCGCGCGGGCGCTCGTGCGCGGCGCGGCACGCGCGTTCGGCGCGAAGGAAGCGCTCGCGCGGGCGCGCTGCGTCGTCGCGGAAGCCGAAATCGCGCTGGCGTCCCGCGACCTCGGCTGGCCGTCGCGCGCCCTCGAAGCCGCCTGCGCGACGCTCGACGCACACGGCGACCGCGCGAACGCCGCGCATGCGCGCTATCTCGGCGTGCGCCGGCTGCTGCTGATCGGGCACGTCGACGAAGCCGAACGGCAGCTCGCGAACCTCGATCCCGCACCACTGCCGGCCGCATCGCGCGCGGCCCACGAACTGATCGCGGCCGGCATCGCGATGCGCCGCATCCGCCCGCACTTCGCGCGCACGGCACTCGCCCGTGCCCGCGCGGCCGCACGGGACGCCGACATCGCCGCGCTGACGGCCGAAATCGAGACGGCCGCACGCATGCTGGATACGCCGGCCGCGCGGCTCATCGCGCGCGGTGCGTCGCGGCTCGTGCTGCTCGACGAGGTCGAGGCGCTGCTGGAATCGAATGCGCTGGTCGTCGATGCATGTCGCCACGCCGTGCGCGACGCACGCACGACCGTGTCGCTCGCGCGCCGCCCGGTGCTGTTCGTGCTCGCCCGCGCGCTGGGCGAGGCGTGGCCCGGCGACGTGTCGCGAAATGCGCTCGTCGCCGCGGCGTTTCGCGCGAGACACGCGGACGAATCGCATCGCGCACGCCTGCGCGTCGAGATCGGCCGCTTGCGCGCGATGCTGCGCCCGCTCGCGAACGTCACCGCGACGCCGCGCGGCTTCGCGCTCGAGCCGCTCGGCCCACGCGAGACCGTCGTGCTCGCGCGTCCGGTCGACGATCGCCATGCGGCCGTGCTCGCGCTGCTCGCGGACGGCGAGGCATGGTCGAGCTCCGCGCTGGCGCTCGCGCTTGGCGCTAGCCAGCGCACCGTGCAGCGCGCGCTCGATGCGCTCGCCGAAGCGGACAAGGTGCAGGCGCTCGGCCGCGGTCGCGCGCGCCGCTGGATGACGCCGCCGCTACCCGGATTCGCGACGACCTTGTTACTCCCCGCACCGCTGCCGGGCGACTAGGATGGGCACACCAACGACGAGGTGACAGACATGAAACGCTCCACCGCAGACATCCTCCGCGAATACGGCCCGTTTCCGGGCGTCGACGGCGTGCACGGCGTCACGTTCGACGGACAGCGCGTCTGGTTCGCGTCCGGCGACAAGCTGAACGCGCTCGACCCGGAACGCGGCACGACCGTGCGCGCACTCGACGTCGCCGCGCACGCAGGCACCGCGTTCGACGGGCGTCATCTGTTCCAGATCGTCGAGGACCGCATCGAGAAGATCGATCCCGATTCGGGCCGCGTGCTCGCGACGATCCCCGCGCCCGGCGGCGGCGCGGATTCGGGGCTCGCGTGGGCCGAAGGTACGCTGTGGGTCGGCCAGTATCGCGAGCGCAAGATTCATCAGGTGGATCCGCAATCGGGCGCCGTGCTGCGCACGATCGAGTCGAACCGCTTCGTCACCGGCGTGACGTGGGTCGACGGCGAGCTGTGGCACGGCACCTGGGAAGCGGACGAGAGCGCGCTGCGGCGGATCGACCCGCGCACCGGCCAGGTGCTCGAACAGGTCGACATGCCGCCCGGTGTCGGCGTGTCGGGGCTGGAATCCGACGGTCGCGACCTCTTCTATTGCGGCGGCGGCAACAGCGGCAAGCTGCGCGCCGTGCGGCGCCCTGCGCGAGCACGCGCGGAGGGCGACAGTGCGGCGGCATCCGAGCCGGTCGAGCGCTGATCGCCGATCATCGACGGGCCGCCCGGCCCGCCGCCATCCCCGGTCAACGCCAGCACGAATCGCGATGGCGCTCCCGGCCGATTCCGAACCGCGTCCGCTCTGGAGTGCAGGAATGAACAAGACGCTGTCGCGCCGCCATCGTTAAGATGCGCGCTCGTCAGTCATTCGTTCGGAGCAGTCGATGCAGCGCGGTGTGGTGTATGGCGTCCTTGCGGGCGCGTTGTGGGGGATGGTCTTTCTCGTGCCGCGGCTGATGACCGACTTCTCGCCGCTGCTGCTGAGCGCGGGCCGCTACGCGATGTACGGCCTCGTGTCGCTGGCGGCGGCACTGCCGGCTGCCCGTTCGCTGCTCGTGCGGCTGACGCGCGAGGATCTCGTCGCGCTCGCGAAGCTCGCGCTGATCGGCAACGTCGCGTACTACATGCTGCTGTCCGGCGCCGTGCACCTGATCGGCATCGCGCCCAGCTCGCTGATCGTCGGCGTGCTGCCCGTGACCGTCACGCTCGCCGGCCTCGGCGACCAAGGCGCGATGCCGCTGCGGCGCCTCGTCGCCCCGCTCGCGCTGGTGATCGCCGGCATCGTCTGCATCAACGTCGACCTGTTCACATCGGAAGCCGCGCATGCGACGACGCTCGGCCAGAAGCTCGCCGGCGTCGCGTGCGCAACCGGCGCGCTCGCGAGCTGGACCTGGTACGCGGTCGCGAACACGCGCTACCTGCAGCGCCACCATCATTTCGGCGGCAACGAATGGTCGGTGCTGTGGGGTGTAGTGACGGGCCTGATCGGCGGCCTCTGCTGGCTCGCGATCCTCGCGCTGCCGGCCGGCACGGTCCAGGCGGCCGTCCCGGCATCGCGCTGGCAACTGTTCTGGCTGCTGAACCTCGCGCTCGCGATCGGCGCGTCGTGGCTCGGCAACGGACTGTGGAACGCTGCATCGAAGCGGCTGCCGCTCACGCTGTCCGGCCAGCTGATCGTGTTCGAGACCGTGTTCGCGATGCTCTACGCATTCGTCTACGACCACCGGATGCCGCGCGTGCTCGAGATCGCGGCGCTCGCGCTGCTGCTGGCGGGCGTGTACGGGTCGGTGCGCCGGCACGGCGACACGCATGCGAGCGGCGACACGCCCGGCCGTGCAGCCGCGAACGCGAACATCACGGCCCACTGAGCGCGTGCGAGCCTGGTCTGACGAATCGGGACAAAAGGAAATGGAGCGATGCTGGCGCGACGCGTCAGCGCGCGTCCTTGTGCATCCACTTGCGGCCCTCGATGGAGCCCTCGCGGCGGGTCTTGTCCACGCGCCGCTGGCGCGCGAGCTTCGGATCGACGATCAACGGGCGGTAGATCTCGACACGATCATGATCGGCAAGCGGCGCGTCGAGCGGTGCGAGCTTGCCGAACACGCCGGTTTTTGCATGCGCGAGGTCGATTTCCGGGTGCAGCGCGAGCACGCCGCTCGCGTCGATGGCCGCGCGCACGGTCGCGCCTTCGGGCAGCGACACCGGAATCAGCGTCTGGCGATCCGGCAGCGCGTAACAGACTTCGATCGACAGCATCGCGTCACCCCTTCCCGTAGCGCTGGTCAGCGCGCTTGACGAACGAATCGACGAACGTGTTCGCGATATGGCTGAACACCGGCCCGATGATCTTTTCGAGCAGGATGCTCGAGAATTCGTAGTGCAGCGCAAATTCGATCTTGCATGCATCGGAGCGCAGCGGGATGAAGCGCCACGAACCCGTGAACTTCCGGAACGGGCCGTCCGCGAACTCCATGTCGATCCGTGTCGGGCGCTGCTGCGTGTTGCGCGTCGCGAAATGCTGCTTGATGCCCTTGAAGTTGATGTCGATGCGCGCTTCCATCCCGCTGTCGTCCTGACGGCGAATCTCGACGCCGCCGCACCAGGGCAGGAAATTGGGGTAATCGGCCACGTCGGTGACGAGGTCGAACATCTGTTCCGCCGAATGACGGATCAATACGGTTTTCTGGACATCTGCCATAAATCGCGCGGCATCGCTCGAGGTAAGAACGCAAGCCGGGCGATTCCCGCCCCGCTTTGCTAAAATCGTGATTTTAAACGAGTTGGCCCGATCCTTTCATGAGCATCATCGACAACAGGAAAGCGCACTTCGATTATCACATCGAGGAACGCTACGAGGCGGGGCTCGTGCTCGAGGGCTGGGAAGTCAAGGCGCTGCGCGCCGGGCGCGGCCAGATCAAGGAAGGCTACGTCGTGGTCAAGAACGCCGAGATCTTCCTGATCGGCACCCACATCAGCCCACTGCCCGAAGCCTCGACGCACATCAAGCCCGATCCGGTCCGCACGCGCAAGCTGCTGCTGCATCGCGACGAAATCAAGAAACTGATCGGCAAGGTCGAGCAGCGCGGCTACACGCTCGTGCCGCTGAACTTCCACTACAAGGGCGGTCGCGTGAAATGCGACATCGCGCTCGCGAAGGGCAAGAAGCTGCACGACAAGCGCGAAACCGAGAAGAAACGCGACTGGGAGCGCGAAAAGGCCCGCATCATGCGCGCCGGCACCTGACGCGCAACGTTCCGCATCGCAAACAACACGGCCCGCTCGAAGCGGGCCGTGTGCTTTTGTGAGCCGCGATGCGTCGATGCGACGATCGAGCAGCCGCTCACGGTTCCTGATGAACCCCCGCGCTGCTTATCGTCATGCGAGCAGCATCGCAATTCCATGGCGCGACGATTCGCCGCACGCCGGCCGCACGCCACGGCCGGACGGCTCACCGAGCCGCGCGTGCGCTCAACCCTTTCCGACCGCGGCGGGCGTCGCGTTCTTGACGATCGTCAGCGCCGACGCGATCGCGGTGCCGAGATCCGACAGGTTCGCCGGCACGATCAGCGTATTGCCCTGTTTCGCGAGGTTCGAGAAGGCACCGACGTACTGCTCGGCGACCTTCAGGTTCACGGCATCCATCCCGCCCTGCGACTGGATCGCGTTCGCGATCTTCTGGATGGCCTGCGCGTTCGCCTCTGCCACCGCGAGAATCGCGGCCGCCTCGCCCTGCGCCTGGTTGATCGCGGCCTGCCGCTCGCCTTCCGACTTCTGGATCGCCGCCTCGCGCGCACCCGACGCGAGGTTGATCTGCTCCTGCTTGCGGCCTTCGGATGCGGCGATCAGCGCGCGCTTTTCCCGCTCGGCGGTGATCTGTGCCTGCATCGCGTGCAGGATTTCCTTCGGCGGCGTCAGGTCCTTGATCTCGTAACGCAGCACTTTCACACCCCAGTTCGCGGCAGCCTGGTCGAGCGCCGACACGATGTTGTGGTTGATGAAGTCGCGTTCCTCGAAGGTCTTGTCGAGCTCGAGCTTGCCGACCACCGACCGTAGCGTCGTCTGCGCGAGCTGCGTGATCGCGAGCACGAAGTTGCTCGATCCGTACGACGCCTTCATCGGATCGGTCACCTGGAAGTACAGCACGCCGTCGACCTGCAGTTGCGTGTTGTCGCGCGTGATGCAGACCTGGCTCGGCACGTCGAGCGGAATTTCCTTCAGCACGTGCCGGTAGGCGATCCGGTCGACGAACGGCAGCACGATATTGAGACCGGGCGACAGCGTCGCGTGATAGCGCCCGAAGCGTTCGAGCACCCACGCATGCTGCTGCGGCACGATCTTCACCGTCTTCGACACGATCACGATGGCGATGACGAGCAGGACGACCCAGATGATCAGCGAATCCATGAAATGTTCTCTCCTTGTTGTATCAGCGGACGATCAGCCCGCGGGTTTCGCTACGACCACGAGACAGTTGCCGCGCACGGCGCGCACCTGATACACGCGCACATCGTCGCGCTCGCCGTGCGCGAGTTCGACGTCCCAGTCGGCGCCGCGATATTGCACGCGCGCGTGGCCGTCATGCCACGCGTCGACCGTGACGGTCGAGCCGATATCGAGATTGACGTCGGGATTCGTCGACGTGTCGCGCTTCTGCTTGCGCCCGAGCCCCGAGCGGCGCAGCACGATCATCGCGATGATCGCGACCACGGCGGCCACGCCAAACTGCACGTGCGGCGCGAAACCGGCCAGTTGCAGCAATCCGCCCGCGAGAAAACCGAGCGCAATCATCAGCAGGTAGAACGTGCCCGTGAGCAACTCGGCCACGACCAGCACACCCACCGCGACCCACCAGAACAGATGCCCCGACATCATTGTGGTCTCCAGAAAAACGGTCCCGTACGCTCACTATATTCTTCGCCGCCGCAAGCGGACGCGACCGGCACGCCCGGGTCGGCCGGGTCACCCCGTTACATACCGACAAACAAAAACACCCCGGTGCTTACCGGGGTGTTTATAACACGAACCTTGCATTTTGCCTTCAACGCAAGCGCGGCGGTACCGCACTTGCGCCGAACGGCCATTACCGACCGTTACTTCCGGTTGGCGAGCGCCTGCCACGTATCGATGATCGTGTCCGGGTTCAGCGAGATCGACACGATGCCTTCGTCGGTCAGCCATTGCGCGAAGTCCGGATGATCGGACGGGCCCTGACCGCAGATGCCGACGTACTTGCCCATCTTGCGGCAGGTATCGATCGCCCGCTTGAGCAGGAACTTGACGGCCGGGTCGCGTTCGTCGAAGTCGACGGCCAGCAGTTCCATGCCCGAGTCGCGGTCGAGGCCGAGCGTGAGCTGCGTGAGGTCGTTCGAACCGATCGAGAAACCGTCGAAGTGCTCGAGGAACTCTTCGGCAAGGATCGCGTTGGTCGGAACTTCACACATCATCACGAGGCGCAGGCCGTTCTCGCCACGCTTCAGGCCGAACTTCTCGAGCAGGCCGACGACGCGCTCCGCCTGCTTCACGGTCCGCACGAACGGCACCATGATCTCGACGTTGGTCAGGCCCATCTCGTCGCGCACGCGCTTCAGTGCACGGCACTCCATCTCGAACGCCTGCGCGAAATCTTCGGCGATGTAGCGCGACGCGCCGCGGAAGCCCAGCATCGGGTTTTCCTCGTCCGGCTCGTAGCGCGAACCGCCGATCAGCTTCTTGTACTCGTTCGACTTGAAGTCGGACAGACGCACGATCACGGGCTTCGGATAGAACGCCGCGGCGATCGTCGCGACGCCTTCCGTCAGCTTGTCGACGTAGAACTGGCGCGGCGACGCGTGGCCGCGCGCGACGCTCTCGACCGCCTTCTTCAGATCCTGGTCGATGTTCGGGTACTCGAGGATCGCCTTCGGGTGCACGCCGATGTTGTTGTTGATGATGAACTCGAGACGCGCGAGGCCAACACCACCGTTCGGCAGTTGCGAGAAGTCGAACGCGAGCTGCGGGTTGCCGACGTTCATCATGATCTTGACCGGGATTTCCGGCAGCTCGCCGCGCTGCACTTCCGTGACTTCCGTCTCGAGCAGCCCGTCGTAGATCTTGCCTTCGTCGCCTTCCGCGCACGACACCGTGACGAGCGCGCCGTCCTTCAGGATGTCGGTCGCGTCGCCGCAGCCGACGACTGCCGGCACGCCGAGCTCACGCGCGATGATCGCCGCGTGGCAGGTCCGGCCGCCACGGTTCGTGACGATCGCCGCCGCACGCTTCATCACCGGCTCCCAGTTCGGGTCGGTCATGTCCGCCACCAGCACGTCGCCCGGCTGCACGCGTTCCATTTCCGACGGATCCTGGATCACGCGCACGGGGCCCGCGCCGATCTTCTGGCCGATCGCACGACCCGTCGCCAGCACCTGCGACTGGCCCTTCAGCTTGAAGCGCTGCTCGGCCTTGCCGGTCGCCTGGCTCTTCACCGTTTCCGGACGCGCCTGCAGGATGAAGATCTTGCCGTCGCGGCCGTCCTTGCCCCACTCGATGTCCATCGGACGCTGGTAGTGCTTCTCGATGATGACCGCGTACTTCGCCAGCTCGATCACGTCTTCGTCGGTGATCGAGTAGCGGTTGCGCTGCTCGTGCGGCACGTCGACCGTCTTCACGCGGCCCGGCTCGCCCGGCTGCGTGAATTCCATCTTGATCAGCTTCGAGCCGATCGAGCGGCGGATGATCGGGTACTTGTCCTGCGCGAGCGTCGTCTTGAACACGTAGAACTCGTCCGGGTTCACGGCGCCCTGCACGACGGTTTCGCCCAGGCCATAGCTCGACGTGATGAACACGGCGTCCTTGAAGCCCGATTCGGTGTCGATCGTGAACATCACGCCGGCCGCGCCGACGTCCGAGCGGACCATGCGCTGCACGCCGGCCGACAGCGCGACTTCGGCGTGCGTGAAGCCCTTGTGCACGCGGTACGAGATCGCGCGGTCGTTGTACAGCGACGCGAACACGTGCTTCATGCGATCGAGCACGTCGTCGATGCCGACGACGTTCAGGTACGACTCCTGCTGGCCGGCGAACGACGCGTCGGGCAGGTCTTCCGCGGTCGCGGACGAACGCACGGCGAACGACAGCTCGCCCGGCGAGCCGTTCTTCAGGATTTCGAACTGTGCGCGGATTTCCTGCTCGAGACGTGCCTGCAGCGGCGCATCGACGATCCACTTGCGGATTTCGGCACCGGCTTCGGCGAGCGCCTTCACGTCGTCGATGTCGAGCGACTCGAGACGCTTGGCGATGCGATCGGTCAGATCGTTGTGCTTGAGGAAATCACGGAATGCGAGCGCGGTCGTGGCGAAACCGGTGGGTACGCGAACGCCTGCTTCGGAAAGCTGGCTGATCATCTCGCCGAGCGACGCATTCTTGCCGCCCACGATCTCCACATCGGTCATCCGCAACTGCTCGAACGGGATTACATACGCCTGGTCCTTTGCGACGTTTGCTGCGTTAGTCATACAAGCCCCTAAGTGTGAAAAAAATGCTCGATTGCGCAAGTGGGCTCGGACGCGGGCGCTTGCAAAAAGGCGCGGCGCGTCTTGCGCAACCTGTTGGAGAAACAATCGCAGCGGCGGAAAATCTTCCGACCCGATTTGCAAAAATCCCGGCAGAAGGGCGATATATTCAGACGAATCGCCGAACTTGCCGGGAGTTTTAGATCGATCGCGGCAAGCCCGGGGTGCCGTTCGCACCCTGCCCCCGCAATTGCTTATCCAACAGGTTGCCGCTATTCTACCGTGCCGGCTGCCGGATGTGGCGCGACCTTGTCACTGCGTCTGGAGGCGAACCTCCAGCCGCCCGCGCAACCGCCCTTCACGTTCGACGCCCAGATTCATGCTGCCTACCGTTTTCATCGTCTCCGACGGCACCGGGATCACTGCCGAAACCTTCGCGCACTCGATCCTCTCCCAGTTCGACCAGAAATTCCGCCTCGTGCGCTTGCCGTTCGTCGACTCGCTCGACAAGGCCTTTGCGACCGTCGAGAAGATCAACGAAGCCGCGGTGCACGACGGTCGCCGCGCGATCGTGTTCACGACGCTCGTCGACAGCGAGTCGAACGACATCGTCAAGCGCTCGAACGCGCTCGTGCTGGACATGTTCCAGCGCTTCGTCGAGCCGCTCGAGCAGGAACTGGAGCTGAAGTCGAGCCACGCGATGGGTCGCGGCCACCAGAACGCCGACACCGAGGAATACAAGACGCGGATCGAGGCGATCAACTTCTCGCTCGCGCACGACGACGGCCAGTCGAACCGCAACCTGTCGGAGGCCGACGTGATCCTGGTCGGCGTGTCGCGCAGCGGCAAGACACCGACGAGCCTGTATCTCGCGATGCAGTACGGCGTGAAGGCAGCCAACTATCCGCTGATTCCGGAAGACTTCGAGCGCGGCAAGCTGCCGTCGGCGCTGTCGCCGCATCGCGACAAGCTGTTCGGCCTGTCGATCGACCCGCAACGCCTGTCGGAGATTCGCAACGAGCGCCGCCCGGGCAGCAAGTACGCGGCGCCGGAGAACTGCCGCTACGAGATCAACGAGGCCGAGGCGATGATGCGTCGCGAAGGGATCAAGTGGCTGTCGTCGACGCACAAGTCGATCGAGGAGATCGCGACGACGATCCTGCAGGAAATCCGTCTCGACCGGCAGTCGTACTGACGACTTGCCCGCCGGCGCGGCCGCGAGGCCGCCGCCAGAAGCAGAAAGGCCGCGTCGAACGCGGCCTTTTTTCATGGTCGGGATACGCACGCGGACAACGCCGTGCGTCACGTCGTCAGTCACGCGCGCCGCTGCTGCCGCACCTGCTCGAACAGACACACCGCCGCCGCCGCCGCGACGTTCAGCGACTCCATGCCGCCCGGCTGCGGGATCGTTACGCGATGCGTGGCCGCGTCGCGCCAGAACGCCGACACGCCGGCGCCCTCGTTGCCGAACACCCATGCGACGGGCCCGGCCAGGTCGCAGTCGTAGACTGCCCGTGCGCCGTGCGAATCGGTCAGCGCGACCGGCACGTCGAGACGCGCGGCGAGCGCGTCCGGCTCGACGTCCTCGTGGATCGACAGCAGAAAATGCGCGCCCATCGCCGAACGCAGCACCTTCGACGACCACGCATAGGCGGTGCCCGGCGCACAGAATACGTGCCGTACGCCGGCGGCCGCCGCGCTGCGCAAGATCGAACCGACGTTGCCGGCGTCCTGCACGCCGTCGAGCACGACAGACGTGTGCGTGACGCGCTCCGGCAGCGGCTGCGCGGGCCGGTCGACGAGCAACAGGAAACCGACGCCGCTGACCACGTTCGACAGTTGCCCGAACAATGCGTCGGGCAGCGTGACGACCCGCTGCGCGTCGACGCGCGCGATGATCGCCTGCGCTTCGTCGTGCGCGAGCGCGCCTTCGGTCGCGACGCACAGCTCGGGTGTCGCGCCCGTATCGAGATACGCGCTGGCGAGGTGGAAACCCTCGAGCAGCGCCTGGCCGCCCCGCCGCTGCTGGGACGTCGAACCCGCGAGCGCCTTCAGGCGCTTGTACAGCGGGTTGTCGCGGGAAGTAATGCTTTTCATCGAATCAGGTCAAGTGCCGCACGCACCGGCGCGAACGAGCGCCGATGGGCTTCGCACGGGCCATGCTCGCGCAGCGCGGCAAGATGTTTCTCGGTGCCGTAGCCCGCATGCACGTTGAAGCCATATACCGGGAAGCGTTCGTGCAAGTCGACGAGCATGCGGTCGCGCGTGACCTTCGCGAGGATCGATGCGGCGGAAATGCTCGGCACGAGCGCGTCGCCGCTGACGATCGCCTCGGCACGCACCGTCAGCGTCGGACAGCGGTTGCCGTCGATCTGTGCGAGCGTCGGCAGCACCGACAGGCCTTCGACGGCCCGCTTCATCGCGAGCATCGTTGCGTGCAGGATGTTGAGCGTATCGATCTCGTCGACGCTCGCCGAAGCGACGCAATACGCGCGCGAGCGCGCGACGATCAGCTCGTACAGCGCATCGCGCTTCTTCGCGGACAACGCCTTCGAATCGTCGAGCCCGTCGATCGGCTGCGCGGGATCGAGGATCACCGCGGCGGCGACCACCGGCCCCGCGAGCGGGCCGCGGCCCGCTTCGTCGACGCCGCAGACGATCTCGTCGGGCCGGCTGAAGTCGAAGCCGCCCTGCACGTCGGTCGACGCGCGGCGGCGTGGTGCACGGGCGGCCGTCATGCGCGCCCCTTGCGTTGCTCGAGTACACGCACGACCGCTTCGGCCGCTTTCGCGGCCGTGTTCTGCCGCAGCGAGAGATGCATTTCGGTAAACACTTCGGTCAGCGTGCGACGGTTCGCGTCGTCGCGCAGCTGCGTGAGCGTCGCATCGGCGAGCGCCTCGGGCGTCGCGAAATGCTGCAGCAGCTCGGGCACGACGAAGCGCCCCGCCAGGATGTTCGGCAAGCCGACGTACGGCAGGTAGCCCTGCCTGCGCATGATCTGCCCGGTCAACCAGGGCACCTTGTACGAGATCACCATCGGCTTCTTCAACAGCGCGGCTTCCAGCGTGACGGTGCCGCTCTTCACGAGGATCGCGTCGGCGGCCGTCATCGCGACCTGCGAGCGGCCGTCGGTGATCGTCAGCGCAAGCTGCGGATGCGCGTCGACGAGCGGCTGCAGCAGCTCGCGCAGTGCAGGCGTCGCCGCCGGCATCACGAACCTCACGCCGGGCTCGCGCTGCTGCATCAGCGCCATCGCCGCGAAGAACGTCGGGCCGATCAGTCCGATCTCCGAGCGCCGGCTGCCCGGCAGCACCGCGATCACGGGGCCGTCCGCGGGCAAACCCAGCGCGATGCGCGCGCCGTGCGTGTCGGGCTCGAGCGGAATCTCGTCGGCCAGCGGGTGGCCGACATACGTCGACGCGACGCCCGCCTTGTCGAGGATCGCCGGTTCGAACGGGAACAGGCACAGCATGTGGTCGACGGACTTCGCGATCTTCTTGATCCGCCCCCCGCGCCATGCCCAGATCGACGGGCACACGAAGTGGATCGACGGGATGCCCGCGTCGCGCGCGGCCTGCTCCACGTTGAAGTTGAAGTCGGGCGCGTCGACGCCGATGAATGCGTCGGGCCGCTCCGCGAGCAGCTGGCGCTTCAGTTCGCCGCGAATCCGAAGGATTTCGGGAATCTGGCCCAGCGCCTCGACGTAGCCGCGCACCGTCAGCTTGTCCATCTGCCAGTGCGAGTCGAAGCCGTGCGCGAGCATCCGCTGCCCGCCGATCCCGTAGTAGCGGGTCGACGCGGGCAGCCGCGCTTGAAGCCCGCCGAGCAGCGACGCCGCGAGCAGATCGCCCGACGGCTCGCCGGCCACCATCGCGAGCCGGAGCTGATTGGTCGGGAGCGACATCGCTTAGCGGATGATGCCGCGTTGGGACGCGTCGATGAACGCGACGAGCGCGCCAACAGCTGCGTCGCCTTCGCCGCCCGCGGCCGCCAATTCGCGCAACTGCACCTTCGCTTCCTCGAGCGACAGCCCGTTCTTGTACAGCAGGCGGTACGCGCTGCGCAGCGCCGAGATCGCGTCGGGCGAGAAACCGCGCCGGCGCAGGCCTTCGACGTTGATGCCGTGCGGCTCCGCCTTGTTGCCAGCCGCGATCACGAACGGCGGCACGTCCTGCACGAGCGCCGAGGCGCCGCCCAGCATCGAGTGCGCACCGATGCGCACGAACTGGTGCACGCCCGACATCCCGCCGACGATCGCAAAGTCGCCGATCTCGACGTGACCGGCCATCTGCGCGTTGCTCGACAGGATCACGTTGTTGCCGACGCGGCAGTCATGACCGATGTGCACATAGGCCATGATCCAGTTGTCGTCGCCGAGCGTCGTCACGCCGACGTCCTGCACGGTGCCGGTGTGGATCGTCGTGAATTCGCGGATCGTGTTGCGGTTGCCGATCACGAGCTTCGTCGGCTCGTCCTTGTACTTCATGTCCTGCGGACGGCCGCCGACCGACGCGTAATGGCCGATGCGGTTGTCCTCGCCGAGCGTCGTGTGACCTTCGATCACGCTGTGCGAACCGATCGTCGTACGCGCGCCGATCGTGACGTGCGGCCCGACGATCGCATACGGCCCGATCTCGACGGACTCGTCGATCTGCGCACCCGGTTCGACGATCGCGGTAGGATGAATCCTGGTCATGCGCCGTTGCCTCTCGATGTGATGTGTCGCGTTGCTCGCGTTATGTTACCCATGCGTGCCGCGTCGCTCAGGGCGCCGCGTCGGCCGTCTTGACCGTGCACATCAATTCGGCTTCCGCCGCCACCTTGCCGTCCACTTCCGCCACCGCCTTGAACTTCCAGATGCCGCGGATGTAGCGTTCGAACGTCACGTTCAGAATCAGCTGGTCGCCCGGTTCGACCACACGCTTGAAGCGTGCGCCGTCGATGCCGACGAAGTAGTACAGCGTGTTCTCCGGATCCTTCGGCTGCTCTTCCGCGAACGTCAGCAGCGCGGCCGCCTGAGCGAGCGCCTCGAGGATCAGCACACCCGGCATCACCGGCCGCTTCGGGAAGTGCCCCTGGAAGAACGGCTCGTTGATCGACACGTTCTTCAGCGCTTTGATTCCCTTGTGCGGCTCGAGTTCGAGCACGCGATCGACGAGCAGAATCGGGTAGCGATGCGGCAGCAGCGTGAGGATCTTGTGGATGTCGAGATTGATTTTTTCAGTGCTCATGATGGTTCGTCTCACGCAGAAGCTGCGCGGTGGTGATGCAAAGGCTGAAGCGGGCCGCCGCGCGGCCCAGTCTGGCAAACCGGGCCGGATGCGTTGGCCGTGCCCGGTTCGTGGTCTCGCATGGTGCGGTCAGGCGTCCGTGCCGCCCTGGGCGGCCAGCGCGGTTTCGAGCGCCTTGATGCGGTCGCGCAGCTTGTCGAGGTTGCGCACGAGCGCGGCGCTCTTGTTCCATTCGCCGTGGTCGACGGCCGGGAACGCGCTCGTGTAGATGCCTGCCTTCGGCAGCGACTTCGACACGCCCGAATTCGCGGTGATGATGACATAGTCGCCAAGCGTCACGTGGCCGGCGATCCCGGCCGCGCCGCCGATCATGCAGTGGCGGCCGATCGTCGTGCTGCCCGCGATGCCCGCCTTGCCGGCGATCACCGTGTAGGCGCCGATCCGGCAGTTGTGGGCGATCTGCACCTGGTTGTCGATCTTCACGCATTCCTCGATGACGGTGTCCGCCATCGCGCCGCGATCGATCGTCGTGTTCGCGCCGATCTCGACGTCCGGGCCGACCGACACGCCGCCGACCTGCGGAATCTTGACCCAGCTGCCGGTGCGCGCCTCGCCGTCGCCGACGAAATCCGGCGCGAAGCCGAACCCGTCGGAACCGATCACGGCACCCGAATGAATGATCGCGCGCGGGCCGATCTTGCAGCCGTGGTACACCGATGCGTTCGGATACAGGTGCGAACCCGCGCCGATCGTCGTGCCGCGCCCCACGAACACGTTCGCGTCGAGCTGCACGCCGTCCTCGATCACCGCGCCGGCCTCGATCGTCACGTGCGGACCGATCACCGCGCTCGCGGCCACCTGCGCGGCCGGATCGATCGTCGCGCTCGGATGCACGCCGGCCGCGCGCGGCGGCGTGGCGAGATCGATGAACATCTGCGCGACGCGTGCGAAGTACGCGTACGGATTCGGCGTCACGATGAAATTGCGGGAGCCGGCCGTCCGGCCATCAGCGGCCGCGCCCAGCTTTTCGAGATCCTTCGGCGCGATCAGCACCGCGCCGGCGCGGGTCGTCTCGACCTGCGACAGGTACTTCGGATTCGCGAGAAACGCGAGTTGCTGAGGGCCTGCCTGGTCAAGCGGCGCGAGGCCGCCCACCTTGCACTGGGCGTCGCCGACGATCTCGCCGCCGAACCGCTTTACGAGTGCCTCAAGCGTCAATGCCATTCGTCGTCTGCTCCGTTCAGTTCGTCGAGCCGGACGCGAGCGCCTTGAGCACCTTGTCGGTGATGTCGATGCGCGGGCTGACGTACACGGCTTCCTGCACGATCAGGTCGTAATTCTGCTGCTCGGCAATCTGCTTGATGACCTTGTTCGCACGCTCCAGCACCGCCGCGAGTTCCTCGTTGCGGCGCTGGTTCAGGTCCTCGCGAAACTCGCGCTGCTTGCGCTGGAAGTCAGTATCGAGCTGCGCGAGATCGCGCTGCTTCTGTGCGCGATCGGCCGCCGACAGCGACGGGCCGTTCTTGTCCAGCGAATCGGACATCGACTTCAGACGCGCGGCGAGGTCCTGCAGATCCTTGTCGCGCTTCGCGAACTCGGCTTCGAGCTTCGTCTGCGCCGCCTTGGCGGGCGCGGACTCGCGCAGGATCCGATCCGAATTGACCGCCGCGATGCGGGCGACGTCCTGAGCATGTGCCGTCGCCGCGCCCAAGGCCAGCGCAACGGTCAGCGCACACATCACTCGTTTCGAAAACTTACCGGTTAGCAAAATTACCCTCTCGTTGCTGTTGTCATGCGTTCGATCAGAACGCCGTCCCGATCTGGAACTGGAATTTCTGGTACTGGTCGCCTTCATGCTTCTGCAGCGGGAAGCCGAGGCTCAGCTTCAGCGGGCCGATCGGCGAGATCCACGCGAGACCCACACCGTAGCCGTAACGCAGGCCGTTCGCGCCGGTACTCGTGCCGCCCGGCGCGTTGCCCCACACGTTGCCGCCGTCGAGGAACGTGAACACGCGCAGCGTGCGGTCGTAGCCGGTACCCGGCAGCGGGAACGTCAGCTCGATGTTGCCGACCAACATCTTCGAACCGCCGATCGGGTCGTTCGTCTTCGTGTCGCGCGGGCCCAGCGAGCTCGGCTCGTAGCCACGCACGGAGCCGATACCGCCCGCGTAGTAGTTCTTGAAGATCGGGTACGGGTTGCCGATACCGTTGCCGTAGCCGCCTTGCAGGTTCAGGCCCAGGATGAAGCCGCGCGAGAACGAATAGTAGTACTGCGCCTGCAGGTCGGCCTTGTAGTACTGGATCTTGCCGACCGGCACGCCGTATTCGACGTTCGCCTGCGTGAAGTAGCCGCGGCTCGGGATCAGCGCGCTGTCACGCGCGTCGCGCGACCACGCGACCGTCAGCGGCACCGTGTTCGACACGCGGCCGAACTCGTTCACGTAATCCTGGTAGCTCTGCGGCGTGTTCGAGTCGACGTCGAGACGGTTCTGCTCGAAGCCCGCGCCGAAGTAGACCGTGTCGACTTCCGAGAACGGAATGCCGAACTTCAGGTTGCCGCCCGCGCTGATGATCCGGAAGCTCGAGCTCGTCGAATAGTAGAGCGGCTGGTACGTGCGGTAGTAGACATCCGTGATCCGCTTGATGCCGTCGACCGTGAAGTACGGGTCGACCTGCGTGACGGTCAGCGTGCGGTAGCTCTTCGCGGTGTTGACGTTCACCGACAGGCTCGTGCCCGAGCCGAACACGTTGTCCTGCGACACGCCGGCCGACAGCACCACCTTATCCGTCGACGAGAAGCCCGCGCCCAGCGTGATCGCGCCGGTCGGCTTTTCATCGACCTTCACGTTCACGTCGACCTGGTCGTTCGTGCCTTCGACGGGCACCGTCGTCACGTCGACGTTGGTGAAGTAGCCGAGACGGTTCACGCGGTCCTTCGACAGCGCGAGGCGGTTCGAATCGAACCACGAGCTTTCGAGCTGGCGCATTTCGCGGCGCACGACTTCGTCACGCGTACGCGTGTTGCCGACCACGTTGATGCGGCGCACGTACACGCGGCGGCTCGGATCGACGACGAGATTCAGGTTCACCTTGTGGTTTGCCTGGTCGATGTCCGGCTGCGCGTTGACGGTCGCGAACGCATAGCCGTATTCGCCGAGCTTGTCGACGATCGACTTCGTCGTTTGCTGCAGCTTTTCGGCCGAGAAGCGATCGCCCGGCTTGATCTTGATCAGCTTGTTCAGTTCGGCTTCGCGGTCGAGCAGGTTGCCGGACAGCTTGATGCCCGACACCGTGTACGGCTCGCCTTCGTGCAGCGTGACCGTCAGGTACATGTCCTTCTTGTCGGGCGAGATCGACACCTGGGTCGACTCGATGTTGAACTCGAGGTAGCCGCGGTTCAGGTAGTACGAGCGCACGGCCTCGAGGTCGCCCGTGAGCTTTTCCTTCGAGTACAGGTCGTTCTTCGTGTACCAGGAGAACCAGTTCGGCGTCGACAGCTGCATCTCGTCGCGCAGCGCGCTCGTGCTGAACGCCTTGTTGCCGATGAAGTTGATCTGGCGGATCTTCGCGCTCGGGCCTTCGGCGACCGCGAACAGGATCGACACGCGGTTCGCGTCGACCGGCGTGACCGTCGTCTTGACCTCGGCCGCATAGAAGCCGCGCGTCAGGTACTGACGCTTGAGCTCCTGCTCCGCCTTGTCGACGAGCGCCTTGTCGTAGTAGCGGCCGTCGGCCAGACCCACCGCGCGCAGCGCCTTCGTCAGGTTGTCCTTGTCGAATTCCTTCGTGCCGGTGAAGTCGATCGACGCGATGGCCGGACGCTCCTGCACCTGCACGATCACGACGTTGCCCTGGGTGGCAATGCGCACGTCGTTGAAGAAACCCGTGGCGTACAGCGCGCGGATTGCTTCGGATGCCTTGTCGTCGGTGAAGGTATCGCCCTGCTTGATCGGCAGGTAGGCGAACACCGAACCCGCTTCGACGCGCTGCAACCCCTCGATCTTGATGTCTTGCACCACGAACGGTGCCGCTGCATGCGCCGCGAGGCCGTGCGCGGCGAGCGCGGCCGCTGCAACTGTCTTAGGTACAAAGCGATGAGGTTTGAACAACGTGCATCCCCAATATTTAGCTGCATCAAATCAGGCGGCGGCCGACTGGCCGCCGCCTGACGCTTCAGAAATGGATTAACCGAGCCAGGTCGTTGAACAGCGCGATCGCCGACAACGCGACGATGCAGATCAACCCGGCTCTTTGCAGAATCAGCTGCCAGCGCTCCGAGACGGCTTTCCCGGTCGCGGCTTCAACCAGATAATATAACAGATGCCCCCCGTCCAAAACGGGAATCGGCAGCAAGTTCAGCACCCCGAGGCTAATGCTGACAAGGGCGAGGAACGACAGGAAGGCCGACGGACCGAGCCGCGCGCTCTTGCCGGCGTAGTCGGCGATCGTCACCGGGCCGGACAGATTCTTCAGCGACGCATCGCCCGTGATCATCCGTCCGAACATCTTCAGCGAGTAAACCGCGATGTCCCACGTGCGGTGCGCGCCGAGCCGCAGACTCTCGATCGGCCCATAGCGCACGTCGACCGACGGCGTGTGCATCGACAGCGCCGCGCCGATGCGGCCGATCTGCTGCCCCGTTTCATCGTCGCGCTGCGCTTGCGGCACGATCGACACCGTCCGGGTGGCGCCGCCACGCTCGACCCGCAGTTCGACCGCCTGGCCCGCATGGTGCTTCACCGCGTCGATGAAGCGCGACGCGCCGCCGATCGGATTGCCGTCGAGCGCCAGCAGCTTGTCGCCGGCCTTCAGGCCCGCCTGCTCGGCCGCGCTGCCGGGCTGCACCGACGCCACCGACAGCGTGCCGCCGCCGGTCTCGAAGCCCAGGTGCATCATGAAATCGTCGTCGAGCTGGCTTTCGGGAACATTGCGCAGGTCGACGCGGAAGTCGAACGTCGACGCGCCGCCGTCGCGCGCGCCGAGCACGACCTCGCGATGATCGAACGCGGCGGACAGCAGCTTCCAGCGCAGGTCCGACCACGAGCGCACAGGCACGGCCTCGCCACCTTGCGCGTCACCTACGCGCGCGTCGCGGATCGACACGATCGTCTCGCCGCCGTCGAAGCCCGCGTGGGCCGCCACCGTGCCGGCGGCCGGCGGCGCGAGCACCGCGGCCGGCTCGGTCACGCCGGTTGCGAATACGACGGAAAACAGGACGATTGCCAACAGGAAGTTCGCGATCGGGCCGGCGGCGACGATTGCGATGCGCTTGAACACCGATTGCCGGTTGAACGCCTGATCGAGTTCCTCGGGCTTGACGCCCGCCCCCGGCTCGCGCTCGTCGAGCATCTTCACGTAACCGCCGAGCGGCAACGCCGAGAGCGTCCATTCGGTGCCCGTCCTGCGGCTGACCCAGCGCGCGACGGGCTGGCCGAAACCGATCGAGAAACGCAGCACCTTCACGCCGCACCAGCGCGCGACGCGATAATGTCCGTACTCATGCACGACGACCAGCACCCCGATCGCCACCGCAAACGCGATCAGTTCGACCAGCACGTTCATGAGCACCTCATTCAGACAGCGCGCTCCACGCGTGGCGCAGGCGCTTTCGCAATGATCTCGGCGGCGAGGCGGCGTGCCTCGGCGTCCGCCGCAAGGACGTCTTCGAGCCCGTTCGGGTTACGGTTCGGCAGTGCGTTGAGCACCGCATCGACCGTCGCCGCGATCGCCATGAAGCCGATCCGGCGCTCGAGAAATGCTTCGACCGCGATTTCGTTCGCCGCGTTCAACGCGGCGCTCGCGATACCGCCCTCCTCAAGCGCCTTCAGCGCGAGCGCGAGGCACGGGAAGCGCGTGTAGTCGGGCTTCTCGAACGACAGCTGCGCGATCTGCGCGAGGTCGAGCTGGTCGACACCGGCGTCGACGCGCTCCGGGAACGCGAGCGCGTGCGCGATCGGCGTGCGCATGTCGGGGTTGCCGAGCTGCGCGAGCACCGAGCCGTCGCGGTACGACACGAGCGAATGGATCACGCTCTGCGGGTGGATCAGCACGTCGATCCGGTCGCCGGGCAGGCCGAAGATCCAGTGCGCCTCGATGACTTCGAGGCCCTTGTTCATCATCGTCGCGGAATCGACGGAAATCTTGCGGCCCATCACCCAGTTCGGGTGCTTGCATGCTTCGTCCGGCGTCACGTCGACGAGCGTGGCCGGCTCACGCGTACGGAACGGGCCGCCCGACGCGGTCAGGATGATCTTCGAGATCCCGCCGTGCTCGTTCTCGTCGCGCGGCATGCACTGGAAGATCGCGTTGTGTTCGCTGTCGACCGGCAGCAGGATCGCGCCATGGTCGCGCACGGCGTCCATGAAGATCGCGCCCGACATCACGAGCGATTCCTTGTTCGCGAGCAGGATGCGCTTGCCGGCGCGCGCGGCCGCGAGGCTCGGCGCGAGGCCGGCCGCGCCGACGATCGCGGCGACGACCGTATCGCAGCCATCGCTCTTCGACACGTCGACGAGCGCCTGCGGCCCGTACAGCACCGTGGTCTTGCTGCCCGCCGCGCGCAATTTCGCCTCGACGTGCGCGGCCGTGCTCGCATCGCCGACCACCGCGATTTCGGGTGCGAAGCGCAGGCACTGCTCGACGAGCTTGTCGCCGTTGCGGTGCGCGGTCAACGCGTAGACCGAGAAACGCTCGGGATGGCGGGCGACCACGTCGAGCGTGCTGTCTCCGATCGAGCCCGTGGAACCGAGCAGTGTCAGACGTTTTTGCATAGCAGAAATAGTGGTTTAACCAAGCAGCAGCATTGCGAGCGGCAGCACCGGCAGCAGCGCGTCGACGCGGTCGAGCACGCCACCGTGACCGGGCAGCAGGCCGCTCGAATCCTTCACGCCCGCCTGACGCTTGAGCAGCGACTCGAACAGGTCGCCGATCACGCTGTAGACGACCAGCAGCGTCAGCGCGGCCCACGCACCGGGCATCCCGTAGCGCGCGGCGAATGCGGAAAACAGGGTCGGCTCGAACCAGTGCGCGGCCATCGCGATACCCGCGACGACCATCACGACGAGCCAGCCGCCGATCGCGCCTTCCCAGCTCTTGCCAGGACTGATCGTAACGGCCAGTTTACGCTTTCCGAAGGCCTTGCCCGCGAAATATGCGCCGATATCGGCCAGCCAGACGACCAGAAGCAGCGACAGCACGAACGCAACGCCCTGCGCGCGCGCCGCGACGACCGCATGCCAGCAGGCTGCGAACACCACGAGCCCGGCGGCGAGCAGGAACGGCCGCCACACGCCGCCCGCGAGCTCCGGCTTGCGCCGCAGCGAGAACGGGCCGACCAGCAGCCAGAACACGCCGGCCGCCATGAAAAGGGGACGGGACGAAGTGGCTTCGACGCCGAGCGGCGCGGTCGCCGCGAGCGCCAGCGCCGCGACGATCGCGTAGACGACCGAGCCGGTCGCGCCGAGCTTGAGCAGGCGCGCCCACTCCCACGCGGCGAACACGAGCACGACGCCGATCAGCGCGCCGAACGCGGCGAGCGGCGCGAACAGCGTCACCGGCAGCAACACTGCCAGCATCACGACCGCCGTGATCACACGGGTCTTCAGCATGAAAGGGAATCGGCGTTCTGCGATTGGGGTTCGAGCTGCGCGCTGGTGCGCCCGAAACGGCGCTCGCGCTCGGTATACGACGCGATCGCGTCGGCCAGCGCCGCGCCGTCGAAGTCCGGCCAGTATTTGTCGGTGAAATAGAATTCGGCGTATGCGAGCTGCCACAGCAGGAAATTGCTGACGCGTTGCTCTCCGCCGGTGCGGATGAAGAGATCGGGCTCCGGCGCATAGGCCATCGCCAGGTGCGGCGCGAACGCGTCTTCGGTCACGTCGACCTCGCGTCCCTCGCGCACGGCCTGCTCGACGAGTTTCTTCGTCGCCTGCAGGATGTCCCAGCGGCCGCCGTAGTTCGCGGCGATCGTCAGGGTGAGACGGGTGTTGCGCGCCGTCTTGGTTTCGGCACGGCGGATCAGTTCGCGGATGCGCGGCTCGAAGCGCTCGAGATCGCCCACCACCCGCAGGCGGATCCCGTTCGCATGCAGCTTGCCGATCTCGCGCTCGAGCGCGGTGATGAACAGCCGCATCAGGAACGACACTTCGTCGTTCGGCCGGCGCCAGTTTTCCGAACTGAACGCGAACAGCGTCAGATATTCGACGCCGGCGCGCGCGCAGCCTTCGACCACCGCCCGCACGGCATCCACGCCGCGGGTGTGCCCCGCGACGCGCGGCAAGCGGCGTTCGGTCGCCCAACGGCCGTTGCCGTCCATGATGATCGCGATATGACGCGGCACGGCGCCGACGTCAGGCACGCGAACGGTAGAGCTGGTATAGGTCATGGCCGTTGAGACAGTAATGCGGGAAGAAGGCGGCGCGCGAGGACGGTCGTCAAACCGTCATGATCTCGGCTTCCTTGCTCTGCACGAGCTTGTCGACTTCGGCAACGTGCTTGTCGGTCAGCTTCTGCACGTCGTCGCTCGCACGGCGCTCGTCGTCTTCCGAGATTTCCTTGTCCTTCACGAGCTTCTTGAGCGCTTCGTTCGCGTCGCGGCGCAGGTTACGGATCGCAACCTTGGCCGTTTCGCCTTCGCTCTTGACAACCTTGGTCAGCTCGCGGCGGCGCTCTTCCGTCAGCGCGGGCATCGGCACGCGGATCAGGTCGCCGGCCGTCGCCGGGTTCAGGCCGAGATCGGCTTCGCGGATGGCCTTCTCGACCTTCGCGACCATGTTCTTTTCCCACGGCTGCACGCCGATCGTGCGTGCGTCGACGAGCGTCAGGTTCGCAACCTGCGAGATCGGCACCATCGAACCGTAGTAGTCGACCTGCACGTGATCGAGCAGACCGGTATGCGCACGGCCCGTACGGATCTTCGCCAGATCGTTCTTGAACGCTTCGATCGAGCGCTGCATCTTCTGCTCTACGCCCTTCTTGACATCAGCGACACTCATTTCAACCTCCAAACCTTCCAACCTTCAAAGAACGCGGGCCCCGCCCGGCGCGCCACGCACCGCGGCCGGCGACCCACGCCGCTTGCCCGCATCCGCGGGAGTTTACACGTGGACGAGCGTACCTTCGTCCTCGCCCAGCACGATACGCTTGAGCGCGCCGGGCTTGTTGATCGAAAACACGCGGATCGGCAGCTTCTGGTCGCGGCACAGCGCGAAGGCCGTCGCGTCCATCACCTGCAGATTGCGGCTGATCGCCTCGTCGAAGCTGATCGTCGTGTAGCGCGTGGCCGACGGATCCTTCTTCGGATCGGCAGAATATACGCCGTCGACCTTGGTCGCCTTCAGTACGACCTCGGCGCCCACTTCCGAACCGCGCAGCGCGGCGGCCGTGTCCGTCGTGAAGAACGGGTTACCCGTGCCGGCCGCGAAGATCACGACCTTGCCTTCCTCGAGCTGGCGGATCGCGCGGGGCCGGATGTACGGCTCGACGACCTGGTCCATGCGCAGCGCGGACTGCACGCGCGCGACGATGCCGGCGTGGCGCATCGCATCCTGCAGCGCCAGCGCGTTCATCATCGTCGCCAGCATCCCCATGTAGTCGGCCGTCGCGCGGTCCATGCCGGCCGCACCACCCGCGACACCGCGGAAAATGTTACCGCCGCCGATCACGACCGCGAGCTGCGTGCCGAGACCCACGACTTCGGCGATATCCGCCACCATCCGCTCGATCGTCGCGCGATTGATGCCGAAGGCATCGTCGCCCATCAGCGCTTCGCCGGAGAGTTTGAGGAGGACGCGTTTATAGGCATTGGACATAGGGGCTTCCGAGCGACGAGAGGATGACAACCACGAACTGTAGGGGCGAAATACTGATTCGGGCAAGCGCCGACGGTCGGACGGGGGTTCCCGGCCGGCCGGCGGCGCCGCCGGGGCCGCGGCGGAGCGGACGCCCGCCGCGGATACTGCCTGACTGCTTACTGCTGCTTTGCTGCTGCGACTTGCGCGGCCACTTCGGCGGCGAAGTCGTCCTGGCGCTTCTCGATGCCTTCGCCGACGACGAACAGCGCGAACTTCTGCACTGCCGCATTCACTGCCTTCAGCATCTGCTCGATCGTCTGCTTGTCGTTCTTCACGAACGTCTGGTTCAGCAGCGACACTTCCTTCAGGTACTTCTGGACGCTGCCGTCGACCATCTTCGCGACGATTTCAGCCGGCTTGCCCGATTCGGCAGCCTTCTGCTCGGCGACACGGCGCTCCGTCTCGATCAGCTCCGCCGGCACGTCGGCCGACGACAGCGCGACCGGCTTCATCGCGGCGATGTGCATCGCGACGTCCTTGCCGACCTGCTCTTCCGCACCCGTGTACTCGACGATCACGCCGATACGCGCGCCGTGCAGGTACGTTGCGATCTTGTTCGCGGTTTCGAAACGGACGAAACGGCGGATCGACACGTTCTCGCCGATCTTGCCGATCAGGGCCAGACGCACTGCGTCGACCGTCGAGCCGTCGAGCGGCAGTGCCGACAGCGCTGCCACGTCGGCCGGGTTTTGCGTCGCGACGAGTTCCGCGACCGTCTTCGAGAATGCGAGGAAGTCGTCGTTCTTCGCGACGAAGTCGGTTTCGCAGTTCAATTCGACCAGCGCGCCCGCGTTGCCGCCGACGAACGATGCGACGACGCCTTCGGCCGTCACGCGCGATGCCGCCTTGCTCGCTTTGTTGCCGAGCTTCACGCGCAGCAGCTCTTCAGCCTTGGCCAGATCGCCGTCGGCTTCCGTCAGCGCCTTCTTGCACTCCATCATCGGTGCGTCGGTCTTTGCGCGCAGTTCTGCCACCATGCTTGCGGTAATTGCCGCCATCATTCGCTCCTTGAGTCTGTATTCACAACGCCGCCCGCTTGGACGCGAACGGCCGAAAATCGTTTCCGGACCCGCGCCGATTCGGCGCGATCAGGTCCGGCGCACAAGCTTAAAAAAAGGGGGCCTGTTGAGAGCCCCCTTTTTGCGCCGGCTCGGGGCCAGTTACGCGTTTTCCTCGACGTACTCGTCGTCGCCACGCGCTGCCTGGACTACTTCGTTGACCGCGTTCGCACGGCCTTCCAGGATCGCGTCGGCCACGCCTTCGGCGTACAGCGCGACTGCCTTGCTCGAGTCGTCGTTACCCGGGATCACGTAATCCACACCTTCCGGCGAGTGGTTCGTATCGACCACGGCGATGACCGGCACGCCCAGCTTGTTCGCTTCCGTCACGGCAATCTTGTGGTAGCCGACGTCGACGACGAAGATTGCGTCCGGAATGCCGCCCATGTCCTTCACGCCGCCGATCGACTTCTGCAGCTTGGCGATTTCGCGTTCGAACAGCAGCGCTTCCTTCTTGCTCATCTTCTCGAGCTCGCCTGCCTCGACTGCCGCTTCCATGTCCTTCAGGCGCTTGATCGAAACCTTCAGCGTCTTGAAGTTGGTCATCATGCCGCCGAGCCAGCGTGCGTTGACGTACGGCATGCCCGCGCGCTGCGCTTCCTGGGCGATCGTGTCACGCGACTGACGCTTCGTGCCGACGAACAGGATCGTGCCGCGGTTCGCTGCCAGCTGGCGCACGTACTTCTGTGCGTCCGTGAACATCGGCAGCGTCTTTTCGAGGTTGATGATGTGAATCTTGTTGCGGTGACCGAAAATGAACGGAGCCATCTTCGGGTTCCAGAAACGGGTCTGGTGACCGAAGTGGACACCCGCTTCCAGCATTTGGCGCATCGTGACTGCCATGTAAATTCTCCACGAGGGTTGGGTCTTAAGCCGGCTGCCGTACCGCCGCGCGAACGCGCCCCGAAGGACCCTCGTTCCGCGCGGCCGGCACCCTGGTTGCGCCGGCTTGCGATTCGGCACGTGCGAAAATGCCCGTGCCGCAAGCCTTTCATTGCCATGCCGCCCTGCACCGCCCGATGACGGACATGTTCGGCATTTGGATGTCGACTTAGCCAGAGAGTATAGCACGCCGATTTGTCGGCTCTCAAGTCGCCCGGCACTTTCGCTTGCCGCGCGGCAGTCGGCCGGACAATCCGCGAAAACCCGCATCGGCACCGCCGGCAGGGGCTGCGAGGCCCGCCATAAGGTGCGATAATCCGTCAATTCACCGCATTCCAGGCATACCTCGATGGCTATTACGCTCAAAAACGAACACGACATCGCCGAGATGCGCGTCGCCTGCCGTCTCGCGAGCGAAGTGCTCGACTTCATCACGCCGCACGTCGTCGCGGGCGTCACGACCGCCGAACTCGACCGGCTCTGTCACGAATTCATGCTCAACGAGCAGGGCACGATCCCCGCGCCGCTGAATTATCAGCCGCCCGGCTATCCGCCGTACCCGAAGGCCACCTGCATCTCCGTCAACGACGTGATCTGCCACGGCATTCCGGGCGAGAAGGTGATCAAGAACGGCGACGCGCTGAACATCGACATCACCGTGATCAAGAACGGCTACTTCGGCGACACCAGCCGGATGTTCATCGTCGGCGAGGGCTCGATCCTCGCGAAGCGCCTCGTACAGACCACCTACGAGTGCATGTGGCTCGGCATCGACCAGGTCAAGCCCGGCGCCCACCTCGGCGACATCGGCTACGCGATCCAGAAGCATGCGGAAGCGCAGGGCTACAGCGTCGTGCGCGAATACTGCGGCCACGGCATCGGCACGGTGTTCCACGAGGATCCGCAGGTCGTCCACTACGGCCGTCCGGGCACCGGCATCGAGCTGAAGGCCGGGATGATCTTCACGATCGAGCCGATGATCAACGCCGGCAAGCGCGATATCCGCACGATGCCCGACCAGTGGACGGTCAAGACGCGCGACCGCAGCCTGTCCGCGCAGTGGGAGCACACGGTGCTCGTCACCGAGACGGGCTACGAGGTGCTGACCGTGTCCGCCGGCACGCCGGCGCGCCCGGTGTTCGCGCAACCGGCCGCCGCGGTCTGAGCGCCGCCGCGCCAGCCCGCCCCTGACCTGCTGACCTGAACGGCACGCCCATGAGCGCTCACGCCGCCCCCTCGCCCGAAGCGCTGTCGCGGCGCGCCGAATTCAAGGCCGCCAAGGCTGACATGCTCGAGCGCTTTCGCAGCGCGACGAACGTCGCGTCGCTGATGCACGCACTGTCGAAACTCACCGACGACGTGCTCAAGCGCGTGTGGGACGACTGCGGGCTGCCCGCGACGCTCGCACTCGTCGCCGTCGGCGGCTACGGGCGCGGCGAGCTCGCGCCCTACTCCGACGTCGACATCCTCGTGCTGCTGCCCGATGCGCACGACGCGGCGCTCGACGCGCGCATCGAGCGCTTCATCGGGATGGCATGGGATCTCGGCCTCGAGATCGGCAGCAGCGTGCGCACGGTCGCCCAATGCATCGAGGAAGCATCGCAGGACGTCACCGTGCAGACCTCGCTGCTCGAGGCGCGCCGCATCGTCGGCAGCACCGCGCTGTTCGAGCGCTTCACCGTGCGGTATCACGAGGCGCTCGACGCGCGCGCATTCTTCACCGCGAAGGTGCTCGAGATGCGCCAGCGCCACGCGAAGTTCCAGGACACGCCGTACAGCCTCGAACCGAACGTGAAGGAAAGCCCGGGCGGGTTGCGCGACCTGCAGACGATCCTCTGGATCGCGCGCGCGGCCGGCTTCGGCAGCAGCTGGCGCGAGCTCGACACGCGCGGCCTCATCACCGATCGCGAGGCGCGCGAGCTGCGCCGCAACGAAGGATTCCTGAAGACGCTGCGCGCGCGGCTGCACGTGATCGCCGGCCGCCGCCAGGACATGCTCGTGTTCGACCTGCAGACGCAGGCCGCCGAGAGCTTCGGCTACCAGCCGACGCAGGCCAAGCGCGCAAGCGAGCAGCTGATGCGCCGTTACTACTGGGCCGCGAAAGCGGTCACGCAGCTGGCGACGATCCTGATCCAGAACATCGAGGCGCAGCTGTTTCCCGCGACGAGTGGCATCACGCGCGTGCTGTCGCCCGATCGCTTCGTCGAGAAGCAGGGCATGCTCGAGATCGTCGACGACGGCGTGTTCGAACGCCATCCGGACGCGATCCTCGAAGCGTTCCTGCTGTACGAGGCGACCCGTGGCGTGAAGGGTCTGTCCGCCCGCACGCTGCGCGCGCTGTACAACTCGCGCGAGATCATGAACGACACGTGGCGGCGCGATCCGCAGAACCGCCGCACGTTCATGCAGATCCTGCAGCAGCCCGAAGGCATCACGCATGCGTTCCGGCTGATGAACCAGACGAGCGTGCTCGGCCGCTATCTGCTGAATTTCCGCCGCATCGTCGGCCAGATGCAGCACGACCTTTACCACGTGTACACGGTCGACCAGCACATCCTGATGGTGTTGCGCAACATTCGCCGCTTCGCGGTGGCCGAGCACGCGCACGAGTACCCGTTCTGCAGCCAGCTGATCGGCAATTTCGAGCGCCCGTGGGTGCTGTATGTCGCGGCGTTGTTCCACGACATCGCGAAAGGCCGCGGCGGCGACCACTCGACGCTCGGGATGGCCGACGCGCGGCGTTTCTGCCGCGAGCACGGGATCGCCGGCGACGACGCGGCGCTGATCGTGTGGCTCGTCCAGCATCACCTGACGATGAGCCAGGTCGCACAGAAGCAGGACACGAGCGACCCGGAGGTCATCAAGCGCTTCGCCGAAGTCGTCGGCAACGAACGCTACCTCACCGCGCTCTACCTGCTGACCGTCGCCGATATCCGCGGCACGAGCCCGAAGGTGTGGAACACGTGGAAGGGCAAGCTTCTCGAAGACCTCTACCGGATCACGCTGGCGGTGCTCGGCGGCGCCAATCCCGACGCGCATTCGGAACTGAAGTCGCGGCAGGAGCAGGCGCTCGCGCTGCTGCGCCTCGAGACCGTGCCCGACGACGCGCATCGCGCGCTGTGGGATCAGCTCGACATCGGCTTTTTCCTGCGCCACGACGCGGCCGACATCGCATGGCAGACGCGCGTGCTGTACCGGCACGTGAACGCCGAAACCGCGATCGTCCGCGCGCGGCCGTCGCCGATCGGCGACGCGCTGCAAGTGCTCGTGTACGTGAAGGACCGCCCCGACCTGTTCGCGGGCATTTGCGCGTACTTCGACCGCAACGGGCTGTCGGTGCTCGATGCGCGCGTCAGCACGACGCGGCACGGCTATGCGCTCGACAACTTCATCGTCACGCAGACCGAACGCGACGTGCGCTACCGCGACATCGCGAATCTCGTCGAACAGCAACTCGCGACGCGCCTTGCCGAAACCGCGTCACTGCCTGAGCCGTCCAAGGGTCGCCTGTCGCGGCTGTCCCGGACGTTTCCGATTACGCCGCGCGTCGACCTCCGGGCCGACGAGCGCGGTCAGTACTACATCCTGTCCGTGTCCGCCAACGACCGGCCGGGCCTTCTCTATTCGATCGCGCGCGTCCTGGCCGAGCATCGGGTCGGCGTCCACGCGGCGCGGATCAATACGCTCGGCGAACGCGTCGAGGACATCTTCCTGCTCGACGGTGCCGGCCTGTCCGACAACCGCTTGCAGATCCAGCTCGAAACCGAATTGCTGCGCGCGATCGCAGTCTGAATGAATCCCAGCGTTTATGCGCACCAAATTGACCGTCAAGAATCCGCGGCCGGCGTCGCCGACCCGCGCACCTGTCCGCTCCGGCAGCCTCGTCGCCCGCAAGGCGGTGCGCCCCGCCGCGCCGTCCGCGGCCGACAAGCCGCCGCGCCCGAAGAAGGCCGCCGCACCGGCCGCCGCCGGCGAGCGTGCGTTCAAGCCGCGCGGCGCGGAGGGCCCGGGTGCGGAACGCGCTCCGGCGAAGCGCGCGCCGCGTGACGGCGGCGCCGAGCGCGGCTATCGCAGTGACGCGAAGCCTGGCGGCCGCGCCGAACGCGGCGACGCCCGTCCATATCGCGGCACCGACGGCAAGCCCGATGCGCGGCCGCGCCGTGCTGGCACCGAAGGCGGCGCACGTGCGCCCTATCGTGACAAGGCAGCCGGTGAAGGCGAAAAGCGCAGCTTCGGCGAACGCCGTACGTCGTCCGACCGCCCGGCTCGCCGCAGCGACGACGATACGCGCCCGCGCCGCGCAAGCGCTGAAGGTGGCGCACGTGCGCCCTACCGCGACAAGGCAGGCGGCGCAGGCGAAAAGCGCAGCTTCGGCGAACGCCGCACAACATCCGACCGCCCGGCTCGCCGCAGCGACGACGATACGCGCCCGCGCGGCGCGGGCGCTGAAGGCGGCGCACGTGCGCCCTACCGCGACAAGGCAGCCGGCGCAGGCGAAAAGCGCAGCTTCGGCGAACGCCGTACGTCGTCCGACCGCCCGGCTCGCCGCAGCGACGACGATACGCGCCCGCGCCGCGCAGGCGCTGAAGGCGGCGCACGTGCGCCCTACCGCGACAAGGCAGCCGGCGCAGGCGAAAAGCGCAGCTTCGGCGAACGCCGTACGACCTCCGACCGCCCGGCCCGTCGCAACGACGACGATGCGCGCCCGCGCCGCGCAGGCGCCGAAGGCGCTGCACGCGCACCCTACCGCGACAAGGCAGCTGGCTACGGCGAAAAGCGCAGCTTCGGCGAACGCCGCACGTCGTCCGACCGTCCGGCGCGCCCCGCACGCGACAACGAACGTAGCGGCACCGAACGCCGCTCGACCGGCGCCGCGCTGAAGACCGCGCAACCGGTCAAGCGCCGCGCCGCCGACGTCGACCACGGCGACGAAACGGGCCTGATGCGCCTGTCGAAGCGCATGTCCGAACTCGGCCTGTGCTCGCGCCGCGAAGCGGACGAATGGATCGAAAAGGGCTGGGTGCTCGTCGACGGCGAACGCATCGACACGCTCGGCACCAAGGTCCGCCCGGACCAGAAGATCGAGATCGACGAACGCGCGAGCGCCGCGCAGGCCGCGCAGGTGACGATCCTGCTGCACAAGCCGGTCGGCTACGTGTCGGGTCAGGCGGAAGACGGCTACGAGCCGGCATCGGTACTGATCACGCGCGCGAACCAGTGGAGCGGCGACCGCTCGCAACTGCGCTTCTCGCCGCAGCATCTGCATGCGCTCGCGCCGGCCGGGCGGCTCGACATCGATTCGACCGGCCTGCTCGTGCTGACGCAGAACGGCCGGATCGCGAAGCAACTGATCGGCGAGCAGTCGGACATCGACAAGGAATATCTGGTGCGCGTGCGCTTCGGCGAACGGCTGATCGACATCGACCAGCACTTCCCCGCGGAATCGCTCGCGAAGCTGCGCCACGGTCTCGAGCTCGACGGCGTCCCGCTGAAGCCCGCGATGGTGAGCTGGCAGAACGGCGAACAGCTGCGTTTCGTGCTGCGCGAAGGCAAGAAGCGCCAGATCCGCCGCATGTGCGAACTGGTCGGTCTCGAAGTGATCGGTCTGAAACGCGTGCGGATGGGCCGCGTGATGCTCGGCGCGTTGCCGCAAGGGCAATGGCGCTATCTGTCGGCTGACGAGTCGTTCTGACGGCGGGCACGCACTGCGTGCCGCGCAATGCAAAAAGCCCGCGCAAGCGGGCTTTTTGCGTTTCGATACGGCGACGGCGCGCGCGGCCGCATGACGGTCAGTCGTCGTCGGCCGGATCAAGCCCCGGAAACAACACTTCGGTGAAGCCGAAGCGCGTGAAGTCGGTGATCCGCATCGGATACAGCTTGCCGATCAGGTGATCGTATTCGTGCTGGACGACCCGCGCGTGGAAGCCTTCGGCGACGCGGTCGAGCTTCGCGCCGAACTGATCGAAGCCGCTGTAGCGCACCTTCGCATAGCGGCTGACGACGCCGCGCATGCCCGGCACCGACAGGCAGCCCTCCCAGCCCTCCTCCATGTCCGGCGGCATGTACTCGAGCTTCGGGTTGATCAGCACCGTCTCGGGCACGGGCGGTGCGTCCGGATAACGGTTGTTGCTGCCGAAGCCGAAGATGATGATCTGCAGACCGACGCCGATTTGCGGCGCGGCAAGCCCCGCACCGTTCGCGTGATGCATCGTCTCGAACATGTCCGCGACGATCTCGTGCAGTTCGGGGGTATCGAACCGCTCGACCGGCTTGGCGACTTCGAGCAGGCGCGGATCGCCCATCTTCAGGATCTCGCGAATCATGGCGTGTTGCCCTCCAGGAGTTGGTGCAGTCCGTCTTCGTCCAGCACGGGGATGCCGAGTTCCTCGGCCTTCGCGAGCTTGCTGCCGGCGTCAGCGCCCGCGACCACGTAATCCGTCTTCTTCGATACCGAGCCCGCGACTTTCGCGCCCGCCGCTTCGAGCATCTCCTTCGCCGCGTCGCGCGTGAGCGTCGGCAGCGTGCCCGTCAGCACGACCGTCTTGCCGGCGAGCACGCCCTGCGGCGCCTTCGGCGCGGGCGGGCCTTCGGGCCACGTGACCTTGCCGGGCGCGCGCAACTGCTCGATCACCGTGCGGTTGTGCTCTTCCGCGAAGAACTGGTGCAGCGACTCGGCCACGATCGGACCGACGTCGTTCACTTCGAGCAGTTCCTCGATCGACGCGTCCATGATCGGCGTCAGCGACCCGAAATGCTTCGCGAGATCCTTCGCGGTCGATTCGCCGACATGGCGGATCCCGAGCCCGTAGATGAAGCGCGCGAGGGTCGTGTGCTTCGCCTTTTCGAGCGAGTCGAGCAGATTCTGTGCGGACTTCTCGGCGAACCGGTCGAGTTCCGCGAGCGTCGCGAAACCGAGATTGAACAGGTCGGCCGGCGTGCGCACGAGGTTCAGCTCGACGAGCTGATCGATGATCTTCTCGCCGAGCCCATCGATGTCGAGCGCGCGGCGCTGCGCGAAGTGCCACAGCGCCTGCTTGCGCTGCGCCGGGCAAAACAGGCCGCCCGTGCAGCGCGCGATCGCCTCGTCGGGCAGGCGCTCGATCTTCGAGCCGCATACCGGGCACTCGGTCGGCATCACGAACTCGGCCGCATCGGCCGGCCGGCGATCGAGCAGCGCGCCGACGACTTCGGGAATCACGTCGCCCGCGCGCCGCACGATCACGGTATCGCCGATCCGGATGTCCTTGCGGCGCACTTCGTCCTCGTTGTGCAGCGTTGCGTTGGTTACCGTCGCGCCGCCGACGAACACCGGCTCGAGCCGCGCGACCGGCGTGATCGCGCCCGTGCGGCCGACCTGCACGTCGATCGCGACGAGCTTCGTCAATGCTTCCTGCGCGGGGAACTTGTGCGCGAGCGCGAAGCGCGGCGCGCGCGACACGAAGCCGAGGCGGTCCTGCTCGTCGCGCCGGTTGACCTTGTACACGACGCCGTCGATATCGTACGGCAGCGATTCGCGCTTCTCGCCGACCTTGCGGAAGAAACCGAGCAGGCCGTCGGCGCCGAGCACGACCGCGCGTTCGCGGTTCACCGGCAGGCCGAGCGACTCGTACCAGTCGAGCAGCGCGCTGTGCGTGTCCGGCATCGGCATCCCGTCGAGCACGCCGATCCCGTACGAGAAGAACGACAACGGACGCTGCGCGGTGATCTTCGGGTCGAGCTGGCGCAGGCTGCCGGCCGCCGCATTGCGCGGATTCGCGAATTCGCGCTGCTCGGCCGCGCGCTGGCGTTCGTTCAGGCGTGCGAAATCGCGCTTGAACATCAGCACCTCGCCGCGCACGTCGAGCACGGCGGGCACGTGCGCGCCCTTCAGCTTCAGCGGGATCGAGCGGATCGTGCGGACGTTCTCCGTCACGTCCTCGCCGGTCGTGCCGTCGCCGCGCGTCGATGCCTGCACGAACACGCCGTGCTCGTAGCGCAGCGAGATCGCAAGCCCGTCGAACTTCAGCTCGCATGCGTATTCGACGGGATCCGTCACCGAGCCGGCAAGATCGGTCGTCTTGCCGAGCGCATCGGCGACGCGCTTGTCGAACGCGGCGATGTCCTCGTCGGCGAAGCCGTTGTTCAGCGACAGCATCGGCGCGTCATGGACGACCGGCGTGAAACCGCTCGCCACTTCGCCGCCGACGCGCTGCGTCGGCGAATCGGGCGTCACGAGCTCGGGATGATCGGTTTCGAGCTGTTGCAGCTCGCCGAAGAGCCGGTCGTATTCGGCGTCGGGCAGATCCGGCTGGTCGAGCACGTAATAGGCGTAATTCGCCCGCTCGAGTTGATCGCGCAGCCAAGCGGCACGCGCGTCGGGGTGGCTGGCTGGCGGTTCGGCTTGGGTTCGGGCCATGCTGGCGGCAATTCGCTCTGAAAAATCGGATGTTCGATTATCTCAGTTTGACGCCGCGGCGGGGGCACGCGATGCGTGCCGCGCAGGCGCGTTGCAGTGCACACGGACGATGTGTTTGCGGCGCTGCAACGACAACGGGCGACGGCACCGCAGGCCGTCGCCCGTGAAACGCGTTACTGGCTGAAGAGGCGGCGCGTGACCGGCGAACCGGCCGGGATGCCCGCTTCCTCGAGCTTCGCGTACAGCTTCATGAGTTGCTGGTCGATCGCCACCAGCGTCGATTCCGGCAGCGGCCGGCGCGAATCGTCGACGACCCGCGCACCGATCCGCTCGGACAGCGACTTCGCGTAGTCGCACATCAGCCGGAACGGCAGGATGTCCTCTTCGGCGACCGGCACGTCGAGCACCAGCGTGATCATGTTGCCGCCCTTGTAGGTCAGGTCGTCGCGCAGGAAGTTCGTGTCGCCGAACTGCAGCATGAACACGGGGTTCTGCTTCGCATCGAGCTTCACGAAGCGCGTGCCGTCGCGCGACAGCAGCAGCCCGTCCTGGGAAGCGACGGCCTGCACGTAGTTCGCCGACCACGGCGCGCCGTCCGACATCACGTTGATCGACAACTGCGCGTCGCACTGCGCGGCAAAGCCGTCGAGTTCGCGCGCCATCGCGACCGTCTCCATCATGTCCGGGAATTCCGGTGCGCCGTCGATCGCGTCGGCGAACTGCTGGACGCCCGTCACGAATTCGGAAAATTCGAGTTCGTTCAGCGCGCCGCTGCGGTTCGCGAGCTGGGCGGCGGCACGCAGCTCTTCATAGCGCACGCCGTTCTGCAGCAGTTCCCACTGGCCGCCTTCCGGCTTGCCCTCGATATGCACGGGCTTGCTGCCCGCGCGGCGCAGCCGCTGCGCGACCGGCAGGATCTTGTCGCCCGGCAGCGGCGCGCCGAGGCGAATCGGCACGATGCAGTCGATCCGGCGATCGACGATCGCGGGCGGCGCCGACGAAATCGTCGTCGCGGCGGGCAGCACGGGTTCAGCCGGTTCGTTCGATGCATCCGCGGCCGGTGCTTCCTGCGTGGCGGCGACCGCACCTTCGTCGACGGCCTGCTCGGCCGACTCGGCCGACGCCGACGGCGCGTCGACGCCGGTGGCCTCGGCCTGCAGGTCGGCCGGCGTGTCGGCAGGCGCCACGCCACCGAAGGTCGGCTCGACGCGCGCGGCGTCGGCCGATGCGCTCGCGGCAGCGGCTGCCGGTGCCGGCGCCGCGGATTCGCGGCGCACGGGCTGGCGCACCGGCTCGATGAACGGCAGCTCTTCGTCGCGCTCGGGGCGATTCATCGCCTCGGCCGTCTCTTCCGGCATCGGGCGCGGCATCCTGCGCCGCACCTTCGCGCCCTGCCACGCGTTGTAGACCACGACGCCGCCCACCACGACGGCGCCCGCGCCGATCAATCCGAGTGTCAACTCGTCCATGCACGCTCCATCAGCAATTCTTGTTCGTCGGACTCGCGAACGGGCGCCCATGCGCCGCGCGAACGCGGTCCGGTTTCGTCAAACGTCAATTCTGGGCAAAACCCGCGGCGGTTTCCATGTCCACCGCAACGATCCGCGACACGCCCTGCTCCTGCATCGTCACGCCGATCAGTTGCTGCGCCATCTCCATCGCGATCTTGTTGTGCGAGATGAAGAGGAACTGCGTCTTGTCGGACATCGCGCGCACGAGATTCGCGAAACGCTCGGTGTTCGCGTCGTCGAGCGGCGCGTCGACCTCGTCGAGCAGACAGAACGGCGCCGGGTTCAGCTGGAACATCGCGAACACCAGCGCGGTGGCGGTCAGCGCCTTTTCGCCGCCCGACAGCAGGTGAATGGTCGCGTTCTTCTTGCCCGGCGGCTGCGCCATCACCTGCACGCCCGCGTCGAGGATCTCGTCGCCCGTCATGATCAGCTTCGCCTGGCCGCCGCCGAACAGGCGCGGGAACAGGTCGCTGAAGTGACGGTTGACCTCGTCGAACGTGCCCTGCAGCAGCGTGCGGGTTTCCTGGTCGATCTTGTGGATCGCATCCTCGAGCGTCGTGATCGCGTCGGTCAGGTCGGCCGACTGCGCATCGAGGAACACCTTGCGCTCGCTCGCGGCCTTCAGCTCGTCGAGCGCGGCCATGTTGACCGGACCCAGCGCGTTGATCGCGTTGTTCAGGCGCGTGACCTCGCCCTGCAGGTACGACGGTTTCAGGTCCGGCGTCAGCTTCTCGCGCAGCGCTTGCTCGTCGACCTCGGCCGCCGCGAGCTGCTCGGCAAACTGCTCGACGGACAGGCGCGCGGCCTGCTCCTTCAGCTGCAGCTCGGTGATGCGGTCGCGCAACGGCTGCAGCGAACGCTCGGCGACGAGACGCTGCTCGTCCGAAGCGCGCAGCTTTGCCGTCAGGTCGTCGAGCTCGATCCGCGCGGCCTGCAACGCCTCTTCCTTCACCGCGCGAATTTCGAGCGCGTCCTGCAGGCCCGTGTGCGCGGTCTGCTCGTTGATCGTTTCGAGTTCGGCGCGCGCGTCTTCCAGCGACGCGGCGACGCGCTCGCTCTGCTCGTGCGCGACCTGGATGCTGCGCTTGAGCTCGTCGATCCGCGTGACCGCGTTGCGCGCGGCGAAGCGTGCGTCGTTCGCGCCGCGCTCGAGGTCGCGCGCTTCCTGGCGCGCCTGCGTCAGCGATTCGTCGAGCGCCTCGAATGCGAGCTGGTTGTCCTCGAAGCACGCCTGCAGTTCGGCGAGTTCGCCGTCGAAACGCTCGAAGTTCGCTTCCGATTCCGCGCGCAGCGCGCGCTGCTCGTCGATCTGCGCGCCGATTTCCTCGAGCTCCTCGCGGATCTGCGTGCTGCGCTGCGTGTAGCGCTCATGCGCCTGCGCGAGCTTCAGCACGTCCATCTGCAGTGCGTGCACGCGCTGCGTCGCGCGCTCGGCCTGCGCGCGCACGTCGCCGAGCGCCTGCGTGGCCTGCGTGTGCGCGGCCTCCGCCCGCACGGCGGCGGTGCGGGCCTCGTCGGCGAGCAGCGCCTGCGCGCGCACCTGGCGCGTCAGGTTCTCGATTTCCTGCTGGCGGGCCAGCATCCCGGCCTGCTCCGAATCGGCCGCGTACAGCTGCACGCCGACACGCGTGACGATGTGGCCGGCCTTGACGACGAACGCGCCGCCTGCCGGCAGTTGCGCGCGCGTCGCGAGCGCCTGCGCGACGTCGTCGGCGACGTACACGTTGCCGAGCCAGTCGTTCAGCACCGCACGGATGCCCGCATCGTCGATGCGTACGAGCGACAGCACCGGGCGCAGCCCGGCCGCGGCGGCCGGCGGTTCACCGGCCGCGGGCGGCGCGTAGAACGCGAGCTTCGCGGGCGGCGCGTCGGTCGCGAACGCCTTCACCCAGTCGAGATTCGACACTTCGAGCGCAGCCAGACGCTCGCGCAGCACGGCCTCGAGCGCCGCTTCCCAGCCCGCCTCGACGTGCAGCTTCTTCCAGAGACGCGGCAGCGCGCCGAGCTCGTGCTTGTCGAGCCACGGCTGAATCTTGCCTTCGGTCTGCACGTTCTCCTGCAGCTGCTTGAGCGCGGCGAGCCGCGCCTCGAGCTGGTGGATCTGCGCGCTTTCGGCCTGTACGCGCTCCTGCGCGGCACGGCGTTCGCCGTCGAGGCGCGGCAGCGCGTCCTGCGCATCGGTGAGGCGTGCCTGGGCTTCGGCGAGGATCTCTTCCTGCTCGGCGAGCTGCATGCGCAACTCCTCGAGCTGCGCTTCGTCCGGTGCGTCGAGCCCGCCCGCCTCGGACTTCAGGCGTTCGTGGCGCTGCTGAAGCTGCTGGAGCTGCTGGTCGGCATTGCGCTGGTGCGCGGCCTCGAGCTTCAACGACTGTTCGGTCTGCGCGATCCGCGCGCGTTCGTCGTTGAGCTGCGCCTGCGCATCGCGCCATTTCGCCTCGAGCGCCGGGAGCGCGTCGTGCTTCGCAGCCGCGTTGTCTTCAGCGAGCGCGGCCTTCTCGTCGGCCATCGCCCGCGCTTCTTCCGCTTCCTCGAGCTCGTCCTGCGCCTTCTCGGCCTGCGCACGCCATTGCTCGCGCTGCGCGTTCAGCGCGGCGATCTGCGCCTGCACGCGATTGCGCGATTCGACGATGAACTTGATCTCGGCCTCGAGGCGGCTCACTTCGGCGTTCGCCTCGTAGAGCGCCCCCTGCGCGCCCTGCATCGCGTCGCTCGCCGAATAATGCGCGACCCGCAACGTCTCGAGCTGCGACTCGACCTCGCGCAGCTTTGCCGTCTGCGCCTCGAGGTCGATCTGCGCCTGCTCGATCGCGCGCTGCTGCTTCTGCTGCTCGCTCGCGGCCTCGTTCTTGCGCAGCAGCCACAACAGGCGCTGCTTCTCCTCGCCGTCGGCGACGAGTTCCTTGTATTTGGTCGCGACGACGGCCTGCGCCTCGAGCTTCTCGAGGTTCGCGCCGAGCTCGCGGACGATGTCCTCGACGCGCGTCAGGTTCTCGCGCGTGTCGTGCAGGCGGTTTTCCGTTTCGCGGCGGCGCTCCTTGTACTTCGACACGCCCGCGGCTTCCTCGAGGAACACGCGCAGCTCTTCCGGCTTCGCCTCGATGATCCGCGCGATCATGCCCTGGCCGATGATCGCGTACGCGCGCGGGCCGAGGCCCGTGCCGAGGAAGATGTCCTGGATGTCGCGGCGGCGCGCCGGCAGGTTGTTGATGTAGTAGCTCGACGTGCCGTCGCGCGTCAGCACGCGCTTCACGGCGATCTCGCCGTACTGGCCCCACTGCCCGGCCGCGCGGCCGTCGGAGTTGTCGAAGATCAGCTCGACGCTGGCCCGGCTGCCGGGCTTGCGTGCGGTCGAGCCGTTGAAGATCACGTCCTGCATCGACTCGCCGCGCAGCTCGGACGCGCGCGACTCGCCGAGCACCCAGCGCACGGCATCGATGATGTTGGACTTGCCGCACCCGTTCGGGCCCACCACGCCGACAAGCTGGCCCGGAACCTGGAAATGCGTGGGATCGACAAAGGATTTGAAGCCAGCGAGTTTGATCGAGCTCAGACGCACGGCGGTATCGGATGTGAAGAAGGTGTGAAACGGACGGGGCCGCGACGCGCGGGGCCGGACGGCCCGTGCGCGCGATGCGCCCCGGAATTCAAAAGCGGGGCCGCGCGCATCCAGCGTTGGGCCCCGCAAACGGCTTCCATCATACCATCGCGCGTGCGCCGTCCCGCCCGTCGCCGGGTTTGCCCGATGCCGGCGCGGCACGATGGACCCGGCTCGACAGCAGCGTCGCCAGCACGATGCATGCGCCGCCCGCCCATTCGCGCGCCGTCGGCAGTTCGTTCGCGAACACCCACGCGGACAGCGCGGTGATCACGATCTCAAACAGCATGATGATCGACGCGCGGTTCGCCGGCACGCGCGCGAGGCCATATTGCACGAGCAGGTTGTTCGCCGCCATCGTCACGCCGATCGCGGCGACGATCAGCACGGCGACGCCGAGCTGGCCGCCCGCCGGCGCGGCCGGCAGCCCCTCGAACAGCGATGCGATCGCGCCGAAGACCGCCGCGCCGCCGAACAGCGTCGCCGTGCGCATTTCGGCGCGCATGTCCGGCAGCTCGCGGCTCGCCTTGATCACGAGCACGTTGCTCATCGCGAAACTCAGGCCGGCCGCGAGCCCCGCCCATTCCGCCGGATTGGCCGGCAGCGGCATGCCGAGCTTCGGCGACCACAGCATCAGCATCGCGCCGCCGATCGACAGCGCCGCAAGCCCCACGCCGGCCCAGGTCAGCCGCTCGCGCAGCAGGAAATGCGCGTAGATCGCGGTCCAGGCAGGCGTCAGATAGAACAGCAGCATCACGCGCAGCACTTCGCCGTGGATCGTGCCCCACACGAAGCCCAGGTTCGTCACGCCCGCCGTGATCGCGATGCCCGGCAGCACCCAGTGCCAGCGCAGCGTGGCGATCGTGCGGTGCCGCACGACCACCACGAACAGGAACGCAACGGCGCTCGTCAGCGCGCTCGCCAGCGTGCCGGTGAGCCCGAGCGACGCGAGGATCCGCAGCGGATACCAGATCAGGCCCCATACCGACGCGCCGATCAGGATGGCCAGCGTCGGCAGGCTGCCGCGTACCGCGTTGTTCATTTGGTTCGATACCCTTTATTCGACCGGCCCGGCCGCCGTTCCGGCGGGCCGTGACCGCATTGCATCACGCTATAATCGTCCGTTGCGACCCGCGCGCCGTCGGCGCCCGCTCGCAGCCGTGCGGCACCCGCGCCGCCCCTTTCGCTCCAACCGGCCGCGATGGCCGCTTCGCCCGTGAACCCTCGACTCGACTCGCTCCAGCCCTATCCCTTCGAAAAGCTGCGCGCCCTGTTCAAGGACGTGACGCCCTCCGCCGGCCTGAAACCGATCAGCTTCGGCATCGGCGAGCCCAAGCACCCGACTCCGGCGCTGATCCGCGACGCCGTGGTGGCTTCGCTCGACGGCCTCGCGTCATATCCGGCCACGGCCGGCTCGGACGCGCTGCGCACGTCGATCGCGCACTGGCTGGAGCGCCGCTACGGGCTGCCGGCGATCGACCCGGCCACGCAGGTACTGCCCGTGTCGGGGTCGCGCGAGGCGCTGTTCTCGCTCGCGCAGACGGTGATCGACGCGCGCCCGACCGCGGACGGCAAGAAAGCGATCGTACTCTGTCCGAATCCGTTCTATCAAATTTACGAAGGCGCGGCGCTCCTGGCCGGTGCCGAACCCTATTTCGCGAACAGCGACCCGGCGCGCAACTTCGCGTGCGACTACGCGGCCGTGCCCGATGAAGTCTGGGCGCGCACCCAGCTGCTGTACGTGTGCTCGCCGGGCAACCCGACGGGCGCCGTGCTGACGCTCGACGACTGGCGCGAGCTGTTCGCGCTGTCCGACCGCCACGGCTTCGTGATCGCATCCGACGAGTGCTATTCGGAGATCTACTTCGACGAAGCGGCACCGCCGCTCGGCGGCCTCGAGGCCGCGCACCGCCTCGGTCGCGGCTTCGAGCGGCTCGTGATGCTGTCGAGCCTGTCGAAGCGCTCGAACGTGCCGGGCATGCGCTCGGGCTTCGTCGCCGGCGACGCCGCGCTGCTGAAGAAATTCCTGCTCTACCGCACGTACCACGGCGCCGCGCTGTCGCCGGTCTGGCAGCACGCGAGCATCGCCGCGTGGAACGACGAGGCGCACGTGCGCGAGAACCGCGCGCTGTACCTGCAGAAGTTCAGCACGGTCACGCCGATGCTGGCCGACGTGATCGACGTGAAGCTGCCCGACGCCGCGTTCTACCTGTGGGCCAATGTCGCGCGCACCGGCCTGTCGGATACCGAGTTCGCCCGCCGCCTGTACGCCGACTATAATGTGACGGTTCTGCCCGGCTCGTATCTGGCGCGCGATGCGCACGGCACGAATCCGGGCCGCGATTTCATCCGGATCGCGCTCGTCGCGGGCACCCCCGAATGCGTCGAGGGCGCGCAACGCATCGTCGATTTCTGCCGGGCTCTCGCGCGGTAAGACGTCCATCCCGATCAATTCCATTCATCTCCTGCGAAAACGAACATGTCGCAACAACTTCAGCAAATCATCGATACCGCCTGGGAAAACCGCGCCGAGCTGTCGCCGAAGGCCGCGCCCGCCGACGTCCGCGAAGCCGTCGCTCATGCGATCGAGCAACTCGACAAGGGTGCACTGCGCGTCGCCGAGAAGATCGACGGCAACTGGACCGTGCACCAGTGGCTGAAGAAGGCCGTGCTGCTGTCGTTCCGCCTGGAGGACAACGCACCGATGCCGGCCGGCGGCTACTCGCAGTTCTACGACAAGGTGCCGTCGAAGTTCGCGAACTACACGGCCGAAGACTTCGCCGCGGGCGGCTTCCGCGTCGTGCCGCCGGCCATCGCGCGCCGCGGCTCGTTCATCGCGAAGAACGTCGTGCTGATGCCGTCGTACACCAACATCGGCGCGTACGTCGACGAAGGCACGATGGTCGACACGTGGGCCACGGTCGGCTCGTGCGCGCAGATCGGCAAGAACGTGCACCTGTCGGGCGGCGTCGGCATCGGCGGCGTGCTCGAGCCGCTGCAGGCGAACCCCGTCATCATCGAAGACAACTGCTTCATCGGCGCGCGCTCGGAAGTCGTCGAAGGCGTGATCGTCGAGGAGAACTCGGTGATCTCGATGGGCGTGTACCTCGGCCAGAGCACGAAGATCTACGATCGCGAAACGGGTGAAGTCAGCTACGGCCGCATCCCGGCCGGCTCGGTCGTCGTCGCCGGCAACCTGCCGTCGAAGGACGGCTCGCACAGCCTGTACTGCGCGGTGATCGTGAAGAAGGTCGACGCGAAGACCCGCGCGAAGGTCGGCCTGAACGAGCTGCTGCGAGGCGACTGATGGCCAAGCCGCGCACCGTGGTCGTCTACGGCATTCCGAACTGCGACACCGTGAAGAAGGCCCGCGTGTGGCTCGACGATCACGGCGTCGAGTTCGAGTTTCACGACTTCAAGAAGCTCGGCGTCAGCGCACCGCTCGTCGAGGACTGGCTGAAGGACGTGTCGCTCGACGCGCTCGTGAACAAGCGCGGCACGACGTGGCGCGGCCTGGACGACGCCATGAAGGCGGCCGCGGAAACGAAGTCCGGCGCGGTCGCGCTGATGATCCACAAGCCGTCGGTCATCAAGCGCCCCGTGCTCGTCGTCAACGGCCGCGTGAAATCGCTCGGTTTCGTGGCCGATCAGTACGCGGCGCTGTTTGCCGCCTAGGGCCGCCCGCGCTGCGCACGCGCCGCGCACGACGCCCCATCGCTGCCGGCCACCGCGCCGGCATTTTTTATCGAAAGTGGTCCGAACCATGTCCGCCACCCTAGCCCTTACCGAACAGCTGATCGCCCGCGCGTCCGTCACGCCCGACGACCAGCATTGCCAGCAGATCATGACCGAGCGCCTCGCCGTGCTCGGCTTCGAATGCGAGACCGTCGCGTCGCACGGCGTGACCAACCTGTGGGCCGTCAAGCGCGGCACCGACGGCCGCGACGGCAAGCTGCTCGCGTTCGCGGGCCACACCGACGTCGTACCGACCGGCCCGCTCGAGCAGTGGACTTCGCCGCCGTTCATTCCCGCGCATCGCGACGGCAAGCTGTACGGCCGCGGTGCGGCCGACATGAAGACGTCGCTCGCGGCGTTCGTCGTCGCCTCCGAGGAATTCGTCGCGGCCCACCCCGGCCATCGCGGCGCGATCGCGTTCCTGATCACGAGTGACGAGGAAGGACCGGCCACCGACGGCACCGTGAAGGTCGTCGATCTGCTCGAAGCACGCGGCGAACGCCTCGACTACTGCATCGTCGGCGAACCGACGTCGACCGCCGAACTCGGCGACGTCGTGAAGAACGGCCGCCGCGGCTCGATGTCGGGCGAACTGATCGTCAAGGGCGTGCAGGGCCACATTGCATACCCGCACCTCGCGAAGAACCCGATCCACCTGCTCGCGCCGGCGCTCGCCGAGCTCGCCGCCGAACAGTGGGACGAAGGCAACGAATACTTCCCGCCGACCACCTGGCAGGTGTCGAACCTGCATGCGGGCACCGGCGCGACCAACGTGATCCCCGGCCACGCGGACCTGATGTTCAACTTCCGCTTTTCGACGGCGAGCACCGTCGAGGGCTTGCAGGCACGCGTGCATGCGATCCTCGACAAGCACGGCCTCGAATACACGTTGAAGTGGTCGGTGAGCGGCCTGCCGTTCCTCACGCCGCGCGGCGACCTGTCGAACGCGCTCGAGAACGCGATCCGCGCCGAAACCGGCCTCACGACCGAACTGTCGACGACGGGCGGCACGTCCGACGGGCGCTTCATCGCGCGCATCTGCCCACAGGTGATCGAGTTCGGTCCGCCGAACGGCAGCATCCACAAGATCGACGAACACATCGACGTGCGCTTCGTCGACCCGCTGAAGAACGTGTACCGCCGCGTGCTCGAACAACTGATTGCCTGACGGAGCCTCGCATGACGACACCTTTTGCAACCGTTCGCGACCTGCTGCGCTATGCGGTCACGCGCTTCTCGAAGGCGAAGCTCGCGTTCGGCCACGGCTCGGACAACGCGTACGACGAAGCCGCCTATCTCGTGCTGCGCACGCTCGACCTTCCGCTCGACACGCTCGAGCCGTTCCTCGATGCTCGCCTGCTGCCCGACGAAATCGCGGCAGTGCTCGCGGTGATCGAACGACGCGCGACCGACCGCGTGCCGGCCGCCTATCTCACGCATGAAGCGTGGATGCACGGCCACCGCTTCTACGTCGACGAGCGCGTGATCGTGCCGCGCTCGTTCATCGGCGAGCTGCTCGACGACGGGCTGCAGCCGTATGTCGCCGATCCCGAACAGGTCGGCGCGGTGCTCGAGCTGTGCACCGGCTCCGGCTGCCTCGCGATCCTCGCGGCCAGCGCGTTCCCGAATGCCGAGATCGACGCGGTCGACCTGTCCGAGAAGGCGCTCGAAGTCGCCAGGATCAACGTGCACGACTATGGTCTCGACGATCGCATCACGCTGCATCACGGCGACCTCTACGCGCCGCTGCCCGCGTTCCGCGCCGAGCCCGACACGCGCTACGACGTGATCCTGACGAATCCGCCGTACGTGAACGCAACGTCGATGGCGGCCCTCCCGCCCGAATACCGGCACGAGCCGGAGATGGCGCTCGCGGGCGGCGACGACGGCATGGACATCGTGCGACGCATCATCGGGCAAGCACACAAGTGGCTGCACGACGACGGCGTGCTCGTCGTCGAGATCGGCAACGAGCGCGAGCACGTCGAAGCCGCGTTCGGCGGCCTCGAGCTCACGTGGCTGCCCACCAGCGCGGGTGACGACGCCGTGTTCCTGATCCAGGCGTCGGACCTGCCGCGCAAGGCCTGACGGCGCGCCACGACCGAACCGTGCGGTACGGCACACCGCTGTCCCGCACGGTTGGGTAAGATGCGCGTAAGCGGCTGTCGCGCCGCACGACTTCAGGAGTCCGTCACGCGCCCATGACCCTCGACTGGTTACACCTCGGCACCCTGATCCTGGCCATCCACGTGCTCGGGATCATTGCGGCGTGTCACGCGATCTTGAACACGCGCACGTCGCAAGGCGCGATCGCGTGGGCGGTATCGCTCGCCGCGATGCCATACCTGACGCTCATTCCCTATCTGTTCCTCGGCCGCAGCAAGTTCTCCGGCTACGTCGACGCGCGGCGCCACGAGATGGAAGCGCTGCGCACGCACACGCCGCGCGCGCCGTGGCCCGATGCGAACGCAACCGACGGGCCGGCCGCCGACGCGATCGGCCGGGCCGCCGTGCTCGCGCTTACGCGGCTGGGCGGAATGCCGTTCGTCGGCGGCAATGCGGTGCGCACGCTCGTGAACGGCGACGCGACCTTCTCGGCGATCCTGTCGGCGATCGACGCCGCGCGCGACTACGTAATCGTCCAGTTCTTCATCGTGCGCGACGACGCGCTCGGCCAGATGCTGAGCGACGCGCTGCTCGCCCGCGCGGCGGCCGGCGTGCGCTGCTACCTGCTGTACGACAGCATCGGCAGCTTCGACCTGCCGCACAGCTACGTCGACACGCTGCGCCGCGGCGGCGTCGAGGTCCATCCGTTCGCGACCCACCGCAAGTTCGTCAACCGCTTCCAGCTCAACTTCCGCAACCATCGCAAGATCGTCGTCGTCGACGGCAATCGCGCGTTCGTCGGCGGCCTCAACGTCGGCGTCGAATATCTCGGCGCGAACCGGCGCCTGTCGCCGTGGCGCGACACCCATATCGAGATCCGCGGCCCGGTGGTGGCCAGCATTCAGTACGTGTTCGCCGAAGACTGGCACTGGGCCACGCAGACGCTGCCGGCGCTCGCCACACCGCCGGAGGCGCTGCCCGACGACGCGATGCATTGCCTCGCCGTGCCGATGGGGCCGGCCGACAAACAGGAAACCGGCTCGCTGTTCTTCGTCGAGGCGATCAACGCCGCGCGCGAACGGATCTGGATCACGACGCCGTATCTCGTACCCGACGAAGCGGTGATCGCCGCGCTGAAGCTCGCGGTGATGCGCGGCGTCGACGTGCGCATCCTGATCCCGAGCCGGCGCGACCACTACGTCGTGTTCGAGGCGTCCAGGCTCTATGCGCGCGATCTCGTCGACGCGGGCGTCAAGGTGTTCCGCTACCGGCCCGGCTTCCTGCACCAGAAGGTCGTGCTGATCGACCGTGTCGCCGCCGCGATCGGCAGCGCGAATCTCGACAACCGCTCGTTCCGGCTCAACTTCGAAATCATGGTGCTGACCGTCGATCGCACGTTCGCCGACGAGGTCGAGGCCATGCTCGACGCCGATTTCTCACTGGCCTACGAAGTCGATGCGAACGAGTATCGGCACTCGCCCGCGTGGCGACGCATCGCGATGCACGTCGCGCGCCTGTTCGCGCCAATCCTGTAGCGGCCGCGCGAGCGCCGGACGTGCGCCGCTCGAATGACGGCACACGCTTTCGCGGGATTCGGCTCGGCGCCGCGGCCACTGCCCGCTCGGTCCGAACGGCCCGCCCGCCGCTTCTCGGGGTTACAACAGCTTGTCGATATCCGCGGCGATGTCCTCGGGCTTCGTCGACGGCGCATAGCGCTTGACGATCCGCCCGTCACGGTCGATCAGGAATTTCGTGAAATTCCACTTGATCGCCTTGAGGCCGAGGATGCCGGGCGCCTCGTCGGTCAGGTAGCGGTACAACGGATGCGCGTGGTCGCCCTTCACATCGATCTTCGCGAACATCGGGAACGTGACGCCGTAATTGCGCTCGCAGAACGCGCCGATCTGCGCGGCGTCGCCCGGCTCCTGCTTGCCGAATTGGTTGCACGGGAAGCCGAGCACGAAGAAACCGCGCGCCGCGTACTGGTCGTACAGCTTCTGCAGGCCCGCATACTGCGGCGTGAAACCGCACTCGCTCGCGGTATTGACGATCAGCAGCACCTTGCCGCGGTACGCATCGAGCGACGCCGGCTCACCGGCGAGCGTCTCTGCGCTGAACGAATACAGGGTGGACATCGGGCACTCCTTTTACGAAACCGGATCGAGGTGGAGTCTAGGCCAAATCGCGCCGTTGCGGCATCTGCCGAACGGCCGATATCCGGGGCGACGCGCGCGCAGTCTAGAATAGCGGTTTTGGCCAGTCATTCCCGCCGTGATCCGTTTCAATCAGTTCAGCCTTGCGCGCGGCACCAAGCCGCTGTTCGAGTCGGCCTCGTTCGTGCTCAATCCCGGCGAAAAGGCCGGCCTGATCGGCGCGAACGGCGCCGGCAAATCGACGCTGTTCTCGGTCCTGCGCGGCGAGCTGCATTCCGACGCCGGCGATTTCGCGATGCCGCCGTCGTGGCGGATCGCCCACGTGTCGCAGGAAACGCCCGCCGTCGACCGCTCGGCGCTCGACTACACGCTCGACGGCGACACCGCGCTGCGCGAGATCGAAGCGCGCATCGCCGCGGCCTCGGCCGCGCATGACGGCGCGGCCGAGGCCGACGCACATGCGGCCTTCGCCGACGCCGACGGCTATACCGCACCGGCGCGCGCCGAAGCACTGCTGCTCGGCCTCGGCTTCACGCTCGCGCAGACGCGCGAATCGGTCGCCAGCTTCTCCGGCGGCTGGCGCATGCGGCTGAACCTCGCGCAGGCGCTGATGTGCCGCTCCGACCTGCTGCTGCTCGACGAACCGACCAACCACCTCGACCTCGACGCGATCGTCTGGCTCGAGGACTGGCTGCACCGCTACGCCGGCACGCTCGTCGTGATCTCGCACGACCGCGAATTCCTCGACTCGATCTGCAACGTCACGCTGCATCTGGAAAATCGCCAGGTGAAGCGCTACGGCGGCAATTATTCGCAATTCGAAGTGCTGCGCGCGCAACAACTGGCGCTGCAGCAAAGCGCATACGAAAAGCAGCAGAAGACGATCGAGCACCTGCAGAGCTTCGTCGACCGCTTCAAGGCCAAGGCGACCAAGGCCAAGCAGGCGCAAAGCCGGATGAAGGCGCTCGAGAAGATGGAGCTGATCGCGCCCGCGCACATCGCGTCGCCGTTCACCTTCGAGTTCCGCACGCCCGATGCCGCGCCGAATCCGATGATGGTGATGGAGGACGTCCGCTGCGGCTACCACGCCGACGACGGCACGGACATTCCGATCGTCGAACGCGTGGCGCTGTCGATCCAGAACGGCCAGCGCATCGGCCTGCTCGGCGCGAACGGCCAGGGCAAGTCGACGCTGATCAAGACGCTGGCCGGCACGCTCGCGCCGCTGTCGGGCCACGTGCGCGACGGCAAGGGGCTGACGATCGGCTATTTCGCGCAGCACCAGCTCGAAACGCTGCGCGAGGACGATTCGCCGCTCGCGCATCTCGCCCGGCTCGCCCCCGATACGCGCGAGCAGGAACTGCGCGATTTCCTCGGCGGCTTCAATTTCTCGGGCGACATGGCGACGAGCCCGGTCGGCCCGTTCTCGGGTGGCGAGAAAGCACGGCTCGCGCTCGCGCTGATCATCTGGCAGAAGCCGAACCTGCTGCTGCTCGACGAGCCGACCAACCACCTCGACCTCGAAACGCGTCACGCGCTGACGATGGCGCTCGCGCAGTTCGAAGGCACGCTGATCCTCGTCTCGCACGACCGCCACCTGCTGCGCGCGACCACCGACCAGTTCATGCTCGTCGCGAAACACCGTCTGCAGCCGTTCGACGGCGATCTCGACGATTACCGCGACTGGCTGCTGCAGCATGCGGCCGAGCAGCGCGCGGCCGCGAAGGCCGACAGCGCGGCGGCAGCGGGTGTAGATTCGGGCGTCAATCGCAAGGATCAGAAACGTCAGGCGGCCGAGGAGCGCCAGCGGCTGTCGCAGCTGAAGAAACCGCTGCAGAACCGCATCACGAAGCTCGAAAAGGAAATGGAAACATTGCACGCGGAGAAGGCGCGTCTCGACGCGTTCGTCGCCGATCCGGCGAGCTACGAGGCCGCGCGCAAGACGGAACTGACCGACGCGATCCGCACGCTCGGTGAGGTCAATACCCGGCTCGAAACGGTCGAGGCGGACTGGCTCGCCGTGCAGGAAGAGCTCGAGCAGATCGGCTGACCACGGCCCGGGGCGCCGTCGGCCGATCGCTTCATCGGCCACGCGCGGCATCCCCGGGATGCGTCAACGCCCGAAGCACCCGCCCGGCTGCACCGGGCCCGGAAACGACAAGGCCGGGCACTCAGGCCCGGCCTCTTCGTCATTGTCGCGTTCGCCGTTGTCGCGTCGGCCGTTCGTCGGCCCCGCCAGCCGCTCAACGCCGCGGCAACGTATCGCGCGGCATCTGCTCGTCGTCGTCCATCAGATGACGCCGCCCTTCGGTCGGCCGGCGGATCGCCGCAGCAACCTCCGCTTCCGTCACGTCCTCGGACACGACCCGGCGCGCGATGCGCCCTTCGTCGTCGATCCACTCGACGATCCGACATCCACCGCCCCACGGCTGAACGATCGGCTCCGACACGCGGCAGCCGCGCAGGTTGTAACTGCGTCCGCCCGGCGTTTCCCCATACTGTTTGAACATAGGTTCCCTTCGCATTGCGCGGTTCGACAATCCGGGAAAGGATAGGGAAAAGCGATGTCCGGCAGGTTACATCAGCCTACATATTCTTTACAACGAATTACGCGACAGATCGCGGCCGGCCGGCACGCGCGGGTGCCGGCCGCGCACGGTCATTCGAGATCGCGCACGCGGTCGATCGCCTGCTCGATCCGCTCGACGGCCATCACGTTCAGCCCTTCGATCGGCTGTTTCGGCGCATTCGCCTTCGGGATCAGCGCTGCGGTGAAACCAAGCTTCGCCGCCTCGCGCAGCCGTTCCTGGCCGCGCGGCGACGGCCGGATCTCGCCCGCCAGCCCCACTTCGCCGAATACGATCAGACCCTTCGGCAGCGCCTTGTTGCGCATCGACGAATGGATCGCGAGCAGCACCGCGAGGTCGGCGGCCGGTTCGGTGATCTTCACGCCGCCCACCGCGTTCAGAAACACGTCCTGATCGAAACACGCGATGCCCGCATGCCGGTGCAGCACCGCGAGCAGCATCGCGAGCCGGTTCTGCTCGAGGCCGACCGCGAGCCGGCGCGGGTTCGGCACGTGGGCCGTATCGACGAGCGCCTGGATTTCGACGAGCAGCGGGCGTGTGCCCTCCTGCGTGACGAGCACGCAGGAACCCGGCACGACCTGCTCGTGCTGCGACAGGAACAGCGCGGACGGATTAGCGACACCGCGCAGCCCGCGCTCGGTCATCGCGAACACGCCGAGTTCGTTGACCGCGCCGAAGCGGTTTTTGAACGCGCGCACGAGCCGGAACGACGAATGGGTGTCGCCTTCGAAGTACAGCACCGTGTCGACGATGTGCTCGAGCACGCGCGGGCCGGCGAGGTTGCCCTCCTTCGTCACGTGTCCGACCATGATGATCGCGGTGCCGGACTGCTTCGCGATGCGCGTGAGCTGCGCCGCGCACTCGCGCACCTGGGCCACCGAACCGGGCGCCGACGTCAGCGCTTCGGAATAGACGGTCTGGATCGAGTCGATGACGGCGACGTCCGGCCGTTCCACATCGATCGCGGCCTGGATCTTCTCGAGCTGGATTTCGGCGAGCAGCTTCAGCTCGGCCGCCGGTGCGCCGCCGTCGAGCAGCGCGAGCCGTTGCGCGCGCAACGCGATCTGCGCGGCCGATTCCTCGCCGCTGATATAGAGTGCACGGCGCTCGCTGGCGATGTCCGCGAGCGACTGCAGCAACAGCGTCGACTTGCCGATGCCCGGATCGCCGCCGATCAGCACGACGCCGCCCGGCACCAGCCCGCCGCCCAGCACGCGGTCGAATTCGCCGATGCCGGTGGAGAAGCGCGGCACGTCGGCCGCCTCGATGTCGACGAGCCGCTGCACGGGCGCCCGCTTCGCGAGCGACTGGAAGCGATGGGCGGCCGGCGACTCGGCGACCGATTCGACGAGCGTGTTCCAGGCCTGGCACGACGGGCATTGCCCCTGCCACTTCGGGGTTTGTCCGCCGCACTCGCTGCAGACGTAGACGGTTTTCTGTTTTGCCACGCGAGCTGCCCTTATTCCGCGCGCACCGGCACGCGGCCGGCGACCGCGCACATCAGTTCATAGCCGATGGTCCCGCAATGGCGCGCGACGTCGTCGATCGGCAGCGCGTCGCCCCACAGCTCGACCCGCGCGCCGACGCCGGCCTGCGGGCACGGCGTCAGGTCGACGGTAATCATGTCCATCGACACGCGGCCGACGATCCGCGTGCGGATGCCGTCGACGATCACCGGCGTGCCTTCGGGCGCGACGCGCGGATAGCCGTCCGCATAGCCGCACGCGACGACGCCGATGCGCATCTGCGCCTGCGCGGAGAACGTCGAGCCGTAGCCGATCGCCTGCCCCTTCGCGATCGTCTGCACGGCGATCAGCTCGGACGCGAGCGTCATCGCGGGCTTCAGGCCCGTGTCGGCGATGTCGGCCGACAGCCCCGACGGCGACGCGCCGTACAGCACGATCCCCGGGCGCACCCAGTCGAAGTGCGTATCCGGATGCCACAGCACGGCCGCGGAATTCGCGAGACTGCGCGCACCGGCAATGTTTTCCGCACCGCGCTCGAACGTCGCGAGCTGCTCGGCCACACCGCGCTCGTTGTCCGCGTCCGAAAAATGGGTCATCAACGTAATCTGGCCGATGCCGGGGCACGCGCGGGCGCGCTCCCACGCGGCGCGGTATTTCTCCGGCACGTAGCCGAGCCGGTTCATCCCGCTGTTCATCTTGAGGTGCACGTTGACGGGCTTCGACAACCGCGCCGTCTCAAGCATCCGCATCTGTTCGTCGTTGTGGACGGTGGTCGTGAGGCTGTAGCGGTCGATCACGTCGATGTCGGTCGAGCGGAAGAACCCTTCGAGCAGCAGGATCGGGCCGGCCCAGCCGAGCTCGCGCAGCTTCACGGCCTCGTCGAGGTCGAGCAGGCCGAAGCCGTCGGTGCCGCGCAGGCCGGGAAACACGCGCGCGAGACCGTGGCCGTACGCGTTGGCCTTGACGACCGCCCAGACCTTGGACGGGCCGGCAAATCGGCGGACGACGGAGAGATTGTTCGCGAGAGCGGCGGTATGGATGGTGGCGGAGATCGGGCGCGGCATGGGAAATTTACGTAAAGACGCTTGCGAATCATCAGCTTACCGCGCCTTTTGAGCACCGAAGCCGACAATTTGCGGAACGATCGGGGAATCTTGCTAGTCCGAATTGCCGTATTTTCGTGTTATAAAGCCGTGCGCACAACCCATTTCGAACGGAATAAGCCGATCGCATACTAGGCGGCCTACGCGGCCCTGCCGCAGCGACGAAAGCATCGCATCAGATGAAAAAAGGTTTTTACACCATCATGGCCGCGCAGTTTTTCTCGTCGTTGGCCGACAATGCGCTTCTCATCGCCGCCATCGCCCTGCTGAAAGACCTCCACGCCCCCAACTGGATGACACCGCTGCTCAAGCTGTTCTTCGTGTTGTCCTACGTGGTGCTGGCGGCGTATGTCGGTGCGTTCGCCGACTCGCGCCCGAAGGGCCGCGTGATGTTCATCACCAACTCGATCAAGGTGGTCGGCTGCCTGATCATGCTGTTCGGTGCTCATCCGCTGATCGCGTACGGGATCGTCGGCTTCGGCGCCGCGGCCTACTCGCCCGCGAAATACGGCATTCTGACCGAGCTGCTGCCGGCCGACAGGCTCGTCGCCGCGAACGGCTGGATCGAAGGCACGACCGTCAGCTCGATCATCCTCGGCACCGTGCTCGGCGGCGCGCTGATCAGCCCGCACATCGCGTCGCACGTGATCGCGCACACGCCAGCCTGGATCGCCACGCCCGCCGAAGCGGCGATGGTGATCATCATGGCGATCTACGTGATCGCCGCCATCTTCAACCTGCGGATCCCCGATACGGGCGCGCGCTACCCGAAGCAGGAGCGTGGCCCGGTCAAGCTCCTCACCGACTTCGCCGACTGCTTCATGGTGCTCTGGCGCGACAAGCTCGGCCAGATCTCGCTCGCGGTCACGACGCTGTTCTGGGGCGCCGGCGCGACCCTGCAGTTCATCGTGCTGAAGTGGGCCGAAGTCTCGCTCAACATGTCGCTGTCCGAAGGCGCGATCCTGCAGGCGGTGGTCGCGGTCGGTGTCGCGGGCGGCGCGATCGCCGCCGCCGCGCGGATCCCGCTGAAGAAGTCGCTCACCGTGCTGCCCGTCGGCATCATCATGGGCATCGCGGTCATGCTGATGGCGTTCTACACGCGCGACCTGTTCCCGTCGCACTGGGCCGTGCACTTCGGCCACCTGCGCCTGCCGGCGTACCTGATCGTCGCGTACATCTTCCTGATCTGCGTCGGCGCGCTGTCCGGCTACTTCGTGGTTCCGATGAACGCACTGCTGCAACATCGCGGCCACGTGCTGCTGTCGGCCGGCCACTCGATCGCGGTGCAGAATTTCAACGAGAACCTGTCGGTGCTCGTGATGCTGTGCCTGTATGCGGTGCTCGTCTGGCTCGACGTGCCGGTCGGCGTCGTGATCGTGCTGTTCGGCACGTTCGTGTGCCTGACGATGTGGCTCGTGATGCGCCGCCACCAGGCGAACCAGCGTCAGTTCGACTCGGTCGCGCTGATCGGCGAATCGCGGCACTGACGCTACACTTCCTGTTTCCGTCCGTCGGCGCCGGTCTTCGAACCGGCGCCTTGCCATCATGACGCACCCGATACCCAACGTCCTGACGATCGCCGGCTCCGACTCGGGCGGCGGCGCGGGCATCCAGGCCGACCTCAAGACCTTCTCCGCGCTCGGCGCGTACGGCGCGAGCGTGATCACCGCGCTGACCGCGCAGAACACGCGCGGCGTGACGGGCGTGCACACGCCGGACGCCACGTTCGTGACCGCGCAGCTCGATGCGGTGTTCGACGACATCCGCATCGACGCGGTCAAGATCGGCATGCTCGCGAACGCGGCGATCGTGCACGCGGTGGCCGACGCGCTGCGGCGCCATGCGCCGCGCTTCGTCGTGCTCGACACGGTGATGATCTCGAAGAGCTCGCATGCGCTGCTCGCGCCCGATGCGGTCGACGCGTTGCGCGACGCGCTGCTGCCGCTCGCGACCGTCGTCACGCCGAACCTGCCCGAAGCGGCCGCCCTGCTCGGCGATACGCCCGCGACGACCGAAGACGAGATGGTCCGGCAAGGTCAACTGCTGCTGAAGACCGGTGCGCGCGCCGTGCTGATGAAGGGCGGCCATCTGCCCGATGCCGCCGCGAGCCCCGACTGGCTCGTCGACGCGGCGCATACGGTGCGGTTCGACGGTGCGCGCGTGCCGGCCAGCAACACGCACGGCACCGGCTGCACGCTGTCGTCGGCGATCGCCGCGCTGCTGCCGCAACAGCCCGATCTCGAGAGCGCGGTGCGCGAAGCGAAGGCCTATCTCACCGGCGCGATCGCCGCGAGCGGCCGGCTCGACGTCGGCCACGGCGTCGGCCCCGTCCATCACTTCCATCGCTGGTGGTAAGCGCCGGCTGACGCGGCGTCAGTGGTCCTGCGCGGCGAACGCCCGCGCACGCGCCGGCCAGTCGTCCGGGACGATGAAGCCGCGTGCCGTCTCCCGCCATACGCCGTCGCCGTCGTGTCGATGCACGCCGATCAACGCAGGCGCCTGGCGCGCCGTCAATACGGACGGCAGCTCGAGCGACTGCGCCAGCGGTTCGGGCGCGGCGTCCGCCGCCACCCGTCGCGGCGCGAGCCACGCCAGCCGCGGCAGCACGTTCCACGCCGCTCCACCAGGTTGCGCGGCCGCCCAGGCCGGCCACTGCGCATGCGTGAGCCAGAACCCGCGCGGATGATCGGCCGCGATTTCCGCGGCCACCGGCGGCAGCGGCACGCCGTGCGGATAGAACAGCCAGCCCTTGATGAACATCTGCGCATCGGACGGCGCGCCGTAGCCGAGCAGCGCGAACCCGTGGCGATCGCTCAGCCGCAATTGATGCTCGAGCAACCGACTGCGCTTGCGGTCGAGGCGGTCGACGAGATTCGGCCCGACGAAATCCGCGAGCGTTGCGTCGCCGTCCACCGGCGCGCACAGATAGCACTTCACCGCGAGTTCCCAGTGCAGGCGCTGCCCGCCCGGCGCATCGACGAGGAAATCGACTTCGCCGAGCGTCTTGCCGTTGCTGCGCAGCGGCAGATTGGCGGCGACGAGCCGCAGCGACGGCCCGTGCGTGAGGAAATACTCGAGCAGGCATTCGGCATAGCGGCCGAGTCGCACGGGCCGCAGCCCGTCGAGTGCGCGGTGCAGCGGCGCCGGCGCGGCATCGAGCGCGACGAGCCACGCTTCGACGGCCACCCGCTCGACCGCGTCCGACCACGGATGCGCGAGCGGCGCGCCGGGCGCCGCGGTGAGCAGGCTCGGGCTCGCGAGGAGCCAGCCCAGATCGCGGACCGCGGCATCGTGCAGCGTATCGACGAACGCGAACGCCGCGCTGCGCGTCATCGTCCGGCCGGCCCGTTCGCGTCGTCACCCTCCGGCCGCTGGAAGGTATCGCGCGCCAGGCACAGGTCGGCCCACGCCTTCGCCTTGTCCTGCAGGCTGCGCAGCAGGTACGCCGGGTGATAGGTAACGATCACCGGCACGCCTTCATACGCGTGCACGCGGCCGCGCAGCGAGGCAATGCTCGCGTCCGTCTTCAGCAGCGTCTGCGCGGCGAAGCGGCCGAGCGCGACGATCAGCTTCGGCTTCACGAGCGCGACCTGGCGCTGCAGGTACGGCTCGCAGCGCGCGACCTCGTCCGGTTCCGGATTGCGGTTGCCCGGCGGGCGGCACTTGATCACGTTCGCGATGTAGACGTTGTCGCCGCGCTTGAGCGCGAGCGACTGCAGCATGTTGTCGAGCAGCTTGCCGGCCTGGCCGACGAACGGCTCGCCCTGCTTGTCCTCGTTCTCGCCCGGCGCCTCGCCGATCAGCATCCAGTCCGCCTCGCGATCGCCGACACCGAACACGGTATTGGTGCGCTTCTCGCACAGGCGGCAGCTCGTGCAGCCGGCAACGCGGTCGGCCAGCGCATCCCAGTCGAGCATCGCCACCGGGGTTGCGGCGGGACGCGATTCGGCCGGCGGCAGCGGATCGCCGGGCGGCGCCGCGTCAAACCAGGCGAAATCGTCCTCGGTGACGGGCGGCATGTCGTCCGCGGCAGCGGCCGGTGCGGGCGTGGTGGGCGCGTGGTCGTCATCGCTCGCGCCCCGGGCGGCCGAACCGGCGTCGCCCGCCGGTGCCGCATCGCGTGCGGTTGCGCCGACCGGCGCCGTATCGTCGCGTGCGAACGCACGCGTCGCAGGCGGCGGCGTGTCGCGAGGCTGTTCCGCGACCGGCCGAGGCGTCGCCGCGACGGTTGCGGTCGCAACGGCGGACACCTCGCCCCCCGCGCCGGACGCGGCCGTCGGCGTTGCGCCCGCTTCATCGCCTTCCGCACGCTGCCCGCGCCGCACCCATATTTGCGCGAGCCCCATTTCCTCGAGCGCTGCTTCAGCCCACGCCATGCGCGTCCCCTTCGTCCTTGTTCAGCGTCAGACGCATCACGATCGCGTCTTCCCGGCTGCGATGCCGCGCCGGATAGTAGTTCTTGCGCCGGCCGATCGTCACGAAGCCGAAGCGCTCGTACAGATGGATCGCGCGCGGATTGGACGGCCGCACCTCGAGCAGCACGCCGTCGAGCCGTTCGGCGCGCGAGATGCGCACGGCTTCGCGCAGCAGCGCGAGGCCCGCGCCCGACTGCTGGGCCGCCGGGGCGACGCACAGGTTCAGCAGGTGCATCTCGTCGATGACCGGCATCAGCACGCAATAGCCGACGAGCGTGCCCGTCACGTGCCGCAGGCACACGCCGAAATAGCCGTTGCGCAGCGAATCCTCGAAATTGCCGCGGCTCCACGGGAATTCGTACGCGACCTGCTCGATCGCGACGACTTCATCGAGATCGGTATCCGTCATCGGCGACAGATAGCGGTCGCTCAACAATACGCCTGTCATCCTTTCGCTCCGCCCGTCTGCGCGGCACGGGCCGCGATGCGCTCGGCGGTGGTCTGCGCGACCTTGTCGCGCACGTACTCCGGTGCAGCCTGGTCGGCCGGCACCGTACGGCCGGCGCGGAACGCCCTCAGCGCGGCATGCGCGACCGCCAGCGCATGCGGCAGCGCGTCGCCGTCGATCACGGCCGCGGCGGCCGCGGCCGGCAGCTGCGCGCCGAATGCGGCCGCCGCGTTGCCCGCGAGCGTGAACGGCGCGTCGGGCACGCCGACGGCGCCCGGCGCATCGAGCGACGCCGGATGCAGCGTGCGCCAGTCGCCTGCCTGGTCGTCCCACGCGAAGTCGGCCCAGTACGCTTCATCCATCCGCGCATCGAGCGCGGCCAGCACGCGCGTCGTGCCGGGCGCGCGCAGCCGCGCATGCTCGGCGCACGCGAGCAGCGTGCCGACCGGCACGACCGGCAGCCCGCGCCCGAACGCGAGCCCCTGGGTGATGCCGGTCGCGGTACGCAGCCCGGTGAACGAGCCGGGGCCCGCGCCGAATGCGATCGCGTCGCAATCGGCGAACGTGAGGCCCGATTCGGCGAAGAGCTCCTGGATGGCCGGCAGCACGCGCGTGCTCGACACGGCGCCCGTCAGCTCGTGGCGGACCCAGGTTTGCGGGGTGGAAACGGCGTCATCGGCCGAAGCCGAGCGCAGCAGCGCGACCGAGCAGTATTCGGTCGACGTATCGATGGCGAGGAGCACTGTTTGCGTCATGGCCGACATTGTAATGCGGCGCCCCGCTCCCACGGGCGATCGGACCCGATCGCGTTGCGCGCGCCGCGCGGCCGGCGGTTTGGAAGGATCGCTCGACCCCGCGCGGCGCGGCGCTTGTTAAGATCGGCCGACTTGAAACCCTTACGGAGACACACGATGAGCGAACTCACCGCCCAATTCGACCAAGCCCAGATCGACGTCAAGCAACTGACCGAGCGACCGGGCAACCTGACGCTGCTGCGCCTGTACGCGCTCTTCAAGCAGGCGACCGACGGCGACGCGCACGGCGACAAGCCCGGCTTCACCGATATCGTCGGCAAGTACAAGTACGACGCATGGGAAGCCCTGAAAGGCACGACCCAGGATGCGGCGAAGCAGCAATACATCGAGCTCGTCGAATCGCTGAAGAACGGCACGGCGTCCTGACCTGCCCCGCCCGCCGCAATAGGCAATCAAATCAGTGGCGCAGCGCAGCAAATATCTTTATAATGCTGGCTGCGTCATCTCCCGCGCTCGGCTCGCAAGCCGTTCCGGCCCGACGCCTCGTAGCGTTAAGCTCCAATCCGGTTTAGAACCTGTCCCCTCCTGCTTCGACCCTCGCGGTCGTCACTTATCAGGCTGGCGGCCCCGCTCCAGAAGCGCGCCGCACCCAAAACAGCTTCTAATGCCTCATCCGCCGACGGTTCGGCGGATTGCACCCGTTTCCCGATTTGCTCGCTGAATCCGACGACTTGGGTATGCGCGATTGGCGCCGACGTTTCACCCACTGTGTTTCAAGGATTGTTATGACTTCGAGCATCAACTCCAGCCCGCTCAACGCGATCGCCGACCAGGCGCTCGGTCTCGAGAACGCCGCCGCACCGGCCGCGGTCGAACCGGCGTCGGACGAGCCGACTTTCGCGTCGCTCGGGTTGTCGCCGGAGATCGTCTCCGCGCTGCAGGCCGCCGGCTACGCCAAGCCGACGCCGGTCCAGCAGCGCGCGATTCCGGCCGGCATCGCCGGCCGTGACCTGCTGGTGTCGAGCCCGACCGGTTCGGGCAAGACGGCCGCATTCATGCTGCCCGCGATCGAACGTTTCGCGCAGCTTCAGAAGTCGCAGGCGCAGCAACCGCGTGCGCCGCGTGAACCGAACCAGGGCGACCGCCGTGCGCGCCGCCCGCAACCCGTCGCCCGCCCGGGCCTGCTCGTGCTGACGCCGACCCGCGAACTCGCGATGCAGGTCACCACGGCCGCGTCGACCTACGGCAAGCACCTGAAGCGTCTGCGTACGGTCAGCATCCTCGGCGGCGTCGCCTACGGCCAGCAGCTGATGCTGCTCGCGAAGAACCCCGAGATCCTGGTCGCCACGCCGGGCCGCCTGCTCGACCACCTCGAGCGCGGCCGCATCGACCTGTCCGAACTGAAGATGCTCGTGCTCGACGAAGCCGACCGCATGCTCGACATGGGCTTCATCGACGACATCGAGACGATCGTCGCCGCGACGCCCGAGTCGCGCCAGACGATGCTGTTCTCGGCCACGCTCGACGGCAAGATCGGTTCGCTGACGAGCCGCCTGCTGAAGGATCCGGAGCGCATCGAGATCACGGCGAAGATCGAGTCGCGCGCAAACATCGCGCAGACCGTCCACTACGTCGACGACCGCGATCACAAGGATCGTCTGCTCGATCACCTGCTGCGCGACGACGCGCTCGACCAGGCGATCATCTTCACGGCGACCAAGATCGACGCAGACCAGCTCGCCGGCCGTCTCGCCGACGCCGGCTTCCAGTCGGCCGCGCTGCACGGCGACCTGCCGCAGGGCGCGCGCAACCGCACCATCCGTGCGCTGCGCGAGCGCCGCGTGCGCGTGCTGGTCGCGACCGACGTCGCGGCCCGCGGCATCGACATCCCGGGCATCACGCACGTGTTCAACTACGACCTGCCGAAGTTCGCGGAAGACTACGTGCACCGTATCGGCCGTACGGGCCGTGCCGGCCGTTCGGGCACCGCGGTGAGCCTCGTGCACCACGCCGAACAAGGCGCGCTCAAGCGCATCGAGCGCTTCGTGCGCTCGCCGCTGCCGGTCAACGTGATCGAAGGCTTCGAGCCGCGCAAGGCCCCCCCGCGCAACGATCGCGGCACCGGCGGCCGCGGCCGTCCGGGCGGCGGTAACGGCGGTCGTCGTTTCGGCGGCAAGCCGGGCGGCGGTCATGGCGGCAACGGCCGCAGCTACGGCGGCGGCAATGGCGGCGGCTGGAGCGGCAAGCCGGGCGGCAGCCGTGACGGCGGCCCGCGTCGCGACGGCCAGCGCAGCGGTGGCCCGCGTCGCAGCAATTCGGCGTCGTAAGCACGCCCGGGCGGCCCCGCGCCGCCCCGCCCATCCGGCAGACCGGCGCACCCGCGCCGGTTTTTTTTCGTCCCGCGCCAGATTTCACGATACGGAAAATTTTTTTGAGTCGTAAAAAATCATGCTGCGCGGCACAACCTTACAATTGCGAGATGGGAAAAATCGTTTCTCATTGCAAAACCGAATACACAACACATTGATTAATAACGATTAAAAAATTCAAAACTTCCTGAGCCACCCCCTGTTTTGCTCCGATCGGCTTGCCTAAACTCTTATACAAGACTTCCCGAAAACGGCGCACACCCTGCCCCCGTTTCGAGAACGGCATCAGTACCGTCCGATTCGACCGATCTGGCAACACATCGCATCAAGGAGCTCATCATGTCGCGACAGCAACAGGCACAGGAACTGCAAAAGCAATGGGAAACCGATCCGCGCTGGAAGGGTATCAAGCGCAGCTACACGGCTGAGGACGTGGTTCGCCTGCGCGGCTCGATCGTCGTCGAGCACACGCTGGCCAAGCGCGGCGCGGAAAAGCTGTGGAGCCTCATCAACGAAGAGCCGTTCGTCAACGCACTCGGCGCGCTGACCGGCAATCAGGCGATGCAGCAGGTGAAGGCCGGCCTCAAGGCAATCTACCTGTCCGGCTGGCAGGTGGCCGGCGACGCGAACGTCGCGGGCGAAATGTACCCGGACCAGTCGCTGTACCCGGCGAACTCGGTGCCGCTCGTCGTCAAGCGCATCAACAACACGCTGACGCGTGCCGACCAGATCCAGTGGTCCGAAGGCAAGAACCCGGGCGACGAGGGCTACGTCGACTTCTTCGCGCCGATCGTTGCCGATGCGGAAGCCGGCTTCGGCGGCGTGCTGAACGCGTTCGAACTGATGAAGGCGATGATCGAGGCAGGCGCATCGGGCGTCCACTTCGAGGACCAGCTCGCGTCGGTGAAGAAGTGCGGCCACATGGGCGGCAAGGTGCTCGTGCCGACGCGCGAAGCGGTCGCGAAACTGTCGGCGGCGCGCCTGGCGGCCGACGTGATGGGCACGCCGACCGTGCTGGTCGCGCGGACCGACGCCGAAGCGGCGGACCTGATCACATCCGACATCGACGACAACGACAAGCCGTTCCTGACGGGCGAGCGCACGGTCGAAGGCTTCTTCCGGACGAAGCCGGGCATCGGGCAGGCGATCTCGCGCGGCCTCGCCTATGCGCCGTACGCCGATCTCGTCTGGTGCGAAACGGGCAAGCCGGATCTGGAGTACGCGAAGAAATTCGCCGAAGCGATCCACAAGCAGTTCCCGGGCAAGATGCTGTCGTACAACTGTTCGCCGTCGTTCAACTGGAAGAAGAACCTCGACGACGCGACGATCGCGAAGTTCCAGAAGGAGCTCGGCGCGATGGGCTACAAGTTCCAGTTCATCACGCTGGCCGGCTTCCATGCGCTGAACTACTCGATGTTCAACCTCGCGCACGGCTATGCCCGCACGCAGATGAGCGCGTTCGTCGAACTGCAGCAGGCCGAGTTCGCGGCAGCGGACAAGGGCTTCACGGCCGTCAAGCACCAGCGCGAAGTCGGCACCGGCTACTTCGACGCGGTCACGCAGACGGTCGAGCGCGAAGCCTCGACGACCGCGCTGCACGGCTCGACCGAAGACGAGCAGTTCTTCGACGGCAAGAAGGTCGCATAACACGCGAAAGCAAGCGTCACGCCGATGCCCGCCCGTCATGCGACGGCGCGGCATCGGCGGCATGGAACAACAATCAGGGAGGAGACGGCTGGCGCGCGGTGACCCGTGCGACCCGCCGCGCGGCCTGCGGCCGCCTGCAACGACGCGCGCCGGCTTCGTCCGGCGCGCCTTTTTTCAGCGGCGCCGCCGTGCCGCCGCCCGCGCGGCCCTGCACGGCCCCGCGGCTACCGATAGACGATCACCGGAATTTTCGTATGGGTCAGCACGCGCTGCGTTTCGCTGCCGATCAGCAGACTGCCGAGCCCGCGGCGTCCGTGCGACGCCATGAAGATCACGTCGCAGCCACCGCGTTCGGCCGCCTCGATGATGCCGAGGTACGGCGACGGATGCACGCTGGTCCAGCTGTCGCAGACGACGCCGGCCGCCTTCGCGGCCGCCTGCACGTCGTCCAGGTGCGCGCGCGCCTCGCGCTCGCTGCGCGCCCGGAAATCGGCGGGCGGTTCGATGATCACTTCGGAAAACGGCGAGTATGGATACTGCGGCAGGCACGCATAGGCCGTGACCTGCGCGCCGACCGCGCGCGCCAGGTCGATCGCGCCGTCGATCGCCTTCTGCGACAGCTCGGAGCCGTCGGTTGGAACGAGGATGTGCCGGAACATCGCGCCCTCCTGCGTCAGACGCACCGCGCGCGCCGCGACCCCATGCGGGCCGACCCCGGCGCGTCGCGCATGCCAATTTCGATTGTAGTGCGCGAAACCGGGCGACCGGCGCCGGCAGCGGGTTCGCCCTCATATCGGAAACGCGCGGGCGGACGCGCCCTATTCGCCCCAATACCCGGGCCGCTCGTACGTATGTTTCAGGTAATCGAGAAACAGGCGCACGCGCAGCGGCAGGTGGCGGCGCTGCGGAAATACCGCGTGGATGCCGATCGGCGGCGCCGCGAACGCATCGAGCACGCTGACGAGGCGCCCGGCCGCGATGTCGTCGCCGACTTCCCACCACGAGCGCCATGCCAGGCCATACCCGGCGAGGCACCACTCGTGCAGCACCGCGCCGTCCGAGCATTCCATCGTGCCGTTTACGCGAATCGACACGACCTTGTCGTCCTCCTGGAACGCCCAGCCGCGCTGCTGGTTCGCGTTCGCGGCAAGCGCGAGGCAGTTGTGGCGCGCGAGTTCGGCGAGCGTGGCCGGCGTGCCGCGCCGCGCGAGATACGCGGGAGACGCGACGCACACGCGCCGGTTCTCGCCGAGCTTCAGCGACACCAGCGACGAATCGGGCAGCTCGCCGAGCCGCACCGCGCAATCGAACCCTTCGTTGACCAGATCGACCATCCGGTCGGACAGGTCGAGCGTGACCGACACGTCCGGATGCGCGCCGCTGAATTCGGGCACGAGCGGCGCGACGTGGCGCCGGCCGAAGCCGGCCGGCGCGGAAATGCGCAAGTGGCCGCTCGCCTTCACGCCGCCGGCGGACACGCTCGCCTCCGCGTTCTGCATGTCGTTGATGATCCGCTGGCAATCCTCGAGGAAGGCCGAACCCTCGAAGGTCAGCGTGAGCTTGCGCGTCGTGCGCACCAGCAGCTTGACGCCGAGCCGCTCCTCGAGCGCGTCGAGGCGGCGTCCGATGATCGCCGGCGCGACGCCTTCCGCGTGCGCGGCCGCCGACAGGCTGCCCTTCGCCGCGACCGCGGCGAACGTTTCGATCTGTTTGAACCGGTCCATGACTCGCCAGGGCGGCGCTCCCGCCCTCCAAATAGCTTGAGCGGTCAAGATTATGTATATGAAAGTAAAAGATCAAGTGATGATTAGCGTCTTTTTTAGCACCTGTTATCACGAATAGAATCGATCCGACCTCTGAAACTGGAGCGCAAGGCTATGTCGGCCACAACGACACTCTCCTCTCCCGACGCAATCCTCTTCGACGCATTCGGCACGTTGTTCGACGTGCATGCGGTCGTGGCCGCGGCAGAGCAGATGTTTCCCGGTCACGGGGAGCGGTTGTCGCAGCTGTGGCGACGCAAGCAAATCGAATACTCGCAGTTGCGCACGCTCGCCGATCCGTCCGGCGCCCGCTATCGGCCGTTCCGCGACATCACGCTGGACGCGCTGCGGTTCGCCGCGCGCCTGCTTGGCCTCGCGCTGAACAGCGCGGCCGAAAAGCGGCTGATGGACGAATACGCGTGCCTGTCCACCTATCCCGACACGGTGCCCGCGCTGCGCAAGCTGCGCGCGCTCGAACCGCGCCCGCCGCTCGCGATCCTGTCGAACGGCAACCCGGAGATGCTCGACATCGCGATCAAGAGCGCCGGCATGACCGGCCTGTTCGATCGTGTGCTGTCGGCCGACGCGGTGCGCGCGTACAAGCCGAGCCCGGTCGCGTACGCGCTCGGCACCGCCGCGTTCGGCGCGAATCCGCGCGACATCGTGTTCGTGTCGTCGAACGCCTGGGACGTCGCGGGCGCCGCCTGGTTCGGCTACACGACGTTCTGGCTCAACCGCACGGGCGCGCCCGCCGAGGAGCTCGGCGCGCCGCCCGACGGCACCGGCAGCGGCATGGCCGACCTGCTCGCATTCCTCGCCACCCCGGCTCCGTCCGGCAGACCCGCGAACCGCGCGCGCCCCGGCCCGGGCGCGTGACGTTCGCGGCGCTGCCGCCTTCCCCCTTCACCGAAACCGCAACTGACCGACCAAGGAGATGAGACTCATGAGCACCCCGATCACGCTGCCGCAAGGCATGGCGATCACCGGCGAAATCAAGCCGGGTTACGAAGCGATCCTGACGCCTGAAGCGCTCGCACTCGTCGCGGCGCTGCACCGCGCGTTCGAGCCGCGCCGCCAGGCACTGCTGCAGGCCCGCGTCGAGCGCACCAAGCGCCTCGACGCTGGCGAACGCCCCGATTTCCTGGCCGATACGAAGGCGATCCGCGAAGGCGACTGGAAGGTCGCGCCGCTGCCGGCCGACCTGCAATGCCGCCGCGTCGAGATCACCGGCCCCGTCGAGCGCAAGATGATCATCAACGCGCTGAACTCCGGCGCCGATTCGTACATGACGGACTTCGAGGATTCGAACGCGCCGAACTGGACGAACCAGATCGACGGCCAGATCAACCTGAAGGACGCCGTGCGCCGCACGATTTCGCTCGAGCAGAACGGCAAGTCGTACCGGCTGAACGACAAGGTCGCAACGCTGATCGTGCGTCCGCGCGGCTGGCACCTCGACGAGAAGCACGTGACGGTCGACGGCCAGCGCGTGTCCGGCGGCATCTTCGATTTCGCGCTGTTCCTGTTCCACAACGCGAAGGAACTGATCGCGCGCGGCTCGGGACCGTACTTCTACCTGCCGAAGATGGAAAGCCATCTCGAGGCGCGCCTGTGGAACGACATCTTCGTCGCCGCACAGGAGGCAGTCGGCGTGCCGCGCGGCACGATCCGCGCGACGGTGCTGATCGAGACGATCCTCGCGGCGTTCGAGATGGACGAGATCCTGTACGAACTGCGCGAACACAGCTCGGGCCTGAACGCCGGCCGCTGGGACTACATCTTCTCGGCGATCAAGAAGTTCAAGAACGACCGCGACTTCTGCCTGGCCGACCGCTCGAAGATCACGATGACGGTGCCGTTCATGCGCGCATACGCGCTGCTGCTGCTGAAGACTTGCCACAAGCGCAACGCGCCGGCGATCGGCGGGATGAGCGCGCTGATTCCGATCAAGAACGATCCGGAAGCGAACGACAAGGCGATGGGCGGCGTGCGGTCGGACAAGCAGCGCGACGCGACCGACGGCTACGACGGCGGCTGGGTCGCGCACCCGGGCCTCGTGCCGATCGCGATGGAAGAATTCGTCAAGGTGCTCGGCGACAAGCCGAACCAGATCGCGAAGCAGCGCGACGACGTCCAGATCGAAGGGAAGAACCTGCTCGACTTCCAGCCTGAAGCGCCGATCACCGAAGCCGGCCTGCGCAACAACATCAACGTCGGCATCCATTATCTCGGCGCCTGGCTCGACGGCAACGGCTGCGTGCCGATCCACAACCTGATGGAAGACGCGGCGACCGCCGAGATTTCCCGCTCGCAGGTGTGGCAGTGGATCCGCTCGCCGAAGGGCGTGCTCGACGACGGCCGCAAGGTCACCGCCGAGCTCGTACGCGAATTCGCGAAGGTCGAACTTGAGAACGTGAAGCGTTCGGTCGGCGGCAACACGCAGCCGTACGAGCGTGCCGCGGCGATCTTCGAACAGATGTCGACGTCGGAAGGCTTCACCGAATTCCTGACGCTGCCGCTGTACGAGGAAATCTGACGACGCGGACCGGGTCGACCTGCTCGCCCCGTCCTGCCCGCCGGTCGCGCGACGCGCGACACGCAACACGGCGGCATGAAAAAAGCGCCCCGCGGGGCGCTTTTTCCTTTTGCCGTGCAGCCGTTCGCCGCGCGGACGCTCAGGCGGCTTCCCGCTCGCGCCGGTGCTGCACCCAGTCGCCCGACACAATGCGCGGACGGTCGGCTGCCGCATGCGCTGCGACCGGATAGTAGACGCACGCATACGTCCGGCCGCCGAGCTCGACGGTCACCGGCTCCTGCCGGAACAACGTATCGACGCCCGGATAGACGCGCTCGATCTCGTCGAGCACCGGCACCAGTTGTTCGTCGATCTCGTAGACGTCGCCCCATACGAGCGACTGGCCGGCGGGCCCGGCGACCATGCCCGGATACGTGCCGAAATCGTACAGTTCGCCCGGCAGCGCGGCCGCACCGAGCAGCGTCGGCGCGGCGATCCCGTGCCGCGCGGCCGCATGGCCGATGTCGTTGGCTTCTCCCGCTCTCAACGTGCCGTAGACGAATACGTAGCGCATTGTGGTTCTCCTCTTTGACTCAGGTGTTGCCGTGCCGGGCCGTCGCGGCCGCGCCGCGGGCGCCGGCGTCGCCGGGGCGCCGCTCTCACGAGGACGCGCCCGCATCGATAGACCGCGCCGGCGACCCGATGGTTCTTTCGGCACGACGCGGCGCGCTGGCCCTGAACCCGGCTTGCGTGGGCCGGAATGCGTGCGGCCCCATACAAAGTTCATTTGAACGGTGCATTATCGGCCGAAAAACCGCCGCATGCGCCTGCGCGGCGCCTTCTAAAATAACGGCATCGCCGCCGCGCCGACCGAATCGTCCATGAATCCGCCTGCCCAAGCCGACGCATCGAATCCCTACGACGTCATCGACATCCCGCCCGAGTTCGCGCCGACCCGCGTCCACCCGATGCGCGTCCGGGCGCGGCAGGTGGATGCCGGCCGCCGGATCCCGCTGCACACGCACGCGTGGGCGCAGCTTGCGTATGCGTCGCGCGGCGTGCTGCGCGTCGCGACGACCGGAACGACCTGGATGGTGCCGCCGTCCCGCGCGATCTGGGTGCCGCCGCACGTCACGCACGAGGTCGTGATCGTCGAGGAAGCGTACTTGCGCACGCTGTATATCGACGAGTCGGTCGTGCCGGACGGGCTCGACGCGTGCCGCGTCGTCGAGGTGACGGGCTTGCTGCGCGAACTGATCGTCGCACTCGACGCGCGCGACCTGAGCGGCGAGCGCGAACGGCTGCTGTGCGGGCTCGTGCTCGACGAATTGAGCCGCGCCGAACCGCTGCCGCTCGCGGTGCCGATGCCCGACGAGAAGCGGCTGCGCTTGCTGTGCGAGTCGGTGCTCGCACAACCCGCGCACGCGGAATCGCTCGAACACTGGGCGAGTGAGGTCGGCGCCAGCACGCGCACGATTTCGCGGCTATTCAAGCAGGAGCTGGGCGTGAGTTTTTCACAGTGGCGGCAGCAGGCGCTGCTCGCGCGCGCGATTCCGCTGTTGAACCAGGGGCGTCCGCTATCGCACATCGCGCGCGAACTCGGCTATCAGAGCCAGAGCGCGTTTTCGGCGATGTTCCGGCGCGCGTTCGGCGAAAGCCCGCGCGCATTCATGCTGCGAGGCTACGAGCATCGCGGCGCGGAAGACGACATCGACACCAGCGACATCCCCGACGACGACGCGATCGGCACCGCACGCTGACGTCGCCATGTTGCCTGCGGCCTTGTGCCGTTACGCGTTCAGACCGCGCGCACCATATGGCGGATCGATCCGAGCTGCGCCAGCCTCGGCCCGGTAACGCGGTACCCCATGCGCTGGTAGAGCTTCGCGGCCGGATTGTCGACGAACACGCGCAGCTGCAGTTCGTGCAGCCCGCGGGCGCGCGCCCAGCGATGCGACATGTCGAGCAGGTAGGTGCCTGCACCCTGTCCGCGATGACCCGCTGCGATCTGCACGTCGCGGATGTGCAGCGAATCGCCCTCCTCGGTCACGCGCAGCACGCCGATGCGTTCGCCGTCGGCTTCCAGGATGAAGTTTTCGGATTCGCGCCAGCTTGCATAGAACAGATCGCTGCGCCAGACGAGCCCATGGCGCTTGTAATAGCCGCCCATGTTGCCGTGCGTGAGCGCCTCGGCAAAGGGAAAATCGCCAGGCTCCGCTGGCCGGAGCTGATACAGCAATCGCAGGTCGGTCGGATCGAGCATCGCGCGGGGGTCAAGTACGCATCCCGCCACGATAGCGCAGTCGCGGGCGGATGCAATCGCGAATTTCTCGTAGCGACACGCGGATCGGCAATGCAAACGAAAAAGCCCGCGCAAGGCGGGCTTCTTCATTTTTTGGCGGAGCGGACGGGACTCGAACCCGCGACCCCCGGCGTGACAGGCCGGTATTCTAACCGACTGAACTACCGCTCCAGTCTTGCTTCTTGCCTGGCAGGCGTCGGTTACTTCCTGCCGGCGCATCGTTTGTTCGAACGACGCCGAAATCTGGCGTCCCCTAGGGGATTCGAACCCCTGTACTCACCGTGAAAGGGTGATGTCCTAGGCCTCTAGACGAAGGGGACAACGTACTGCTTACATCTTTAATGCAAAAGCCCGTTCAAAACGTTCATTTGAACGGGCTTCGTTCTGGCGGAGCGGACGGGGCTCGAACCCGCGACCCCCGGCGTGACAGGCCGGTATTCTAACCAACTGAACTACCGCTCCAGCTTTCTTCACTCTCACCCGCAGGACCTCGTTCACGCCCTGCAAGCGTTGCGACACTTCTACCATGAAACGCCGCTGAATCTGGCGTCCCCTAGGGGATTCGAACCCCTGTACTCACCGTGAAAGGGTGATGTCCTAGGCCTCTAGACGAAGGGGACAACGTACTGCTTACATCTTTAATACAAAAGCCCGCTCAAAAACGTCTTGAACGGGCTTCGTTCTGGCGGAGCGGACGGGACTCGAACCCGCGACCCCCGGCGTGACAGGCCGGTATTCTAACCGACTGAACTACCGCTCCAACTTTCTGCACCGTTACCCGCAGGACGTCGGTTACGTTCCTGCAAGCCTCGCGACACTTCTACTACGAAACGCCGCTGAATCTGGCGTCCCCTAGGGGATTCGAACCCCTGTACTCACCGTGAAAGGGTGATGTCCTAGGCCTCTAGACGAAGGGGACATAATCTTTTCAGATCTGTCTGACTTCCGCTATTCATTCATCATCAACAGCGAAGGCCGAAATTCTAACTGCTTTAAATCATTTTGTGAAGCATTTATTACTACCACCACTGCTTCGCAAATCAATCCATTCTGCTCTGATGGTGGAGGTAAGCGGGATCGAACCGCTGACCTCTTGCATGCCATGCAAGCGCTCTCCCAGCTGAGCTATACCCCCTTGCAGAACAGAAGTGAGATTATATGGACCGAATTTGAACTTGTAAATACCCTTTTTGCGATTCGAGCGAATTTTTTTGCGAAGCCGTCGTGACCTCATGCACGGGCGGCTTCGCCCCGCCCGAACCTCAGGCCAGCGCACCCTCGATACGCGACACCACGACATCGCGACCGAACAGCACGAGCACCGCATCGATCGACGGCGTATGCGTCGTGCCCGCCACCAGCAGGCGCACCGGCATCGCAAGCTGCGGCATCTTCAGCTTGTGCGCGCCGAGCGTCGCCTTCAACGCGGCGGACACCGCTTCCTTCGTCCAGTCGGCCGTCTTCAGCGCGGCGACGAGATCGGCCAGCGCCGGGCGCACGGCGTCGGTCACATGCTGCGCGAGCGCGTCGGCGTCGGGCGCCGGCACGCGGTAGAACATCGCGGCGCCTTCGGCGATCTCCTTGACCGTCGTCGCGCGGTCCTTCATCAGGCCGACCACCGCGTCGAGCGCCGGGCCCGTCGCGATCGCCGCGTCGTCGATGCCGAGCGCGTCGAGGAACGGTTTCGCCAGCGCGGCGAGGCGCGCGTTGTCCGCTTCCTTGATGTAATGGGCATTCAACCAGCTCAGCTTGCTGTGATCGTATTGCGCGGGCGACTTGCCGAGATGCTCGAGATCGAACCATTCGACGAACTGCTCGCGCGAGAAGATTTCGGCGTCGCCGTGCGACCAGCCGAGACGCGCGAGGTAGTTGACGACGGCCTCCGGCAGGAAGCCCGCGTCGCGGTACGCCATCACGCTCATCGCGCCATGCCGCTTGCTCATCTTCTCGCCCTGCTCGTTCAGCACGGTCGGCAGGTGCGCGTAGACGGGCGGCTCGCCGCCGAGCGCGCGCAGGATGTTGATCTGGCGCGGCGTGTTGTTCACGTGGTCGTCGCCACGGATCACGTGCGTGATGTTCATGTCCATGTCGTCCACGACCACGCAGAAGTTGTAGATCGGCGTGCCGTCCGGACGCGCGATCACGAGGTCGTCGAGTTCCTCGTTCGAGATCTCGACGCGCCCCTTCACTGCGTCGTCCCACACGACCGTGCCGGTCAGCGGGTTGCGGAACCGCAGCACGGGCTTCACACCGGCCGGCGGCTCGGGCAGGACCTTGCCCGGCTCCGGACGCCACGTGCCGTCATAGCGCGGCTTGAGGCCGGCCTCGCGCTGGCGTTCGCGCAACGCGTCGAGTTCCTCGGCCGACATGTAGCACGGGTACGCGAGCCCCTGCTCGAGCATCTGCGCGAGCACCGCGCGATAGCGGTCCATCCGCTGCATCTGGTAGATCGGGCCTTCGTCGAAATCCAGGCCGAGCCATTGCATCCCTTCGAGGATCGCGTCGACGGCTTCCTGCGACGAGCGCTCGACGTCGGTATCCTCGATACGCAGCACGAACGTGCCTTTCATCTTGCGCGCGAACGCCCACGGATAGAGCGCGGAGCGGATGTTGCCGAGGTGGATGAAGCCGGTGGGACTCGGCGCGAAGCGGGTACGGACAGGACGGGTCATAAACGGTAACTCGAACGCCTGGGGCGCATGAATGATTCGACGCGGGATCGACGGCGACAGCCCGGACAGCAATGGGGCCGGCCGCGCCCGGAACGGGAAAGAAGCCGGAATTATACTCGCGCCGGTCTTCGCGCCAAGCGCGCCGCTTGCTTTATGATGTGCGCGCCGCGGCCGCCAGCCGGCGCCGCGCCGGCCGCCCGGTTTCCGCCGCACGGCCGCTCGGAACCTATCGCCGCCGCGGGCCGTCCGGCCCGCCGCCAAGCCGCCGGAGAACCACTCGATGTCGTCCCCTCGCCTGTCGCGCCGCCACTTCACGATCGCATGCGCATCCGCCAGCCTCGCCGCCTGCACGTCGTTCGGCGACAAGTCCCGCCCCGACAACGCCGCGAATCCCGCGCAATCGCGCGAGAAGCCCGTGAAGATCGGCATCGCGCTCGGCGGCGGAGCCGCCCGCGGCTTCTCGCACATCGGCGTGCTGAAGGCGCTGGAGGCACGCGGCATCCCGGTCGAGATCGTCGCCGGCACGAGCGCGGGCTCGGTGGTCGGAGCACTGTACGCGGCGGGGATGAGCGGACTGCAGATCAACAAGATCGCGCTCGACATGGATCAGGCGGCGATCAGCGACTGGGCGCTGCCGTTCCGCTCGCGCGGGCTGCTGCAGGGCATCGCGCTGCAGAACTTCCTGAACAAGACGCTCAACAACCGGCCGATCGAAAAGATGGCGAAACCGCTCGGCGTCGTCGCGACCGACCTGCAGAACGGCCAGCCGATCCTGTTCCAGCAGGGCAATACGGGGCTTGCGGTACGCGCGTCGTGCAGCGTGCCGTCGGTGTTCGAGCCCGTGAAGATCGGCAACCGCGAATACGTCGACGGCGGCCTCGTGAGCCCGGTGCCCGCGTCGTTCGCGCGCAAGATGGGCGCGAACTTCGTGATCGCGGTCGACATCTCGTCGCGACCGGACGGCGCGGCGACCACCAACCCGATCGAGATGCTGCTGCAGACTTTCACGATCATGGGTCAGACGATCAAGACCTACGAGCTCGACAAATACGCGGACGTCGTGATCCGCCCGAACCTCGCGGCGATGGGCGGCAGCGACTTCAACCAGCGCAACGCGGCCATCCTCGCCGGCGAGGAAGCGGTCGCGCGCATCATGCCCGAGTTGCAGCGCAAGCTTGCCGCAGCCCGTGGGGCAGTAGCGGCATAAGCGGACGCACGCGGGGCGCGGCGCCGACGACGGCACCGCCTCCCCGCCACTTCCGCGCGCCCCAAAGCAAAAAACCCTGCCGCCTTTCGGTGACAGGGTTTTTTGATCCGGCCGATCGCCGGCGGGCGTCAGTTGCTGCCGTTCGCCGCGTCGTCGCCGAGCGTCGCGCGCACGCGCTGGCGCAGGTCGTCGGCCTTCATCGGGAAGGCCGATTCGATCCGGCGCGCACCGGTGAAACGCTTTTCCCAGTAGCCGCTGTCGAGATCGTCGACGCGAACCGTGCTGCCCGTCGACGGCGAATGCACGAACTTGTTGTCGCCGATGTAGATGCCGACGTGCGAGAACGTACGACGCATCGTGTTGAAGAACACGAGGTCGCCCGGCTTGAGGTTGCTCATGCTGACCTTCTCGCCGACGCGGCTCATCTCTTCCGCGCGACGCGGCAGCGACATGCCGAGCGTGTCCTGGAACACGTAGCGCACGAAACCGCTGCAGTCGAGGCCGGAATCCGGCGAGTTGCCGCCCCAGCGGTAGCGCACGCCGATCATGTTCAGCGCGCCGACGACCACGTCGCCTGCCTTGCCGGCCATGCCGGCGAGGAACGACTTCGCGCCGCCGCTCGACGGCTGGGCGCTGGTCTGCTGGAGGGAGGAATTCGCCCCGATTTGAGTCGAATTCGTGACATTCTGGTTAAAACTGCTGACTTCGTCGGCGAACGCGCCGGGAGCTGCTGCGAACAGGGCGCCGATGAACAGCCCGGCGAGGGTGCGCGCGCATGCCTGGGTCAGGGATCGATGCTGCATTGGTCGATGGAATGTGCTTAAAAATCAGCTGATTGGCGGAAAATTTCGGTCGATACTAGCCAGCGCGTAATCGTTTGTCAAAACAAATTAAAAAATACAATCGAGATAGTCAGACCATTGGACGCTTATCACGCTTTCCAGACCGCTTTCAACAGCTTTTGTGTGTAAGGATGTGACGGTTTCGTGAAGATATCGGCCACGTCGCCGGACTCGACGATCGCCCCGCCCTGCATCACCGCGACCCGGTGCGCCATCGCGCCGATCACCTCCAGATCGTGGCTGATGAATACATAGCCGAGGTTGTATTTCTGTTGCAAATTCGCGAGCAGTTTCAGCACCTGCTGCTGGATCGACACGTCGAGCGCCGAAGTCGGCTCGTCGAGGATGAGGATGCGCGGCTCCAGCACGAGCGCGCGCGCGATCGCGATCCGCTGGCGCTGCCCGCCCGAGAATTCGTGCGGATAACGATGCAGCACCGTGCGGTCGAGGCCGACTTCGCGCAGCACGGCCAGCGACTTCGCGCGACGCGCGTCCGGCGTCAGTTCCGGGCGATGCAGTTCGAGCCCCTCGCCGACGATCCGCTCGATCGTGTGACGCGGCGACAGCGAGCTGAATGGATCCTGAAAGACGACCTGCATGTTCGAGCGCAGCGCGGTCTGTTCGCGGCCGCGGTACGTCGACAGCGCGCGCCCCTGGAATTCGATCTCGCCGTGCACCGTCCGTTGCAGCCCGAGCAGCGCCATCGCGAGCGTCGACTTCCCGGAGCCGGATTCGCCGACGATCCCGAGCGTCTCGCCCTGCCGCACCGACACGGACACATCCGCAACCGCCGTCACGGGCATCGTGCCGAACCAGCCCGCGAAGCCCGGCCGCTTGCGCGCGAACTGCACGCTGACGTGACGCGCATCGAGCACGACGGGCGCGATCGGCAGCACCGGCGCGACCGTCCGCTGCGGCCGGCTGTTCAGCAGCCGCCGGGTATACGGATGCTCCGGCTCCGCGAAGATCCGCTCGACCGGCCCGCTTTCGACCAGCTTGCCGCGCTCCATCACCGCGACCCGCTCGGCGAAGTGCCGCACGAGGTTCAGGTCATGCGTGATCAGCAGGATCGCCATCCCGCGCTTTTCCGCCTCCTCGCGCTGCAGCTCGAGCAGCAGATCGACGATCTGCGCGCGGATCGTCACGTCGAGCGCGGTGGTCGGCTCGTCCGCGAGCAAGAGGCGCGGCCGGCACGCGAGCGCCATCGCGATCATCGCGCGCTGCCGCTGGCCGCCCGACAACTGATGCGGGTAACTGTCGACCCGCTTCTCCGGCTCCGCGATGCCGGTGCGCGCGAGCAGCGCGATCGCGCGCTTGCGCGCCTCCCCCGCCGTCACGCCGTCGTGCAGCACGATCGTCTCGCCGATCTGCGCGCCGATCGTGTACAGCGGGTTGAGCGCCGTCATCGGCTCCTGGAAGATCATCGCGATGTCCGAGCCGCGCAGCCCGCGCATCTCGCGCTCGCTCTTGCCGGCGAGGTCGTGCCCGGCGAAGCGGATCGTGCCGCTCACGTCGGCGTCGCGCAGCAGCCGCAGGATCGACAGCGCGGTCACGCTCTTGCCCGACCCCGACTCGCCGACGAGCGCGACGCGCTCGCCGCGGCCGATCGCGAGCGTCACGTCGTCGACGGCCACCGTGTCGCCGAAGCGCACGTGCAGATGCTCGAGCGACAGCAGCGGTTCGCCCGCGTTCGATACGACCGTGTCGCTCATCGCTGGCCTCCCGCCGCGCGCACCGAGTCGGCGATCCGCGTATCGAGCGCGTTGCGCAGCGCGTCGCCCATGAAGGTCAGCAACAGCAGCGTCGCGACCAGCACGCCGAACGTCGACAGCGAGATCCACCATGCGTCGAGATTGCCCTTGCCCTGCGCGAGCAGCTCGCCGAGGCTCGGCGTCGGCGGCGGCACGCCGAGCCCGAGGAAGTCGAGGCTCGTGAGCGCGAGGATCGCACCGCTCATCCGGAACGGCAGAAACGTGATCACGGGCGTCATGCTGTTCGGCAGCACGTGGCGCCAGATGATCTGCCAGTTCGTGAGGCCCATCGCCCGGGCCGCGCGCACGTAGTCCTGCGTGCGGTTGCGCAGGAATTCGGCGCGCACGTAGTCGGCCAGGCCGATCCAGCCGAACAGCGACAGCAGCACGATCAGCAGCAGGAAGCTCGGCTCGAAGATCGACGCGAAGATGATCAGCAGGTACAGCTCGGGCAGCGAACTCCAGATCTCGATCAGCCGTTGCCCGACGATGTCGATGCGCCCGCCGAAGAAGCCCTGCACCGCGCCCGCGGCGATCCCGAGCAGCGTGCCGATCGCGGTCAGGATCAGCCCGAACTCGACCGACACGCGGAACCCGTACACGAGCCGCGCGAGCAGGTCGCGCCCCTGCGCGTCGGTGCCGAGCCAGTTCGCGCGCGACGGCGGCGCCGGGTTCGGCACGGTCGAAAAGTAGTTCAGCGTGTCGTAGTAATAGCGGTTCGGCGGATAGACGACGAAGTTGCCCGGCGCCTCGAGCCGCTTGCGGACGTACGGATCGAGATAGTCGGCCGGCGTCGGAAAGTCGCCGCCGAAGGTCGTCTCCGGATACGCATGGAACATCGGGAAATAGGTCTGGCCGTCGTAGCGCACGACGAGCGGCTTGTCGTTCGACCATAGCGGCGCCGCGAGGCTCGCGGCGAACGCGACGACGAAGATGACGAAGCTCCAGTAGCCGAGACGCTGCTGGCGAAAGCGCTGCCAGACACGGCGCGCGGGCGACGGCGACACGCGCGCGCGCGCCGCGTCGATGCGGGACGACACGACGGCCCGGTTCATCGCGCACCTCGCCCCGCGAGCGCGGGCAGGCGGACGGGCGCGCCGGCGAGCGGCGTGCTGGCGGACGGTTTCATGTCAGCGCTCCAGATTGTCGAATTGAATGCGCGGGTCGACCCACACGTAGCAGAGGTCGGAGATCAGCTTGGTCGCGAGTCCGATCAGCGTGAACAGGTACAGCGTGCCGAGCACGACCGGATAGTCGCGGCGCACGACCGACTCGTACGACAGCAGCCCGAGGCCGTCGAGCGAAAACAGCGTCTCGATCAGCAGGCTGCCCGTGAAGAACGCGCCGATGAACGCGGCCGGAAACCCGACGATCAGCGGCAGCATCGCGTTGCGGAACACGTGCTTCCACAACACGGTGCGCTCGGCGAGCCCTTTCGCGCGCGCGGTCAGCACGTACTGCTTGCGGATTTCGTCGAGGAACGCGTTCTTCGTGAGCATCGTGACGACCGCGAAACTGCCGACGACCGATGCGGTGATCGGCAGCGCGATGTGCCACAGATAGTCGAGCACCTTGCCGGCGAGCGACAGCTGGGCGAAGTTGTCCGACGTGAGCCCGCGCAGCGGGAACAACTGCCAGAACGAGCCGCCGCCGAACAGCACGAGCAGCAGCACGCCGAGCACGAAGCCCGGAATCGCGTAGCCGACCAGCACGACGAGGCTCGTCGCGACATCGAACGGCGAGCCGTTGCGCACGGCCTTCGCGATGCCGAGCGGCACGGAGATCAGATAGGTGACGAAGAACGTCCACAACCCGATGCTGATCGACACCGGCAGCTTCTGCACGATCAGCGACCACACGCTCTGGTGGCGGAAGTAGCTGTCGCCGAGATCGAAGCGCGCGAAGCGCTTCAGCATCAGCCAGTAACGCTCGAGCGGCGGCTTGTCGAAGCCGTACAGCGCCTTGAGCTGCGCGAGCTGCTGCGCGTCGACGCCGGTATGCGCGCGCATCCCGAACGGCGCCGCGCCCTGCTCCGTCGCGCCCTTGCGCAGTTCCTGCACGGCCTGTTCGACCGGGCCGCCCGGCACGAACTGGATCACCGCGAACGTGAGCGTGAGCACGCCGACGAGCGTCGGGATCATCAGCAGCAGGCGTTTGAGGATGTAGCTCCACATAGGGCGTCGACTCGCGATCGATAGGCTGGGTTGAACGAAGGGCCGGCAGGCTTCAGTGATCGGGCTTGGCCCACCAGGTCGACACGACCCAGCCCTCGGCCGAATAGTACAGCGGCAGCGTCTGCGGATAGCCGAGCGTGCGCTTGTATGCGATCCGGTGCGTGGTGCTGTACCACTGCGGGACCGCGTAATAGCCGTGCATCAGCACGCGATCGAGCGCATGCGTCGCGTCGAGCAGGTCCTCGCGCGTCTGTGCGGCGCCGAGCGCATGCAGCAGCGTGTCGACGGCCGGCGACTTCAGGCCGATGATGTTGTCGGAGCCCGGCTCGTCGGCGAACTTGCTGGCGTAGCGTGAAAACTGCTCGGCGCCCGGCACCTGCACGCCCGGCAGGCGGACCGTCGTCATGTCGTAGTCGAATGCGTCGAGCCGCTTCTGCAGCAGCGCGTAATCGGCCGTGCGAAAGCGCGCGTCGATGCCGAGCTTCGCGAGGTTGCGCTGATAGGCGGTCACGACGCCTTCCATCGCCGCGCCCGAATCGTCGAGGATCTCGAACGTGAACGGCTCGCCCTGCGCGTTGCGCAACGCGCCGTCGCGGTAGGTCCAGCCGGCCTGCGCGAGCAGCGCGCGCGCCTTCAGCAGATTCGCGCGCAGCGAGCCCGGCGGGTTCGTGTTCGGCTGCGTGACCATCGGCCCGAACACGGCCGGGTCGAGCTGCGCGCGCAACGGCTCCAGCAGTTTCAGCTCGCCCGGGCCCGGCATGCCGGTCGCCTGCAGGTCGGTATCGGCGAAATAGCTGTCGAGGCGCGTGTACGCGCTATAGAACAGCTGGCGGTTCAGCCATTCGAAGTCGAACGCGAGATCGAGCGCCTGGCGCACGCGCACGTCGCGAAACTGCGGCCGGCGCAGGTTCATGAAGAAACCCTGCATGCCCGCGCCGTTGTGCTGGCGGAATTCGCGCTTGACGAGCTCGCCGCTGTCGAAGCGCTTGCCGACGTCGCGTCGCGTCCAGTTGCGCGCGATGTATTCGACCAGCACGTCGTACTCGCCGGCCTTGAACGCCTCGAGACGTGCGACGCCGTCGCCGTACAGCTTGTAGACGATCCGCTCGAAGTTGTCGGTGCCGATCCGCACCGGCAGATCGGCGCCCCAGTACGCGGGATTGCGCCGGTACGTAATCGTGCGTCCGTTGTCGTAGCGCTCGATCAGGTACGGACCGCTGCCGATCGGCTGCTCGAACGCGAGCTGGTCGAACGGAATCCGCGAACCGTCCGCGCGCAGCCCCCACTTGCGCGAGAACACCGGCACGCCGCCGGCGATCAGCGGCAGCTCGCGGTTCGCGCTGCGGAATTCGAAGCGCACCGTCGCAGGATCGATCACCACGGCCTTCGCGATTTCGGCGAAATACGCGCCGAACTGCGGTGCGGCCAGCTTGCTCTTCAGCGTGTCGAACGAGAACCTCACGTCCTCGGCCGTGACCGGATCGCCGTTCGAGAAGCGCGCGCGCGGGTTCAGGTGGAACGTGACCGAGCGGCGGTCCGGCGCGATCGCGATGTCGTCGGCGAGCAGCCCGTAGGCGGAGGACGGTTCGTCCATGCTGCCGGTCGCAAGGCTCTCGAACAGCAAGTCGATGCCCGGCGCAGGGTTGCCGCGCATGGTGAACGGATTGAACTTGTCGAACGATGTCAGCCGGTTCGGGTTCGCGAGCACGAGCGTGCCGCCCTTCGGCGCGTCCGGGTTCACGTAGTCGAAATGCTTGAAGCCCGGCGGATATTTCGGCTCGCCATACTGCGCGATCGCATGGGCCGCGTGCGCAGCCGTCGCGGCGAGTACCGCCTGTATTGCCCATGCTGCCGCCGTGCGGCCGGCGGCACGTACTGCACGCGCGGCGCCGAAGCGGGTGCGCGCGGCGGCGGCCCGGGGCGAACCCTTCGTCATAGAGGCCCTGTCGGTCGATTGAGGGATGGAACGTGGGTCGATTCTACCCATTCAATTCGACGTCGAGCCAGCCTGCGGCTTTTGGTGCGTGGTGCCGGCGCATCGCGAGCGCCGCGCGCGGCCCGTGCAGGCAAAAGAAAACCGCCACGCGGGCGGTCTTCGTCTCATGCGCGCACGCGGCACGCGTGCGTCGCATGTCGATCAACGCCAGCCGTTGTGGCGGCCGTTATCCCAATGGCCGTGACCGCGATCGCCGTCCCAGCCGCGGCCATGATGGCGATACCACTCGTCGCGGCCCCAGTAGCGGCGGCCGTCCCAGTAACGATCGCCGTGCCAGCCGATCACGATCGCCGGTGCCGGCGCGTAGATGGGCGCCGGTGCATACACGGGCGCCGGCTGGTAGACGACCGGCGGCGGCGGCGGCGCATACACGGGCGCGGGCGCGACGTAGACCGGAGCAGGCACGCCGACGTTGATCCCGACATTGACTCCCGCCATTGCTGCGCCCGACACGAGCAAGGCCGTCATACCGGTCATGAGCGAGGCAACACGCAAAGTCTTCATGGATTCCTCTTCGAGTTGTTTCATGTGTGATTCGACTATAGCGACAAGCGCCGTCCCGGCATATTTCAAGTTTGTAAGAACTGATGCGCAGCATCGCAACGGGAAGCGCGCGCTAACGTCTTGTAACAATTGGCGCCCGGCCGTCGCGCCTCGCTCCCCGGCCCGCCTTGCCGCACGGGCCGCGAGCCCGCTCCACCCTTCCTAAAACATCTTTCATCCTGGCCCGCGCCCGGCGTTAAGCGGCGCCATGCACACTGCGCGAGCCGATGCGGGCTCGCGCCACGCGTCGGCGCCTCGCTGACAGGCCGGCGCCCCGCGCCGGTGGAGACCTCGCCGATGCTGAAACTCGTCCGACTCGCGCTCGCGCGCGCCTATACGTTCATCGTCCTTGCCCTGCTGATCCTGATCGCCGGGCCGCTCGCGGCACTGCGCACGCCGACCGACATTCTTCCCGACATCCGCGCGCGGTCAGTTCGCCAACGATCTCGTTCGCGGTCACCGCATCGTCTTCGACCGTCAGTACTCGCATGCCTGTCCTCGCAACGGATGTCACGACGCGCGCATCCGATGCGCGCGCGACTATCGTAGACGCCCCGATCGCCATCCGGCGCTAGATGAAAATAGCTTCATCCGGCATCGGGCGAACGCGGGTGAAACATGTTTCATCCGTGCGTCGCCCGCCCGGCCCCGCGCGCCGCCTACACTGACGTCATGCGGCATCGGGCCGCGAAAAATGAGAAAAGGCGGCACTTGCGTGCCGCCTTTTTTTTGCACGAAGCGCATGGAGATCGTCCGCTGCGCCACGATGACGTTCAGCGCGACATCATGTTCATGCTGACGTTGTGCATCACCCACAGCGTGCCGACGATCAGGATCGCCGCGGTCAGCACGGTGTAGCTGAACGCCATCACGTTCCAGCGCTGGCCGGAGGAACCGTTCATGTGCAGGAAGTACACGAGGTGCACGACGATCTGCACGAATGCGAGCACGGCCAGCGCGATCAGCGATGCGTGCGGCGACAGCACGCCGCCCATCACGAGGCCGAACGACGCGGCGGTGAGCACGACCGACAGGATGAAGCCGGCGACATAGCCGCCGACGCTGCCGTGCCCTTCTTCGAGTTGAGACGAATGCGAATGAGCCATTTAGATCACGCTCGCGAGATAGACAAAGGAAAACACGCAGATCCACACGATGTCGAGGAAGTGCCAGAAGAGGCTCAGGCACGTCAGGCGCCGCAGGTCGCGATCGGTCAGGTCGCCGCCGCGCGATACGATCTGCCCGGCGAGCACGATCATCCACACCAGGCCGGCCGTCACGTGCAGCCCGTGCGTGCCGACCAGCGTGAAGAACGCCGACAGGAACGCGCTGCGCTGCGGGCCCGCGCCTTCCGCGATCAGGTGCGAGAACTCGCGCAGTTCCATCGCGAGGAACGCCGCGCCGAACACGAACGTCACTGCGAGCCATGCGAGCAGCGCGCCGCGCCGCTGCTTGTACGCGGCCAGCATCGCGAAGCCGTAGGTGATGCTCGACAGCAGCAGCGCGGCCGTTTCGACCGCGACGCCCGGAATGTCGAACAGGTCCTTCGCGGTCGGACCGCCCGCGTACTGGTTGCCGAGCACCGCGAACGTCGCGAACAGCGCCGCGAAGATCACGCAGTCGGTCATCAGGTACAGCCAGAAGCCGAACACCGAGTGCGACGGCGGATGGTCGTCGTGCTCGAGCAGGGTTGCGCTCAAGGTTTTCTGCAACATCAGTTGGCCTCCAGTTCCACGTCGTCGACATGCGTGGCCACGCGTGCCGCCGGTTGCTTCTCTTCGATCCTGCGCACCTTCGACGCGGGGATGTAGTAGCCGTCGTTGTCGCGCGAGCTGTAGACCACGAGCGTCGCGACGATGCCGACCAGGCCGCCGATGGCCATCCACCAGATGTGCCACACGAGCGCGAAGCCCAGCACCAGGCTGAAGATCGCGACCACGAGACCCGCACACGTATTCGACGGCATGTGGATGTCGCGGATCGTCGCCGGGTTCGGCCGGCCGTCGCCGCGCGCCTTCATGTCGGCGTACGCGTCGAGCGTGCGCACTTGCGGGATCACCGCGAAGTTGTACTCGGCCGGCGGCGACGAGGTCGCCCATTCCAGCGTGCGGCCGCCCCACGGATCGCCCGTGGTGTCGCGGTATGCCGGCAGGTTGCGGTTGCGGATGCTGACGACCAGTTGCAGCAGCTGGCATGCGATGCCGATCGCGATCAGCACGGCGCCGAACGCGGCGACCAGCAGCCATGGATGCCACGCCGGGTTGTCGTAGTGGTTCAGACGGCGCGTCATGCCCATGAAGCCGAGCACGTAGAGCGGCACGAACGCGACGTAGAATCCGACCTGCCAGAACCAGAACGCGGCCTTGCCGAGCTTCTCGTTCAACTTGAAGCCGAACGCCTTCGGGAACCAGTAGTTGAAGCCCGCGAGATACCCGAACAGCACGCCGCCGATGATCACGTTGTGGAAGTGCGCGATCAGGAACAGGCTGTTGTGCAGCACGAAGTCCGCGCCCGGGATCGCCATCATCACGCCGGTCATGCCGCCGAGCGTGAACGTGACCATGAAGCCGATCGTCCACAGCACCGGCGTCGTGAATTCGATCCGGCCGCGGAACATCGTAAACAGCCAGTTGAACACCTTCACGCCGGTCGGGATCGCGATGATCATCGTCATGATCCCAAAGAACGCGTTGACGTTCGCACCAGACCCCATCGTGAAGAAGTGATGCAGCCACACGAGGAACGACAGCACCATGATCGCGCAGGTCGCGTACACCATCGTCTTGTAGCCGAACAGCGGCTTCTTCGAGAACGTCGCGATGACTTCCGAGAAGATGCCGAACGCCGGCAGAATCAGGATGTACACCTCCGGATGGCCCCACGCCCAGATCAGGTTCAGGTACAGCATCGCGTTGCCGCCGGCTTCGTTCGTGAAGAAGTGCATGCCGAGGTAACGGTCGAGGCCGAGCAGCGCGAGCGTCGCGGTCAGGATCGGGAACGACGCCATGATCAGCACGTTCGTGCAGAGGGCCGTCCACGTGAACACCGGCATCTTCATCAGCGTCATGCCGGGCGCGCGCATCTTGATGATCGTCACGAAGAAGTTCACGCCGGTCAGCAGCGTGCCGACACCCGAGATCTGCAGCGCCCACAGGTAGTAGTCGACCCCTACCCCGGGACTGAACTGCAGCTCCGACAGCGGCGGATACGCGAGCCAGCCCGTCTGCGCGAACTCGCCGATCACGAGCGACACGTTGATCAGGATCGCGCTGACCGCGGTCATCCAGAACGACAGCGAGTTGATGAACGGAAACGCGACGTCGCGCGCGCCGATCTGCAGCGGCACGACGAGGTTCATCAGGCCGACCATGAACACCATCGCCATGAAGAAGATCATGATCACGCCGTGTGCCGTGAAGATCTGGTCATAGTGGTGCGGCGGCAGGTAGCCGGGCGCGTTGTACGCGAGCGCGAGCTGCATGCGCATCATGATCGCGTCGGCGAAGCCGCGCAGCAGCATGATCAGCGCGACGATGATGTACATCACGCCGAGTTTCTTGTGGTCGACCGTCGTCAGCCATTCCGTCCACAGCCACTTCCAGCGGCCGGTGATCGTCAGCGCGGCGAGGATGCCCAGCACGACCAGCCCCATGAAGGCGCCCGCCCCCATGATGATGGGCTGATCGAACGGGATCGCCGATAGTGTGAGTTTGCCGAACATGCGTTACCCCTTCGTGCCGCAGGCGGCGTCCTTCAGGTCGAGGACGTGGCCATCGTTGTATTTCGCGATGATGTTGTGGAAGAGCCGCGGATCGACCGACGAGAAGTAGCGCACGGGCGCCTTCTCGCTGGGCTGCGCGACGGTGCCGTACACGGTCGCGTCGAGCCGGTCGGGCGACGCCTTCACCTTCTGCACCCAGGCGTCGAACTGCTCGCGCGGCTCGGCGAGCGTGCGGAACTTCATGTCGGAGAAGCCGCGGCCGCTGAAGTTGGCGGACGTGCCCGCGTAGTCGCCGGCTTCGTCGGCGATCAGGTGCAGGCGCGTCTGCATGCCGGCCATCGCGTACACCTGGCCGCCGAGCTGCGGAATGAAGAACGAGTTCATCACCGAATCCGACGTGATGCGGAAGTTCACCGGTGTGCCGACCGGAATCGCGAGCTGGTTCACCGACGCGATGCCGAGTTCCGGATAGATGAACAGCCACTTCCAGTCGAGCGCGACGACCTCGACGTCGATCGGCTTCACCGACGACTCGAGCGGCTTGTACGGATCGAGCTCGTGCGTGGTTTTCCACGTGAGCACGCCGAGAAACAGGATGATCAGCGTCGGCACCGTCCAGATCACGACTTCGATCGCGGTCGAGTGCGACCAGTTCGGCGCGTACGCGGCGTTGCGGTTCGATGCGCGATAACGCCACGCGAACCACAGCGTGAGCAGGATCACCGGCACGACGACGATCAGCATCGCCCATGTCGACGTCGCGATCAGCGCCTTTTCCGCGGCGCCGACGCTTCCTTTCGGATTTAGTACATCTAAATTACAGCCTGACAGGCTCAACGCCGCGCCGATCGATATCAGCGCCGTCCAGCCTCTTGAAGCTTTTCTTTTCATCACACAGCCCGAGGGTCATTGAATCCGTTGCGTATGCCCGATGCGCATTCGATCCACGAAAGTGGCCGAATCATACGTCGCGCGGGTGCGACGAAAAACCGGTGGATGCGGCAAATCATCATTGCAAAATCTGCTGTGAGACAGATTGTCGCGGGGCAATTTCACGCAGCCGGAAGGCGAGCACGAGCCGGCCGGACGCCGCCCGCGCCCGACCGCATGAATGTGCGTGCAACGACCGCGTCGTCGTGCGATGCGGCCGTTGTACGCGACGTCACGCCATCAGCCGTGCGTCGCTGCCATGTACGCCTGCGCGGGCGCGCCGCCGTCTCCGGCCGGCAGCTTCGAATGGCTGGCGTCGTCGATCAGCCGCGCGACGGTCGGGTCGATCGCGTCGGTGAACGGCTTCGGATCGACGCCGACCATCAGCACGATCAGCGCGAGCGACGCGAACATCACGATCTCGCGACGGCTGAGATCGGCGAGCTTCGCGATGCGCGCGCTCGCGACCTTGCCGAACACGACGCGCTTGACCATCCACAGCGTGTACGACGCGCTGAGGATCAGCGTGAGCGCCGCGATCGCGCCGATCCAGAAGTTGACGCGGATCGCGCCCATGATGACCATGAACTCGCCGACGAAGCCCGACGTGCCCGGCAGGCCGACGTTGGCCATCGCGAACAGCAGCGCGAACGTCGCGAAGCGCGGCATGACACCCGCCACGCCGCCGTACGCGGCGATCTCGCGCTGCTTCGTGCGATCGACCAGCACGCTCACGCACAGCAGCATCGCGCCCGCGACGAAGCCGTACGACACGAGCTGCACGATCGCGCCTTCGACGCCGATCTGGTTGAACAGGAACAGCCCGAGCGTGACGATCCCCATGTGCGCGACCGTCGAATATGCGAGCAGCTTGCCGAGATCGGTCTGCGCGAGCGCGATCAGGCTCGCGTAGACGATCGCGAACAGCGACAGCGCGATCACGGCCGGCGCGAAGAAGTGGCTCGCGTCCGGTGTGATCGGCAGCGCGAAGCGCAGGAAGCCGTAGCCGCCGAGCTTGAGCATCGCGAGCATCAGCGCCGCGCCCGTCGGGCCATCCGTATAGACGTCGCGCAGCCACGTATGCACCGGCCACATCGGCACCTTGACCGCGAATGCGGCGAAGAAACCGAGGAACACCAGCAACTGCGGTGCGAAGCCGAGCTGCAGCGTGCGCCATGCGTTCATGTCGAACGTATGCGACTTCGCGTACAGGTACAGCATCGCCATCAACAGCAACAGCGAACCCGCGAACGAGATGAAGAAGAACTTCACGGCCGCGTAGACGCGGTGCTCCCTGCCCCACGTGCCGATCAGCAGATACAGCGGAATCAGCGTCGCCTCGAAGAAGATGAAGAACAGCAGCCCGTCCTGCGCGACGAAAACGCCGACCATCAGCCCCGACAGGATCAGGAACGACGCGTAGTACTGCGCGACGCGCACCGTCACCGACTCCCACGACGCGATCACGACGACGAGCGTCGTGAAAGCGGTCAGCACGACGAGCCACAGCGACGCGCCGTCGATCCCGACGCGCCAGCCGGCGTTGAACGCCGCCAGCCAGTTGCGGGTTTCGGCGAACTGCATTGCGGCCGAGTGCGAATCGAAGCCGGCGACGAGCGGCGCGACGGCGGCGAGCCCCGCGAACGCGCCGACGAGCGCGATCAGCCTCGTGCGCCGCAGATGACGGTCGGAACCGGCACGCAGCAGGCACGCGCCGAACAGGATCGGAACCCAGATCGCCAGGCTCAGAAAGGGGAAATCATGCATGTCAACAGGCCTTGAGAAGGTCGCGCACTGCATTGGGAACAGGCGTGACGAAGGGAACGAAATCAAATCGACAGATAGATTTCGTGGATCGCCATTGTTGGCAAAATGTAAAGCGGAATCAGCGCAAAGGTTGACGCCGCTCAAGCGCAATCGGGTTAACCAGCATAAGGCGATTGATTATTTTTTGCATCGCAGCAAAGCTGCGTTTCAGGATGCTCAGATACGTCGCTGATTTTTATGAGTAATTTTTTGTATTGCGGCGCGGCGTCGGTCGCGTGAATCGGTGCGATGCCGCATTTTTGTCTGAAGACGATGCTTCGGAGCGCAAGGAGGTGAATGCGGGGAAGGATGAACGGGACTCGATTCAATCCTTACATCGACACTTTCATTTTTACTTCAATGACCGACGATCACCGCGATCCGGAATCCGGAAATCGCGGCGCATTCCGTTCCGTTAGCGCTGATGGCTCAGCCGGTCCCACACGCGCATCGTCACCGCGCGATAGTGGTTGTGTTGCGCGGGGAAATGGACGAAACGGCTGTCTTGCGTCGCATAGACGGGCGACGACGCGAGCGACGTCGCATCGACGATGTAGCGCGCGTCGATCATGCCCGCCTCCAGCAGTTCGACATAGATCGCCTGCTGGTCGCCGCCGCTCGCATAGACTGACGACCGATCGTCGAAGCTCTCGATGCGCGCGCATATGCGCTCGACCAGTTCGCGCATCGGCGCGACGTTGCGCACGCCGATCATGCACGAGTTGATCGCCCAGGCCGTGTGGTCGGTGCCGATCACGAAATCGCGGCCGTCGATCACGCTGTCGACCGTCTGCCGCTGGTCGATCGCGAGGATGTCGGCGTCGACCCAGAACACGAACGCGTGATCCGGCAGATGTTCGCGAATCAGGTGTAGCTTCGCCCAGTTTGCATCGACGCCGGCCGGCAGAAACGCGGGCGGTTCGCGATACGCGTGGTACGCATAGCCGTGTCGCGTGCAATAGCGAATGAAGTTCTCTTCGTGAAGATCGCCGTAACCGGCGATGTGCGACGTGTGCAGACTCACGAACGCGATGTCTGCATGCGGGTTCAGGTGCCGCACCGGCTCGCGCGTTCGTTGCTGCGCGGCGCGCCAGTCGTCCATTGCGCGCGGCTGCTCGCCTCGCTGAACGCGCGCCGCATCGTCGACGAGCGCGAGCACATAGCGAAAGTCGTAGTCGGGCGTCGGTGCCCATACGCCATCGATCTGCTGCCATTCCGGCGCGTGATGCGCCACGAGCGGATGCGCGCCGACGACCTCGTCGATCGCAAGCCCATCGCCCCACACCGTCTGGGCCGACGCAAAATAGCCGGTCGCGAGCGGCTGATCGAACGGCAGCGGCGGGAAGTGCTCGGCAAGCAGCGTCGCCTCGCACGCATGGTGCCGCTCGGGCAGGCGCATCGCCCACTTGCCCAGCTCGACCACCAGCTTGCGCAAGCGCTCTCGCACGTCGGGCACGTTGCGAAAGATCATGCCGCTTGCGGCGGGCAACGGCGACTTCGACGTCTGCGTCGTGACGATCGCGTCATAACCGTCGGCGACATCCGGCAACGCATGCTGGCCGAACACCACCGAGAACGGATCGAGCACGAGCAGCAACGCGCCCTGCTCCATCGCGACGAGCTGCGCGATGATCGCGTGGTACTTGTGCAGCACCTGCTGGCGCTCGCCATATACGTGCGTACCGTCGACGATCGCGTGCCGGTAGCCGCGGCCCCGCGCGTAGCGTTCGTGATTGTCGACGAGCCCGTCGACGGGTCGATGCGAAAGGATGGTCAGTACGGAATGCATGCGTGCCGGAACTCCGGGTTGAGCCGCGCGAGGCGATACGCCTATTTAGCGCATGAGCGCCGCTCAAGTCGAGCATTGATTGGCTGTCCGGACGAAGCGTGGCGCCGGGCGGCAGGCCCGTAATCGGAGCGGGAAAAGAAAAAGCCCCGCAAGTCCGAGAACTTGCGGGGCTTTGTCACCGCTTTTGGCGGAGACGGAGTCCGACCGACCCAAAGCTATCGGGATCCAAGGGCGTCTATATCCACTTGAATTCAAACATATTTTTGCTCCAATCCAGCTTTGGAAGGCCACTTGAATCTCCCCAAGTCGCCTGATAAGGTGTGGGTGTGGGTGTATGTTTACGGGGTGCCAGATGAATCTAACCGTAGGGCAAATTTCGAAGATTCCCACGAAGCCCGGCCTTCTGGGCGACGGTGGGGGCTTGTACTTGCAGTTGCGCGAGCAGGCAGACGGCAACTGGTCCAAAGCCTGGGTGTTCCGGTACCGCGACCGCATGGTTGTGGGGAAAGACGGCAAAGGCAAGCTGCGAACCGTTGGCCTGGGCCCGCTATCCAAGGTGCCTCTTAAGGCGGCACGCGACAAAGCACACGAGCTCCGCAAGCTGCTTGATCAGGGTGTCGATCCGCTGCGGGCCAGAGACGCGGCCAAGAAGCAGGCCGAGCTGGCCGCGGCGGCGGACCGAACTTTCGACCAGTGCGCTGCCGAATTCCTTGCCGACAACCCGAAGAATGGAACCGCGTGGCAGAACACCCTCGCGACGCACGTCAGCCCCGTGATTGGCCAATTGCCCGTCGCGAGCATCGACACGCCGCACGTGCTCAAGGTGTTGAAGCCGATATGGTGGGATCTCAACGAGACGGCCTCTCGTGTCCGCAGTCGGGTGGAAGCAATCCTCGGGTACGCCACGGTGCATGGTTACCGCAAGGGCGACAATCCGGCCCGCTGGAGGAACCACCTTGCGCTGGTGCTACCTGCGCCCGCCGACGTCCAGCAAGAGAAGCCGCAGCCGGCGTTGCCCTACCCCCGTATCAACGAATTCGTGGTTGCATTGCGCCAGCGTCCCGGACTCGCCGCTCGTGCGCTGGAGTTGCTGATCCTCACTGCCGTTCGCAGCGGCTCCCTGCGCGCCGCCACTTGGGGCGAATTCGACCTCGAGCGCGCAGTGTGGACAATTCCCGCCGACCACATGAAGGGAAAGAAGTCGAAGCGCTCCGAATTCAAAGTACCTCTGCCAGCGCGAGCGGTGGAGATCGTCCGCGAGCTCGCACGGCACAAGGCCGGCCCGTACGTGTTCCCCGGCGCCGAACCGGATGAAGAAATGTCGGACGCAACGTTGCTCGCGGTCGTCAAACGCATGAACGGCGAAAAGCTCAAGGAACCGCCCCCACCGGTCTGGGTCGACCCGAAGCAGGATAATCGGCCGATCGTTGTACACGGCTTCCGCTCGACGTTCAGCGATTGGGCAGCGGAGATGACCGCCTGGCCGCGCGATCTGCGCGAGATGGCGCTCGCGCACACGATCGACAACAAGGTGGAAGCCGCCTATCGCCGCGGCGACCTCTTTGAGAAACGCCGTCGATTGATGGACGAGTGGGCCGCATATTGCGAAGGCAACGCGCCGGCGTCGACGGACAACGTGCACGCGATTCGCGCAGTTGGGTGATGTTACGAAATTCGCTACAACGTTCTAAAATAGTTTGCGTGAGCTTTTCTTGGCTTGCTATAGTCGGTGTACGCTACCAGGACGGATACAGCGATTGAAGCCGGGCCCCCTGAGTGCCGATGCGTGGTAGCCGCGTCGAATTTTAGGATAAGCTCGAGCAACGGACGCTCCGAAATGATCACATCGTGATCGTTCGGGGCGTTTTTCGTTTACGGCCTTCGGACGACCGCACTCGTTCAAAGGAACGTCCGTGAACTTTCTCGACCTTAAGCAGGTGATGAGCAAGACCCGCGCGAGCCGGCCTTACATTTATCTGCTCATCAGTCGCAACGCATTTCCGAGGCCCGTAAAATTCGGCTCCCGCTCTGCGTGGATCGAAGCTGAAGTGGAAGACTGGATGCGCGCGCGCGTTGCCGAACGCGACGCAAAGGGGGCGCAGCATGTCTGAAAAAGAAACCCGTCGCGCCGCATCGCCGCCCCAGCAAAACACAGCCTACGGTGATTCCGATTCTGTCCACATCACGGATGACGATCGATCGTTGCGCAACCATCTGAATCAATGGATGGTATATGGCGCACCGCCGGAGGTGGACGCCATCGACGTCGAGACGGAAGGCAACCGCTGCCAGTTGAGCATCTTCATCGGCAGGCCGCATCTGTTCCGCCTCGACGTGTTCATCTTAGGCTGGCGGCCCCTTGTCGACGCGACGCTGACCTTGACGGAGCTGGATGAACTCACCGACGCCGCGCAATGTGGCGATGCCGAGGGCGTCCACGTCGCCTATGAGCGTGTGCACAAGCTGCTGAGCGATCCGCGCAACTGGATGCGTGCCGTCCCGCCGACAGCGGAAATTTTCATCGACGCTTGCCGTTTCCGCGACGATGCAAAGGGGGCGGCATGAAGATGCGTGAACAAGCCCTTTCGCTCGCGCAGCACCGTGGGTTCAACGTGTTTCCGCTCGCACCCGGATCCAAGAAACCGCCGTACGGAAGTAACGGATTCAAGGACGCAACGCGTGACGCGCACCTCATCCGCCAGGCGTTCAGCACTGACAATTTCAATATCGGAATCCGGTGCGATGTGTGCAACGACACGAGCATCTTCGTGCTCGACATCGACGGACCAGAAGGCGAAGCCGCGCTAGCTGATCTCGTCGCAGCCAATAAGCCCCTGCCGGCAACGCTCGAGAGCAAGACGCGCCGCGGCCGGCATATGATCTTCTACGCAGCGGGCCCAGTTGGCAGCTCGGTATCGAAGGTCGGCAACCGCATCGACGTGCGCGGGCACAATGGCTATATCGTGGCGCCAGGTTCGACCGTTGACGACTACACCTACCACTTCGTCGACCCGCACAAGCGTATTCAGCGCGCGCCGGAGTGGCTGTATCGGCTCGTACGCAGCGCCGGTACCGCAGCCGAAGCGGCTCCCGTCGATCGCGCGCCGCTGCTCGGAGTCGACGCAGACCGCGCGCATCAGCGTGCCGTTACGTACTTGTCGTCAGCCCCGCCTGCAGTCGAGGGCGAAGGCGGGGACAACACAACGTACAAAGTGGCGGCCAAGCTGAAGGACGTCGGCTGTACGCTTCAGCAGGCGGTAGAGCTCATGCTTGAGCACTGGAACGAACGCTGCAATCCGCCGTGGGACGCCGAAGAACTGTCGGTCAAGGTCGCGCACGCGTTCAAGTACGGTCAGGAGCAGCCGGGCAGCATGGCGGCCGAAGCCGTGTTCGGGAAAGTCGAGCAGCATTCGAAACCGACCCTGCCGCCCCTCTACGTGACGCGCGTGGCGGATGTGCAGGCACGCCCTATCGAATGGCTATGGCCCAGCGTATTTGCGCTCGGGAAGCACAGCATCATCGCCGGGCCGCCGGGGCTCGGCAAGTCGCAGCTATCGATCTTTCTGGCTGCGGCGGTGAGCGTCGGCGGCACACTGCCCGACGGCTCCAAATGCCCGCAGGGTGACGTAGTGATGCTCACGATGGAGGACGACATCGCGGATACCATCCGGCCGCGGTTGGAAGCTGCCGGCGCTGATCTGAATCGCGTCTATGTGCTCGATGGCGTGCCCGAGAAGCTGAAGAACGGACAGGACGGAATGCGCGCCTTCGACCTGACGCGCGATGTCCAGCTGCTCGGCCAATTGGCCGACAAACTCGAGAACTTGAGACTGATCATCGTCGATCCGATTAGCGCCTTCATGGGGGAGACGGACAGCCACAAGAACGCCGAAGTGCGTGCCGCGCTATCCATGATCTCGAAGCTGGCCGAATCACGCCGCGCCGCACTCCTGTCCATCAGCCACCTGAACAAGTCGTCCGAATCAAATGCACTGAACCGTGTGACTGGTTCGGGTGCATTTGCGGCGCAAGCGCGCGCTGTCTACATCGTGGCGCGCGATTCGGAAGACGACACGATACGTACGATGAGCCCGGCAAAAAACAACGTTGGCGACGATCGCACGTCGTTTTTCTTCACGGTCGAAGGCGTGACACTCAACAGCGGCATCGCGACGTCGAAGGCAGTGTGGCAAGAGCGCACCGAAGAACGCAGCGCAGATGAAGCACTCGAGAGGAAAAAAGGACGTGACACCGATACCGCGATGGGGCGCGCGGCGCGATTCATTCACGAGCAGCTGCAGGACGGGCCGAAGCCGAGCAAGGAAGTGCAGTCAGCCGCGAAAGATGCAAGCATCAGCGAGAAGACCCTGCGCCGCGCACGTGAAACGCTTGGTGTCGTCACGAAAAAGGCCGAAGGATCGAAAAACGGTGAATGGCTGTGGATTTTGCCGGGCGCAACCGCTGAGTTAGCGGGGGCAAAAACAGCCGGCGACATCTTCGACTGACGAGCGATGCGTCGACACACAGGCCGCCTTCGGGCGGCTTTTTCACACTCGTGGCGCCCGTACACCCGACACATGGGCAAATTGGGCAACTCGACCGAAAACGCTTGCCGCTATTGGGTTTCACGGGTTGACCATGACGGGCAACACGAAGGGCGAGACGTGGGCAAGTCGTCCGCCACGTGTTGCCCTTCATATTCGTGTTGCCCTTCAACTTGCCCACCCTATCCGTAGACATGGGCAACACGTCAACACACTACTACATAAGGGTTAGAGAGAGTATGTGTGTCGTGTTGCCCATATTGCCCACCATTCCCGGACGGCCCCTACCAACGGCGCTCCCGATCTTCTGTTGCCCCTCTGGTTGAGACTGGCCTTGCGCCCACAAGCCACGCTCCGTGCGCGAGGCGGGCCGCGCAGCGTTCTAGGCCGGTACGACGGAACGACCTTCCGCAAGCGGTGGCCGATCGGCGAAGCTCGCCGCGGCACGAATCGCATTACCTGCACCTGTACCCACACATCACGCGTCGAACGCGACCAGTGTGCGACCAGCGAGCGCCCTCCCCTGGCCGCAGCTCTGACATACAAGCCTGTCCAGCCTACGGCCCTCTGATGCTCAATCAGATGCGTGCTATGGCGCGGTTGCGATACCACACACCGACCATGCAACCCTCCGCTCAGGAGCGCAAGCTTTCGCATCGACCCAAGGGGGCCCCTAGAGGCAACCAGGGGCTATGGGGTGGGTGGCATCGGCCTTCGGACGCCGGTGTTCCGCCTTTTCGGTCTTCTGCGCTCGCGATTTTAGATTTCATCCTGACGGCGAAAAAATTTGTCAAGCACTGCTAAATTTTTCTTGTTTACGGGGCCGCAAATCGGCATAATGAATCACGTGAAAGTTGTTTATTTTCAATGTGTTACGAAAATCGTAACAACCGGGGAAACCGCCGATGTTCGGAAAGCAAACCGCGGAAAAGCTCGAGCAGACAGTCGCTGCTTTGTCGCACGAGCAACAGGTAGCCGAGCAGGCCGCCACCGCAGCGCGAGGCGCCTATGCCGATGCTCTGCTGGGGGACGGTGTTGGCTCGGCCCGCGTCGCCGCCTTGCTGCGTGAGGCCGGCGACGCTCGAGAACGTGCGGACGCATTGCGCGGCGCGCTCGCTGTCGCGCAGCAGCGTCACGGCGAAGCGGTGGCCGCTGCCCAGGCCGCAGCGCTGAAAAGCCGTAGGAAGGACGCGGCGCGCCTTGCTTCGATTCGGGCCGACAAGATGTCCGCTGTTGCCGCAGCGTCTGCTGTGCTTGCAGACGCATACCGGGACCTCATGAAGGCGAACACCGACCTACACGTAGCGCTCGACGGTACCGCGCGCATCGACATCGAGGCGGCGCACTTGGGTGAGGCGCAGCTTGCAGGCGACGTGCGAACCGAGCTCGCTCGGCTTGGCTGTTCGTGGGCGGCGCTGCTTCCGGAACCGCGCCTTGTCGAGGAGCTAGATGTAAAGGCAAAACGCATCGGCGCGTGGCTGCAAACGACTCTGGGGGCAGCATGACGGATGACATCCAAACGACTGGCGCAGAGAGCGCCGAACATACGATGGCATCGGCGCTTGTTGAGCACGGCGTGTGGACGCGTGAGCAAGCCGACGCGATGCTTGCTGCAGATGCCGCGGCCGGTGCCGATCAGGGTTTCGATCCGCTCGTCGCCGCGGCCAAGCCCCCCACCCTGCCGCCTGGTGTCGACCCGATAGACGCTGCCGTGTTCACCGGTCCCGGTAACGCCGCGGCGTACAACTTCGGCGCGGTCGAGTCCAACGTTCAGGTCGACCAGGCGCAGGACATGGCGGCGCGCCAGTTGTTCGTCAGCGAAGGCGTGCCGGCCAGTATCGGTAACGAGATAGGCCGCTTGTGGAACGCCGCGGCGGCCAACCCTCCCACTACCGAACAACGCAATATCGCGACGCAACAGGCAGAGCTCGTACTGCAGCGCCAGTGGGGAAACGACTACGAGGCGAATCTGAAAGTGGCGCAGCAGGAGGTGCAGCGGATGGCGAAAGCCAACCCGAACCTCCACGACATGCTGGAAGTGAGCGGGCTTGGTTCCAATCCGTGGCTCATCACGACCATCTTCAACTTGGCGAAGGCTCGGGGGCGCGCATGAACCGGTTCTACCCGCGTTGCCAGTTCCACGGCGGTCGCAAAGAAAGCAGCGGATTGCTTGCGTACTGCGACGCACCGTCTGTTCCGGGTTCGTCGTATTGCCGCCGGCACCACAAGCGCGTGTGGACCACGATGGCAGATCGTGTCAGCGAGCGCGTGGGGGGCTAACAGTGCCGCGTCTTGCAAAGCTGAACGATCGCCATCTCAAGTACATCGACGGCCGACTCGCGGGCAAGTCCGGCCCAGTGGCGGCGCGGGAAGCGGGATTCAGTGAAGGCCGCGCGAGTGATCTTGCACGCAATCCGTTGATCGTGGCCGAACTCGACCGGCGGCGCGCTGAACTGCGCGAGAAGGCGGGTTATGACTTCGATGCAGCGATGAAGGAGCTCGCAAAGGCGGCCGAGTTTGCGGTGCAGACGAAGAACGCAACGGCACTCGCTAGAGTGACTGAGCTGCGCATGAGACTGGCGGGCCTTATGAAGGACAAGGATCCGAATGCCGGCGCCGGAAACGTGACGTTTGTCATCAACGGGGTAACGCCGCAGGCGCCCCGCGCGGAGATTGCAGACAATGAATAGCCGCGTCATTTCGTTCGAGCCCCCCGGCCCGAAAGCCCGAGCTTTCATGGAAAGCACGGCCGACGTGCGTGTGCTGATGGGTCCTGTCGGCTCTGCCAAATCCTCTACCGCGGTAATGACGATCCTGATGTTGTCAGCTCTCCAACCGATCGGGCCGGATGGTAAGCGCCGCTCGCGGTGGGCAGTGATCCGACCAACGTATCGGGATCTGGTGGGCGCAACCATCAAGACGTGGCAGTCATGGCAACCGCACGACTTCGGCCGCGTGACTATGGGCTCACCGATCGTCCATAACATCAGCACGTCGGATCTGGAAATCGAAGTGCTGTTCTTCCCGCTCGATCGGCCCGAAGACGCGGAAAAGCTGCGCTCGTTTGAGTTCACGGGTGTGTGGTTCGACGAGGTATCAGAGGTTCCCTTCGAGATCATCCAGGCGGCGCTTGGGCGGGTCGGCCGCTATCCGAGCGTACGCGACGGCGGGTGTTACTGGTCGGGGCTACTTCTCACGTCTAACATGACCGACCCGGACCACTGGGTACACGAGAAGCTGATGAGCTGCCCGAAGTCATGGGAGTTCTTCATCCAACCGGGCGGCATGGAACCCGACGCCGAGAACGTGAGGAACCTCCCGCGCGGCTATTACCAGCGACTGCTCGACTCCAACGACGAGGACTGGTGTCGCCGCTTCGTGCATGCGCAGTTTGTAGCGCAGCGTATCGGCAAGGTGGTGTATCCGGCGTTTCGGGACACCTTCCACGTTCCTCAGAACGACGTCATGCCAGCGCCGAACCTTGGCGTGGTCCTCGGAATCGACTTCGGATTGACGCCGGCCGTAGCTTTTATTCAGCAGCAGGCCGACGGCCGCGTAGTCGTATTCGATGAATTGGTGGCGACCGACGCCGGCATCAGCCGGTTCGCCAAGACGCTCGACACGTATTGGAAGCAGCACTACTCGCACCTTACCGTGATCGGCGCATATGGCGACCCCGCGGGCAGCGCGCGTAGCACGGACACGGAGCGCACCGCATTCGACGTACTCAACGCCAACACGCCTTGGCGGTGGCGCCCTGCGCAAACGAACGAGATCACACTGCGCACAGAGGCCGTGACGTTCTTCCTGGAAAAGGCGGTGGACGGATATCCAGGCTTCCAGTTGTCACCCAAGTGCAAGACGCTGCGCGGCGGGTTCAATGGGAAGTATTGCTTCCAGCCAGTGCAGTCGGGCAACGGCACACACTTCCACGATACACCGACGAAGAACATGTACAGCCACATTCAGGATGCGCTGCAATACGGCGTGCTTGGACTGGGCGGCGCGGAACTGGCAGTCGGGAAGGAGCGCCGGCAGGGGCCGCGCGCGCGCCAAGCCGCCGACGTCGATTACCCCCTCTTTGGCGACGATCGGCAAGCCCAACGCAACCCGATGAAAGTTGGTGTGCGCTGGGGCGAGCCGTCGCGCGAAACATACCGGAACGAGCGGGAAAGCCGCGAGCGCATTGCGCGTTCCACCGATTACGACATCTTCGAATGAGGGAGCGCACGTGATTACGGAAAAGCAATGCACCGGATGCCATCAACTTCTACCGCGGGATGCGTTTTCCCGGAATACGAGTAGTCGCGACGGCCTGCAGGGCTATTGCCGAGACTGCAGAAAGGCGCGTTTTGGTGGCGGGAGTAAGAGCGGCCTCGCGTGCAGTCGTCCCGGCGACGGTACGCCACTTCGCACCAATTCAGCCGCGCGCGAAACGACGATTCCGGAGATCGCACGTCGTGTAATCGAACTCACTAGATCGGCTTGCGATTTTCCAGGATGGACTTTTCCGAAGGAGGATGCGAATGAGTGACCAAGACAACGTGCCAGCTCAACAAATTCCTTCGGGCCTTGCTCAGATTCAGCAGTTTCGAGCTGCGGGTTTTAGCTCTGACGAAATTGACGAGTGGCAAACGAAACAGATGCGGCAGTTGTATGCTGCGGGATTTTCCGTGCATGAGGTAGCAGCTCATTTCGGAGTGAGTGTTCCGCGGGACACATGGCCAGCCGAGTCCACGGGGAACAACGACATGAGTGTGGGTCAAGCACTCGATGCAGGCTGGCAAAGCTCCGTCACCGGACTTATAACCCGCGGCAAAGCGCCGGATGTTTCGATGCAACCGGGCCAGCCTTGGTACAAGAGATTCGCAGCCAATGTCGCGCAGTTCGCTGGCGACGCACCAGCAGCCATAATCGGCGCCGCCGGCGGTGCTCTGGGTGGTTCGGAAACCGGCCCTGGTGCGGCGGTTTCAGCTATGGCGGGGGCGTTCGCGTTGCCTACTGCATTGCGAATGACCTTAATGGATGCTTATGTGAAAGGCGACTTTAAGTCACCTTCTGATTTTTGGGATCGGTTTGAACCCATTCTTGGCGAAACTCTGAAGTCCTACATAACAGGCGCTGCCGCCGGCGCTGCTACAGGAGCCGTTGGTAGTGCGTTGGCGCAATCAGCACCTGCCGTACGATCGCTTGCACAAAGTGCAACTACTGTAGGGACGGCTGTTACGGTTGGCAAAGCGCTTCAACCCGATCCATCGCAACGATAGTTTTTCCTCAACTTGGAGCCCCCAATGGATAAGGCCCGCAGCATGTACAGGACACGACATGACCGTCTCATCCTCCCTCGCGCGCAAAACTGAACTGATGGCCCAAGCCAACCAAGGGGTGTCTGAATGAAACGAATCGCCACCGCCATTGCGCTGCTTCAAGCCGCGGTCATTTCGTGGGCGGCAACGCTCGCGCCGGTCCAGCTTCTTAATCCCACCGGTTCTACGAGCGGCCAGGCTGTCGTATCGAACGGCGCGTCAAGCGCTCCGACGTGGCAGTCGATCGTCGATTCAATCGTCGCCGGCTCAGGCATTGCCATCAGCGGCGCGACAGGCAATGTCACCGTGTCGGTGGCCACCAATGGTGTGGCGCTCGGCCAGCTCGCGCAACAACCCGCCAACACGGTGCTCGCGAACGCAACCGGCTCGACGGCTAACGTTACTGCATTCGCAATGCCGAGCTGTTCGACTAGCTCGAGCGCCCTCAACTACACGACGAGCACCGGCATCGGCTGCAACACGAGCATCAACGCCGCGACGCTCGGGGGCGCTACATTCGCGTCACCGGGGGCAATCGGGTCAACGACGGCAAGTAGCGGTGCGTTCACGAACCTTACCGCCACCGGAACTCTGACCGGATTTCCCGGCCGGCTTCTCGCCATTCAAGTTTTCACGGCGAGCGGCACGTACACGCCGACGACCGGAGCGAACCGCGCGATCGTCGAACTGGTTGGCGCGGGTGGCGGCGGTGGCGGAACGCCGGCCACGTCGTCGGCGCAGAACTCCGTGGGCCAAGGCGGCAACGCCGGTGCATACGCGCAATTATGGATCTCGTCCGGACTCACGTCGCAAACCGTCACGATCGGCGCAGCCGGCGCAGCCGGCGCAGCGGGTGCAGCAGGTGGTAACGGCGGCACGACGAGTTTCGGATCGCTCGCGTCCTGTGGCGGAGGGAACGGCGGCGCAGCTGGTACGGCAATTTCAACGTTCCCCGCATTCGTGACCTACAACACGACCGTTGCAACTTGTTCAGGGACTGCGACGTTCATCAAGAATCTGAGCGGCTCGATTGCCGCCGCTGGCTTCTTGCTTGCCGGCGCGAGCTATATCCCCGGCAACGGCGGTTCTACGCCGTTCGGAATCGGTGCTCAGTGGCTCGGCGGATCCAATGGGGTAGCCGCCACAGGTTTCGGCGCTGGTGGCCTTGGCGCTGCGGCTGGCGCATCGTCTGCGGCACTTGCTGGCGGCGCAGGGACCGCTGGCAAGGTGGTTGTCTACGAGTACCAGTGAAGCAGTTGGTTTTCTACACCAGCGCAAACTCTTTCCTCAACTTGGAGCCCCCAATGGATAAGGCCCGCAGCATGTACAGGACACGACATGACCGTCTCATCCTCCCTCGCGCGGGCAGACTACAACGGGAACGGCGCCACCACCCTGTTTCCGGTGCCGTTCTATTTCCTTGACCCGACGCACATCAAGGTGCTCCGCACGGACACCAGCACCACGCCTCCTACGACGGCGTTACTGGTGCTGAACTCGGATTACACGGTGACGGGCGCCGGCGTGCAAGGTGGCGGATCGATCACCACGGCAATCGCGCCGACCGCGACGCAGAAGATATCGATCCTGCGGAATGTGCCGCTGACTCAGCTGACCCACTACGTCCCGAACGATCCGTTCCCGGCGGCTTCGCATGAGCAGGCGCTTGACCAGCTGACGATGGAAATTCAGCAGGTTACTGAAGCGCAGACGCATTCATTGCAGTTGCCGACGTACGAGCCTGTTCCACCTTCCCTGCCGGCAGCATCTCTGCGCGCAAGCATGCTGCTCGGCTTTGACGCGAACGGAAACCCGACCACGGTTCCGCTGCCGGCCAGCGTCGGAGTGGGGGATCTCCGGTGGGACACCTTCGTGGCGGGGACGAATTTCACGCCGGGCACGACGACGAGCCTTACGCTTTCCCGTGCTCCTGGGACAGTGGCGAATGTCGAAGTGTTCTTCGATGCAACGTTCCAGGGTCCTGACCAGATCGCCTCGCTAGTCGGCGCGGTGCTGACGTTCACCGCAGCGATTCCGGTCGGCGTGCAGAAAGTGTTCGTGCGCAGTGGCACCACCTTGTCGGTTCAGCTTCCTCCGGCTGCATCGCTGATATCCGCGGTCAAGTCACGTACATGGTTCAGGCTGGGAGCTGACGAAAGATCCCTTAGCTAGGGCCTGTACGGCCTCTGATCCGCCCACGAGGCACAAGAAGTTGCTACATTCGCAACGCGTTGCGAATGTAGCAACAAATTCCACAAAAAACCGCTATGTTAGAATTTTATTGCTCAAATACCGATCAACACCTATGATTACCTCACGGTCACTAGACAGACCGGATAGGCCAATCGGGGGTTGATCATGAAGCGCGAGCAATGGGAAGAAGCCGGCAATTCGTCTGACGAGTTCTATTCAATTGAGGTGTCGATGGGCGGCCTGTGGACGCGGATCGAGATGGAGCGGATCCGCGCCGGCGACTGGTTCCGGTACGACGTCCCGCGCGACCATGAGTATTACGGGCTGATGTTCCGCGCGGCCGGCGATGCGTTCGAAGGCCGGGCGGGTGTCCAGGTCAAGGCCGCCAAAGTCGAGCCCGATCGATCGCGCATCAGGATGTGAGCGCTACTCGCGCAACCGCGCCGCGTCGGCTTAGTGGCCCGCGCGGCTTTTCACTTGAGGGGATGGGAAATGGAACGACCGCTTAATCTGCTGCCCGATGAAGCCGCGGAGCGGCTAAGGGTTTCGAAGAACACGTTATCGAACTGGCGCGTGCAGGGGCGCGGGCCCAAATTCATTAAGCTGGGCCGGAAGATCCTGTATCCGCTTCCTGAGCTCGAGGCGTTCGAACGGGAGCATCTACAGTCAAACACGACTGGCGTTCGGGACAGCGCGCGTTGACGGTCACCTTCCGTCATGCGAACGTTCCACCGGCTTGGGTTCGCTGCGACGTGCGGCAAATAACAACTTTCGGGGATCGAGCATGAGAACAACAGGGTTGGCCGCGCTGGCGGCCTTGCTCGTACTGGCGGGGTGCGCAACGAAGAACTACGGGCGGATGGGAAGCCTGACCGACTACGAACGCAATACCATGAGCTGTCGGGAAATCGATTTAGAGATCGCGCGCGTCGACGGATTCATGTCGCATGTTGACAAGGAGAGCGAGTTTGATGGGCGCTCGGTCCTGTCCTTCCTCGGAGATTTCGGGATCGGAAACGTGATGGAGAAGGACGCCGCGATGAAGAGCGCCAGCGATCGGCGCCAGGCGCTCGACAGTCTGCGTTCGTCGAAGCAATGCGGGTACGCGACAACCACGCCAATACCGTCGATGGGAGCGGCTGCCCCGGGTGCGGCATCTGCTACCGCGGGGCGATGACGCACGTTACGTTGCGTAGTGGTGGTCAGGGCGGAGGCGTGTTCCCGGTTCCGGTTTGTATCCGTCTGGAACCGAATGAAGTCCTTCCACGAGAAGGACAACACGTCGAATCTCGCCATCGAAAGCTTGATCAACTGCCCATACGGTAGGCTGATCTAATGCTTGTTCAACAGAAACAGAACCGTCCGCCAACTGCTTGATGAGGGATGCCCTTGTAGGGGCGACGACTAGGCGGACTAATCTATCTTCGACGTCGAAGGTCGATTCGTAGACTAGATACGCGGGCTCCATGGCCGGCGCGGCTGGATGACTGATGAATAGAACCGGGCTGTCCGCCTCGTACAGTACGTGGTCAACGGGCAGCGTCCCGAATTTTTCGTTTGATTCGACCTTCCCACGGGCAGTCCACATTTGGGCCTCCACTATTTAAACAGTGCAGCTCGATTCGTGCCGTGAAAGGGCCACCAGGTTTGATGGCTCAAGCTTCCCGATTTCGCAATCAGGCCGTCCGTTTGGGCCAAGGTTGCCGTCGCCATATACAAGCCACCCCCGTTCGGCTGCAAGCTGCGAAAATGCCCTGCGTCGAGCGTGTTTGTGAACACGCTGATCCCGTGGCTTTTGCAGATGGCCGCTTGCGTCGGAGGCCGCTTCCATACCACTCGGCCAAGTTCCGCGTACGACAATAAGTCATTGGGTGTCGGCGGGTTCTGGGTGAAGCGGTACACAACATCGTTAGCGCACGCCCGAACGCCCGGAACCGACGTAGGGCACCCCGTTGGCAAGCCTGTAGGCAGCGTGGTCATTTATTGGCTCGTTCTCGCTTGTTGTTCTTCGAACCAGTATAGCAATTCAATTTTTGCCGAAAGGTGTGGCCAACCCTATGTATAGGTACAGGTATAGGTTTATGCGCGAGCTACAATAGAAAAAGCCCCGCAAGTCCGAGAACTTGCGGGGCTTTGTCACCGCTTTTGGCGGAGACGGAGGGATTCGAACCCTCGATCCAGGTTTTGGCCCAGATGCTCCCTTAGCAGGGGAGTGCCTTCGACCTCTCGGCCACGTCTCCCAAACTTTCGCTCGCACCAGGGAGGCAGTGCGACGAGAACAAGATCATATAGGGTTTGGAGCCGTTGGTCAATTTCTATGATGCATTTTCTTTAATGCATCACGAAAAATTCACGCGGCCTGATCGAGCTCGAATGCCTTGTGCAGTGCGCGGACAGCCAGCTCCATGTATTTCTCGTCGATCAGCACCGAAATCTTGATTTCGGACGTCGAGATCATCTGGATGTTAATGCCCTCTTCCGACAGCGTGCGGAACATCTTGCTCGCGACGCCCACGTGCGAACGCATGCCGACGCCGACGACCGACACCTTCGACACCTTCGGGTCGCCCTGCACGCGCTCGGCGCTCACATGGCCCTGCACCTGGTTGGTGAGGATGTCCATTGCCTTCTGGTAGTCGCCGCGGCCGACCGTGAACGTGAAGTCCGTCTTCCCTTCGACGCTCTGGTTCTGGATGATCATGTCGACGTCGACGTTCGCGTCGGCGACCGGGCCAAGAATCTGATACGCGATGCCCGGCTTGTCGGGCACGCCCATCACCGCAATGCGGGCTTCGTCGCGCTGGAACGCGATGCCGGAAATGACTGCCTTTTCCATGGTCTCGTCTTCTTCAAAAGTAATCAGGGTGCCCGAGCGCATTTCTTCGTCGAGCGCAATCAGCGGATCGGTCAGGCTCGACAGCACGCGCGTCTTCACCTGGTATTTGCCGGCGAATTCGACCGAGCGGATCTGCAGGACCTTCGAGCCGAGGCTGGCCATTTCCAGCATTTCCTCGAACGTCACGCGATCGAGGCGTCGCGCCTCTTCGACCACGCGTGGGTCGGTCGTGTAGACGCCGTCGACGTCGGTGTAGATCAGGCACTCTTCGGCATCCAGCGCGGCCGCGACCGCCACCGCCGACGTGTCCGAGCCGCCACGGCCCAGCGTCGTGATGTGGCCATCCGGATCGACGCCCTGGAAGCCCGTGATGATCACGACCTTGCCGGCGTTCAGATCGGCCTTCACGCGCTCGTCGTCGATCGAGTGGATACGCGCCTTCGTGAACGCGCTGTCGGTCTTGATCGGCACTTGCCAGCCGGCATAGCTCACGGCTTCGACGCCGATTTCCTGCAGCGCGATCGACAGCAGGCCGACGCTGACCTGCTCGCCGGTCGACGCGATCATGTCGAGCTCACGCGGGCTCGGCTGGCTCGAAATCTCTTTCGCGAGACCGAGCAGGCGGTTGGTTTCGCCGGACATCGCGGACGGCACGACCACCATCTGGTGCCCGGCCTGATGCCATTTTGCGACGCGTTTCGCGACGTTCTTGATGCGCTCGACCGAGCCCATCGAAGTGCCGCCGTATTTGTGTACGATGAGTGCCATTGTCGTTCTGAACTGAAGGAGAAGCCGCACGGGCGCGCAGGGCAGGCCGAGTTGCCGTTCGGTCACGCGGCTTGTGGCTGTGGACGGACGACGAGGGGGACGGCTGGGACGCAACACGCAAGCGTGACGGATTTTGCCCGGAAGGCCGATCAGGCCGCGCAAACCGGGTACGTCACGCGGAAAACCTGCACAAATCGCTCAAAAATCGAGCCGAGCAAACGACCGAGCGTACCCGATAGAGGCCCGCTTGACAAGCCGCCCGCCGGTTTGGCAAGCGTTCCGGCGCTGTTTACCAAATGGTGAAAACCGGCGCGCGATCGCGCGGCCGGAAGCGTGCCGCCGCTATGCGATCAGCAGGTCGGGACGCCACTCGATCCGGCGCCACCCGCCGTCGCCGGACAGCCCGTCGCCATGATTCACGCCGAGCCGCGGCACGTAGACGAGCCGGTCGCCCGCGAACAGCAGCGGCACGTCGCGCTGCCAGGCCGGCACGCCGCGCTCCTGGAACAGATTCTTCAGCGTGCGACCCGGGCCGCCAGGTGACGTACGCAGCCGCTCGCCGCCCGCGCGGGCGCGCGCGGCAAGCGCGGCGCTTCGCAGCAGCGCCTCCGGCACCGAACCGTCGCTGCCGGCTTCGGCCGGCGCGAACACGAACGTGCCGCGCCATGCCGGTACGTGCCAGACTTCCTGGCCGTCCCACGCAAGCGAGGATTCGGGATGCGGCGTTCCGGTGCCGTCGTCGGCCGGCTCGGCGCTGTCGCCCGCCTCCCAGTACACGGTGTCGCGATAGAGCCGCAGACACTGCCCGGCGTGATCGACCCGCAGCGCATGCGCGTCGTGCGCGGCGCGCAGTTGCCGCATCATGTTCGCGAGCCGCCCTGCCGATGCGCCGGGCAAGCCGAGCCGGCGCATCCAGAAACGCAGCAGGTTCGCGCCGCGCGTGTCGTCGAAGGCGACCAGCGCATCGCGCGACAGCGCGCGGCCGTCGTCACGCGCGGCGCCGGCGAAATCCAGTTCGGCGAGATCGTCGAGCAGCCGCTGCGCGGCGGCCGCATGCTGGGCCGCGCGGCCCAGCGCATCGCGAAAGCCCGGGAAATGCACGGCAAGCGACGGCAGCACGTCAAGGCGCAGCGCATTGCGCGCATAGCGCGTGTCGGCGTTCGATTCGTCGTCGATCCACGTCAGCCCGCGCTGCGCGGCGTAGCGCTCCAGTTGCGCGCGCAACAATCGCAGCAGCGGTCGCAAGCGCTCGACGCTCGCACCGTCAGGGCGATATCGCGGCGCCATCGCGGCCAGGCCGGCGATCCCCGCACCGCGCAGCAACTGCAGCAGCACGGTCTCCGCCTGGTCGTCGGCATGCTGCGCGACCCAGAGCGCGGCCACGCCATGACGTTCGCACATCACGTCGAGCGCCGCATAGCGGCGCTCGCGCGCGCTCGCCTCGATGCCGAGGCCGCTGTCGCGCGGCACGTCGACACGCTCAGATTCGAACACGACGCCGAGTCGCTCGGCCTCCTCCTGCGCATGCGCGACCCATGCGTCGGCGTTCGCGCTCAGGCCGTGATGCACGTGCAGCGCGACGCAGCGCGATGCGCCCGCCACGCGCACGGCCGCGTCGAGCAGCACGGTCGAGTCGAGGCCGCCGCTGTACGCGATCGCGATGCGCGCATCGGCCGGCAGATCGGCAAGCGCAACGCCGACCGCGTCGAGAACGACGCGGTCGGCGGAGAATTCGGTCGAGGGGATCACGAGACAGACGCGCGCCGGACGGCGCGCGATGCGAACACGCCGGTCATGCGCCGGGCGTGGTTTCCTTGAACTTGCCGTAGGCCATCAGGCGCTCGAAGCGGCGCTCGCGCAGCGCATCGATGCTCATGCCCTGGAACTGACGCAGCGAATCGGCGAGCGCACGGCGCAGCAGCGCGGCCATGCCCTTCGGATCGCGGTGCGCGCCGCCGAGCGGCTCGTTGATGATCTTGTCGATCAGGCCGAGCGCCTTCAGGCGATGCGCGGTCAGGCCCAGCGCTTCCGCTGCCTCGGGCGCCTTCGCCGCGCTCTTCCACAGGATCGACGCGCAGCCTTCCGGCGAGATGACCGAATAGGTCGAGAACTGCAGCATCATCACGGTGTCGGCCACGGCGATCGCGAGCGCGCCACCCGAACCGCCCTCGCCGATCACGGTCGTGATGATCGGCGTCTTCAGTTCGGCCATGACGTACAGGTTGCGGCCGATCGCCTCCGACTGGCCACGCTCTTCCGCGCCGATGCCCGGGTACGCGCCCGGCGTGTCGACGAACGTGAAGATGGGCAGCCCGAACTTCTCGGCGAGACGCATCAGGCGTTCGGCCTTGCGATAGCCTTCCGGACGCGGCATCCCGAAGTTACGCGCCGCGCGTTCCTTCGTGTCGCGCCCCTTCTGATGGCCGATCACCATGCACGGATGCCCGCCGAAGCGCGCGAGACCGCCGACGATCGAAAGATCGTCCGCGAATGCGCGGTCGCCATGCAGTTCGTGAAAATCGGTAAACAGTTCCGCAACGTAATCGAGCGTGTACGGACGCTGCGGATGCCGCGCGATCTGCGAGACCTGCCACGGCGACAGATTCGCGTAGAGGTCCTTCGTCAGTTGCTGGCTCTTCTTCGACAGACGCTCGATTTCTTCCGAAATATCGACAGCCGAGTCGTCCTGCACGAATCGCAGCTCTTCGATCTTGGCCTCGAGTTCGGCGATCGGCTGTTCGAAATCCAGAAACGTGGTCTTCATGTGTTCGAATCCTTGGGTCTTGCGGCAGCGCGTATTCTACCCGCGCGGGGCGATGTGCAAGACCGGTTCTCAACTATTGATGTTTAAAACCCGATAGCCGTCAATCGGCGTCGGCGTCCGGCGTGTCGAGGCTGCGCCACATGTACCAGGTCGCGACGGTACGCCACGGCTCCCAGTTGGCGGCGACTTCGCGCGCCTCGCTGCGCGTGACGGGCTCCCCGCTGAAGTAATTGACGCTGATCGCGCGGATCAGGCCTGGATCGTCGAGCGGCAGCACGTCCGGCCGCGACAGGTTGAAGATCAGGAACATCTCGGCCGTCCAGCGGCTGATGCCGCGGATCTGCGTGAGTTCGGCGATCACGTCCTCGTCGTCCATCGACGTCCATTTGTCGACGTGCAGCGCGCCGGACACGAAGTGTTGCGCGAGGTCGAGAATATATTCCGTCTTGCGCTTCGACAGTCCGCACGCGATCAGCTTGTCCGCCCCGAGCCGGATGACCGGCTGCGGTGCGAGTTTCGGACACGCATCCTCGATGCGCGCCCACAGCGCCTGCGCGGACGGCACCGAAATCTGCTGGCCGACGACCGAACGCGCGAGCGTGACGAACGGGTCGCCGCGCTTCACGAGATGCGCGGGGCCGAACTTCGGGATCAGTTTCTTCAGGATGCGGTCGCGCTTGACGAGATCGGCGCACGCCTTGTCCCAGTATGCGGGGCGCACGACACCATCGGCGCCGTCGACTGCCGCATCGGCAGCACGCACCTTGCGGGCCGCGTCGGCGGCCGCCATCGCGACCTCCGGCTGTGCCGCGTCCGCGCCCTTCCCGCGTGCGGGCTTCGCATGACCGTTGAGCGCGCCGTTCGGCACGGCGCGCGTCGCGTCCGCCTTCGCCGCTGGCGCGCGCTTGGCCGCCGGACGCGCGGCGAGCGGAGTCGCGCGCCTGACCGGCGCTTTTCTGGCCGTTGCCATCTTGCCTCCTACCTGACGGATCGGTCAGTGGAACGCACCGCGCTCATACGCGACGCCATTCGGTCGATCCGCCCGGTTTGTCTTCAAGTGCGATGCCGGCGTCGAGCAGTTCCGCCCGAATCCGGTCCGCTTCGGCATAGTCCTTCGCTTGCTTCGCCGCGACACGCGCGGCGATCTTCGCTTCGATTTCGTCGGCTGCGAGCCCGCCTGCCTGCGCGGCACCCGTGCCCTGCTGCAGGAACGCGCGCGGTTCGCGGCCGAGCAGGCCCAGCAGGCCCGCCAGCTGTTTCAGTTGCCGCGCGAGCGATGCATCGCGCGTGCGGTTGACTTCGCCCGCCAGCTCGAACAGCGTCGCCACCGCGACCGGCGTGTTGATGTCGTCGTTCATCGCGGCCGCGAAACGCTGCGCATGCGGCTCGTTCCAGTCGAGCGCGAGCGCGTCGGGCTCGACATCCTTCAGCGCCGTATACAGGCGCGTGAGCGACGCGCGCGCATCGTCGAGATGCACGTCGCTGTAGTTGAGCGGCGACCGGTAGTGCGTGCGCACGATGAAGAAGCGCATGACCTCGGCGTCGTAGCGCTCGAGCACTTCGCGGATCGTGAAGAAGTTGCCGAGCGATTTCGACATCTTCTCGTTGTCGACCTGCACGAAGCCGTTGTGCATCCAGTAATTGACGAACGTCTGGCCGGTCGCGCCTTCGCTCTGCGCGATCTCGTTCTCGTGGTGCGGGAATTGCAGGTCCTGGCCGCCGCCGTGGATGTCGAAATGCTCGCCGAGCAGCGTGCAGCCCATCGCGGAGCACTCGATGTGCCAGCCCGGCCGGCCCATCCCGTACTTCGATGCCCACGACGCGCCTTCCGGGTCGTCCGACTTCGCGCGCTTCCACAGCACGAAATCGAGCGGATCTTCCTTCGCATCGTTCGCGGCGACGCGCTCGCCCGCGCGCAGATCGTCGAGCGACTTGCCCGACAGCTTCCCGTAGTTGGCGAACTTGCGCACCGAATAATTGACGTCGCCGTCGGTCGCCTGGTATGCGTAGCCGTTCGTCTCGAGCTGCTCGATCATCCCGAGCATCTGCGGAATGAACTGCGTCGCGCGCGGCTCGATGTCCGGCCGCTGGATGCCGAGCGCCGCTTCATCCTCGTGCATCGCGCCGATGAACCGGTCGGTCAACGACTTGATCGTCTCGCCGTTCTCGACCGCGCGGCGGATGATCTTGTCGTCGATGTCGGTGATGTTGCGCACGTACGTGACCCGATAGCCGATCGCACGCAGCCAGCGCTGGACGAGGTCGAACACGACCAGCATGCGCGCGTGGCCCACGTGACAATAGTCGTAGACGGTGATCCCGCATACGTACATCCGCACTTCGCCTGACTGGCGCGGCACGAAAACTTGCTTGTCACGCGCGAGCGTGTTGTAGATGCGCAGTGATTCCATAGAGATGAACCGTGAGCCGAAGGAAACCGCCCTGGCGAAGCTCGCCCAGCATGCGAAACGGACGGACCACCTGCCGCGGCACGACGCCGCGCGTCCTCGGTATCACATGGGGCGGTCAGGCTGCAAGCACAGCGGTGACGGCCACGAGAGGCAAAGAAAGACTGTCTGCGGCTCGCCGGAACGCGCAGACGTTTTGTTAGAATGGGTCGGAGTATAACATTCCGATTTACGCCTATGAAACCTCATCGCGGCCGCGCGCCGAGCGCTGCGACCCTCGTTGCGACCGCCGTCATGGGCGTCGCACTGACGCTTTTCGCGGCCCCCGCGGCATACGCGCAAAAGGCCCCGGCCATCGCCGACGGCACGCCCGAAATCGACGGGTCGATCGCCGGCAAGCAGTGGAAGCAGGCGCTCGCGCAACTCGACGCGCGCATCGCGTCGAATCCGCACGACGTGCAGGCGCAGTTCAAGCGCGGCACCGTGCTCGCCCGCCTGAATCGCGACGACGACGCGATCCAGCAGTTCGTCGCGATCACGCAGGCCTACCCCGAACTGCCCGAACCGTACAACAACCTCGCGGCGCTCTACGCGAAGCACGGCCGCTACGACGAGGCGCGCAGCGCGCTCGTCACCGCGACGCAATCGAACCCGAGCTACTCGCTCGCGTACGAGAACCTCGGCGACCTTTATCTGCGCCTCGCGGCCGAATCGTACAAGCGCGCGCAATCGCTCGGCCGCACGAGCGGCGCGACCACCCAGCGCCTCGCCGACCTGCAGAAGATCGTGTCGCCGCCGAAGGCTGCGGCGAACGCACGCGCCGTCACGCCTGCGACGCGCGCGTACACCGATCGCGCCGCCGCGAACGTGAGCACCACCACGCTGCCGATGTCGCCGACGTTCCAGTTCAACGGTCCGTCCGGCGCGCTGACAGCGCCGTACGTCGCGCCGTCGCAGTAAGCGGCGCAACCTTTCTTCCCTCCCAATCTGAGGATCGCAATGAAACGTCTGTTGCTGGCGCTTGGCGGCGCCGCCCTTCTCGCGACCGCGCCCGCGTTCGCGCAATCGGCCACCGCGCACCCCGTCGTGCAGCTGAAGACCTCGCAGGGCGACATCCGCGTCGAGCTCTATCCGGAGAAGGCGCCGAAGACGGTCGCCAACTTCCTCGATTACGTGAAGGCCGGCCAGTACAACGGCACGATCTTCCATCGCGTGATCAAGGGCTTCATGATCCAGGGCGGCGGCTACAAGACCAACTTCGAGGAGAAGCCGACCCGCGCGCCGATCCCGCTGGAAAGCCGCAATGGTCTGAAGAACCTGACGGGCACGATCGCGATGGCGCGTACCAGCGATCCGAATTCGGCCACCGCGCAGTTCTTCATCAACACGGTCGACAACAGCGGCCTCGACTACCCGAACCCGGACGGCAACGGCTATGCGGTGTTCGGCAAGGTCGTGTCGGGCCTCGACGTCGTGAAGAAGATCGAAGGCGTGGCGACGACCTCGCGCGGCCCGATGCAGGACGTGCCGGCCCAGCCGGTCCTGATCGAATCGGCCAGCATCGTCTCGAAATAAGCACCTGCCGGCACGTCCGGCGCCACACGCGGCCGCGTCGCACGACCGGCCGCGTGCCATTTAAACCGCCTTACCGAAGGAATTCATCATGGTTGAACTGCACACGAACCACGGCGTGATCAAGCTCGAGCTGGACGCCGCCAAGGCACCGAAGACGGTCGAGAACTTCCTCAACTACGTGAAGAAGGGTCACTATGACGGCACGGTGTTCCACCGCGTGATCAACGGCTTCATGATTCAAGGCGGCGGCTTCGAGCCGGGCCTGAAGCAGAAGCCGACCGACGCGCCGATCGACAACGAAGCGAACAACGGCCTGAAGAACGACAACTACACGATCGCGATGGCGCGCACGAACGATCCGCACTCGGCGACCGCCCAGTTCTTCATCAACGTGAACGACAACGACTTCCTGAACCACTCGTCGCCGACGCCGCAGGGCTGGGGTTACGCCGTGTTCGGCAAGGTCGTCGAAGGCCAGGACGTGGTCGACAAGATCAAGGGCGTCAAGACGGGCAACGCGGGCTTCCACCAGGACGTCCCGACCGACGACGTCGTGATCGAAAAGGCCGTGGTGGTCTGACGCATAGTCCGTTACGGAGGCACTTCGATGTTGCAGGAGAGTCCGCCGCGAAGCGTCTCCGCGGGCGTGCCGGGCGAGCGCGAATACGCGCAAGCCGCACGCCCGTTCCTGTTTCTCTCCGATCTGCACCTGAGCGAGGCGATTCCGAAGACGGTCGCCGCGTTCGAGCATTTCGTGAAATACACGGCCGACAGCGCCGACTCGGTGTTCATCCTCGGCGACCTGTTCGAATACTGGATCGGCGACGACGTGCTCGACCACGATCCGTTCGCGGCGCGCATGGCCGCGCTGATGCATACGTTCTCGGAACGCGGGATCGCGCTCTACGTGATGCACGGCAATCGCGATTTCCTGCTCGGCCGGCGCTTCATGAAGGCGGCCGGCGCGATGCTGCTGCCCGATCCGGCGCTGATCACGTCGTTCGGCCAGCGTATCGTGCTCGCCCACGGCGACGCGCAATGCACGGCCGATCGCGGCTACCAGATATTTCGGCGGTTTGCCCGCAATGGCGTCGCGCAGGCGCTGTTTCTCGCGTGGCCGTTCCGCTGGCGCCGCGCGCTCGCGCAACGGATGCGCTCGAACAGCGAAGCGGGCCGGATGCGCCCCGCCTCGCCGCTCTACGACGTCACGCGCGAAGGCATCGCCGCGCTGTTCCGGAAGAGCCGCGCGAGCGTGATCATTCACGGCCACACGCATCGCCCCGCAAGCCACGCCGAACCGGGCGGGATTCGCTGGGTATTGCCCGACTGGGATCTCGACCACGGCATGCCGCGCGGCGGCTATCTGCGCGTCGACGCCGAAGGCATCCACGCGATGCCGCTCGACTGACGCGATCGGCGCTGCCGGCGGCCGCCGGCATGCGCCGCGTTACGGCTGGCGCTCGAGCGCCTTGCCTTCCAGCACCGCCGACAGCCTGCGCAGGTCGAGACGCGCCGCGTCCGCGCCCTGCAGCGTTTCCAGATGCGTGCCGAGTTGCTCGAGCGCCGCGACGATCTCGTCCACGCGCCGACTTTCCTTCGCCGCGTGGTCGATCAGGCCGTGAATCGCGAGCGACATCGGGTCGTCCGCGTTCGGCGTGATCCCGTACGCGCAGAACGCGGCGCGCTCAGGCTGCGGCTTCGATTGCGCCGGCATCACGATGCGCGCCGGATTGCCGACCGCGGTGCCGCCTGCCGGCACCGGCTTCACGACGACCGCGTTGGAACCGATCTTCGCACCCGCGCCGACCGTGAAACCGCCGAGCACCTTCGCGCCCGCGCCGACGATCACGCCGGCCTCGAGCGTCGGATGGCGCTTCGCACCGCGCGTGAGCGACGTGCCGCCGAGCGTCACGCCCTGATAGATCGTGCAGTCGTCGCCGACGATCGCGGTTTCGCCGATCACGACACCCATCCCGTGATCGATGAACACGCGCCGGCCGATCGTCGCGCCCGGGTGAATCTCGATACCCGTCAGGAAGCGCCCGGCCTGCGACGCGAAGCGTGCGAGCCAGTAGCGCTTCGCGCGCCAGCACGCATGCGCGAAGCGATGCAGCACGAGCGCGTGCAGCCCCGGATAACAGGTCAGCACTTCCCAGGCACTGCGAGCGGCGGGATCCCGCTCGCGAATCGTCGCAACGTCTTCGCGCAGTCTAGTGAACATGATCTGGTCTGGGCTGGGGAAAAGGCCGGCGCGCCCCGCCGGCAAAGGCCGGCCGTTATCGCACCGGGTAATTTGCTTATGACGTCCGGCGATTGTAGGGCCACTCGCGCGCGGCCGCACGGCGTCGCGCGTTCACCCCGCCGGCGGCACGGGTATTCGTGCGGACCGCCCGTCGCGGCGGATCGACGCGGCCTTCCGTTGGATCGGCGCGCACCAGATCACCGACATCGAGCGGTCGATGCAATGCGGCGTTCGCGGGCGGGGACGCAGCCGTGCAGCGCGCAAGCGCCCGGCAGCCGGCGTGCCGGGCCGCTTACGCGTCGCCGTCGGGCGTGCCGGATTTCAGCAGGATGTGCTTCGCGATGCCGCGCAAGATGTTGACTTCCTCGCGCTCGAGACCGGTGCGTGCGAACAGGCGCCGCAGCCGCGGCATCAGCTTCTTCGGGTTGCGCGGATCGAGAAAATCGAGCGCGATCAGCGCGTTCTCGAGGTGCGCGTACATCCGCTCGATCTCGTCGCTCTGCGCGAGCGTGCCGGCTTCGGCCTGCGCTTGATGCGACGGCCCGCTCCCCTGCTCCAGGAGCGCGACGCGCAGTTCATACGCGAGCACCTGCACGGCCTGCGCGAGGTTCAGCGAACTGTAAGCCGGATTCGCCGGGATGTGCGCGAGCGCGCTGCACTGCTCGACGTGCTCGTTCGCGAGGCCCGTGCGCTCGTTGCCGAACACGAGCGCGATGTCGCCGGTGCCGACCTGCGCGCGCGCCTGTTCGGCGGCCGCGCGCGGCGCAAGGCGCGGCGGCCCGTATTCGCGCGCGCGGGCAGTCAGCGCGATCGACCACTGGACGCCGGACAGCGCGTCGCCGAGCGTGGGCACGACATGCGCGGACGCGAGGACGTCATCCGCGCCGCTCGCCATCGCGATCGCCTCGGGGTCGCTCTGCACGTGCGGCACGCGCGGCGCGACCAGTACGAGCCTGGAGAAACCCATCGTCTTCAAAGCGCGGGCGGCCGCCCCGACATTGCCGGGATGGCTCGGCTCGACGAGCACGAAGCGGGTGGACGTGAAGCCGCCGGACGGCGGCGGGGACGAGGCCACGCCCGATTCGGACGGCGCGGCGGGGTTCTGCGGGGTTTCCACTACATACGACTCGGTTCATCAGAATGGCAGTATGGTATCGCCATCGCCCCGGCAAACCCACTCGTCCGGACGGCCAGTGGGGTTTCCCCGCATTCCGGCCACCTGAAACTCTCAAAAATCGGGTAAAATCATGCGTTTACGTGTCGCATCCCGTGCGACGCGGGTCGTACCCTGCTCTTTGTCAATTCGCGTCTCATCTCGCCCGGCACGTTTGCGCCGTTCCGGGCGGTGTGTTCCACTTCGTGGCGGCCCATGCCGCCGGCTACAGGATCCAGGCTCATGCATCCCATGCTCAACATCGCTGTCAAGGCTGCGCGCCGCGCCGGACAGATCATCAACCGTGCCTCGCTCGACCTCGACCTGATTGAGATCCGCAGGAAACAGCAGAACGACTTCGTCACCGAAGTGGACAAGGCCGCCGAAGAGGCGATCATCGAGACGCTGAAGACCGCCTACCCCGACCACGCGATCCTCGCGGAAGAATCGGGCGAATCCGAGAACGAATCCGAATTCAAGTGGATCATCGATCCGCTCGACGGCACGACCAACTTCATCCACGGCTTCCCGTACTACTGCGTGTCGATCGCGCTCGAGCACAAGGGTGTCGTCACGCAGGCCGTCGTCTACGATCCGAACAAGAACGACCTGTTCACGGCCACCCGCGGCCGCGGCGCGTACCTGAACGACCGCCGCATCCGCGTCGGCCGTCGCGACCGCCTGGCGGACGCGCTGGTCGGCACCGGCTTTCCGTTCCGCGAGAAGGACGGCCTCGACGCATATGCGCGCCTGTTCACCGAAATGACGCAGGCCTGCACGGGGCTGCGCCGTCCGGGCGCGGCCGCGCTCGATCTCGCGAACGTCGCGGCCGGCCGTCTCGACGCATTCTTCGAGCAGGGCATCAACGTGTGGGACATGGCGGCGGGCAGCCTGCTGATCACCGAAGCCGGCGGCCTCGTCGGCAACTACACGGGCGACGCCGACTTCCTGCATCGTCATGAGATCGTCGCGGCGAACCCGAAGATCTACGCGCAGATGATCCCGATCCTGAACCGCTACAGCCGCGTGCATCCGGCAGCGGAGTAAATCCGGGCCGCGCCCGCGCGGCGCGGCTGACGCAGCACCCCTGCCGCCAGCGCGCCGCCCCGCCCGTCTCAACACCGCCACGACTTCGTGGCGACCGTATCCGAATACTCATGTTACGGCTAAGCGAACTTAAACTCCCGCTCGACCACCCCGAGAGCGCCCTCGAAGCCGCGATCCGCGCGCGCCTCGCGGAGCTTGGCGTGCCGGCAGACGGGCTCCTCCGTTACACGGTGTTCCGCCGTGCGCACGATGCGCGCAAGCGCGCCGACATCAAGCTCACATATATCGTCGACGTCGAAGTCAAGGACGAAGCGGCCGTGCTTCCGCGACTCGCCGGCACGCCGCATTGCGGCGTGACGCCCGACATGGCGTACCACTTCGTCACGAAGGCGCCCGAGCACGCCGACTTCCTGCGCCCGGTCGTCATCGGCATGGGGCCGTGCGGCCTGTTTGCCGGCCTGATCCTCGCGCAGATGGGTTTCCGCCCCATCATCCTCGAGCGCGGCAAGGCCGTGCGCGAGCGCACCAAGGACACCTTCGGCCTGTGGCGCAAGAGCGTCCTCAATCCCGAGTCCAACGTGCAGTTCGGCGAAGGCGGCGCCGGGACGTTTTCCGACGGCAAGCTTTACAGCCAGATCAAGGATCCCCATCACTACGGCCGCAAGGTGCTCGACGAATTCGTCAAGGCCGGTGCACCGGAAGACATCCTGTACCTGAGCCGGCCGCACATCGGCACGTTCCGCCTCGTGAGCATGGTGGAAAAGATGCGCGCGACCATCCACGAACTGGGCGGTGAAGTGCGCTTCGAAACCCGGGTCGAGGACATCGAAATCGACCAGGGCAAGGTGCGCTCGCTGACGCTGTCGAACGGCGAAACGCTCCGGTGCGATCACGTGGTGCTGGCCGTGGGCCACAGCGCGCGCGACACGTTCCAGATGCTGCACGATCGCGGCGTGTATGTCGAAGCGAAGCCGTTCTCGCTGGGTTTCCGGATCGAACATCCGCAGGGGCTGATCGATCGCAGCCGCTTCGGCAAGTTCGCCGGTCACAAGCAACTCGGCGCGGCCGACTACAAGGTGGTTCACCACTGCAGCAACGGCCGCGCGGTCTACAGCTTCTGCATGTGCCCCGGCGGCACGGTGGTCGCGGCGACCTCCGAGCCGGGCCGCGTCGTCACCAACGGCATGAGCCAGTATTCCCGCGCCGAGCGCAACGCGAATGCGGGCATCGTCGTCGGCATCACGCCGGAAGACTATCCGGGCGGCCCGCTGGCGGGCATCGCGTTCCAGCGCAAATGGGAAGAACGCGCGTTCGAGCTCGGCGGCGGCGATTACAGCGCGCCCGGGCAGCTGGTCGGCGATTTCATCGCGGGCCGGCCGTCGACGTCGCTCGGCTCCGTGGTGCCGTCGTACAAACCGGGCGTGCGCCCGACCGATCTCGGCACCGCGCTGCCCGACTACGTGATCGAAGCCATTCGTGAAGCGCTGCCGCAGATCGACAAGAAGATCGCCGGCTTCGCGATGCACGACGCGGTGCTCACCGGCGTGGAGACGCGCACGTCGTCCCCGATCCGGATCCGGCGCAAGGACGATTACCAGAGCGTGAACGTCGAAGGGCTGTATCCGGCCGGCGAAGGCGCCGGGTATGCGGGCGGCATCTATTCGGCAGCGATCGACGGTATCGAAGTCGCGCAGGCGGTGGCGCTCGATCTGATGTCGGCGCACACGTCCTGATATTGCAGGACGGACTCGGCGCACGTACGTCCGTGCGCCGAGTGAAGCCGGCATTTTCAATGCCCGCCCGGGGTGAGTTCGAATCGCCGCATCGGACCGACGGTCTCGGATATCGGTCGCCGACCTTTGCGATGCGCCGCGGCCATTCAGAGGCCGATGTGCCGGACACGACTGGCGCCGGGCCAAATTTCGCTTTGGTATACTTCGCGGCCAAGCCCTCTACGTTTCCCCGCATCCATGGCCGCCGCACAGTCGGACAACGCGTCATCTGATTTCATGCCGGCTGACCTCAGGCAAAGCGTGGTCACGCAAACCTTGCCGCATTCCCAGGTCGGCATCAGCCGACTGAAGACATCTCGTAGAAATATTGGCCGAACTGCGCCATATGAACTTGAAGACGCCGATCTCATCGTGCTGCAATTGCGCGCGTTCGGCGAACAGGAATTGTGGCTTGACGGACGTGTTGCCCGTTTCGTCCCCTACGACGCGGGGACCGTCACGATTCATGACCTCGATCGCAGATGGGTTTCCGACCTCAAGGGGGCGTTCGACTGCATCCATTTTCACCTCCCTCGCCGAACGCTGGAGGAGACGGTCGATGAAATCGGTGGCAGACAGCGACCACAGCTTTACTTGCCGCCGCACTTGAGTGCGACGGATCCGATCATCCATCGCCTGGGCCAGGCTCTGCTCCCCGCTTTAGCGCGGCCCGAGCATGCGTCTCAGCTCTTTATCGACCACGTCGCGCTCGCCTTCCAGGCGCATGTCGCGCGCCTGTATGGCGGCGTCAGCGAGCGCCGGGAGAAGTCAACCTGCAAACTCACGGCGTGGCAGGAGCGAATGGCGAAAGGACTTCTTCTCGAACACCTTACCGGGAACATCTCGATTGCCGACGTGGCGAGAGCATGCGGCCTGTCTCGCGGCCATTTCGTCAAAGCCTTTCATCAGACCACCGGGTTACCGCCCCATCGCTGGCTGATCAACCAGCGTATCGAGCGAGCGATGATGTACATGCGCACGTCGTCCATGCCCCTGCAAATGATCTCGGACGCATGCGGCTTCGCCGACCAGAGCCACTTCACGAGAACATTCACGCGCGTCACCGGCGTGACGCCGCGTCGTTGGCGCACGGACAACGCTTGAGGATCGCATGATTCGACAAGTCCTGGCGCACGACGCTACGCCAAGACCTGCGCCCGGCCGATGGCTCGTCACTGTGCAGGTCGATCGCTTCGCGTGACCAGATTTCCCTTTAGCGCCGCGCTCATCGGCATGTCGAGATTCGCGCCGCGTGGCGGAATCGGCGATTCAAACCACTTTGCGTACAGGCGAGTGAATTCGCCGCTCTTCATGAGCCGAGTGAGCGTGCCATCGACGAGTCGCTTGAACGCCGGATCGTCTTTGCGCACCATGCATGCGTACGGCTCCACCTGCAGCGCGTCTCCTGCCACGGCCCACGCACTCGGGTCGTCCGCGTTGGCCCTGAGCCCGTAAAGCAGCACGTCATCGAGGGCGAGCGCTGCCGCTTTGTCGTCCGCGACGATTTTTAGTGCGTCGGCGTAGTCCCTTGTCAGCACGACTTCGGCATCGATGTGCTGCGCTTCGAGCTGGCGCCGCAGCGTTTTTTCGTTCGTACTCCCGCCGACTGTCGCGACGGCCTTATGCGCGAGGTCGGCATAGTCGCCAATGCCCGACGCTCGTTTGGCCATCAGCCGCGTGCCGGCATAAAAGTAATTGATCGAAAACGCGACGTCCTTGCCACGCGCCGACGTGTTGGTCGTCGACCCGCACTCCAGATCGTAGGTGCCATTGACGAGCAGCGGAATTCGATTTTGACCGGTGACCGGCACATAAGCGACCTTCAGATCCGGTCTGCGAAGTGCCTTGCGAACGTCGTCGACGATTGCTTCCGTTACGTCCATCGAAAAGCCGACGGCTTTATGCGGTGTCAGCAGATAGCTGAACGGCACGGCGGCTTCCCTGTACGAAACGACGATTTGATTGGACCGGGAGATTTTGTCCAACGTCTGCGCATTGGCAGTCATCGACACGGCGTACCCCGCGAATAACGCGGCGAGCATGGCAAATGATGGGGATCTCATGATGCCTCTTTCACGACGTTTTCTCTGCAGAAGCTCGATTTGCCGAGCCGTCTCCGTCAGTAGCGGACCGCACGTCGTATCCCTTGCCGCGCGTCCATCGATTCCGACGTGAATTCACTTTAAGCGGAGTCGATCGCCCCCGATTGATTCAGGTCAACAGCGCGGCCGTCTTGGAACGAGTGCCCGGAGAGGGTTTCAGCGCGACGCTGCAAGTCGTATCGAGATCCGGTTGGCCGACAGGCCGCCTGCCCGCCTTGGCTGATTCATCAGCGTCATGCCGGCAAGACAAACACCGGCGCCATCCCTTGGGACCATCCGAGCGGCCAGGAATCGATGCCGGACACGGAGCCGTATCGCGCGATCTGCTGGCCTATCGGCCAACTTCGACCGAATTCGTCGAAGCCACTGGTAAACTCGGGGCAACTCAAGCAACAAATTCATGCCGGATCTATGACCACGCTGTCGCCCGAGGCCTTTGCAGGCCACACTCCGATGATGCAGCAGTACCTGCGCATCAAGGCCGATCACCCCGACACGCTCGTCTTTTACCGGATGGGCGACTTCTACGAGCTGTTCTTCGAGGATGCGGAGAAAGCGGCGCGTCTGCTCGATCTGACCCTGACGCAACGCGGCGCATCGGCCGGCACGCCGATCAAGATGGCCGGCGTCCCGCATCACGCGGTCGAACAGTATCTGGCGAAGCTCGTGAAGATGGGCGAATCGGTCGCGATCTGCGAGCAGATCGGCGACCCCGCGACGTCGAAGGGGCCGGTCGAACGCAAGGTCGTGCGCGTCGTCACGCCCGGCACGCTGACCGACGCGGCGCTGCTGTCCGACAAGAACGACGTCTACCTGCTCGCGATGTGCACGGGGCACAACAAGCGTGGCGTGGCGGTCAACATCGGCCTCGCGTGGCTGAACCTCGCAAGCGGCGCGCTGCGGCTCGCCGAAATCGAACCCGAGCAGCTCGGTGCCGCGCTCGAACGCATCCGGCCGGCCGAGATCCTCACGGCTGACGGCGCGACTGACGCCGTGCCCGCCGGCGCCGGCGCGATCAAGCGCGTGCCGGCATGGCACTTCGATATCGCGTCGGGCACGCAGCGCCTGTGCGACCAGCTCGACGTCGCGGGCCTCGACGGCTTCGGCGCGCATTCGCTGACGAGCGCATGCGGCGCTGCCGGCGCACTGCTGCTGTACGCGGCCGCCACACAGGGGCAGCAACTGCGTCACGTGCGCAGCCTGAAGGTCGAGAACGAAACCGAATACATCGGGCTCGATCCGGCAACGCGCCGCAACCTCGAACTGACCGAAACGCTGCGCGGCACCGAATCGCCGACGCTGTACTCGCTGCTCGACACCTGCTGCACGACGATGGGCAGCCGCCTGCTGCGCCACTGGCTGCATCACCCGCCGCGCGCGTCCGTCGCCGCGCAGTCTCGCCAGCAAGCGATCGGCGCGCTGCTCGAGGCGCCCGTGAACGCGAGCCTCGACGCACTGCGAACCGCCCTGCGCCAGATCGCCGACGTCGAGCGGATCACCGGGCGTCTCGCGCTGCTGTCCGCACGCCCGCGCGATCTGTCGAGCCTGCGCGACACGTTCGCGGCGCTGCCCGCGCTGCGCGAACGCATCGGCGCGATCGTCGCGAACGCGGATGCGCTCGCGCGTGTCGATGCGGCGCTCGCGCCGCCCGCCGAATGTCTCGACCTGCTGACGAGCGCGATCGCCCCCGAGCCTGCCGCGATGGTGCGCGACGGCGGCGTGATCGCGCGCGGCTACGATGCGGAGCTTGACGAGCTGCGCGACATCTCCGAGAACTGCGGGCAGTTCCTGATCGATCTCGAGGCGCGCGAGCGTACCCGCACCGGCATCGCGAACCTGCGCGTCGAATACAACAAGGTGCACGGCTTCTACATCGAGGTCACGCGCGGCCAGACCGACAAGGTGCCGGACGACTATCGCCGCCGCCAGACGCTGAAGAACGCCGAGCGCTACATCACGCCCGAACTGAAGACTTTCGAGGACAAGGCGCTGTCCGCGCAGGAACGCGCGCTGGCCCGCGAGCGCGCGCTGTACGACGGCGTGCTGCAGGCACTGCTGCCGTTCATTGCCGAGTGTCAGCGCGTCGCGTCGGCGCTCGCGGAGCTCGACGTGCTCGCCGCGTTCGCCGAGCGCGCCCGCACGCTCGACTGGGTTGCGCCCGCCTTCACCGACGAAATCGGCATCGAGATCGAACAGGGGCGTCACCCCGTCGTCGAAGCGCAGGTCGAGCAGTTCATTGCGAACGACTGCCGATTCGGCGCCGAGCGCAAACTGCTGCTGATCACCGGCCCGAACATGGGCGGTAAGTCGACCTTCATGCGGCAGACGGCGCTGATCGCGCTGATGGCGTACGTCGGCAGCTACGTGCCGGCGAAGTCGGCCTGCTTCGGCCCGATCGACCGGATCTTCACGCGGATCGGCGCGGCCGACGACCTCGCCGGCGGCCGCTCGACCTTCATGGTCGAGATGACCGAAGCGGCTGCGATCCTGAACGACGCGACACCGCAGAGCCTCGTGCTGATGGACGAAATCGGCCGCGGCACGTCGACGTTCGACGGCCTCGCGCTCGCATGGGCCATCGCGCGCCATCTGCTGGCGCAAAACGGCTGCTACACGCTGTTCGCGACGCATTACTTCGAGTTGACGCAACTGCCCGCGGAATTCCCGCAAGCGGCCAATGTCCATCTGTCAGCCGTCGAGCACGGTCACGGCATCGTATTCCTGCATGCGGTCAACGAAGGCCCGGCGAACCAGAGCTACGGGCTGCAGGTTGCGCAACTCGCGGGCGTGCCGGCACCGGTGATCCGCGCCGCGCGCAAGCATCTCGCATATCTCGAACAGCAGTCGGCCACGCAGCATACGCCGCAGCTCGACCTGTTCAGCGCGCCGCCCGCCGCGGCCGACGAACTCGAATGCGCGGATGCGCCCGCGCCGTCCGACATTCCGCATCCGGCACTCGAAAGGCTGCGCGACATCGATCCCGACGACCTCAAGCCGCGCGACGCGCTCGACCTGCTGTACGAACTGCGCACGCTCGTCCGCTCGCACGATGCCGACGGGCACGCATAAACGCACCCCGTCGGGCTGGCCGGCCCGGGCCACCGCTGCGCTGGTCGCGGCGATGCTCGCGCTGGCGCAGGCCGGCGCGCTGGCCGCGCCGCCCAAACGAGCCGCCGCCCCCTATTCGTTCGCGGTCGTGTCGGGCGTCATCGACGCACCGGCCGACGAACCTGCCGCACAGCGGCTGTTCGAATCGATCGCGCGCGAGCGCAATCTGGCCTTCGTCGTCTATGCAGGCAACATCAAGGGTGCGAAGGAAGCCTGCCGCGATTCGCTGTATACGCAGCGCGGCGCGATCCTGGATGCATCGCGCGTGCCGCTCGTGTTCATTCCCGGTCACGACGACTGGGTGACGTGCAACACGGCGGCAGGCGGCAGCTACGACCCGGTCGAACGCCTGGACTTCCTGCGTCAGACGCTGCTGGCCGACGCGGCGCAGCCCGACCCCGGCGCGCTGCAGATCACGCGCGAAAGCGAAGTCGCCCGCTTCCGGCCCTATCGTGAAAACGCGCGCTGGCTGCATGACGACGTCGTCTACGTCACGCTGAACGCACCGGCGCCGAACAATCACTACCTGACGGCCGGCGGGCGCAACGGCGAATTCGAGGACCGCATCATCGCGAATGGCTTCTGGATCGACCACGCGGCCGAATATGCGAAGCGGCGCGAAGCGCGCGCGATGGTGGTGATGTTCGAAGGCGATCCGCAGTTCGACCGCTATGAGCGTGCCGAACGCTTTGCGTGGTTGCGTTTCAACCGGCCGCGCGTCCGCGACGGCTTTCGTGAACTGAAACGAACGCTGGTGAAGGCGGCAGCGACATTCCGCGGCCCGATCCTGGTGATGCACGCGAGCAGCGAGCCGCTTGCGAACGGCTTCCTGATCGATCGCCCGCTGCATGCGGACGACGGCGTGCTGGTGGGAAATGTGACGCGTGTCGCGATCGGACCGCGTCATCCGGCGAATCAGTGGGTGAAGGTCAACGTGTCGCCGGCGCGGCAGACCATCTTCAACGTGAGCGTGCAGGACGTCCCGAAGAATCTGCCGATTCCGCCCGCGCTGCCGGCCGTGCCGCGCGACGAGGTCCCGCTGCCGCAGATGCCGGAAATCCCGGCCTTGCCGGCATTGCCCGACTCGTCGTCGGTCGCGCCGCCACTGCAGGGCGACGGCACGACTCCGGGCGGCGCTTCGTGGCCCGTGCCGCCCCCTGCTTCAGGGCCGGCGCCGGGCCTGCCCGCCAGCTCAGTGCAGGGTACGCCCTGACGGCGCTTCGCCGTCCTCGTCTTCGTCCTCGTCGACGATTTCGAGGCCTTCCGCGCCATGCGCGTGCTCATGCTCGATCTCGTCCTCGGTCGCTTCGCGAACGTCCTTGACCGTCAGCGCGAAACGCAGCGCCATGCCCGCGAGCGGGTGGTTGCCGTCGAGCACGACCTTGTCCTCGGCGATGTCGGTGACCGTGTAGATCAGCGAATCCACTTCCTCGTCGCCGTCTTCCGGCGTGCCTTCGAACTGCATGCCCACTTCGATCGGCTCGGGAAAACGATCGCGCGGCTCGATCTTCACGAGTTCGGGATCGTAGTCGCCGAACGCGTCCTGCGGCTCGAGCTGAATCTGCGCCTGGTAGCCAGGCTCCTGGCCGTCGAGCTGTTCCTCGATCTTGGGGAACGTGCCATCATAGCCGCCGTGCAGATAAACCATCGGCTCGTCGCTTTCCTCGATCAGATTGCCTTGCGCATCCGACAGCTTGTAAGTGACCGACACGACGGTGTTTTTTGCGATTTTCATCCAATTCTCCCAAATACAAGTCTCATTATACGATGCGCAACCGGTCTCAAGCCGAACCGCGGGATACCGCTGCCGCCCCGCTCGGCGCGCCGCCTTCCGATCTTCCCACGCCGCTGCTCGGCGGCCTCTCGCCGGCGCAATTCATGCGCCGCTACTGGCAGAAGAAGCCGCTGCTGATCCGTCAGGCGATCCCCGGCGTGAAGCCGCCGGTCACGCGCGACGCCCTGTTCGAGCTCGCAGCCGACTATGACGCCGAATCGCGACTGATCACCCATTTTCGTAACAAGTGGCAACTGGCCCACGGTCCGTTCGAGCCGGGCGCGCTGCCTGCCGTTTCGCGCAAGTCCTGGTCCTTGCTCGTGCAGGGGCTCGACCTGCACGTCGACGCGGCACGCGCGCTGCTCGACCGCTTCCGCTTCATCCCGGACGCGCGCCTCGACGACCTGATGATTTCGTACGCGACCGACGGCGGCGGCGTCGGCCCGCACTTCGACTCGTACGACGTATTTCTGCTGCAGGTCGAGGGCCGGCGCCGCTGGCGCATCGGTGCGCAGAAGGACCTGTCGCTGCAGCCGGACGTCCCGCTGAAGATCCTCGAGCATTTCGAGCCGAGCGACGAGTGGGTGCTGGAGCCGGGCGACATGCTGTACCTGCCGCCGCACATCGCGCACGACGGCGTGGCCGAAGGCGAATGCATGACCTGCTCGATCGGCTTTCGGGCGCCGTCCGCCGGGGAGCTGGGCGCGCAATTCCTGTACTACCTCGCGGAACGCGGCGGCCTGCGCGACGAGCGTGGCGACGCGCTTTACCGCGACCCGAAGCAGCCGGCGGTCGACACGCCTGCGCAACTGCCGCCGGCGATGGTCGAGCGCGTCGCCGAGATCGTCGATGCAATCCGCTGGCGCAAGCGCGACGTCGCCGAATTCCTCGGTTGCTACCTGAGCGAACCCAAATCAAACGTCGTATTCGAGCCGCCGGCGCGTCCGCTGTCGGAGGCCGCGTTCGTCGCACAGGCGTCGCGGCGGGGCGTGTATCTCGACAGACGGGCCGCATTGATGTATAACGCGCGCTCGTACTTCATTAATGGCGAGGAAGAACCGCTCGAGCAGGCCGGCGAATGGCTGCCCGAACTGGCCAATCTGCGCCACATGGAGGCGAAACGGTTTGTAACACTATCCCGGGTTCCCTCAATGACAGCCTTGCTGCACGAGTGGTATTGTGCGGGCTGGATACGGGTCGGAAACCGGATTTAGTGAGCCTCCCCGTATGCCCGTGCAGATCAAATTCTGTATGGGAAAGACAACGTATTGACCCCGCATTTGTCGACGGTCGATAGGAAAGTGCATATAATTTCCGCCCAAGCCGTAGGGAAGATTCACGCTCTAGAAGTGCGTCTCCACCAGCGGCCCAGGTCGGTGTTGGAGCACATTACCGGTATTGTTTCGCGCTGTTGCTTACCTTTAACCATAAAAGGACGTGATCATGAAGAAATCCCTCCTCGTAGCTTCCCTGTTGGCTGCTGTTGCACTGGCTGCTTGCAACAAGAGCGCTGATCAAGCTGCTTCGTCGGCTGCTAGCGACGCATCGGCTGCTGCTTCGTCGGCTGCTTCGGCAGTTGCTGGTGCTGCGAGCGACGCTTCGGCTGCTGCTTCGTCGGCGACGGCTGCTGCGAGCGACGCAGCTGCTGCTGTGGCGTCGGCTGCTTCGGCAGCGACGGCTGCTCCGGCTTCGGGCGCAAGCCAGTAAGCCTCAGCATCAGCTGAAAAAAAACCGGCCTTCGGGCCGGTTTTTTTACGTCTGTCGGTTACGCGCATCATTTCCGGCAGCCAGGCCGGCCAGGAGCCGTCCTGTACGCCCTACCTGCACCCGCTCAGCCGAGCGTCAGCCAGTCGAAGCCCGCGTCCTGCGTGGCCACGACGATTTCCTCCCCGTCCGTTCCCAGCACGCCGGCCAATGCCTGGCGGGCCAGCTCGGGCCGGTTGTTCTGCTGGCTCAGGTGCGCCGCGACCAAGTGCTGGAGGCGGCTGCGTTCGAGCGATGCGAGGATGCCCGCGGCGGCGTCGTTGCTCAGGTGGCCGTGATTGCCGCCGATCCGCGCCTTCAGCGACTGCGGATAGCGGCTCCCGGCGAGCATCTCGGTATCGTGGTTGGATTCGAGCACCAGCGCGTCACAACCGCTCAGAACGGCCGTGATATGCGGTGTGGCCATTCCGACGTCGGTCAGCACGCCGAGTCGGCTGCAACCGTCCATGAAGACGAACTGGAGCGGTTCCCGCGCGTCATGGGGCACCGTATAGGGCATCACGGCCAGATCGCGAATCGCGGCCGTCTCGTCGCCCCACAATACGTGGAGATCGACATCGGCTTCGTCCGCGCCCACCGCGCGTGCCGTGCCCCAGCTCATGTAGAGCGGCAGCGACCCGCGCCGCGCGAGCGTCAGCGCACTACCGACGTGGTCGCTGTGTTCGTGGGTGATGAGGATCGCATCGAGATCGTCGATGGCGAGATTCAGGCGGCCGAGGCGGCGCTCGACCTCCTTCGCTGAAAAACCGCAGTCGAGCAGCACGCGGGTGGTCGTCGTGCCGCTCGAGACCTCGACGACCAGCGCGTTGCCTTCGCTGCCGCTACCGAGGCTGGCGAAGCGCACGCGATCAGTTCAACTGTGCATGCAGCAGCGAAATGATCCGCTGCGCGTCCGACGAGTTGTCGACCTTGCCGTTCGCGTCGACCACCGCGACCTGCGTGCCGCCACTGCCCTGCGCGCGCACGTTGACCAGGTATTCCTTGCCCGGCTTGGCCGCCGACGGGCCGCCGTAGAACAGCTTGCCGAACAGCCCGTCGCGCTTGAGCTCTTCCATCGTGTTCGCATAACGGACCGTGTACACGCCCTTCTCGCGGTCGCGATTGTCGACCGCGAAGTTGGTACGGTCGAGCGCGAGACCGACGCGCAGCCATGCACGGTCGAACGATTCCGCCAGCTGCAGCGTCGCGGCACCGCTGCTCGTATCGCTGACCTGCGCCGGCGCCGTCGCGGGACGCGCATCGGTCAGCAGTTGCTTCGCCTGCGCGTCGCTCAGGCCGAACTTCTGCATGAGCTTCGACAGGAACACGGCCTCGAGCACCGGATTGCGCGGACGCTCTTCCCAGCGCGACGACGTGCCGCCCTGCGGGCCGACCATCATTTCCTCCATCGCGCTGTGCGTGATCGAGATGTCGGTGTTGCCGTCCGGCGTGCGGTTCACGAGCGTACGGAAACGGTCGCGCGTGCCCGACGAGTAAGCGAAGTCGATGACCTTGCCGATCGTGCGACGGAACCAGTCGTCGGGAATGTTCGCGCGGTTCTCGGCCCAGTCGGTAGCCATGATGCCGGTCGACGGTGCGTCGGTCTTCAGCGAGAAGCCGTTCTCCTGCCAGAATTCCTTCAGGATCGGCCACAGCTGCTCGGGCGTGCGCCCGTCCACGACGAGCCAGCGGCGGTCGCCGTCGCGCTCGATATGCATGCCGAGCGGATCCTGCGCGCTCGGGACACCGTCGGTCGCGTTGCCGGCGGCGGTCGTCGCCCGCGGCGGCAGCGTGCCGAGACCGGCGTTGCTCGGCGGCGCGACGAACTGCTGGGTCGTCGGCACCGGCTTCAGGTCGCTCGGCACCGCGAGCGGCGGCGCCGAACCCGTGTTCTTGTAGTTGACCCGGTCAGGAGCCAGATAATCGTTCAGCGTATCGCAGCCGGCGAGCGCGCCCAGCGCCAGCGCCACCACCGAAACCTGGATGGCGCGAGAGGAAAAGGCGAAACGTTTCATGAAATCCTTCGTCTTGCTAGAACGCTCGTCAGGAGCGGCGCCGGACGGAGCCGGCCGGTGCGGGTTGATGAGGGGTCGAGCCGGCGGCCGCAGGACACGGCCGCCTGAGCATCAGAGGACGCCGGCCTCGACGAGGGCCGAACGCACGACATCGTGACAGCGCTCGTCGAGCGGCGTGAGCGGCAGGCGGATGCCGCCCTGCATCTTGCCCATTGCCTGCAGCGCCCACTTCACCGGAATCGGGTTCGCCTCGACGAACAGGTTCTTGTGCAGCGACAGCAGCTTCATGTGCAGCTCGCGCGCCGTTGCGACGTCGCCGGCCAGCGCGGCGCGGCACAGGTCGCTCATCGCGCGCGGCGCGACGTTCGCCGTCACCGAGATGTTGCCGTGGCCGCCGAGCAGCATCAGCGCGATCGCGGTCGGATCGTCGCCGCTGTAGATCGCGAAATGCTTCGGCGCGGCCTTGATCAGGTGCGCGGCGCGATCGATGTTGCCGGTCGCGTCCTTCACGCCGATGATGCCCGGCACCTGCGCGAGGCGCAGCGTCGTCTCGTGCGCCATGTCCGCGACCGTCCGGCCGGGCACGTTGTACAGGATCACCGGCAGGTCGACCGCTTCGGCGATCGTCTTGAAGTGCCGGTACATCCCTTCCTGCGTGGGCTTGTTGTAGTACGGCACGACCTGCAGCGTCGCGTCGGCACCGACGGCCTTCGCATGCTTCGTCAGTTCGATCGCCTCGGCGGTCGAATTGCCGCCCGCGCCCGCGATGATCGGGATGCGCTTCGCCGCATGCTCGACCGCCGTGCGGATCATCAGGATGTGCTCTTCGACGTTGAGCGTTGCCGACTCGCCGCTCGTGCCGACCACGACGAGTGCGTCGGTGCCTTCCGCGATGTGCCAGTCGATCAGTTTGCGAAACGCCGGCAGGTCGAGACTGCCGTCTTCGAGCATCGGGGTGACGATCGCGGGGATGCTGCCGCGGATTTGAATGCCGTCTTGGGTGCCGTTAGCCATGAAACGCGATTGATTGATGTACCGGTAAACGTTGAGATTGTAGCGGATTAGCCGGGCAGTTCGTAACGTGGAATTCCCGCCCCCGCCGTCGGGGTCGCGCCCTCGCGTACCGCGCAGACGCGCTGCACGAACGCCTCGCGCGGCGCGGCGACGAATCCGTCCTCGTACGCGACCACCCGCAGGCGGCCGCGCACCGCGTCCAGCAGCTCGCCCGGGGCGAGCAGGAACGCGGGATTGGACGGCTTGCCGACCGTTTCGTTTCCTTGCGCGAAGGTTTCGTAGATCAGCACGCCGCCCGGCGCCACCGCATCGAGCAGTTGGGGCCAGAGCGGGCGATGCAGATAATGGGTGACGATCACTGCCGCGAACGACGCGCCGGCCGGCAGCGGCCAGGGCGCGCCCTCGAGATCGGCGTCGCGCACATCGACGCCGGGAATCGCGCGCAATGCGGCCAGCGCGGCCGGATCGCGGTCGAGCGCGACGACCGGATGCCCGTGCGACGCAAACCAACGTGCATGGCGGCCACCGCCCGCGGCGACGTCGAGCACCGCGCCGCCCGCCGGGACGAGCCGCGACCAGCGGGCGACCCAGCGCGACGGTTCGGTCTGGGCGACGTGGCCGCCCGCGGCGGCAATGACAGGTTCGCGCATGCCGTCAGGTCAGGTGTACGACAGGCCCATCGCCTCGCGCACGTCGCGCATCGTCTCGACCGCGTGCTTGCGCGCCTTGTCGCAGCCGTCCGCGACGATCGCACGCAGCAGCGACGGATCGTCCATGTACTTCTGTGCGCGCTCGAGCATCGGCTGCTGTTCGCGCAGGATCCCTTCGACGACCGGCTGCTTGCAGTCGAGGCAGCCGATGCCCGCCGAGCGGCAGCCGCTCTGCACCCACTGGTGCGTCGTTTCGTCCGTATAGACCTGATGCAGCTGCCACACCGGGCACTTGTCCGGATCGCCTGGATCGGTGCGGCGCACGCGCGCCGGATCGGTCGGCATCGTGCGCACCTTCTTCGTGATCGTCTCCGCATCCTCGCGCAGGCCGATCGTATTGCCGTACGACTTCGACATCTTCTGGCCGTCGAGGCCCGGCATCCGGGACGCTTCGGTCAACATCGCCTGCGGCTCGACCAGGATGATCTTGCGCGCGCCTTCGAGATAGCCGAACAGGCGCTCGCGGTCGCTCATCGACAGGCTCTGCGATTCCTGCAGCATCGCGCGCGCCTGTTCGAGCGCCTCGTCGTCACCTTCCTGCTGATACGCGTTGCGCAGCTCGTGATAAAGCTTCGCGCGCTTGCCGCCGAGCTTCTTCGCGGCTTCGAGCGCCTTCTCCTCGAAGCCCGGCTCGCGGCCGTACAGGTAGTTGAAGCGGCGCGCGATCTCGCGCGTCATCTCGACGTGCGGCACCTGGTCCTCGCCGACCGGCACGAGCGAGCCGCGATACAGCAGGATGTCGGCCGCCATCAGCACCGGGTAGCCGAGGAAGCCGTAGGTCGACAGGTCCTTGTCCTTCAGCTTCTCCATCTGCTCCTTGTAGGTCGGCACGCGTTCGAGCCAGCCGAGCGGCGTGCTCATGCCGAGCAGCAGCGCGAGTTCCGCATGCTCGGGCACCTTGCTCTGGATGAACAGCGTCGCCTGCGCCGGATCGATGCCGGACGCGAGCCAGTCGATCAGCACGTCCCACACGTTCTTCTCGATGACCTCGGGTGTTTCGTAGTGCGTCGTCAGCGCATGCCAGTCGACCACGCAGAAGAAGCACGGGTACTCGGACTGCAGCTTCACCCAGTTTTTCAGCACGCCGTGGTAGTGGCCGAGGTGCAGCGACCCGGTGGGTCGCATGCCGGAGAAAATACGATCTGGGAACATGATTGTCGTTAGAAAAGCGAGGCGAAGGGAGACAGGATGGCGCTCAGCACGCCGGCCGCGGCGTTCACGAGCGGACGCAGCCAGAAGTTCGTCAGCACGCCCGTCATGACCAGCACGAGGACGATGATGAAACCATACGGCTCGATGCGCGACAGCGCGATCGATTGCTTCGGCGGCAGCAGCGCCGCCAGGATGCGGCCGCCGTCGAGCGGCGGCAGCGGAAACAGGTTCAGCACGCCGAGCACCAGGTTCGCGCTGACGCCTGCGTAGGCCATCCGCGTGAAGAACGGCTCGTCGATGCCGGCAGCGGGCAGCACGATGGTCAGCACGCCCCAGATCAGTGCCTGCACGAAGTTGCAGGCCGGGCCCGCCAGCGATACCCACAGGCTGCCCCAGCGCGGATCGCGCAAGTTGCCGAACGACACCGGCACCGGCTTCGCATAGCCGAACAGGAAAGCGCCGCCCGTCAGGAAATACATCGCGAGCGGGATCGCGATCGTGCCGATCGGATCGATGTGGCGCATCGGGTTGAACGACACGCGCCCCATCATGTAGGCGGTGTTGTCGCCGAGCAGGCGTGCGGCATAGCCGTGCGCGGCCTCGTGCAGCGTGATCGCGAAGATCACGGGCAGCGCGTAGACGGCGATGGTCTGTATCAGGGAAGCGTCCATATCGCGTTATTGTAACAAGCGCACTCGCGCAAAAATGAAAGGCGCTTACGCGGCCGAAAGCCCGAACGGTTCGAGCGCGCCGCGCCCCGCGCGCACGAGTTGCGGCTCGTCGCCCGTCAGGTCGATCACCGTCGACGGCTCGCGCGGACACGCGCCGCCGTCGATCACGAGATCGACCTGCTTCTCGAGCCGCGCGCGGATGTCGTCGGGATCGTTGAGCGGCTCGTCGTCCGGCGGCAGGATCAGCGTCGTGCCGAGCAGCGGCTGGCCGAGCGATTCGAGCAGCGCGAGCGTGATCGCGTGGTCGGGCACGCGCAGGCCGATCGTCTTGCGCGACGGGTGCGACAGCCGGCGCGGCACTTCCTTCGTCGCCTGCAGGATGAATACGTACGGGCCCGGCGTCACCGACTTGATCTGCCGGTACTGACGATTGTCCACCATCGCGAAGTTCGCCAGTTCCGACAGGTCGCGCACGAGCAGCGAAAGATGCTGCTTCTCGTCGAGGCCACGGATGCGGCGCACGCGCTCGACCGCGTCCTTGTCGTCGAGGTGGCACGCGAGCGCGTAGCTCGAATCGGTCGGCATCGCGATCACGCCGCCCTTGCTGACGATGTCCGCGGCCTGCTTGATCAGGCGCGGCTGCGGATTATCCGGATGAATCCTGAAGAACTGGGACATGGGGACACGTAAAGAGGGAGAAGTCGGATGCGCGCCTGGGCGGCAGCGCCGGCGGCAAGCGGCCGCGGTACGTCAGAGCCAGCGCTCCCAGAGCGGTTTCAGGTCGGGCGGCAACGGCGGCAGGCTACCGAGCTCGATGCGGCCCTCGCCCGGCGCATGGAAATCCGAGCCGCGCGACACCTCGAAGCCGAAGCGGCGCGCGACGTCCGCGTATTCGCGGTACTGGTCGGGCGTGTGACTGCCCGTAATGACCTCGATCGCGCGGCCGCCCAGATCGATGAATTCGCCGAAAAACGCATCGAATTCGACCGGCGTGTAGCGATAGCGGCCCGGGTGCGCGACCACGGCCTCGCCGCCCGCCGCGCGAATCCATGCAACGGCGTCGGACAGCGTCGCCCAGCGGTGCGGGACGAACCCGGGCTTGCCGTCGCCGAGCAGGCGGTCGAACACATCGGAGGTCGATTCGGCATGACCGTTCTCGACCAGGAAGCGCGCGAAGTGGGTGCGCGAGATCAGGTCGGGATTCGATACGTACTTGAGTGCGCCTTCGTACGCGCCGGGAATGCCGAGCGTCTCGAGTTGCGCGGCAATCGCCCGTGCACGGGCGGCGCGGCCGTGGCGCGTGCGGTAGAGGCCGTCCACGAGCGTCGGGTTCGACGGATCGATGTGCAGCCCGACGATATGCACGGTGCGCGACGCCCACGTAACCGAAATCTCGACGCCGCTCAGGTAGCGCATCCCCAGCGCCTCCGCCTCGCTGCGCGCCGCTGCCTGGCCGCCGATTTCGTCGTGGTCGGTCAGCGCCCACAGGGTCACGCCGCCGGCATGGGCGCGGCGCGCGACGTCGGCAGGCGACAGCAACCCGTCGGAAACATTCGAATGGCAGTGGAGATCAGCGTTCATTGTCGGTATGGCAGGTGAAGCTTCATTCTACTGCAATGCGGCAATTGCGCCGCCCGCCTGCCCCGCCGCCGCCGCCGCCGGCCTACGCGCAAAACGCCTCGATCAGCGCCGCGATCTGCTCCGGCTGGTCATGATGAACCATGTGTCCGGCATCCTCGACGAGCTTTTCGCGCCAATCGGGGAACGCGTCGAAGCGCGCCTTGAACTCCGGCAGCGGGATGTCGCCGGCGAGATACGCGAGCGTCGGCGAATTGACGGCCTCGACGTGCAGCACCTTCGCGCGCACCTGCTTCCAGACGGCCATCACTTCGTCGAGCCGGTACAGCTGCGGGCCCGCCATCTTGTGCGCGGGATCCGCCAGCAGGTGGTAGAGGCCGTCGTCGCCACGCTTCGACCAGTGCCCGGCAAGGAATGCGGCCCTGCGCGGTTCGAGCCGCGGATTGGTCTTGATCAGCCGGGCCGCCACGTCGTCGAGCGACGCGTACGGGCGCAACACCGGCGGCTCGCGCAGCTCGTCGAGCCAGCCGCGCAGCCGGCGCGGCGCCTGTTCGGCCCGCGCGGGGGCGAGCCCGAACCCTTCGAGGTCGACCACGCGCCGCACGCGCTCCGGGCGCGCGCCCGCATACAGGCACACGACGTTCGCCCCCATGCTGTGCCCGATCAAATTGACTTCGCCGGTGGGCGCATAGTGATCGACGAGCGCATCGAGGTCGCCCAGGTACTCGTGGAACCAGTAATGACCGCCGCCCTGCCTCGCGACCGGCCAGTCGGACAGGCCGAAGCCGCGCGCATCCGGCGCGATCACCTGCCAGTCGCCCGCGAGTGCGTCGACGACGAACTGGAACGATGCCGCGACGTCCATCCAGCCGTGCAGCATGAACAGCGTCGGCGCATCGGGCCGGCCCCAGCGCCGCACATGCAGCTTGACGCCGCGCACCGTGACGAAATCGGAAACAGAACTCGAGGCACTCATTGCAGTCGCCAAAAAAAGAATGATCGTTCGATTATAGCGATGGCGCTTCCGTTCCGGCGCCTGGCAGTCGAGGCAGCTCTCTAGCGCCGGCGTGTGGAATCGGCATGCGGACACCGCGGACATGCCGCTGAACGATCCGCGAGGCCGGCGCGGCGACAGCGTTCGCCCGCCCGTCGGGAGCCCGGCGGCCCGCCGCGCTAACCGGCCGCCTTGCCGTCCGCCGCGTCCTGCGCGGCGAGTTCGTCCAGCTCCGCCTGCTCGAACCCCGCGATGCGACGCGCGTCGAAATTGAACGGGCCGCGCAGTCGCGGCGCATGGTACTGCTCGGCGAGCTCGCGGTAGGCCGGCACCGGATCACGACCTGCCTCGTCGCACAAGTACCGGAACCAGCGATTCCCGATCGCGACATGGCCGATCTCGTCGCGCAGGATCACGTCGAGGATCGCCGCGGACGCGTCGTCGCCCGCCTGCACGAGCCGCGCGCGGATCGGCGGCGACGCGTCGAGCCCGCGCGCCTCGAGCGTGCGCGGCACGAGCGCCATCCGCGCGAGCACATCGGCCTTGGTCCGCTCGCACATCTCCCACAGCCCGTTGTGCGCGGGAAAATCACCGTATGCATGCCCGAATTCGGCAAGCCGCTCGGACAGCAGCGTGAAGTGATGGGCCTCCTCGGCCGCGACCTGCAGCCAGTCCGCATAGAATGCGTCGGGCATCCCGGCGAAGCGCCACACGGCATCGAGCGCGAGGTTGATCGCGTTGAATTCGATATGCGCGAGGGCGTGCAGCAGCACCGCGCGCCCCGCGGGCGAGCGCATGCTGCGGCGCTCGAGCTGGCGCGGCTCGACGAGCGGCGGGCGCGCCGGACGGCCGGGCAGGTCGGTCGGTTCGTCCAGATCGAGCGCCGGTACGATCGCGGCCTGCCCGGCCAGCAGCGCGTCATGCAGCGCGCGGACCCGAGCGGCCTTCGCGGCCGGCTCGGACATCCGCAGCGCGTCGAGCGCGGTGCGTCGCACGCAGTGCGGCGCAGCCATGAAAGTAGAAGGCTCCATGTTCATCAAGCGGGGGCACCGCCCGTGCGCATCGCGGGAGCGCATGCACGCGACGGTTTACAATATGCGTTTGTGCCGCCACGCAATGCGCCCGGCACGCCAGACGCGCCATTCTACCGGCGCCCATCACCGAAGAGACCAGGAGACTCCGTGACGATCTACAAACTGGGCGAGACGGCCCCGACGATCCACGAAAGCGTATTCGTCGCCGATACGGCGGCCATCATCGGCAAGGTCGTGCTCGAGGAAAACGCGAGCGTATGGTTCGGCGCGACGATTCGCGGCGACAACGAGACGATCGCGGTCGGTGCCGGCAGCAACGTCCAGGAAGGCGCGGTCCTGCATACGGACCCCGGCTTTCCTCTGACGATTGCCGAGAACGTGACGATCGGGCACCAGGCGATGCTGCACGGATGCACGATCGGCGAAGGTTCGCTGATCGGGATTCAGGCGGTGGTCTTGAATGGTGCGGTCATCGGCCGCAACTGTCTGGTTGGTGCCGGCGCGGTGGTGACGGAAGGCAAGACGTTCCCGGACAATTCGCTGATTCTCGGCGCCCCGGCGAAGGTCGTGCGCGAGCTGTCGGCGGACGACGTCGCGCGGCTGCGCGCAAATGCGAAGACGTACGTCGAACGACGCGCGCATTTCAAGGAGCAACTCGTGCGGATCGGCTGATTCGCGCGGATTTCAAGGAAGAAGAGTGAGCGACCAGTTACAGAAATTCATGTTCAATTCGGCACCCGTGCGCGGCGAGATCGTGTCGCTGCGCAACACGTGGCAAGAGGTGCTTTCCCGCCGTGACTACCCTGCCCCGGTGCGCACGGTGCTCGGCGAGATGATGGCCGCGTGTGCGCTGCTGTCCGCGAACCTGAAATTTCACGGCACCCTGATCATGCAGATCTTCGGCGACGGGCCGGTCCAGATGCTGGTCGTCCAGTGCGGCTCGGACCTGTCGATGCGCGCCACGGCCAAGTTCGCCGGCGACGTCGCGCAGACGATCGGCGACGACACGCACTTCGCGTCGCTCGTCAACGCGAGCGGCCACGGCCGTTGCGTGATCACGCTCGATCCGGCCGAGAAGCTGCCGGGCCAGCAGCCGTATCAGGGCATCGTGCCGCTGAACGGCGTCGACGGTCCGCTCGAATCGGTGTCGCAAGTGCTCGAGCATTACATGCATCACTCGGAGCAGCTCGACACGCGGCTGTGGCTCGCGGCCGATCGCGACCGCGCGGTCGGCATGCTGCTGCAGAAGCTGCCGGGCGACGGCGGCATCGTGCCGCGCAACGCCGAGACCGACGCCGACACGTGGGAGCGCGTCTGCACGCTGGGCGGCACGCTGTCCGCGAAGGAACTGCTCGAGGTCGAACCGGAAGTCGTGTTCCGCCGGCTCTTCTGGCAGGAAAACGTGCAGCACTTCGACCCGGCCGGTACGCGCTTCCAGTGCTCGTGCTCGCGCGAGAAGGTCGGCGCGATGCTGCGCATGCTCGGCCGCGACGAAGTCGACAGCGTGATCGTCGAGCGCGGTCACGTCGAGATCCACTGCGAGTTCTGCAACCAGCGCTACGAGTTCGATCCCGTCGACGTCGCGCAGCTGTTCGCCGCGCCGGAACTCGCGACCGGCATCACGCCCGCGACCGATCAGCGTCACTGAGTGAGCGGCGCGCCCGTGCGAGCCATGCGCGCGCGGGCGCATAATGACGCACGAGCGTCGCACGCACGGCTCAGGCGCCGGAGGTCCCGCCTTCGGCGCAAACCGCTTTCCGCTGTCGGCGCGCTGCTGGAGAAATACATGAATCGCCCATTCCGCACCCTCGTCCTGACCAGTGTCGCCGCCAGCACACTGGCCCTCGCCGGCTGCGCGGTGCAGCCGCCTTCGTCGACGATCCTGAGCCGGCTGCCCGAACCGGGCGCATCGGGCGGCCAGCCGCCCGCGCTGTCGAGCGCGGAGCGCAAACGCTACGACGAAATCGACCGGCAGGTGCTGCGCGAGCAGAACGACGCGATGGCGGCCGAGGCCGCCGCGCGCGCCTGGGCGTATTACTCGCCGCCCCCCGTGACCGTCTACGGCGGCTATTACGGCGGCGGTTGGGGAAACCGGTGGGGCACCGGCATCGGTTATGGCTACGGTTACCCGGGCTGGTGGTGGTGATGCGTGATCGCGTCGACCGACTCGATTGAAGACTGACAGGAAATAAAAAAGCGCGGCATTTCCCGCGCTTTTTCAATGGTTCGGACTCCCGCGCTCAGTGATGCGCGGCCTTGCCCTTCTCGCCGCCGTGATGCCGCGACGGCTTCGCGATCGATTGCGGGTTCGGCACGACGCGCACGGGCGCCGAGGACACCGTACCGCGCGTCGACGTGCTCGAAGGCGTGTTGTTCAGCGGCGCGGCCGGCGCATTCGGCGACACGAACTGCACGAATACTTCGCCGTCCTTCACCATGCCCATCTCGTAGCGCGCGCGCTCCTCGATGGCCGCGGTACCGCCCTGCAGATCCTGCACTTCGCCCGCGATCCGTTCATTGCGCAGCTTCTCGTCCGCATTCTTCTGCAGTTGATCGCCGAGCTGCTGGCGCAATTCGTGCACCCGCAACCAGCCGCCGTGTCCCCACCATAGGGGGTACTGAATGAGCGCCAGCAAGGCAATCAGGACGACAGTGACAAGCCGCATGTAGGAGACGCAGATATAAGAAGCGCCGCTCCGCGCAACATGCACAGAGCGGCGTCGAGATGACGAACCCGATAGTAGCGCGTTAGCGCAGGTTATAGAAAGCCGATTTGCCCGGGTAGCTCGCGATATCGCCGAGGTCTTCCTCGATGCGCAGCAGCTGGTTGTACTTCGAGATGCGGTCGCTGCGCGACAGCGAACCCGTCTTGATCTGACCGGCGTTCAGGCCGACCGCGATGTCCGCGATCGTCGAATCTTCCGTTTCGCCCGAGCGGTGCGAGATCACGGCCGTGTAGCCGGCGCGCTTCGCCATTTCGATTGCCGCGAACGTTTCGGTCAGCGTACCGATCTGGTTGATCTTGATGAGGATCGAGTTCGCGATGCCCTTCTCGATGCCTTCCTTCAGGATGCGCGTGTTCGTGACGAACAGGTCGTCGCCGACGAGCTGCACCTTCTTGCCGAGGCGCTCGGTCAGCAGCTTCCAGCCGTCCCAGTCGCCTTCGTGCATGCCGTCCTCGATCGACACGATCGGGAACTTGTCGGCGAGCGTCGCGAGGTAGTCGGTGAATTCGGCCGACGACAGTTGCAGGCCTTCGCCCGCGAGCTGGTACTTGCCGTCGTGGTAGAACTCGGATGCCGCGCAGTCGAGCGCGAGCAGCACGTCTTCGCCGGCACGGTAGCCGGCCTTCTCGATCGCCTGCAGGATCGTCGACAGGCACTCGTCGTTGCTGCCGAAGTTCGGCGCGAAGCCGCCTTCGTCGCCGACTGCCGTGCTCATGCCGCGGTCGCTCAGGATCTTCTTCAGCGCGTGGAACACTTCCGCGCCGCAACGCAGGGCTTCACGGAACGTCGGCTGGCTCACCGGGACGATCATGAATTCCTGGATGTCGAGGCTGTTGTTCGCGTGCGCGCCGCCGTTGACGATGTTCATCATCGGGACGGGCAGCTGCATCGCGCCCGAGCCGCCGAAGTAGCGGTACAGCGGCAGGCCGGCTTCTTCAGCCGCAGCCTTCGCGACGGCCATCGACACGGCCAGCATCGCGTTCGCGCCAAGGCGCGACTTGTTGTCGGTGCCGTCCAGCTCGAGCAGCGTCTTGTCGAGGAACGCCTGTTCCGACGCGTCGAGGCCCATGATGGCTTCGGAGATTTCGGTGTTGATGTGCTCGACGGCCTTCAGCACGCCCTTGCCGTTGTAGCGGCCGGCTTCGCCGTCGCGCAGTTCGATCGCTTCACGCGAGCCGGTGGATGCGCCCGACGGCACCGCCGCGCGGCCCATCGTGCCCGATTCGAGCAGCACGTCGCATTCGACGGTGGGGTTGCCGCGCGAATCCAGAATCTCGCGGCCGATGATATCTACGATTGCACTCATGGGTTTCCTCTGAGAATGACGATGGATTCTTCAAACTGCGATGGCACGCGCGCCGAAACCGCCTACGCTACTGACGCGCGAAGCCGCCGCAAGGTTCATTCGATCTTTAGTTGAAATCGTTTTCCAGGAACGGATTGCGCTTCACCGCCTGGTCGAGCGTGACGAGGGTCTCCAGCAGCGCGCCCATCCGGTTCAGCGGCACCGCGTTCGGGCCGTCGGACTTCGCTTCGGCCGGATTCGGGTGCGTTTCCATGAACAGGCCCGCGACGCCCGTCGCGACCGCGGCACGCGCGAGCACCGGCACGAATTCGCGCTGGCCGCCCGAGCTCGTGCCCTGCCCGCCCGGCAGCTGCACCGAGTGGGTCGCGTCGAACACGACCGGCGCGCTCGTCTCGCGCATGATCGCGAGCGAACGCATGTCGGACACGAGGTTGTTATAGCCGAACGAGACGCCGCGCTCGCACGCCATGAAGCGGTCTTCCGACAGACCGGCTTCACGCGCCGCGTCGCGCGCCTTGTCGATCACGTTCTTCATGTCGTGCGGCGCGAGGAACTGGCCCTTCTTGATGTTGACGGGCTTGCCCGAGCGCGCGCACGCGTGGATGAAGTCGGTCTGGCGGCACAGGAACGCGGGCGTCTGCAGCACGTCGACGACCGATGCGACCTGCTCGATCTCTTCGATCGAATGCACGTCGGTCAGCACCGGCAGGCCGAGCTGGCGCTTTACCTCGCCGAGGATCCGCAGCCCCTCGTCCATTCCGAGGCCGCGAAACGACTTGCCCGAGCTGCGATTCGCCTTGTCGTAGGACGACTTGTAGATGAACGGAACGTTCAGCTTCTCGCAGATCTCCTTCAGGCGGCCCGCCGTGTCGATCGTCATTTGCTCCGATTCGACGACGCAGGTACCCGCGATCAGGAAGAAAGGCTGGTCGAGACCGACCTCGAAATCGCACAGCTTCATGCTTGCACTCCACGCGCCTGCTTGTTGGCGAGCGCGGCTTCGACGAACGACTTGAACAGGGGATGACCGTCACGCGGCGTGGACGTGAATTCCGGGTGGAACTGGACGCCGACGAACCAAGGGTGCATCGAACGCGGCAGCTCCATCATTTCCGGCAGATCCTCGCTCGGGGTACGGGCGCTGATGATAAGGCCGCCGGCTTCGAGCTGGGGCACGAAGCGGTTATTGACTTCATAACGGTGGCGGTGGCGCTCGTTCACGTCCTTGCCGTAGATCTCTTCGGCCATCGTGCCGGGCTTGATCGGGCAACGTTGCGAGCCGAGGCGCATCGTGCCGCCGAGATCGGATTCCTCGGTGCGCGTCTCGACCTTGCCTTCGCGGTCGTACCACTCGGTGATCAGCGCGACCACGCGTTCCGGCGTGTCCGGATCGAATTCCGTGCTGTTCGCCTGCTTCAGGCCGACGACGTCGCGTGCGAATTCGATCACCGCCAGCTGCATGCCGAGGCAGATGCCGAGGTACGGCACCTTCGACTCGCGCGCGTAGCGGATCGCGGCGATCTTGCCTTCCGTGCCGCGACGGCCGAAACCGCCCGGCACCAGCACGGCGTCGAGATGCTTCAGGCTGTCGACACCGTTCGTCTCGATCTCTTCCGAGTCGATGTACTCGATGTTGACCTTGGTCGACGTGTGCAGCGATGCGTGGCGCAGCGCCTCGATCAGCGACTTGTACGACTCGGTCAGGTCGACATACTTGCCGACCATGCCGATCGTGACTTCGTGCTTCGGGTTTTCCAGCTTCTCGACGAGCTCCGACCACATGCTCAGGTCGGCGTCCTTCGGCGACAGCTTCAGTTCCTCGCAGATGATCCGGTCGAGGCCCTGGTCGTGCAGCATCTGCGGAATCTTGTAGATGCTGTCGGCGTCCCACACCGAGATCACGGCGTCTTCCGGCACGTTCGAGAACATCGAGATCTTCTTCGATTCGTCGTCGGGGATGCGGCGATCCGCACGGCACAGCAGCACGTGCGGCAGGATCCCGATCTCGCGCAGCTTCTGCACGCTGTGCTGGGTCGGCTTCGTCTTCAGCTCGCCGGCCGTCGCGACGTACGGCACGAGCGTCAGGTGCACGAAGCACGCGCTGTTGCGGCCGAGGCGCAGGCTCATCTGGCGCGCGGCCTCGAGGAACGGCAGCGACTCGATGTCGCCGACCGTGCCGCCGATCTCGACGATCGCGACGTCCGGCTCGCCGCAGGTGGCCGATGCCGCCCCGCGCTCGATGAACGCCTGGATTTCGTTCGTGATGTGCGGGATCACCTGCACGGTCTTGCCGAGATAGTCGCCACGGCGTTCCTTGCGGATCACCGATTCGTAGATCTGGCCGGTCGTGAAGTTGTTGGCCTTGCGCATCTTCGTGCTGATGAAGCGCTCATAGTGGCCGAGGTCGAGGTCGGTCTCCGCTCCGTCTTCCGTCACGAACACTTCGCCGTGCTGGAACGGGCTCATCGTGCCGGGGTCGACGTTGATGTAGGGATCGAGTTTGAGGAGGGTGACTTTCAGACCGCGCGATTCGAGGATCGCGGCGAGAGAGGCGGCGGCAATACCCTTGCCGAGGGAAGAAACTACGCCGCCGGTGACGAAAACATATTTGGTCATCGCTGGATGCTCGCGGGAAAAACGGATTATACCGTAAAGCCCGCCCTTCTCTCAGCAATTGACGCGATGATCGCGCCCTTTCGCGCTGTGCCGCGCCAGCCGTGCGCGCCGGGGCGAACCGGCCGGCCGGTCGGTGCAACCGCGCACGCCGGCCCGGTGCACCGGGTCGATGCGTCAGGCGCTTTTCGCGAGCGCCGCGCTGTCGCGCGGCACGCCGCCCTCCGCCGTTTTCAGCGAACTCAGCATCCGCTGCAATGCGCGGGCCGTCTCGATCGGCCGCTCCATCGGGAACAGGTGGCTACCCTCGAGCCATTCGATGCGCCCGCGCGCCGCGCGACGCGTCGCATCGAGCCCGACCTGCCGCACTTCGCGCGAGCGCGTGCCGGCGAGAAAGCCGAGCGGCACCGGCGCGCCGTGCGCGAGCCGCGGACCGAGCGTATGCGGCAGTGTCCGGTAGATCAGGTATTCGACCTGCCGGTCGAACGCGAGCACGCGTTCGCCGTCGGCGCCCGCCTGTGGAATGCCGTAGTCGATGTAGTCGGACAGCATCCGCTCGTCCCAGCGCGCGAACGCGGGTTTCTCGTGAAAGTGCCGCCAGGCTTCGTCGCGACTCACCCAGCGCGTGCGCCGGTTGCGCGTCGCGGCCGCCGGCGACAGCCGTTCGTCGAGGCCGGCCCACTGGCTCGCGCGCAATGCGCCGGCGCGCCATCCCGCGATGATCGGCGAATCGATCATCACCACGCCGCGCACCCAGTGCGGCTTCTTCAGCGCGGCCATCAGCGACAGGTAGCCGCCGAGCGAATGGCCGACGAGCCAGACCGGGCGCTCGTAGCGGCTGCCGATGTCGTCGAGCAACTGCTCGACGAGATGCGGCCAGTCGCGCGTGACCGGGTAGCGGCGGTCGTGACCGATGCGCTCGATGTAGCGCAGCTCGTAGTCGTCTGCCAGCTCGGCGAAGATCGTCCGGTACGTCGATGCCGGAAAACCGTTCGCATGCGAGAAATGGAGGATGTCCTTCAAACGCCGATGTCTCCTTTGTCGACCGGAGTCAGCGCGCTCGAGCTGACTCCAGTCCCATGCTTCGCGGTCGGCCGGGGCTGGCCCTTCTGCACCACCTCCGGCCTCCGCCTTCCTGATCCGCGCCGTCGCGCCGCTCACCGGTCCATCCAGTACCGCCGCTGCGCATCGCGATGACGCTCGAACGCGAAGCCGCCGCTCGCCGGGGCGATGTCGAACCTCACGGCCCCGTCGCGATCGGTGCGCGGCAGCGGAATCCCGCGCGTTTCGTAGCGCGCGAGGACCGTCCGGTGCGGATGCCCGAATCGATTGCGATAGCCTACAGGAAATACCGCGACGCGCGGCCCGACCGAATCGAGGAAAGGCTCGACCGACGACGTGCGGCTGCCGTGGTGCGGCACGACGAGGATCTGCGCGGCCAGCGCGTCGCGCGCATCGTCCACCAGACGGCGCTCGGCGCGTGCCTCGATGTCGCCCGTCAGCAGCGCCGACGTGTCACCCGCGTCGATTCGCAGCACGCACGATTTCTCGTTCGAGGAACCCGCGCCGGCAACGCCCGGCGGCCACAACATCGTGAATACGACGCCGTCCCAGATCCACCGCTGTCCGGCCGCGCACGGCAGCCGATCCGCCACGCCGGCCGCATGCGCGTCGCGCCACAGCCGGTGCCGCGGCGCAATGCCGGCGAGCAGCTGGCGGACCTCGGCGGCCGCATAGACGGCCGCCGCGCCGCCCGCGTGATCGGCGTCCGCATGACTCAGGACGAGCGAATCGACGGTACGGATTCCGCGGGCACGCAACGCCGGCGCGACGATCCGCGCACCGGCATGGGTCGACTCCGCCCCCGGCCCCGCGTCGAACAGCAAGGTCCGGCGCGCGGTCTCCACCAGCACCGACGCGCCCTGCCCGACGTCGAGCACAGTCAGCCGGAAACCGCCGGGCGGCGGCGCATCGGGTGCCGGCGCGACCAGCGGCAGCCATGTCAACGGCGCCGCCCAGCGCAGCGGCCAGCCGCGCGGCATCAAGACCCACGCGACACCCACGCACGCAAGCGCCAGAACCGGCCAGTCGGGCATGCGCAGCCAGAACACGCCGGCCGGCCAGTCGGCGAGGTGCCGGAGCAGCGCCATCATCGGTTCGAGCGTCGCATGCGCAAGCCGGAACGCGTACGCGTCCAACGGCGCGGGCAACCCGATCCCGGCGAGCACGATCGGCGTCACCACGGCGCTGACCCACGGGATCGCAAACGCATTGCCGAACGGGCCCGATACCGAGATCTGAGCGAACCACGCGGCCGTCAGCGGCGCAAGACCGATCGTCACCGCGTACTGCACGCGTGTCGCCTCCGCGACACGGCGCCCGGCACGCTGGCACCACGCGCGCAGGCGGTGCCAGCGGTCGACCGTGGCAGCGCCGTCCGTCCCGCGGTCGTCGCCGCCGTCGAATTCGCGCACCGCGCGCCAGCCCGCCACGGCCATCAGGATCACCGCGACGGCGCCAAAAGACAGCCAGAACCCGGCCGACACCACCGCCCACGGATCGACCAGCAGCACGCCGCCGAGCGCCGCGCACAACACGGCGGACGGCGGCACGCTGCGTCCGGCGAGATAGCCAGCCGCCCCGGCCGCGATCATCCACCACGCGCGCTGCGCCGGCACGTTGAACCCGGCAAGCGCCGCATAGCCGGCGGCGGCCGTCAGCGCCGCCACCGAAGCCGCATACGGCGCAGGCATCGCGAGCGCCGCGGCATGTCCGCGCCAGCGCAGACGCCGCCAGACCCACGATACGATCCCGCCCGCGAGCGCGCCGACGAGCCCGACATGCAGGCCCGAAATCGCGACCAGATGACTCGTGCCGGTATTGCGCAGCACGCGCCATGCGTCGTCGCCGACGCCGGATTGATCGCCGACCGCGAGCGCGGTCACGATGCCGCGATGGCGCGCGTCGCTGCCGAGCGCGTCACCGATACCGTTGCGCAGCGCGTCGCGCAGCCGATCGATCGATGCGCGCCATCCCGATGCCCGCGCGTCGAGCAGTTCCGCCCGCTCGGGCGCGACCACATAGCCGATCGCACGAATGCCCGCGGCAAGCCACGCCGCCTCGCTGTCGCGCACGCCGGGATTCGCCTCGGCATGCGGGCGCTTCAGGCGCACGACGAGACGCCAGCGCTGCGCGGCGCGCAAATCGGGCATCGCGTCGCGTGCTGCGCGCGCGCCGTACGTGCGCCACGACAACCGGATCAGCGGAGGGAAGCGGGCCAGCCCCGCATCGTTCGATTCGACGGCCAGCAGCAGTCGCGCGCCGGTGTCGTCGATCACGGGCAACCCGCGGATCACACCCGTGACGACGATGTCGCGCCCTTCCCGCTCGACAGGCAGGCTGTCACGCAACCGCCATTCGGCACGTGCGGCCGCATAGCCGAATCCGATCGCACCGGCGGCGCAAGCGCACAGCATCCACCGGAGCGCGACGATCGCGCGGGTTCGACGGCGCCGCGCGCACCCTGCGAGCAGCGCGCCGCAACCGGCCAGCACGACCGCCCCGCCTACCCAGCCGCCCATGCCCGGCAACGCCGCCTGCCGCTGCAGCACGACGACGCCGAGCGCAAACGCGATCCACCACACGCGCATCGCACCTCCTCGTCGACCTGGCGCCGCCGTCGATGCGGCACCTTCCGGCAACGATTATGCGGACGAAAGTGCGAGGCGCGGCAGCGCGGCGAGCGCGTTAGCCGTTGTGGATAGGGACAGCGCGTGCGCGTCGATCCCGCGCAGTTCGGCGAGCACGCCGCCGATGCGCGGCACCTGGTCGGGCGCGTTGCGGGACTTGTACGCCCACTCGGGCGCGATGTCGGGCGCGTCCGTCTCGACGACGATCGCCTCGAGCGGCAACTGCGCGGCGAGCCGCCGGATCTGCAACGCGCGTCCGAACGTCACGTTGCCGCCGAAACCGAGATGCAGCCCCTGCGCGAGATACGCATCGGCCTGCTGGAAACTGCCGTTGAACGCATGCGCGATGCCGCGCCGCACACCGAAGCGGCGCAGCCCGGCGAGCACGCGGTCCTGCGACTTGCGCACGTGGCACAGCACCGGCAGGTCGAATTCGCGCGCGAGCTTGAGCTGCCCCTGATAGAAGAATTGCTGGCGCTCCTCGTCGAGGCCCGGCACGAAGTAGTCGAGACCGATCTCGCCGATCGCGACGAAGCGCGGATCATCGAGGCTCGCCTCGATCTCCATGCGCAGGCGGTCGAGATCCTCGTCGCGCGCGTGCGGCGTATACATCGGATGGATGCCGAGCGCGTAGACGGCACCCGGCGTGCGCTGCGCCAGTTCGCGCACGGTCGTGAAATTGTCGCGTCCGATGCTCGGAATCACGATGCGCGACACGCCGGCCGCGCGCGCCGCGTGCGCGACGGCGTCGCGGTCGGCGTCGAACTCGGCGGCATCGAGATGGCAATGCGTATCGATCCACATGGCGGCTTTCCTGCGCCCTCGCCGCCGCGCCGGGACTCGCCCGACGGCACGGCGGGGCGTTCGTTCACACCGGCAGCGCCGGCTCCTCGTGCAGCACGCCGTCGCGCAGGCGCATGATGCGGTCGCAGCGCGCCGCGAGCTCGGGATCGTGCGTGACGATCACGAAGCTCGTTTCGAGCGTCTCGGACAGTTCGAGCATCAGGTTGAACACCGTGTCGGCGGTGGTGCCGTCGAGGTTGCCGGTCGGCTCGTCGGCGAGTACGCACGCGGGCTTCGTCACCAGCGCACGCGCGATCGCCACGCGTTGCCGCTCGCCGCCCGACAGCTCGCCCGGCCGATGCTTCGCGCGCGGCCCGAGACCGACGCGTTCGAGCATCGCCTGTGCCTGCGCGCGTGCATCCTCGGTCGTCATCCGGCGGATGCGCAGCGGCATCGCGACGTTGTCGAGTGCGGTGAATTCCGGCAGCAGGTGATGAAACTGGTAGACGAAGCCGAGCGCGCGGTTGCGCAGCTCGTTGCGCTCGCGCTCGGCGAGTTGCGTAAACGGCTTGCCGAGCAGCGACACTTCGCCCGCGCTCGGTTCGTCGAGGCCGCCCAGCACGTGCAGCAGCGTGCTCTTGCCGGAGCCCGACGCGCCGACGACCGCGAGCTTCTCGCCGCGCCGCACCGTCAGCTCGGTGTTGTTGAGCACCTGCACGTTGAAGCCGCCCTGCACGAACGCCTTCGTGATCCCGCGCGCCTGAAGCACGTATTCCTGCATACCTGCCGAATCCTGTCTGATGGGTTGTCGTGAATCCGCCAATGCGGTCGCGCGATCATTCATAGCGCAGCGCCTCCGCCGGCTTCACCTTCGCGCCGCGCCAGCTCGGATAGAGCGTCGCGACGGCCGACAGCACGAACGCGATCAGACCGATCTTGATGACGTCGCCCGCGACGAGCTCCGACGGCAGCTCGCTGATGAAGTACACCGACGGCGGCAGGAACTGCACGCCGAACAGATGCTCGATCATCGGGATCAGCCACGGAATGCTCCACGCGATCAGGCAGCCGAGCGCGACGCCCGACGCGGTGCCGACGAAGCCGATCGTCACGCCCTGCACGACGAAGATCTTCATGATCGAGCCTGGTTGCGCGCCGAGCGTGCGCAGGATCGCGATGTCGGCCTGCTTGTTGGTCACCGTCATCACGAGCGACGACACGAGGTTGAACGCGGCCACCGCGATGATCAGCGTGAGGATGATGAACATCATCCGCTTCTCGATCTGCACGGCCGAGAACCAGGTCTTGTTCTGCTGGGTCCAGTCGCGGATGTACAGGCTGCCCGACAGCGTATGCGACAGCTCGACCGCGACCTGCGGCGCCTTCTGCATGTCGGTGAGCCGCAGCCGCACGCCGGTCGGCGCGGACATCCGGAACAGCGCCTCCGCATCGCGGATGTTGATCATCGCGAGCGTGCTGTCGTATTCGTAGTGGCCCGACTCGAACACGCCGACCACCGTGAACTGCTTGAGCCGCGGCATCATCCCGGCCGGCGTGATCGTGCCTTCGGGCGCGACGAGCGTGACCTTGTCGCCGACCGTCACGCCGAGGTTGCCGGCGAGCGCGTCGCCGAGCACGATGCCGAACTGGCCGGGCACGAGCGCGGCGAGCTGGCCCGCCTTCATGTCCTTGCCGATGTCCGACACCTGCGGTTCGAGCGACGGCTCGACGCCGCGCAGCATCACGCCGCTCACCGCGTCCTGGCGCGTGAGCAGCGCCTGCGCGTCGACGTACGGCGCCGCGCCGATCACCGACGTATTGCGGCGCGCTTCCTGCGCGGTCAGTTGCCAATCGGGCATCGAGCCGGTCGGCGAGAATACCTCGACGTGCGCAAGCACCGACAGCATGCGGTCGCGCACTTCCTTCTGGAAGCCGTTCATCACGGACAGCACGACGATCAGCGCCGCGACGCCGAGCGCGATCCCGAGCATCGAAACGAGCGCGATGAAGGAAATGAAGCCGTTGCCGGTCGTGCGTTTGCCGGCGCGCGTGTAGCGCCAGCCGATCTGCCATTCGTACGGAAGTTTCAAGCGAATCCTTTCTGCTGGTTACGGCGGGGATGGCGGCCCGTGGCCGGAGCGCCGTCCGGCGGCGGCCGGCCGCCCGGGCACGGCCGAAAAAACGGTCGCCGGACGCAATCGGGCCGTCCGCCGGCCCGATCACGCGCGCAGTTTGCCATACAATGCGCACCATCATGCACGACCGACGCCTCCATTTTCTCGTTCCGTTCGCGCTGCCGTCGGCGGCCGATGCGACCTCGTCCCTGCACACGCTGGACAGCCCCGCGCTCGAAAAGTTGCTCGCCCGCGCAAGCCTCGTCGAGCGCGTGGCCGGCGAGGACTTCCAGCGCACGCTGCCGCACGAACGCTGGCTGGCCCGCCAGTTCGGCGCGGCCCAGGGCAACGCCGCCGACGAGGCGCCGCTCGCGCCCTACATGCTGCTGGCGGACGGCGGCGATCCGGGCACCGAGGCCTGGGCGTGCGTCGAACCCGTCCACGTCGAAATCGCTCACGACCACCTCGTGCTCGTCGACCCGGCGAGCCTCGCGCTCGACGACGGCGACGCCGCCGCATTGCTGGCGGTCGCGCGCCCGCTGATCGAGGAGCTCGGCGTGCGGCTGGAGGCGCCGCAGCCGGCGCGCTGGTACCTGTCCAGCGAGCAGCTCGCCCGCCTCGCCGGCGCAGCGCCGCTGCGCGCGAGCGGCCGCAACATCGAGATCTGGCTGCCGCACGAAGCGCACACCGGCGAACGCTCGCGGATGTGGATGAAGCTGCAGAACGAAGTGCAGATGGCGTGGTTCCAGCATCCGGTCAACGAAGCGCGCGAAGCGCGCGGGCTGCCCGCCGTCAATTCGATCTGGTTCCACGCGCAAGGCACACTGAAGCCGGTCGGCAAGCCGTTCGCGCGCGTGCTGTCCGCGTCGCCCGCAGCGCTCGGCCTCGCGCGCGCCGCGCAAGCCGAAGCCGGCGGCGTGCCGGCAGCACTCGACGCACTGCCCGCCGCCGCCGGCGCGACGCTCGTCGAGCTGCCCACGCTGTCCGCCCCGTACATCGAGCAGGACTGGCCACGCTGGCACGATGCGCTCGCCGCGCTCGAGCGCGACTGGTTCGCGCCGTCCCTCGCCGCGCTGCAGAACGGCGAGCTGGCCGGCGTCGATTTCACGCTGTGCGGCGACACCAGCTCCGTGACGCTGCACGCGACGCGCGGCGACCTGCGCAAGTTCTGGCGCCGCCGCGCGCTGGCATCCCTGTTCGAATAACCCGACCTGTATGACCCGGATCGTTACCCGCCCCGTCGCGCCCGCCGACGCCGAAGCGCTCGCGCGCCACGGCCTCCACCCCGTCCTCGCGCGCCTGTACGCGTCGCGCGGCGTGCAATCCCCGACCGACATCGAGACTGCGCTCGCGCGCCTCGTCCCGCCCACCGAACTGAAAGGCTGCGCGGACGCCGCGGCGCTGCTCGCCGACGCGATCGCCGACAAGCGGCGCCTGCTGGTCGTCGCCGACTACGACTGCGACGGCGCGACCGCGTGCGCGGTCGCGGTGCGTGGCCTGCGCATGTTCGGCGCGCAGATCGACTACCTGGTGCCGAACCGCTTCGAATACGGCTACGGGCTCACGCCCGAGATCGTCGAACTCGCGGCCGCGCGCAAGCCCGACCTGCTGATCACCGTCGACAACGGGATCGCGAGCGTCGCGGGCGTCGAAGCCGCGAACGCGCGCGGCATCGACGTGCTCGTCACCGATCACCACCTGCCCGGCGACGCGCTGCCCGCCGCGCGCGCGATCGTCAACCCGAACCAGCCCGGCTGCGCGTTCCCGAGCAAGCACATCGCCGGCGTCGGCGTGATGTTCTACGTGCTGCTCGCGCTGCGCGCCGAGCTGCGCCGCCGCGGCGCGTTCGCGAGCAAGGAGGCCGAACCTCGCCTCGACGGGCTGCTCGACCTCGTCGCGCTCGGCACCGTCGCCGACGTCGTGCGGCTCGACGGCAACAACCGCGTGCTCGTCGCGCAGGGGCTGCAGCGCATCCGCAACGGCCGCATGCAGCCGGGCATCGCCGCGCTGTTCCGCGCGGCCGGCCGCGAGGCGCGCACCGCGTCGGGCTTCGACCTCGGCTTCGGCCTCGGCCCGCGCCTGAACGCCGCCGGGCGGCTCTCGGACATGTCGCTCGGCATCGAGTGCCTGATCACCGACGACATCGGCCGCGCATGGGACCTCGCGCAACAGCTCGACACGATGAACCGCGAGCGCCGCGAGATCGAGGCCGGCATGCAGCAGCAGGCGCTGGCCGATCTCGCCGACGTCGATCCGGCCGACGCGTGCACGATCACGCTGTTCAACCCGGAATGGCACCAGGGCGTGATCGGCATCGTCGCCGGGCGGCTCAAGGAGAAATTCCACCGCCCGTCGTTCACGTTCGCGCATGCGGACGAAGCCGGCACGCGGGTCAAGGGTTCGGGCCGCTCGATTCCCGGCTTCCACCTGCGTGACGCGCTCGACCTGGTATCGAAGCGCGAACCCGACCTGATCGTCGCGTTCGGCGGCCACGCGATGGCGGCCGGCCTCACGCTCGACACCGGCAACGTGCCGCGCTTCGCGGCTGCATTCGAGGCCGTCGCGCGCGAGTGGTTGTCCGACGACGCGCTGGCGCGTGTGATCGAGACCGACGGCGAACTCGAGGAAGCGTATTTCACGCCGCAGTTCGTCGGGCTGCTCGACGAAGCCGTCTGGGGTCAGGGCTTTCCGGCCCCGCTTTTCTCCGGCGAATTCGACGTCGTGTCGCAGTCGCTCGTGAAGGAAAAGCACCTGAAGCTGCAGCTGGCGCGCGGCCGCCAGCGCTTCAACGCGATCTGGTTCAACCACACCGAGCCGCTGCCGGCGAGCGCGCTGATCGCGTACCGCCTCGTGGCCGACACGTGGAACGGCGTGACGCGCGTCCAGCTGATCGTCGAACACGCGGCCGGCTGAGCGCCGCCCGCCCGGCCAACCCGCCCGCGGCACGCGCGGGCCGCATGCGCGCCGCGCCGAACGGGGCCGCGGCGCGCATGCAAGCACGTTCCGCGTCACCGGGAAACCCCGCCGATCGGCTATAATTCCGCTTTTTTACGAAGCAAGAATAGCGAACGATCATGGAAGCGGAACGTCTCAACGCGATCGAAAGCTCCCTGCTCGACCTGCGCACGCGCGCCGGCGAGCTTCGGGGGTATCTTTGACTACGACGCCAAATCTGCGCGTCTGACCGAAGTCAACAAGGAACTCGAAGACCCGAACGTCTGGAACGATTCGAAGAACGCCCAGGCACTCGGCCGCGAGAAGAAGCTGCTCGAAGGCGTCGTCACGACGCTGACGGCACTCGATAGCGACCTGCGCGATGCGCTCGACCTGTTCGAGCTGGCACGCGAGGAAGGCGACGAAGACACCCTCGTCGCATCCGAAGACGACGCGAAGAAGCTCGAAGCGCGCGTCGGCGACATCGAATTCCGCCGGATGTTCTCGAACCCGGCCGACCCGAACAACTGCTTCATCGACATCCAGGCCGGCGCCGGCGGCACCGAGGCGTGCGACTGGGCGTCGATGCTGCTGCGCCAATACCTGCGCTACTGCGAACGCAAGGGCTTCAAGGCCGAAGTGCTCGAAGAGTCCGACGGCGATGTCGCGGGCATCAAGAACGCGACGATCAAGGTGTCGGGCGAATACGCGTACGGCTTCCTGCGCACCGAAACCGGCATCCACCGCCTCGTGCGCAAGTCGCCGTTCGACTCGTCGGGCGGCCGCCACACGTCGTTCTCGTCGGTGTTCGTGTATCCGGAAATCGACGACTCGATCGAAGTCGAGGTCAACCCGGCCGACCTGCGCATCGACACGTATCGCGCATCGGGCGCGGGCGGCCAGCACATCAACAAGACCGACTCGGCGGTGCGGATCACGCACATGCCGACCGGCATCGTCGTGCAGTGCCAGAACGACCGCTCGCAGCACCGCAACCGCGCCGAAGCGATGGCCATGCTGAAGTCGCGCCTGTACGAAGCCGAAATGCGCAAGCGCCAGGCCGAGCAGGACAAGCTCGAATCGAGCAAGACCGATGTGGGCTGGGGTCACCAGATCCGCTCGTACGTCCTCGACCAGAGCCGCGTGAAGGACCTCCGTACGAACGTCGAAATGAGCAACACGAAGGCCGTGCTCGACGGCGATCTCGACGACTTCATCAGCGCGAGCCTCAAACAGGGCGTGTAAGCGCCGCGGCGCGGCCCCTGCGGTCGCGCCGCCCTTCCCGTTGCGTTGCCGCACCCACTCCGAATTCCGACCATCATGACCGAACCGACCCAAACGCAGCCCGCCGTCGCGGCGGACGAAAACCAGATCATCGCCGAGCGCCGCGAGAAGCTGCGCGCATTGCGCGAGCAAGGCGTCGCCTATCCGAACGATTTCCGGCCGACGCATCACGCCGCCGATCTCCAGGCGAAATTCGCCGACTCGGACAAGGCCGCGCTCGAGGCGAACCCGGTCGAGGTATCGGTCGCCGGCCGCATGATGCTCAAGCGCGTGATGGGCAAGGCGAGCTTCGCGACGGTGCAGGACGGTTCGGGCCAGATCCAGTTCTTCGTGACGCCGAACGACGTCGGCGCGGAAACCTACGACGCATTCAAGAAGTGGGACCTCGGCGACATCGTCGCCGCGCGCGGCGTGCTGTTCCGCACCAACAAGGGCGAGCTGTCGGTCCAGTGCAAGGAGCTGCGCCTGCTGTCGAAGGCGCTGCGTCCGCTGCCGGACAAGTTCCACGGCCTCGCCGACCAGGAAATGCGCTATCGCCAGCGCTACGTCGATCTGATCGTCACGCCGGAAACGCGTGACACGTTCCGCGCGCGCACCAAGACCATCGCGTCGATCCGCAAGTTCATGGACAACGCCGACTTCATGGAAGTCGAAACGCCGATGCTGCACCCGATCCCGGGCGGCGCCGCGGCGAAGCCGTTCGTCACGCACCACAACGCGCTCGACATGCAGATGTTCCTGCGCATCGCGCCGGAGCTGTACCTGAAGCGCCTGATCGTCGGCGGCTTCGAGCGCGTGTTCGAGATCAACCGCAACTTCCGGAATGAAGGCGTGTCGCCGCGCCACAACCCGGAATTCACGATGATGGAGTTCTACGCCGCGTACACCGACTACCGCTGGCTGATGGACTTCACCGAGCAGCTGATCCGCCAGGCGGCGATCGATGCGCTCGGCACCGCGACGATCCAGTACCAGGGCCGCGAGCTCGACCTCGCGAAGCCGTTCCACCGCCTGACGATCACGCAGGCGATCCAGAAATACGCGCCGCAGTACACCGACGGCCAGCTGTCGGACGACGCGTTCCTGCGCTCCGAACTGAAGCGCCTCGGCGTGGACGTGTCGCAACCGGCCTTCCTGAACGCCGGCATCGGCGCGCTGCAGCTCGCGCTGTTCGAGGAAACCGCCGAATCGCAGCTGTGGGAGCCGACCTACATCATCGATTACCCGATCGAGGTGTCGCCGCTCGCACGCGCATCGGATACGGTGCCGGGCATCACCGAGCGTTTCGAGCTGTTCATGACCGGCCGCGAGATCGCGAACGGCTTCTCGGAGCTGAATGATCCGGAAGACCAGGCCGCGCGCTTCAAGAAGCAGGTCGAGCAGAAGGATGCGGGCGACGAGGAAGCGATGTTCTTCGACGCCGACTACATCCGCGCGCTCGAACACGGGATGCCGCCGACGGGCGGTTGCGGGATCGGCATCGACCGTCTCGTGATGCTGCTGACCGACAGCCCGACGATCCGCGACGTGCTGCTGTTCCCGCACCTGCGCCGCGAAGACTGACGGCCGAGCCCGCGTGTGCGCCGCGCCCTGCGGCGCGCACGCGTCAGCTTTGTAACCACGCGTAAATCCCGCCCGCCGGCGTTCGCCGGTTTTCGATCCTCCCCCGTTTTATCTCCTCGTTGCGACGGCCTTCTCCGGGTTTTCCCTGTAACGCCCGCTGCCCCCGCGCTGCAATTCGTTACACCTTGATACGGTGCGACCCTCGCCCGTGGACGACACTCCTGTTGCGTCACCACGCATGACCACGGGACCAGAACGCGGCGCCGGAACGCCGAGTCTGCTCGCTCCCGAGCGTGGGATCCGGCCGGCACCAACGTGCGAAGCCGGGTCGACACCGGAGAGAACAAAATGGACAACCAGAATCAAACCACGCCGCAAAAGCAACGCCTTCACCCGCTCATCGCGACCGCGGCAGGCGCCGTGATCGTCGCGAGCCTCGCGGCCACCGCAGCGATCACGGGCATCTTCCCGAAGGCCAACAGCAACAATGCGCAGAACGGCCAGACCCAGGCCGCGCTGATCGCGTCGCAGCCGGCCGTCGATACGGCCGCTGCGGCCAGCGCCGCGCTCGCCGCGCAAGCGCAGCAGCAGGCAGCCGAACAGGCCGCGCAGCAGAAGGCGGCGGCCGAGAAAGCGGCGGCAGCCCAGGCCGAACCGAAGCCCGCGCCGCGCCCTGCCGCCACGCATCGCCGCCATACGCCGGCGCCGCAACCGCCGCAATACGCGCAGCAGCCGTCCGCGCCCGCGCAGGCGGCTTATTGCCAGACCTGCGGCACCGTCGTCGCGATCACGCAGACGCGTACGCCGGGCCAGAGCTCGGGGATCGGCGCGGTCGGCGGCGCAGCGGCCGGCGGCCTGCTCGGCAACCAGTTCGGTCACGGCAACGGCCGCACGGCGATGACGATCATCGGCGCGCTCGGCGGCGGTCTCGCCGGCAATCAGGTCGAGAAGCAGGTGCGCGCGGAAACCGACTACCAGGTGCAGGTCCAGATGGAAAGCGGCGCGACGCGCACGTTCACGTACCACAACCCGCCGCCGTTCGGCCAGGGCCAGCGCGTGCGGATCGAGAACGGGACGCTGGTCGGCGCGTAACGCCTGACGTCTCGCCGGGCGGCCCTTGCGCCGCGCCGGAAATGAAAAAGGCTCGTGATGCTTCACGAGCCTTCTCTGTTTGCGGGAGCGTTGCCGGAGCCGCATGGCGCGAGGCGCCAGCGCGAATCTCAGTCTTCGTCGTCGAAGTCGGATTCATCGATCCAGTGGGCCTGGATCGCTTCGAGGATCTTCTCGCCCGAGTGCGCCGGGTCGTCGGTGAAGCCGTCCAGTTCGATGACCCATTGGCGCAGGTCGACGAAATTGATCCGCTGCGGATCGACGTCCGGATGCTTGTCTGCCAGCGCGATGGCGATTTCGCGCGAATCGGTCCATTTCATGGCCTGCTCTCCCGTGTACGCGGCGAGTCCGCCCCGCCGATCCGTCAGTGATTTTCCTTCGCGTGGTTGATCGAGTACTTCGGGATCTCGACCACCAGGTCAGAATCTTCCTTCACGATTGCCTGGCACGACAGGCGCGATGTCGGCTCGAGGCCCCACGCCTTGTCGAGCAGGTCGTCTTCGTCCTCGTCGGACGGGTCGAGATCGTTGAAGCCCTCGCGGATCACCACGTGGCAGGTCGTGCATGCGCACGACTTCTCGCACGCATGCTCGATCTCGATCCCGTTGTCGAGCAGGTTGTCGCAAATACTCTTGCCGGGCGTCGCGTCGATCACTGCACCGTCCGGGCACAGTTCGACGTGAGGCAGCACCACCAGTTGAGGCATGTCCGTTCCGTCAGTCAGGGTGCGGCGACTGGCGCCGCACGGTTCAATATCGCGCGGGCCGTCGCCGGCCCGCGCGCAGTTCGTTCAGATCTCGTCGAGCCGTCGGCCCGACAGTGCGCGCTTGATGCTCTTGTCCATCCGGCGCGCCGCGAATTCGTCGGTGCCGTCGGCCAGCGTCTTGGTCGCGGTTTCGATCGCGTCCGTGTCGTCGCCCTGCGCGATCGTGCGCAGCGCGGCGACGAGCGCGTCGACCTGCGTGCGTTCGGTGTCGTCGAGCAATTCGCCGTCGGCCGCCAGCGCCGCCTGCGTCGCCTCGATCATCCGCTCGGCCTCGACCTGCGCTTCGCGCAGCGCGCGCGCCCGCATGTCGATCTCGGCGGTCTTGAAGCTGTCCTCGAGCATCTTCGCGATGTCGTCGTCGGCGAGGCCGTACGACGGCTTCACGACGACCGACGCCTCGACGCCCGAATGCTGCTCGCGCGCGAACACCGACAGCAGCCCGTCCGCATCGACCTGGTAGGTCACGCGGATGCGCGCCGCACCGGCCGTCATCGGCGGGATGCCGCGCAGCTCGAAGCGCGCGAGCGACCGGCAGTCGGCGACGAGCTCGCGCTCGCCCTGCACGACGTGGATCGCCATCGCGGTCTGGCCGTCCTTGAAGGTCGTGAATTCCTGTGCACGCGCGATCGGAATCGTCGAATTGCGCGGAATGATCTTCTCGACGAGGCCGCCCATCGTCTCGACGCCGAGCGACAGCGGGATCACGTCGAGCAGCAGCCAGTCGTCGCCGCTGCCGCGATTGCCGGCGAGCAGGTCGGCCTGGATTGCCGCGCCGAGCGCGACGACCTGGTCCGGATCGAGATTGACGAGCGGCGGCTGGCCGAAATGCTTCGCGACCGCCTCGCGGATCACCGGCATGCGCGTCGCGCCGCCGACGAGCACGACGCCCTTGATGTCGGCCGGGCTCACCTGCGCATCGCGCAGTGCCTTGCGGGTCGGCGTCAGCGTACGCTGCACGAGCGGCTCGACGAGCGCGGCGAACGTGTCGTGCGAGATCGTCTGCTCGATCCGGGCACCGCTCGACAGCGTCACGTCGAGCGACGCCTGCGGCGCGGACGACAGCGCTTCCTTCAGCACGCGCACGCGATCGAGCAGCAGGCGCACGTCCTCGGGCGCGAGCACCTTCGCATCGATGCCGGCCTGCGCAAGCACGTGGCCGAACAGCGCGTGGTCGAAATCGTCGCCGCCGAGCGCGGAATCGCCGCCCGCGGCCAGCACTTCGAACACGCCCTTGGTCAGCTTCAGGATCGACAGGTCGAACGTGCCGCCGCCGAGGTCGTACACCGCGTAGAGGCCTTCGGCCGCGTTGTCGAGACCGTAGGCGATCGCGGCCGCGGTCGGTTCGTTCAGCAGACGCAGCACGTTGAGGCCCGCAAGACGCGCGGCGTCCTTCGTCGCCTGGCGCTGCGCGTCGTCGAAGTACGCGGGCACCGTGATCACCGCGCCGACCAGTTCGTCGCCGAGCGTGTCTTCCGCGCGGTAACGCAGCGTCGCGAGAATCTCGGCCGATACTTCGACCGGGCTCTTCACGCCGTCGATCGTGCGGATCTGCACCATGCCCGGCGCATCGACGAATTCGTAAGGCGCGTTCGCCGCGCCTTCGACTTCCGCCTTGCCACGGCCCATGAAGCGCTTGACCGACACGATCGTGTTGCGCGGATCGGTCGCGGCCTGTTCCTTCGCTTCGTGGCCGATGCGGCGGCCGCCCTGCTCCAGATAACGGACCACCGACGGCAGCAGCGCGCGGCCCGCCTCGTCCGGCAGCACTTCGGGCACGCTGTTGCGCACGGCCGCGACGAGCGAGTTCGTCGTGCCGAGATCGATCCCGACAGCGAGTCGCCGCTGGTGCGGCGCCGGCGCCATGCCCGGTTCGGAAATTTGCAGTAAAGCCATCTTGGTTCGTTCGGGCGCTCGGCCCGTTTGCTGCGCGTGCCGCCAGGCACGCGGTTAAGTTTCGAGGCGCTCGATCTGCGCGCCCACTTCCGACGCGACCCGTTCGATGAACATCAGCTGGCGCACGGCTTCGGCGGCGGCCTGGTCGGCGGCGCTGTCGAGCAGCGTGCCGAGGCGCTCGAGGCGCACGCGTTTTTCGTCGCGCAGTTCGGCGAGCAGCGCATCGAGCGCGTCGACGTTGCGGGCGGCCGCGGCATCCTCGATGCCTTCGCGCCACTCCATCTGCTGCATCAGGAACGCGGGCTCCATCGCGGTATTGTTTTCGGCACCGATATCGACACCGCGCAGCGACAGCAGATAGGTCGCGCGCTTCAGCGGATCGCGCAGCGTGCGGTAGGCTTCGTTCGCACGGGTCGCCCATTGCATCGCGATGCGCTTTTGCGCGTCGCCGGCCGCCGCGAAGCGGTCCGGATGGACCTGCGTCTGCACCGTGCGATATGCGCTGTCGAGCGCAGCCTCGTCGAGCGCGAATTGCGCCGGCAGGTGAAACAGATCGAAGTGGCTGTCTTTCAGCGAAACCATCGTCGCGTTCAATTCCGGTTCGTCGCGCGGCAAACGCCGCACATTAAAAAGGCGGCTCGTGCCGCCTCTTGCCCGCATCGCGCGGATACCCGCGTCACACGCGGAACGATTCGCCGCAACCGCACTCGTCCTTCACGTTCGGGTTGTTGAACTTGAACCCTTCGTTCAGGCCTTCGCGTGCGAAGTCGAGCTCGGTGCCGTCGATGTACGCGAGGCTCTTCGGGTCGACGACGACCTTCACGCCATGGCTCTCGAACACCTGATCCTCGGGGGCCAGCTCGTCGACATACTCGAGCTTGTACGCGAGCCCCGAGCACCCGGTCGTGCGAACGCCAAGCCGCAGGCCCACACCCTTGCCGCGACGGACGAGGTATTTCTGGACGTGCTGTGCTGCTTTTTCGGTCAGTGTAATTGCCATGATGTCCTTGCCGCGGCGCGCCACCCGGGCCCGCCGCGTTCCTTCACAAGCCGCTCGATGCCGCTCAGGCCGCTGCCTGATCGCCTTCCTTCGTGTCGTGGCGCTTCTTGTAGTCGGCCACGGCTGCCTTGATCGCGTCTTCCGCGAGAATCGAGCAGTGAATCTTCACCGGCGGCAGGGCCAGCTCTTCGGCGATCTGCGTGTTCTTGATCGACAGCGCCTCGTCGAGGGTCTTGCCCTTCACCCATTCGGTCACGAGCGAGCTCGACGCGATCGCCGAACCGCAGCCGTACGTCTTGAACTTCGCGTCTTCGATCACGCCGTCCGCGCCGACGCGGATCTGCAGCTTCATCACGTCGCCGCAGGCCGGCGCGCCGACCATGCCCGTGCCGACCGCGTCGTCGTCTTTCGCGAACGAACCGACGTTACGCGGGTTTTCGTAGTGATCCAGAACCTTGTTGCTGTATGACATGACTCAGACTCCTTGACTCGTTACGTCTGCGTGCGCAAATCCGCCCGCGAATGTATTCAATGCGGTGTTCAGTGTGCGGCCCATTCGATCGTCGACAGATCGATGCCTTCCTGGTGCATTTCCCAGAGCGGCGACAGTTCGCGCAGCTTTGCGATCTTGCTGTTCAGCAGTGCGATCACGAAGTCGACGTCCTGCTCCGTCGTGAAGCGGCCGACCGTGAAGCGGATCGAGCTGTGCGCGAGTTCGTCGTTGCGGCCGAGTGCACGCAGCACGTACGACGGCTCCAGCGACGCCGACGTGCACGCCGAGCCCGACGACACCGCGACGTCCTTGATCGCCATGATCAGCGACTCGCCTTCGACGAAGTTGAAGCTGATGTTCAGGTTGTGCGGGACACGGTGCTCCATGTCGCCGTTCACGTACGTTTCCTCGATCTGCGACAGGCCGCGCAGCAGCTTGTCGCGCAGCATGCGGATGCGCTCGTTCTCGGTCGCCATTTCTTCACGCGCGATGCGGAACGCTTCGCCCATGCCGACGATCTGGTGCGTCGCCAGCGTGCCCGAACGCATGCCGCGCTCGTGGCCGCCGCCGTGCATCTGCGCTTCGATGCGCACGCGCGGCTTGCGGCGCACGTACAGCGCGCCGATGCCCTTCGGGCCGTAGGTCTTGTGCGCCGAGAACGACATCAGGTCGACCTTCAGCTTCGCGAGGTCGATCTCGACCTTGCCGGTCGACTGTGCGGCGTCGACGTGGAACACGATGCCCTTCTCGCGGCAGATCTCGCCGATCGTCTCGATGTCCTGGATCACGCCGATCTCGTTGTTCACGTGCATGACCGATACGAGGATCGTGTCCGGGCGCAGCGCGGCCTTGAACACGTCGAGGTCGATCAGGCCGTCTTCCTTCACGTCGAGATAGGTGACTTCGAAGCCGTCGCGCTCGAGCTCGCGGCAGGTGTCCAGCACGGCCTTGTGCTCGGTCTTCACCGTGACGATGTGCTTGCCCTTGCCCTTGTAGAAGTTCGCGGCGCCCTTGATGGCGAGGTTGTCCGATTCCGTCGCGCCGGACGTCCAGATGATCTCGCGCGGATCCGCGTTCACGAGCGCGGCCACCTGCTCGCGCGCTTCCTCGACCGCGCGTTCCGCGTCCCAGCCGTATGCGTGGCTGCGCGACGCCGGGTTGCCGAACTGCTCGCGCAGATACGGCACCATCTTGTCGACCACGCGCGGGTCGACCGGCGTCGTCGCGCTGTAATCCATATAGATGGGCAGGTGGAGAGTCTCTTGGGTCATCTGTCGCTCCGGGAATTCTGTGCAGGGACTATGTGCGTTATGGGGTGTGCGGCGCGTTCGCGCTCACGAACTCGCGATGTTGAACACCGAATTGGGACCGAGCGGCATCGTGCGCACCGGTTCGGCCGGCGCCGCGACGGGCTCCGGCGTGCGCCGGTCGCGCAGCACCGCGGGTGCGCCCTCGCGTGCGCGCTGCTGATCGACGAGATCCTGCAGCGATACCGAATCGAGGTATTCGACCATTTTCTGGTTCAGGGTCGACCACAGCTCGTGCGTCATGCAATGGCCGTCGGGCTGCTTCGAGCCGTCGCACGTGCCTTTGCCGCCGCACTGCGTGGCGTCGAGCGGTTCATCGACCGCGATGATGATGTCGGCGACGGTGACGTCCTGCGCGCGGCGCGCGAGGTTGTAGCCGCCGCCCGGGCCGCGCACGGATTCGACGATTTCATGCCTGCGCAGCTTGCCGAACAGCTGTTCGAGATACGAGAGCGAAATCCGCTGGCGCTGGCTGATGCCTGCAAGCGTCACCGGGCCCTGCTCCTGGCGCAGTGCCAAGTCAATCATCGCCGTGACGGCGAAACGGCCTTTGGTGGTGAGTCTCATGGTGTCTAGGGGACTGCAATCTTGACGATTTTGGTCAAGTATAAATATTTGACGATTTTAGTCAAGTATCCATGTCTTCGACAGGGTATTCGCAAATCACTGAATACGCCCCGCCGCGATCAGCGTGCGGCGCCGCGCTGGAGGGTGTCCAGCAGGCCCGCGCACGCGCGCTCGACCTGGTCGAGCACCTGTTCGAAGCCCTGCGCGCCACCGAAATAAGGATCCGCCACTTCGGTCTCGGTCGCGCCCGGCGCGAATTCCATCAGGAGGCGCACCTTGTCGCGATGCTCGGGCGGGCAGCGCCGCCGCAATTCCGCGAAATTGGCTTCATCCATCGCCAGCAGCAGATCGAACCGCTCGAAATCCACCGCGCTCACCTGCCGCGCCCGCAGCGCCGACAGGTCGTAGCCGCGGGTGCGGGCCGCCGCCTGCGCACGCGTGTCGGGCGGCTCGCCGACGTGCCAGTCGCCGGTCCCGGCCGAGTCGATCGCGATCCGGTCGGCCAGCCCGGCCGCATCGACCTGGTGGCGCATCACGCCTTCGGCCGTGGGCGAACGGCAGATGTTGCCGAGACAGACGAAACAGATCGCAACGCGGGTCATCGCACTATCGAAAAGCCGCGGCGAACCGCGCGGAAGAAGAACGCGCCATTATACAAAGGCGCCCGGAATCGCGCCGCCGCGCAAAGCGACGGCGGCGTGCCTTACAGCGCCTTGGGTGCGGCGAGCACGACGTCGCCGGATACGGTCGGCAACGGCTTCGCCGCGTCGCCGACCAGCCCGAACGACACCGCGCGCGCGAGCTCGGCCGATGCCTGATGAACGGCGAGCGGGCCACGCGACGGCGCGTCGGCCATCGCGTGCAGATAAGCGACCGCGGCGAGCGGAACGACGATTGCCAGCGGCCAGTACATCGATATTGTCTTTCTCATGATGCGGCTCCTTGACCTCATGCCCCGAAACCCGATTCCGGGGACTACAGGCAGGATTCTATAGGCCGCACCTATCGAGATAAATACATGAATAGCGAACGCACTGTTGTCGCTCGATGAACAGTCGTCAGCCGAGGTGGCTTTGCGATGCCGCGTACAGTTCGCGGAAAGTGCGTCCGGTCGGCGTCGGCATGTCGCGCGTGTCCATCCAGCCGCCCATCATCGGCAGGCGCCGCAGCGTGCCGCCATTGCCGCCCAGCCGCTCGAGGATGCGCACCGCGAGCTTGGTCGTGAGCGCGTACAGCATCGGCCGGCGCGCGACAAAGCCCCACGCGGCGAGCGCGGCGCGCTCGCGCCACGGCCGCAGATGCCGCTCGACCTGTTTCTCGCGCAACGTGCGCAGCAAGTGCGACAACGGGATCCCGGCCGGGCACACGCTGTCGCATTCGCCGCACAGCGTCGCGGCCTGCGGCAGGTCGAGCGCTCGATCGAGCCCCACGTAGCTCGGCGTCAGCACCGAGCCCATCGGGCCCGGATAGACCCATCCGTACGCGTGCCCGCCGACCTTCTGATATACCGGGCAGTGGTTCATGCATGCGCCGCAGCGGATGCAGCGCAGCATCTCCTGGAACTGGCCGCCGATCAGTCCCGTGCGGCCGCCGTCGACGAGCACCACGTAGTTGTGCTCCGGACCGTCCTCGTCGCCGGGGCCGCGTGGCCCGGTGAGCAGCGAGAAATAGTTCGAGGTCTTCTGCCCGGTCGCCGAGCGCGGCAGCAGACGCATCGCGGTCGCGAGATCCTCGAGCGTCGGCAGCACCTTCTCGATGCCCGTCACCGCGACATGCACGCGCGGCATCACCGTGCACATCCCTTCGTTGCCTTCGTTCGTGACGACCGCGACCGACCCCGTCTCGGCGATCACGAAATTGCCGCCCGTCACCCCCATGTCGGCCGACAGGAAATGCGGACGCAGCACCTCACGCGCCTCCCGCGTCATGTCGGGGATCTCGGTCAGCCGCTCGCGGTGGTGCGTGCGCGCGAACAGGTCCGCAATCTCGTCCTTGTCCTTGTGCACGACGGGCGCGATGATGTGGCTCGGCGGCTCGTTGTCGTTGATCTGCAGGATGTATTCGCCGAGGTCGGTCTCGATCGACTGCACGCCCATCTCGGCGAGCACCGCGTTCAGGCGCATTTCCTCGGACACCATCGACTTCGTCTTGATGACCTTCTTCACGTCGTGGCGTCGCGCGATGTCGGCGACGAGCCGCGCGGCGTCGGCGGTCGTTTCCGCGAACAGCACCGTCGTGCCGCGCCGCGTCGCCTCGCGTTCGAACGCCTCGAGCCATACGTCGAGATTCTCCAGCGCACGGTCGCGGCGCGCCTTCAGCGCGGCGCGCGTCGCTTGGAAGTCGATCGCGGTCATCGCGTCGGCGCGTGCGGACACGAACTTCGTCGACAGCTTCTTCAGGTTCTGCTGCAGGCGCTGGTCGGCCAGCTTCTGGCCGGCGCGGGCCTTGAAATGCATCGATTGGACTTGCATCGCGGTATCGGGGAAAAGTGAGCGGAACCGGGCGTCAGACGTCGCCCGCCAGCACCTGCGCGACGTGCAGCACGCGCGTGTCGCGGTCGCCCGTGCGGCGCAACCGCCCTTCGATGTTCAGCATGCAGCCGAGATCGCCGAGCACGACGGCGCCCGCGCCGGATGCGCGCACGTTCGCGCATTTCTCGTCCGCGATGGCCGCCGAAATGTCGCCGTACTTGACCGCGAACGTGCCGCCGAAGCCGCAGCAGTGCTCGCAGTCCTTCATCTCGGTGACGGCCACGCCGCGCTGCGCGAGCAACGCGCGCGGCTGCGCCTTCACGCCGAGCTCGCGCAGGCCCGAGCACGAGTCGTGATAGGTGACGGGCCCCGTGAATTCGCCGGGCGCGAGCGTCACCTTCGCGACGTTCGCGAGGAAATCGGTCAGTTCATAGACTTTCTGCTGAAATCGCGCATAGCGCCCCATCAGTTCGGGGTCGTCGCGGAACAGGTCGCCGTAGTGCGTGCGGATCATGCCGCCGCACGAGCCCGACGGCGCGACGACGTAGTCGAACTGCTCGAACTCGCGCAGCGTCTTTTCGGCGAGATCGCGCGCGAGCGCGCGGTCGCCCGAGTTGTAGGCCGGCTGGCCGCAGCAGGTTTGCGCGGGCGGCACGAACACCTCGTAGCCGGCTTCGCGAATCAGTTTCAGCGCGGAAAAACCGATTTCCGGACGCATCAGGTCGACCAGGCAGGTCACGAACAAACCGACTCGCATATGCGCTCCTTCGAGAAAACGGCTCTCATTATCCGCCGTTTGGCCGGCAAGACCAACGCCGGCGCGCGCGCAAGCACGCACGGCCGGAAACGAGGACTTCCTCGAACGGCGTTCGCTTTTTTCACGATACGAGATACAATCGACGCAACCACCGCTTGATGCGTCAACCGATTCTCCCCCCGACATGAGCCAACCCACCCCGGATTCCAAAACGTCGATCCAGGTGATCGAACGCATGATGCGGCTGCTGGACGCGCTCGCCGCGCACAGCGACCCCGTCAGCCTGAAGGAGCTTGCGCAGCGCACCGAGCTGCATCCGTCCACCGCGCACCGCATCCTCAACGACATGGTGACCTGCCGCCTCGTCGACCGCTCCGACCCCGGCACCTACCGGCTCGGCATGCGGCTGCTCGAGCTCGGCAACCTCGTGAAGGCGCGCCTGTCGGTACGCGACGCCGCGCTGATGCCGATGCGCGAACTGCACCGCCTGACCGGCCAGACCGTAAACCTGTCGGTACGCCAGGGCGACGAAATCGTCTATATCGAGCGCGCGTATTCGGAGCGCTCGGGGATGCAGGTCGTCCGCGCGATCGGCGGCCGCGCGCCGCTGCACCTGACGTCGGTCGGCAAGCTGTTTCTCGCAGTCGACGAAACGTCGCGCGTGCGCGCCTACGCGACGCGCACCGGGCTGTCCGGCCATACGCAGAACAGCATTACCGACATCGCGAAGCTCGAGCGCGAACTGACGCTCGTGCGCCAGCAATCGTGCGCGCGTGACAACGAGGAACTGGAGCTGGGCGTGCGCTGTATCGCGGCCGGCATCTACGACGACTCGGGCAAGCTCGTCGCGGGCCTCTCGCTGTCGGCACCGGCCGATCGCCTGCAGGACGCGTGGCTCGGCCAGTTGAGCCGCACCGCCCTCACCATTTCGGAATCGCTCGGCTATCGGCCGGAGCCCGCGAAGGACGCCGAAGGGCTGCAACGGCACGCATGACCCGCACCGCCCGCCGCACGGCGGCCGGACGAAAAAAAGCCCCGCGATTGCGGGGCTTTTTCTTTGCGGCGACGGTACGGCGGCGAACCGCCGTGGCGCGATCAGGTGCCGCCGCTCGCCGTGTTGGCCGCCGTCAGGCGCTCGCCGCCGCCGGCGTCGAGCCAGTTGCGCAGGCGCGCCGCGTCGGCGAAACGCGAATACTTGCCGAACGAATCCAGCAGCACCATCACCATCGGCCGGCCGTGGATCGTCGCCTGCATCACGAGACATTCGCCTGCCTCGTTGATGAAGCCCGTTTTCTGCAGGCCGATGTCCCACGAGCCGTTGCCGCGGATCAGCGCGTTCGTGCTGTTGTAGACCAGGTTGCGCTTGCCCGTATTGACGTCGTACGTGCGATCGGTCGAGAACTGGCGAATCATCGGGTACTGGTACGCCGCGTTGACCATCTTGACGAGGTCGCGCGCGCTCGACACGTTCGAGCTCGACAGACCCGTCGAATTCTCGAAGTGCGTGTCGTTCATGCCGAGCGACTTCGCCTTCGCGTTCATCGCGGCGATGAATGCCGGACGGCCACCCGGGTAGTAGCGCGACAGCGCGGCAGCGGCACGGTTTTCCGACGCCATCAGCGCGATGTGGAGCATGTCCTCGCGCGACAGGACCGAGCCGACCGACAGGCGCGAGCCCGTGCCCTTCTCGTAGTCGCGGTCTTCGTCGGTGACTTCGAGCTGGTCGGTCATCGGCGATTTCGCGTCGAGCACGACCATCGCCGTCATCAGCTTCGAGATCGACGCGATCGGCACGACGGCGTGCGAATTCTTGTCGAACAGCGGCTCGCCGGTGTTCTGGTCGACGACGTACGCGACGCTCGAGCGCAGCGCGAGCGCGTCCGGCGTGTCGTGCAGGCCGAATGCCTGACCGACCGTCGGGCGACGCGGCTGGAACGCGACCTTGCGCACCGCACCGCGGTGGCCGTGCACGTTCGACGCGAGCGTCGCGCGCTTGCGCGTTGCCTTCGGCGCATCGGCCGACGCGACGTTGGCGGATTTCGCGGAGGCGGCCTTCACCGTCTTCTTCTTCGCCGAAGAAGTGGAAGCGGCTTTCTTGGCGGCCTGGTGTGTCTTCGCAGTGGCGGCAAAGGCGTCAGCGGGTGCGACGGACGCAGCGGTCGCCAGCAAGGCGACGGCGACCGACACAGCCGTGCCGAGCGTCATGCTCTGCAACAATCTGCGCGGTGAAAACGATTCGGCTTTCATTGGGGTCTGGACAAAGCGGGCGGGAGTTTCCGCAAGTGTAGTTAAAGCTGAAAAAAAGAGCAATATTAGGCACTTACCGATCGTCGTTAAACCGGAATGTAAGAGTTGACCAACGACGAGTCGATCAACCCTCCCGCTCCCATCGAAAAAATTGATGAGATGCGCTGCCCGACAGCACCCGTCTCCCGATTACCACACGGTTAATTGAGATAACGTCACTTTGGCGACGAATTAAAGCGGGGAAAGTACGTACCCGGCGCTCGGTGTGCCTGCGGCACCGGTGTCGACCGCGGCGGCGGCACATCGCCACGGCACGCGCAGTGAAACGGCGCGCTTTTCGACAGGAACAGAAGCATAACGTTCCACATGCCTGTCAGGTTTACCTGTGCATGATCATGGTGCGCCGCGCCTTCCCCGGCCCGGTGCGCACCATGTGGGATCACGTCTGAAACCGATTCCGGATGGGCCTGATAACTCGTTGTTTTATCGATAATTTGTCGCGATTGTGCAACGCACAAAAAGTACTTGACAAGCGTTTTCTCTGCCCTAAAATACGACTCATTGCTGCGTTGCACAAAGCACGCGCATCCGTGGTTCCCCAGCGTAGTGCCCCTTACCCTGCGATCGACGCGATCGCTTTTCAGGAGCTTGACATGTCCTTGCTGACCCCCGAGCAAATCGCCGCCGCACAGAAAGCCAACCTCGAAAGCCTGTTCGGTCTGACGACCAAGGCGTTCGAAGGCGTCGAAAAGCTGATCGAACTCAACCTGCAGGTCGTGAAGTCGTCGCTGGCGGAAAGCCAGGAAAACGCGCAGCGCCTGCTGTCGGTGAAGGACGCGCAGGAACTGATCGCGCTGCAAGCGAGCCTGTCGCAGCCGGTCGCGGAAAAGGTGCTGTCGTACAGCCGTCACCTGTATGAAATCGCGTCGTCGACGCAAGCCGAGTTCGCGAAGGTTGCCGAAGCGCAATTCGAAGAGCAGAACAAGAAGGTCCAGGCGCTCGTCGACAACGTCGCGAAGAACGCCCCGGCCGGTTCGGAAACGGCTGTCGCCGCCCTGAAGTCGGCACTGAACGCAGCGAACACGACGTACGAAACGGTCCAGAAGGCTGCCAAGCAAGCCGTCGAGATCGCCGAAACGAACTTCAACGCGGCTGCCGCTGTCGCGACGAAGGCTGCGAGCGCTGCTGCATCGCGCCGTTCGAGCAAGCCGGCCGCGTAAGCGCCCCCTGCTCCTGAAGAAGCCGCGCACTGCGCGGCTTTTTTTCGTTTCCGGCGTCGGAACATCCGGGCATCCGGTCGTCGCCGGCGCGTTGGGGCACTGCCGTCGGCTGCAGGCAAAAGAAAACGCCGCCGTCCGGATATCCCGGGCGGCGGCGTTTTTTCGTGGCCGGCACAAGGCCGGCCATGCCGGTCGCGTTACTTCTTGCGTTGCGGCGGCAGGTCCGTGCACACGCCTTCGTACAGCTCGGCGGCCATGCCGACCGATTCGCCGAGCGTCGGGTGCGGATGGATCGTCTTGCCGATGTCTTCCGCGTCCGCGCCCATCTCGACGGCGAGGCACACTTCGCTGATCAGGTCGCCCGCGTTCAGGCCGACGATACCGCCGCCGATCACGCGATGGGTTTCCTCGTCGAAGATCAGCTTCGTGAAGCCTTCGTCGCGGCCGTTCGCGATCGCGCGGCCCGATGCGGCCCACGGGAACACGGCCTTGCCGTACTTGATGCCTTCGGCCTTGCACTGGTCTTCCGTCTTGCCGGCCCAGGCCACTTCCGGATCCGTGTACGCCACCGACGGGATCTGCAGCGCGTCGAAGTACGCCTTCTCGCCGTGCGCGGCTTCCGCTGCGACGTGGCCTTCATGCACGGCCTTGTGCGCGAGCATCGGCTGACCGACGATGTCGCCGATCGCGAAGATGTGCGGGACGTTCGTGCGCATCTGCTTGTCGACGTCGATGAAGCCGCGGTCGGTGACCGCGACGCCGGCCTTGTCGGCACCGATCTTCTTGCCGTTCGGGCTGCGGCCCACCGCGACGAGCACGAGGTCGTAGCGCTGCGCTTCCGCCGGCGCCTTCTCGCCCTCGAACTTCACGTAGATGCCGTCTTCCTTCGCTTCCGCGCCGACCGTCTTGGTCTTCAGCATCACGTTGCCGAAGCGCTTCGCGTTGTACTTTTCCCAGACCTTCACGAGATCGCGGTCCGCGCCCATCATCAGGCCGTCCATCATTTCGACGACGTCGATCTCGGTGCCGAGCGTCGAGTACACCGTCGCCATTTCGAGGCCGATGATGCCACCGCCGATCACGAGCATGCGCTTGGGCAGTTGACGCAGTTCGAGCGCGCCCGTCGAATCGACGACGCGCGGGTCTTCCGGCATGAACGGCAGCTTCACTGCCTGCGAGCCGGCGGCGATGATCGCCTGCTTGAACTTGACGACCTTCTTGCCGTTTTCGCCCTGCACTTCCATGTGATACGGATCGACGAATGCGCCGACGCCGGTGACCACTTCGACCTTACGCGCCTTCGCCATGCCGGCGAGGCCCGTCGTCAGCTTCTTGACCACGCCGCCCTTGAAGTCGCGCAGCTTGTCGAGATCGACCTGCGGCTTGCCGAACGAGATGCCGTGCGCCGCGAGCGCTTCAGCTTCCTCGACGACGAGCGCCGTGTGCAGCAGTGCCTTCGACGGAATGCAACCGACGTTCAGGCAGACGCCGCCGAGCGTCGAGTAGCGTTCGACCAGCACCGTCTTCATGCCGAGGTCGGCTGCGCGGAACGCGGCCGAATAGCCGCCGGGGCCGGCGCCGAGCACGAGCATGTCGCACTCGATGTCGGCGGAGCCGCTGTAGCTGCCGGCTTGCGGCGCGGGTGCCGCAGCGGCGGCGGGCGCAGCGGCCGGAGCCGGTGCTGCGGCCTTAGCGGGTTCGGCTGCTTTCGCCGGAGCGGCGGCGCCTGCCGAAGCTTCGACGATGGCGATGACCGTGCCTTGCGAGACTTTCTCGCCGGCCTTGACCTTGACTTCCTTGACCGTGCCGGCGACGTCGCTGGGCACTTCCATGGAGGCCTTGTCCGATTCGAGCGTGATGAGCGTTTGCTCTTTTTCGATCACGTCGCCGGGTTTGACGTTGACTTCGATGACATCGACGCCGCTGAAATCGCCGATATCCGGAACCTTGACTTCGATGAGACTCATTACTGTCCCCTTCTTGATTAGCTGCAGACAGAGAGGGAGCCGCTCGCGGAAGAACTACGGCCTGACAAGAGAACGCACACTTGGGCAGGACCACCTTTGCCGTCCGCCCAAGGACGCGCCTTTCTTTTGGTTACTTTTCTTTGGAAGACAAAGAAAAGTGACCGCCGCCCCGCGCAGGGGCGACGCTAGCAGACCGTCAAGAAAGCCAGTTCAACGACAGGGCGTGGATCACCGAAAGAAAACCCACGCCCCGCGAGCCCGCTCCCCGCTCATCAAAGAATGATGCGACGGAAATCGGCAAGCAACGCACCGAGATACGCATTGAACCGCGCGGCTTCCGCGCCATCGATGACACGATGGTCATACGACAGCGACAGCGGCAGCGTCAGACGCGGCACGAACTGCTTGCCGTCCCACACCGGCTTCATCTGACCGCGCGACAACCCGAGGATCGCGACTTCCGGCGCGTTGATGATCGGCGTGAAGTTGGTGCCGCCGATGCCGCCGAGCGACGAGATCGAGAAGCAGCCACCCTGCATCTGGTCCGGCTTCAGCTTGCCGTCGCGCGCGGCCTTCGACAGCTCGGCCATTTCCTTAGCGATGTCGACGAGGCCCTTCTTGTCCGCGTCGCGGATCACCGGCACGACGAGACCATTCGGCGTGTCCGCGGCGAAACCGATGTGGTAGTACTGCTTGAACACCAGGTTGTCGCCGTCGAGGCTCGCGTTGAAGGTCGGGAACTTCTTCAGCGCCGCGACGACCGCCTTGATCACGAATGCGAGCATCGTGAACTTCACGCCGGCCTTCTCGTGCTCCTTGTTCAGCTGCACGCGCAGCGCTTCGAGCTCGGTGATGTCCGCTTCGTCGTTGTTCGTGACGTGCGGGATCATCACCCAGTTGCGATGCAGGTTCGCGCCCGAGATCTTCTTGATGCGCGACAGCGGCTTCGCCTCGAACGGGCCGAACTTCGCGAAGTCGACCTTCGGCCACGGCAGCAGGTTCAGCTCGCCGCCGCCTGCCGGCGCGGCTGCCGCGCCCGGCGCTGCGCGCTGGCCCGTCATCACGCCCTTCACGAAGCCCGTGATGTCGTCCTTCGTGATACGGCCCTTCGGACCGCTACCCTGCACGCGTGCGACTTCGACGCCGAGTTCGCGCGCGAACTTGCGCACGGACGGCGATGCGTGGCTCGCGCGATACTCGCCCGACGGTGCAGCGGCCGGCGCGGCAGCAGCCGGAGCCGGCGCGGCCTTCGCGGGGGCCGGTGCGGCGGCGGGTGCCGGCGCGGCAGCGGCCGGTGCCGGTGCGCTCGCTTGCGGCGCGGCGGCCGGCGCGGCGCCGGCGGCGTCGAGCAGCACGATCAGCGTGCCTTCCGACACCGAATCGCCCACCTTGACCTTGATTTCCTTCACGACGCCGGCGGCCGGGCTCGGCACGTCCATCGTCGCCTTGTCCGATTCGAGCGTGACGAGCGACTGCTCCTTCTCGACCGTGTCACCGACCTTCACGCCGATCTCGATCACCGGGACGTCCTTGTAATCGCCGATGTCGGGTACCTTCACCTCGAGCGTGCCGCCCGACGCAGCGGGAGCGGCAGCCGGCGCGGCTGCGGCCGGTGCCGGAGCTGCCGCCGGAGCCGGCGCTGCTGCCGGCGCGGCCGCACCGTTCACCTGCGCCGCGGCGCCACCTTCGAGCAGGATGATCAGCGAGCCTTCCGATACGGAATCACCCACCTTGATCTTCACTTCCTTGACCGTGCCGGCTGCCGGGCTCGGGACGTCCATCGTCGCCTTGTCCGACTCGAGCGTGACGAGCGACTGCTCGGGCTCGACCGTGTCGCCCACTTTCACGAGCACCTCGATGACGGGCACGTCCTTGTAATCGCCGATATCCGGCACCTTCACTTCGATCGCTTGACTCATCTTTTTGTGTCTCCATGGCCGCGCGCGCCCCTCCCGGAAGCGGCGCGCGGCATCACACGGCGCGTGTGCGTTAAACGGTCATCGGGTTGGGCTTCGACGGATCGAGGTTGTACTTGGCAATCGCGTCCGCGACCACCTTGCGCTCGATCGTGCCTTCGTCGGCCAGCGCGTTCAGCGCGGCGACGGTGACCCAGTGACGGTCGACTTCGAAGAAGTGACGCAGCTTCTCGCGTGTGTCCGAACGACCGAAGCCGTCCGTGCCCAGCACGACGAAGCGGCGATCGATCTGGCCGCGGATCTGGTCGACCAGCGCGCGCACGTAGTCGGTCGATGCGATGACCGGGCCTTGCGTGTCCTTCAGGCACTTCTGCACGTGCGACAGGCGACGCTCTTCGGTCGGATGGAGCAGATTCCAGCGCTCGATTTCGTGACCTTCACGCGCGAGTTCGGTGAAGCTCGGCACGCTCCACAGGTCGGCCGCGACGCCCCAGTCGTTCTTCAGCAGGTCGGCGGCGGCGATCACTTCGTTGAAGATCGTGCCCGCGCCGAGCAGCTGCACGCGCGGCGCCTTCTGGTCGGCGTCCGCCTTCCTGAACGCGTACATGCCCTTGATGATGTCGGCCGCCACGTGCTCGCCCTGCGGAATCGCCGGGTGCTCGTAGTTCTCGTTCATCACCGTGATGTAGTAGTACACGTCTTCCTGGTCCTGCACCATGCGGCGCAGACCGTCCTGGATGATCACCGCGAGTTCGTAGCCGAACGTCGGGTCGTAGCTCACGCAGTTCGGCACCGATGCCGCCCACAGGAGCGAGTGACCGTCTTCGTGCTGCAGGCCTTCGCCGTTCAGCGTCGTGCGGCCCGCGGTGCCGCCGAGCAGGAAGCCGCGCGAGCGCATGTCGCCCGCCGCCCATGCCAGGTCGCCGATCCGCTGGAAGCCGAACATCGAATAGAAGATGTAGAACGGCACCATGATCTCGCCGTGCGTCGAATACGACGTCGCCGCCGCGATCCAGTCGCACATGCCGCCCGCTTCGTTGATGCCTTCCTGCAGGATCTGGCCGGTTTCCGATTCCTTGTAGAACATCAGCTGGTCGGAATCTTCCGGCACGTACTTCTGGCCTTCCTGGTTCCAGATACCGATCTGGCGGAACAGGCCTTCCATGCCGAACGTACGCGATTCGTCCGGGACGATCGGCACGACGCGCTTGCCCAGCGCCTTGTCCTTCAGCAGGATGTTCAGGATCCGCACGAACGCCATCGTCGTCGAGATCTCGCGGCCTTCGCCCGTGCCCTTCAGCAGCGGCTCGAATGCGTCGAGCGCCGGCACCGGCAGCGACGTCGCCTTCTCGCGGCGATGCGGCAGGTAGCCGCCGAGGTCCATGCGCTTCTGGCGCATGTATTCGAGTTCCTTCGAACCTTCCTCGAACTTCAGGTACGGCACGTCGGCGATCTGCTCGTCGGTGATCGGCAGGCGGAACTGGTCACGGAACTTCTTCAGTTGCTCGACCGGCAGCTTCTTCTGCTGGTGCGTGATGTTCATCGCCTGGCCCGACTCGCCCATCCCGTAGCCTTTGATGGTCTTCGCGAGGATGACGGTCGGCGCGCCCTTCGTGTTGGTCGCTTCGTGGAATGCCGCGTAGATCTTGTGCGGATCGTGGCCGCCACGGTTCAGCGCCCAGATGTCGTCGTCCGACCAGTCGGCGACGAGCGCCTTCAGTTCAGGCGTGTTGAAGAAGTGCTCGCGTACGAACGCGCCCGACTCCGACTTGTACGTCTGGTATTCGCCGTCGACGACTTCCATCATGCGGCGCATCAGCGCGCCCGTCTTGTCGCGTGCGAACAGCGCATCCCAGCGGCTGCCCCAGATGACCTTGATCACGTTCCAGCCGGCGCCGCGGAATTCCGATTCCAGTTCCTGGATGATCTTGCCGTTGCCGCGCACCGGGCCGTCGAGACGCTGCAGGTTGCAGTTGATCACGAACACGAGGTTGTCGAGCTTCTCGCGGCTCGCCATGCCGATCGCGCCGAGCGATTCCGGCTCGTCCGTCTCGCCGTCGCCGAGGAACGCCCAGACCTTCCGGCCGGCGGTCTTCGCGATGCCGCGCGATTCCAGGTACTTCATGAAGCGTGCCTGGTAGATCGCCATGATCGGGCCGAGACCCATCGACACGGTCGGGAACTGCCAGAAGTCCGGCATCAGCCACGGGTGCGGGTACGACGAGATGCCCTTGCCGTCGACTTCCTGGCGGAAGCTGTCGAGCTGCTCTTCAGACAGGCGGCCGAGCAGGAACGCGCGCGAGTACACGCCCGGCGACGAGTGGCCCTGCACGAACACGAGATCGCCGCCGTGCTGGTCCGACGCCGCGTGCCAGAAGTGGTTGTAGCCGACGTCATAGAGCGTCGCGGCCGATGCGAACGACGCGATGTGGCCGCCGACGTTCGTGTCCTTGCCTGCGCGCAGCACCATCGCCAGCGCGTTCCAGCGCGTGTACGAACGGATGCGGTGCTCGACGTCCTGGTCGCCCGGAATCTTCGCCTGGGCTTCGACCGGGATCGTGTTGATGTACGGAGTGTTGGCGGAGAACGGCAGGTGTTCGCCGTGCATGCGGGCGAATTCGATCTGCTTTTCGATCAGGTAGTGCGCGCGGCCGGTGCCCACGGAGGAGATCACGCCGTCGAGCGACTCGAGCCATTCAACGGTTTCTTGCGGGTCGTCGTCACGATCGGCGGCGACATATTTCATCACTTCGTTCGGTACAGCGGACATTCTCGTCTCCTGGGTCCTGGAATGTGAGGATCGCTCTCGTGCAGACGACGCGACGCGGCCGGCTGCGGGCAAGCTCCGACGGATTGTAATGATCGTGTACGGCCACGCGCAACAAAATTTTCGAATTGTGAGATCTTTTCTCGCAATGCGGAATATTGCTGCGCTGCACCCTCGTATCGGGCCTCTCCGGCACGCGCCACGGGCACAAATCCGTTTCCGTTCAACATATCCGGTATGGGTTTTCCATGTATTGCGCTGCGCTACAATCCTGCCATGTTGACCGATCGGCTTTTCGCACGCTCGGCGCGACCGTCGGGCCCGCCGGCGGAGTCGCAGCCGTCCCGCTGGCACCACGGACCGTGGTGGTCCAACTCCTATTTGCTGACGCCGCTGCTGTCGATCCTCGTGTTCCTCGTGGTGATGAGCCTGATTCTATGGAGCCTCAATCGCCGCGAACAGCAGCAGCAGGAAGACACCCTGTTCCGTAACGTCGCGTGGGCGCAGCAGCAGATCCGCCTGTCGATGACGGGCGCGCAGGAGCAGCTGCAGGCGCTGTCGCGCGATCTCGCGTCCGGCCGCCTCGACCAGAATGCATTCCAGATGGCCGTCGCGGACGTGATGCAGACGCATCCGGAAATCCTCTATCTGAACTGGTACACCGCGCCCGGCGTGCAGCGCTGGCCGACCGTGCACCCGCCGCTGCTCGGCCAGCGGCTCGCGAAGCCCGGCGACGCGCAGATGCAGGACGCCGTGCGCGGCGCGTACGACGAGGCGCGCAGCACGCGCCGCCAGGCCTATTCGCCGCTGATCTACGACGACTTCGGCAACGGCTTCATCACGCTGCAGACACCCGTGATGCGCGGCGACCGCGAATATCTCGGCTCGATCGCCGCGGTGTTCTCGGTCGAAGGAATCCTGAAGCACGACATCCCGCAGGAGCTGTCGTCGAAGTACAAGATCTCGATCACCGACTCGAACAACCGCGAGCTGTCGTCCACGTCGACGCGCCCGCGCCTGCCGCGCGACTCCCACTACGATCTGCCGCTCGATCCGCCCGGCCAGGGGCTGACCGTGCGCGTGTACGCATTCCCGCAGCTCACGAACCTGACCAACAACACGCTCGTATGGCTGGTCGCCGGCCTGTCGTGCTTCGTGCTGTGGAGCCTCTGGAGCCTGTGGAAGCACACGCGCCAGCGCTTCGAGGCGCAGCAGGCGCTGTACGCGGAAGCATTCTTCCGCCGCGCGATGGAAAACTCGGTGCTGATCGGCATGCGCGTGCTCGACATGCACGGCCGCATCACGCACGTGAACCCCGCGTTCTGCCGGATGACGGGCTGGGACGAGACCGACCTCGTCGGCAAGGTCGCGCCGTTCCCGTACTGGCCGCGCGACGCCTACCCGGAAATGCAGCGCCAGCTCGACATGACGCTGCGCGGCAAGGCGCCGAGCTCGGGCTTCGAGCTGCGCGTGCGGCGCAAGAACGGCACGCTGTTCCATGCGCGCCTCTACGTGTCGCCGCTGATCGACAGCTCGGGCCGCCAGACCGGCTGGATGTCGTCGATGACCGACATCACCGAGCCGAAGCGCGCGCGCGAGGAACTCGCGGCCGCGCACGAGCGCTTCACGACGGTGCTCGAAAGCCTCGACGCCGCCGTGTCGGTGCTCGCCGCCGACGAAGCCGAGCTGCTGTTCGCGAACCGCTACTACCGCCATCTGTTCGGGATCCGCCCGGACGGCCACCTGGAGCTGTCCGGCGGCGGCTTCGACCGCGCGCAGGCGTCGTCCGACTCGATCGACATGGTCGACGCGTTCGCGGGCCTGCCGGCCGCCGCGCTGACGAGCAGCACGGCCGACGCGCAGGAGGTGTACGTCGAGAGCATCCAGAAGTGGTTCGAGGTGCGCCGTCAGTACATCCAGTGGGTGGACGGCCACCTCGCGCAGATGCAGATCGCGACCGACATCACGACCCGCAAGAAGGCGCAGGAACTCGCGCACCAGCAGGAAGAGAAGCTGCAATTCACGAGCCGATTGATGACGATGGGCGAAATGGCGTCGTCGATTGCTCACGAATTGAACCAGCCGCTCGCCGCGATCAACAACTACTGCTCGGGCACGCTCGCGCTCGTGAAGAGCGGCCGCGGCACGCCCGAGACGCTGCAGCCCGCGCTGGAAAAGACCGCGCAGCAGGCGCTGCGCGCGGGGATGATCGTCAAGCGGATCCGCGAATTCGTGAAGCGCAGCGAGCCGAAGCGCCAGCCGGCGCGGGTCGCGGACATCGTCGCCGACGCGGTCGGGCTCGCCGAAATCGAGGCCAGAAAGCGCAGGATCCGGATCGTCACGGAAATCCTCGCAAGAATGCCTATTATTTATGTCGACCCCGTGCTGATCGAGCAGGTGCTCGTTAACCTGATGAAGAACGCGGCCGAGGCGATGGCCGACGTGAAGCCGGCGTCGGCGGACGGCGTGATCCGCGTCGTCGCCGACATCGACGCGGGTTTCGTCGACATCCGCGTGATCGACCAGGGTCCGGGCGTGGACGAGGCGACCGCCGAACGCCTGTTCGAACCGTTTTACAGCACCAAGTCCGACGGCATGGGCATGGGGCTGAACATCTGCCGTTCGATCATCGAATCGCATCGGGGGCGTCTGTGGGTGGTCAACAATGTCGAACCGGACGGCCGCATTTCCGGCGCGACATTCCACTGCAGCCTGCCCATTGGGGAACCCGCTGATCTCGGCCAAGGGGGGCGCGAGGCATCGGCATCACATACCGTTACGGGAGAACTATGAATAGCCCTGTCACCACCACTCAGGAAACTGTCTTCGTCGTCGACGACGACGAGGCCGTACGGGACTCGCTGCGCTGGCTGCTGGAGGCGAACGGCTATCGCGTGCAATGCTTCTCGAGCGCCGAGCAGTTCCTCGATGCCTATCAGCCGGCGCAGCAGGCCGGCCAGATCGCCTGCCTGATCCTCGACGTGCGGATGTCGGGCATGAGCGGCCTCGAACTGCAGGAACGCCTGATCGCGGACAACGCCGCGCTGCCGATCATCTTCGTCACGGGCCACGGCGACGTGCCGATGGCGGTGTCGACGATGAAAAAGGGTGCGATGGACTTTATCGAGAAACCGTTCGACGAGGCCGAGCTGCGCAAGCTCGTCGAGCGGATGCTCGACAAGGCCCGAAGCGAAAGCAAGAGCGTCCAGGAACAGCGCGCCGCGAGCGAGCGCCTGTCGAAGCTGACCGCGCGCGAGCAGCAGGTGCTCGAGCGGATCATCGCCGGCCGCCTGAACAAGCAGATCGCCGACGATCTCGGGATCAGCATCAAGACGGTCGAAGCGCACCGCGCGAACATCATGGAAAAGCTCAACGTCAACACGGTCGCCGATCTGCTGCGCCTCGCGCTGTCGAAGAAGCAGGCCTGAACGTCGCGCGCGGCCGCGGGGCACCTGCCCGGCCGGCCGCACCGTCACCCTGCCGCGCCGTGCGATGCGGCCCACTCGCGCGGCGCGGCGCGGCGCTTCCTCCCGGCGCGCCGGCACCGCCGCCATGACGCTTTGCCTATATTCGCTGTCGGACGACGGCAGGCGACCGGTATAATTGCGTGTTTTGCTGCGGCGCTTCGCGCGCCGCACGCCCGCATTCCAACTTCCCGGCAGGACCACCACCATGACAGCCCTCCTCATCGACGGCAACGCCCTCTCGAAGACCTTACGCGCGCAGGCCGCCGAACGCGCCGCCGCCCTGACCGCACGCGGCCACCAGCCCGGTCTCGCGGTGATCCTCGTCGGCGCCAACCCGGCGAGCGAAGTCTACGTGCGCAACAAGATCAAGGCGTGCGAGGACAACGGTTTCTTCTCGCTGAAGGATGCGTACCCGGACACGCTGTCGGAAGCCGACCTGCTGGCGCGCATCGACGAACTGAATCGCGACCCGAAGATCCACGGCATCCTGGTCCAGCTGCCGCTGCCGAAGCACATCGACAGCCACAAGGTGATCGAGGCGATCGCGCCGGAGAAGGACGTCGACGGCTTCCACGTCGCGAACGCCGGCGCGCTGATGACGGGCAAGCCGCTGTTCCGCCCGTGCACGCCGTACGGCGTGATGAAGATGTTCGAAGCACATGACATCCCGCTGCAAGGCGCGAACGCCGTCGTGATCGGCCGCTCGAACATCGTCGGCAAGCCGATGGCGATGCTGCTGCTCGAGGCCGGCGCGACCGTGACGATCTGCCACAGCAAGACCCGCGACCTCGCCGCGCACACGCGCCAGGCCGACGTCGTGGTCGCCGCGGTCGGCAAGCGCAACATCCTGACGGCCGACATGGTCAAGCCCGGCGCGACGGTGATCGACGTCGGCATGAACCGCGACGACGCGGGCAAGCTGTGCGGCGACGTCGACTTCGCCGGCGTGAAGGAAGTCGCCGGTCACATCACGCCGGTGCCGGGCGGTGTCGGCCCGATGACCATCACGATGCTGCTGATCAACACGATCGAAGCCGCCGAGCGCGCCGCCGCGGCCGCCTGATCGCAACGCGATCGCCCCTGCCCGCCCAGCCGGCGCGCATTCGTGCGCCGGCGTCTGGCCGGCCGCCGTCGCGGCCGCGCCGTTGCACCAAACTCCCCCGTATCCGACCCCGCACCGAGCGCAACCAATCGCGTCGTTAGAAACTAACGATTGGAAAGCGCGCGATGCGCCCCAATAATGTCGGTATCGGGCGCCGCCGCATCGCGCCTCACCCTTTTCACTCCGGTTCATCCGGCAACAGACAGGGAGTCTTAATGTCCGCCAGCGCCAACACCAATCCGCTCCTCGATTTCTCCGGCCTGCCCCGCTTCGGCGAGATTCGTCCGGAACACGTGACGCCCGCGCTCGACACGCTGCTCGATGCCGCCAACCGCGCGGTCGACACCGCGAGCGCGCCCGAGACGCCGGCGACGTGGGCCGCGATCGTCGAGACAGTCGAGCAGGCGACGGAGCCGCTCGGGCGTGCATGGGGCGTCGTCGGCCACCTGAACGCGGTCGCCGATACGCCGGAGTTGCGCGCCGCCTACGGCGAAAACCTGCCGCGCGTGACCGAGTTCTGGTCGAGCGTCGGCCAGAACCTCGCGCTGTACGAGAAGTACAAGGCGATCGCCGCGAGCGCGGAATACGCGACGCTGTCCGCCGAACGCAAGAAGATCCTCGACAACGCGCTGCGCGATTTCCGCCTGTCGGGCGCCGAGTTGCCCGAGGACCGGAAGCCGCGCTTCGCGGAACTGCAGGAGCAGCAGGCCGCACTGTCGAAGGCGTTCTCCGACCACGTGCTCGACGCGACCAACGCGTATGCGTATTTCGCGCACGACGAAGCCGAGCTGGCCGGCCTGCCGGGCGACGCGATCGAAGCGGCCCGCGAAGCCGCGCAGAAGGACGGCAAGGAAGGCTGGAAGTTCACGCTGCATTTCCCGTCCTACTTCCCGGTGCTGCAGTACGCCGAGAACCGCGCGATGCGCGAGACGCTGTACCGCGCGTATGCAACCCGCGCATCGGAACTCGGCCCGCAGTACGGCGGCGGCAAGGCCGAGTGGGACAACACGGCGATCGTCGCCGACGAACTGAAGCTGCGCCGCGAAGAAGCGCAGATGCTCGGCTACCGCAACTTCGCCGAGGTGTCGCTCGCGCCGAAGATGGCCGAATCGCCGCAGCAGGTGATCGCGTTCCTCGAGGATCTCGCGACGCGCGCGCGCCCGCACGCTGACAAGGACTGGGATGAACTGCGCGCGTTCGCCGCGAAGGAACTCGGTCTGGCCGAGCTCGCGCCGTGGGACGTCGCGTTCGCGGCCGAGCGGCTGCGCCAGCAGCGCTACGCGTTCTCGGAAAACGAGGTCAAGCAGTATTTCCCGGAACCGGCCGTGCTGAAGGGCCTGTTCACCGTCACCGAAACGCTGTTCGGCGTGCGGATCAAGCCGGACGACGCACCGGTGTGGCACAAGGACGTGCGTTTCTTCCGCGTGGAGAACCGCGACGGCTCGCTCGTCGCGCAGTTCTATCTCGATCTGTATGCGCGCGAAGGCAAGCGCGGCGGCGCGTGGATGGACGATGCGCGTGCGCGCGCGAAGCGCGGCAACGCCGTGCAGACGCCGGTTGCGTATCTGACCTGCAACTTCTCGGCACCGGTCGGCGGCAAGCCCGCATGCTTCACGCACGACGAAGTCATCACGCTGTTCCATGAATTCGGCCACGGGCTGCATCACATGCTCACGCGCGTCGACGAACTCGGCGTGTCGGGCATCAACGGCGTCGAATGGGATGCGGTCGAACTGCCGTCGCAGTTCATGGAAAACTTCTGCTGGGAATGGGACGTGCTGTCGTCGATGTCGTCGCACGTCGATACGGGCGCCACGCTGCCGCGCGAGCTGTTCGACAAGATGATCGCCGCGAAGAACTTCCAGAGCGGCCTCGGCACGCTCCGCCAGATCGTGTTCTCGATGTTCGACATGCTGCTGCACGTCGACTTCGACCCGGCCGGCACGACCGGCGTGAACGCATTCGCGCGCGAGATCAACGAGCGCTACCACGTGATCCCGCAGGCGGCGTTCTCGCGCTGGCCGAACACGTTCAGCCACATCTTCGCGGGCGGCTATGCGGCCGGCTATTACAGCTACAAGTGGGCGGAGGTGCTGTCGGCCGACGCGTATGCGGCGTTCGAGGAAGCGGCTGCCGCAAGCGGCAGCGTGCTCGACGCGGCAACCGGCACGCGCTATCGCCGCGAGATCCTCGAAGTCGGCGGCAGCCGGCCGGCGATGGATTCGTTCAAGGCGTTCCGCGGCCGCGAGCCGGAAATCGACGCGCTGCTGCGCCACAACGGGATGGCTTCCCCCGCGCACTGAGCATGCGCTGCCCGGCTCGTCCGGAGCATCGAAAGGCACCGCTTCGGCGGTGCCTTTTTTCATGGTGCCGGCGTTTCGCCGCCGGCGTCGTCCGTGTTGTCGATGTTGCGGTCGGTCTCGTCGTCGAACAGCGAAAACTGCCCGTGACGCTCGGCCGTATCCTCGTCGATGCGCACGCCGACGCCGAGCAGCCGCACGGCCTGCGCGCGCCGCTGCAGCCCCTTCGCGAGCAGCGTGACGGCCGTTTGCGCATTCGTCGCGTCGGCCACGCACTCGACCGTCGTGCGCTGGAAATCGGCGAAGCGAATCTTCACGTACAGCTTGCGGATCGTGCGGGCCGCGCCCGCGCGCGCGATGCGCGCGTCGAGCTGCACGACCAGGCGGCGAATCTCGTCCGCGCATTGCTCGAGCGTCGTCAGGTCGGTCACGTAGGTCGTCTCGACGCTGACCGACTTGCGCTCCTGATCGGCCTGCACCGGCCGCTCGTCGATTCCGCGCGCCAGCTGGTACAGCCGCCGGCCGAACGCGCCGAACTCGCGATGCAGATCGATCAGCGACCAGTCGCGCAGCTGCGCGCAGGTCTGGATGCCGAGCCGGTCGAGCCGCGTGGCCGTCACCTGGCCGACGCCGTGCAGCTTGCGCACCGGCAATGCCGCGACGAATGCATCGACCTCATGCGGGCGCACGACGAACAGGCCGTCGGGCTTGTTCCAGTCGGACGCGATTTTCGCGATGAACTTGTTCGGCGCGACGCCCGCCGACACCGTCACGCCGACCGTGTCGTACACGCGCTGGCGAATCTCCCGCGCAATCAGCGTCGCGCTGCCCTGGCACAGTTCGGAGCCGCTGACGTCGAGGTACGCCTCGTCGAGCGACAGCGGCTCGACGTCACGCGTGTAGTCGCGATAGATCGCCATGATCTGCCGCGACGCCGCGCGGTACTTGTCCATCGCGGACGGCAGGATCAGCAGGTCCGGGCACTTGCGCATCGCCAGCGCCGACGACATCGCCGAATGCACGCCGTAGCGCCGCGCCTCGTAATTGCAGGTCGCGATCACGCCGCGCTGGTCGGGCCGGCCGCCGACCGCGAGCGGCCGGTTGCGCAGCGACGGGTCGTCGCGCATCTCGACCGATGCGTAAAAGCAGTCGCAATCGCAATGGATGATCTTGCGCACGCGCGACGGCGCGTCGCCGGGTGGCGGCACGCGCGGATCGGCAGGCGGGATGATGGTCGGATTCACGGTGCCGATACTGTACAAAAACACAGTGGCCGTTTCAACTGTCGCGTGCTGTCGCGTTCGGTCGCCTCCACGCAGTTCCGGCACGTTCCGGACAGCCGCACCGTACCGGTCCGCTTCGCGCGGATCGTACCGCCGCGCGCAAGGACCGCCTCCTATACTCGTCTGCCACGGGTTACGCAACGCACGGGTGACGGATGAAGACGATCGGACTGATCGGCGGGATGAGCTGGGAGTCGTCGGCGGAGTACTACCGGATGATCAATCGCCATTCGAAAGCGCTGCACGGCGGCCATCACAATGCGAACAGCGTGCTGGTCACGGTGGATTTCGCGGAGATCGAAGCGCTGCAGCGCGCGCAGGACTGGGCCGCGCTCGGCGAGCGGATGGCCGATGCCGCGCGCCGGCTCGAAGCGGCCGGCGCCGATCTCATCGTGCTGACGACCAACACGATGCACCGCGTGCACGGCGCGATCGAGGCCGCGGTGACGCTGCCGTTCCTGCACATCGCCGATCCGACCGGCGCCGCGCTGCGTGCAGCGGGCGTCGAGCGCGTCGCGCTGCTCGGCACGCGCTACACGATGGAACTGCCGTTCTACGCGGCGCGTCTGCGCGACAAATTCGGTCTCGACGTGCTGGTGCCGGACGAATCCGCGCGCGGCGACGTGCACCGGATCATCTACGACGAGCTGTGTCATGGCGTGATCGATGCCGGGTCGCGCGCGACCTACGTGGCCATCATCGACGAACTGGCAACATGCGGCGCGCAGGCGGTGATACTCGGCTGCACGGAAATCACGCTGCTGATCGGTGCGGACGATTCGCCGCTGCCGGTGTTCGATACGACCGCGCTGCATGCGAAGGCGGCGGTCGAGTGGGCGGCGGGCTGAAAACAAAAAACCCGGCACGAGGCCGGGTTCCTGTCGACGAAGCGCGCATCGGTCACTTGCGCTGCACATCGTCTGGTGTGCTTGGTTGCGGGGGTAGGATTTGAACCTACGACCTTCGGGTTATGAGCCCGACGAGCTGCCAGACTGCTCCACCCCGCGTCAGAGAAATAAATTATAGGGTGATGAAGTACTCACGTCAACACTTTTGTCACAATTTCTTTGCAGGTCGTCGATAACGCAATGCATCGGGCCTGCTTCGCGTCGCGTGTCGCGCGCGTTCGCGCCCCTTGCTCGCGGTAAGATGGCGGCCTTCGCATTCACCCCGCACGCATTCCCGTTCATGAAAATCGCCACCTGGAACGTCAACTCGCTCAACGTCCGCAAGCAGCACGTGCTCGACTGGCTCGCGCAAAGCGGAACCGACGTGCTGTGCCTGCAGGAACTGAAGCTGCCCGACGAGAAGTATCCGCGCGCCGATCTCGAGGCTGCCGGCTACCGCAGCTGGTTCACGGGCCAGAAAACCTACAACGGCGTCGCGATCCTCGTGCGCGACACGCTCGCCGTCGACGAATCGGACGTCGTGCGCAACATCCCCGGCTTCGACGATCCGCAGCAGCGCGTGATCGCCGTGACGGTCGACGGCGTGCGCATCGTGTCCGCCTATTTCCCGAACGGCCAGGCGCCAGACTCCGACAAGTTCGTCTACAAGATGCAGTGGCTCGACGCGCTGCATGCGTGGCTGAGCACCGAGATGCAGCGCCACCCGAAGCTCGCGCTGCTCGGCGACTACAACATCGCGCCGGAAGACCGCGACGTGCACGACCCGGCGAAATGGGAAGGCCAGAACCTCGTGTCGCCGCAGGAGCGTGCGCACTTCGCGAAGCTGATCGAACTCGGCTTCGTCGATGCATTCCGCCGTTTCGAACAGCCGGAGAAGACCTTCACGTGGTGGGACTACCGGATGTTCGCGTTCCGCCGCAACGCGGGGCTGCGTATCGACCACGTCCTGCTGTCGCCGGCGCTCGCCGCCACCTGCACGTCGTGCGAAGTCGACCGCGTGCCGCGCACGTGGGACCAGCCGTCGGACCACGCGCCCGTCGTCGCGATCGTCGGCTGAGCCCCCTGCCCGCTCGCGCCCGCGCTCAATCGCGCGCGGGCGCGGGCCCGAGATGGGCCCACAGGAAGCCGAATTCCGCCGCATCGGATTCGGCGCGCTCCAGATCGTCGGCGCTGCCGTGGCCGCCGTCGGTGTTCTCCCAGTACCACACCCGTTCGTGTCCGAGCGCATGCATGCGCGCGGCCATCTTGCGCGCATGCGCGGGATGCACGCGGTCGTCGCGCGTCGACGTCGTCAGCAGCAGCGGCGGATACACGACACCGTCGCGCACGCGGTGATACGGCGAGTAGGCGGCGAGCGCCGCGCCCTCGCGCGCATCGTCCGGATCGCCGTACTCGTCGAGCCACGCGGCGCCCGCGTGCAGCTTCGGATAGCGCCGCATGTCGAGCAGCGGCACGCGGCACAGCACCGCGCCGAACAGTTCCGGACGCTGCACCATGCAAGCGCCCACCAATAGCCCGCCGTTGCTGCCGCCCTCGATGCCGAGCTGCGCGGCCGTCGTCACGCCGGTGCGGATCAGGTCCTCGGCCACCGCGATGAAGTCGTCGAACGAGCGCTGCCGATGTTCGCGCTGCGCGTCGACGTGCCAGCCCGGCCCGAATTCGCCGCCACCCCGGATGTGTGCGAACGCCGCGACACCGCCGCGTTCGAGCCACGCAATGCCGAGTGCATCGCTGTAGCCCGGCAGGTTCGGAATCGCGAAGCCGCCATAGCCTGACAGCAGGCACGGCCGCGCGACGCGGGTGCGGCCGTCGGCGCGCTCCGGCGCATCGAGTGCATCGAGCGCGTCACGCGGCCCGATCAGCGTGTACGGCACCACCGTGCCGTCGCGCGAACGGGCATTCGCGCGACGCACGACGAGCCCGGTCGCATCGAACCGCACCGGCGGCCGGTCGAGCAGCACGCGGCGCGACGGCGCATCGGCCGCGCGATCGGCCAGGTCGGCGAGCCAGCATTCGGGCGGATCGAGATAGGTATCGACGTCCACGTACACGTCGTCGTTCAGCGTCGACTCGACCGGCTCGACGTCGATCTGCGCATCGCCCGGCCAGTCGAACGGCCGCGCGTCCCACGTCCACGCGCCGTCCTCGCCCTGGCTCGGCTGCCACAGCATCGTGCGGTTGTGCACGTCGTCGAGCCAGCTCGCGATCAGCATCGTGCGCGTGTGCGTCCACGTGCAGGCGGACGTCGACGGCCGCGGCGCGAACAGCGTCGTGAGCTCGCGCGACCCGGCCAGGAACGCCTGCTCGCGGATCGCGAGCAGCGAGCCGCCCGCGTGATGCGCGCCGCCGCAGTCCCAGTCGAGCCGCGGCTCCAGCACGAGCCAGCCTTCCCAGAAGCCGACCTCGACATGCGTCGGCACGTCGTAGCGCGCCCACTCGCCCGCGTCGGTCAGCCAGTATGCGTGTGCGTCGAAGAAATCCACGCTGCGCCACGCGACGTGACGGCCATCGATCGGGTCGAACCACGCGCCCGCGCTGATGTCGTCGGGTTCGCCGCGAAACACGACCGGCGCATCGGCGAGCGGCGTGCCGCGCACCCAGCGGCGCGCGTCGTACGGATAGCCGGCCGCGGTCGCATGCGCTTCGCCGCGATCCCAGCTCACGTATACGGTATCGCGGTCGATCCAGCCGACCGTGTGATGCCCCGGCTCGTCGATCGTGAAACCGCCGTCGACAAAACGACGCTGTACGAGATCGAACTCGCGCACGACGACGGCGTCGGCCCCGCCGGGCGACAGCGACAGCAGCGCGCGGTCGCCGTCGGGGTACAGGATCGCGTCCTGCTCGAACACCCACGACTCGCCCTCTTGTGCGCCGAGCGCGTCGACGTCGAGCAGCGTTTCCCACTCGGGCCGGCCGGCGCGCCAGTCGTCCCAGCGCGCGCGGCGCCACAGTCCCTTCGGATGGAGATCGTCCTGCCACAGGTCGTACGCCCAGTCGCGCCAGCGGGTCGGAATCACCGGGCGTTCGCGCGGCAGATACGCCTGCGCGAGCCGCGCGGTGAGCGCGCGATACGCATCGTCGTCGCGCAGCGCGACACGCGTGCGCGCGTTCTGCTCGTCGACCCAGGCGCGGGCGCGCTTGCTGTCGAGCGCTTCGAGAAAGCGGAAGGGATCGGCCCCGGCGGGCCAGCGGAAGGAATCGGACATGACGGAACGCACCTGACGGCAAACCGCGATTATGTCCGATCACGGCATGCGCGACGTCCGCGCATGCCGCGACAGCGGTTTACGGCTCCAGATGCAGTTCCTGGATCTTGCGCGTGATGGTGTTGCGGCCGATGCCGAGCCGCTCCGCCGCCTCGACCTTGCGGCCGCGCGTGAAGTCGAGCGCCTCGCGAATCACGGCCGCCTCGAAGCGGCGCGCGAGCTCGTCCATCACGTCGGCGGAATTCTCGCGCAGCAGCCGCGCGACTTCCGTGCGCAGCCCGCTTTCCCACATCGGATAGCCGGCCGGCGCACCGTTCGGTGCGGCCGCGACGGGCGCCGCCGTCAACGGCACGACACCGGCCGCCAGCTGCGCGCGCGCCGCGTCGCCCGCAACGCCGCCGCTCACGCCGCCGAGTGCATCCGCGCCATCGGCCGTCGCGGGCACCGGCGCGCCTGCCGGCACGAGGTCGGGCGGCAGGTCCTTGATCTCGACCGTCTGCGCGGGCGCCATCACGGTCAGCCAGTTCGCGAGGTTCTCGAGCTGCCGCACATTGCCGGGAAACGGCAGCGACGTCAGATACGCGAGCGCTTCGTCCGACACGCGCTTCGGCTCGACACCGAGATCGCGCGCGCTCTTCTGCAGGAAATGGCGCGTGAGCAGCGCGATATCCTCGCTGCGTTCGCGCAGCGGCGGCAGCCGCAGCCGGATCACGTTGAGGCGGTGGTAAAGGTCCTCGCGGAACAGTCCCTGCCGCACGCGCGCCTCCAGATTCTGGTGCGTCGCGGCGATCACGCGCACGTTCGCGCGCAGCGGATTGTGGCCGCCGACCCGATAGAACTGGCCGTCCGACAGCACACGCAACAGGCGCGTCTGCAGATCGAACGGCATGTCGCCGATTTCGTCGAGGAACAGCGTGCCGTTCTCGGCCTGCTCGAAGCGGCCCTGGCGCGTCGTCTGCGCGCCGGTGAACGCGCCACGCTCGTGGCCGAACAGTTCGGATTCCAGCAGGTCCTTCGGAATCGCCGCCGTGTTCAGCGCGATGAACGGGCCGTTCGCCCGCGGGCTGTGACGGTGCAGCGCCCGCGCGACGAGCTCCTTGCCGGTGCCCGATTCGCCGGTGATCAGCACGGTCGCGGCGGAATGCGACAAGCGGCCGATCGCGCGGAACATGTCCTGCATCGCGGGCGCCTGGCCGAGCATCTCGGGCGCCTCGGCGACGCGCTCGTCCTGCGGCGCGCCGCCGCGCAGGCTCTCCTCGACCGCTCGGCGAATCAGCTCGACGGCCTTGTCGACGTCGAACGGCTTCGCGAGATATTCGAACGCGCCGCCCTGGAACGCCGCGACGGCGCTGTCGAGATCGGAGAACGCCGTCATGATGATGACGGGCAGGCCCGGCAAGCGCTCGTGCATCGCCTGCAACAGCTCGAGGCCGGAGCCGCCCGGCATCCGGATGTCGGACACGAGCACCTGCGGCGTCTCGTGGTCGAGCGCGGCCAGCGCGTCGCGCACGTTCGCGAAGCTCTTCGTCGCGAAGCTGTCCCGGGCGAGTGCCTTTTCGAGCACCCAGCGGATCGATTGGTCGTCGTCTACTATCCAGATCGGCTTCATAGGTCGGTCAGGTATGGGTGAATCCGGTGAATCGCCATGCCGTCGCTCAGTGATCGAGCGGCAGCAGGATCTGAAATTCGGTACGGCCGGGCCGGCTCTCGACCTCGATCATCCCGTCGTGCTGCTGCACGAAGGTCTGCGCGAGCGTGAGGCCGAGGCCGCTGCCGTCGTCGCGCCCGGACACGAGCGGGTAGAAGATCCGGTCGCGGATCTCCTCCGGAATGCCGGGCCCGTTGTCGACTATGTGCAAGTCCAGTGCCAGCTTGTACAGGCGCTTCGCGATCGTCACCTTGCGCGCGACGCGCGTGCGCAGCTCGATCTTCGCGTCGCCCTGCGCGATCCGTTCGCGCAGCGCCTGCGCGGCGTTGCGCACGATGTTCAGCAGCGCCTGGATCAACTGCTCCTTGTCGCCGCGCAGGTCCGGCACGCTCACGTCGTAATCGCGCTCGATGGTGAGCCCGCGCGGAAATTCCGCGAGCATCACCGCGCGCACGCGTTCGCACACTTCATGAATGTTGACGTCGCCGACGATGTGCGGATGCCGATGCGGCTCCAGCAACCGGTCGACGAGCGTCTGCAGCCGATCGGACTCCTTGATGATCACTTGCGTGTATTCGCGCAACTCGCCGCGCTCGCGCTCGCTCAGTTCGAATTCGAGCAGCTGGGCTGCGCCGCGAATGCCGCCGAGCGGGTTCTTGATTTCGTGCGCGAGGTTGCGGATCAGTTGCTTGTTGACCGCGGTCAGGTCGTGGATGCGCTCCTCGCGATCGGTGCGCGACTGCCGTTCGTTCTCGAACAGCTCGACGAGCACGAAATCGGGCGCGGTCTCGAGGAAGCCGACGATCGCATGCACGTGCAGCGGTTCGCGGCCGGGCCGGTCGAGCACGGTATCGAGATGCGTCGCGTGAAAGCGCTCCTCGCCGATCGCGGTGATCGTCGACGCGAGCTCGTTCGCGTTCGGGAAAATCTCGCCCCACGGCCGCTGCGCGAGCTGCCGGCGCGAGATGTCGAGCATCGCCTCCGCGGACGGGTTCGCGAACGCGACCCGCAGCGTCTTGCGGTCGAGCACGATCACGACCGTCGGCAGCGATTCCAGCCCGGCAAGCAGGCCCGAGCGCGAGAGGCGCTCGTCTTCCGTCAGTCGCTCGGGCTGCCCCGTCTTCGCCTTGATCAGATTCTTCAGAGCCATCGTGCGTGTCGTCGCGCCTCAGCGGGTCGGAAAATGGAAATGCTCGGAACAAAAAAGGGACGGCTGGACGCCGTCCCCTTTCAGACTCCGCGGTTCCCGCCGCAAGCCGCGCGACGGGAACGAATCGGCATGACGGCGCTGAATCGAAGCGCCATCGCCGATTACAGCGAGTAGTACATCTCGAACTCGATCGGATGCGTCGTCATGCGGAACTTCGCCAGCTCCTGCTCCTTCAGCGCGAGGTACGCATCGATCATGCCGTCGGTGAACACGCCACCGCGCGTCAGGAACTCGCGATCCTTGTCGAGCGCTTCCAGTGCCTGGTCGAGGCCTGCGCAGACGGTCGGGATCTTTGCATCCTCTTCCGGCGGCAGGTCGTACAGGTTCTTGTCCGCTGCTTCGCCCGGGTGGATCTTGTTCTGCACGCCGTCGAGACCGGCCATCATCAGTGCCGTGAAGCACAGGTACGGGTTGGCCATCGGGTCCGGGAAGCGCGTTTCGATACGGCGGCCCTTCGGGTTCGACACGTGCGGAATGCGGATCGATGCCGAACGGTTGCGTGCCGAGTAGGCGAGCTTGACCGGTGCCTCGAAGTGCGGAACCAGACGCTTGTACGAGTTCGTCGTCGGGTTCGTGATCGCGTTCAGCGCACGGGCGTGCTTGATGATGCCGCCGATGTAGAACAGCGCGAATTCCGACAGGCCGGCGTAGCCGTTGCCCGCGAACAGGTTCTGGCCGTCCTTCCAGATCGACTGGTGAACGTGCATGCCCGAACCGTTGTCGCCGACGACCGGCTTCGGCATGAACGTCGCCGTCTTGCCGTACGAGTGCGCGACGTTATGGATGATGTACTTCGACCATTGCGTCCAGTCGGCGCGCTGCACCAGCGTCGAGAACTTCGTGCCGATTTCGTTCTGGCCCTGGCCCGCCACTTCGTGGTGGTGCACTTCGACCGGGATGCCGAGCTGTTCGAGCAGCAGGCACATTTCCGAACGCATGTCCTGGAACGTGTCGACCGGCGCGACCGGGAAGTAGCCGCCCTTCGTGCCCGGACGGTGGCCCGTGTTGCCGCCTTCGAATTCCTTGCCTGCCGACCACGGCGCTTCTTCCGAGTTGATCTTCACGAAGCAGCCCGACATGTCCGTGTTCCACTGGACCGAGTCGAAAATGAAGAATTCCGGCTCCGGACCGAAGTAGGCGGTGTCGCCCAGGCCCGTGCTCTTCAGGTACGCTTCGCCGCGCTTCGCGAGCGAACGCGGGTCGCGCTCGTAGCCCTTGCCGTCGGCCGGCTCGACCACGTCGCAGGTCAGCACCAGCGTCGATTCTTCGTAGAACGGGTCGATGAATGCGGCGGTCGGGTCCGGCATGAGCAGCATGTCCGACGCCTCGATGCCCTTCCAGCCGGCGATCGACGAGCCGTCGAATGCATGACCGCTTTCGAACTTGTCTTCGTCAAACGCCGAAACCGGCACCGACACGTGCTGTTCCTTGCCGCGCGTATCCGTGAAGCGGAAATCGACGAACTTGACGTCCTCGTCCTTCACGAGCTGCATGACGTCGGCGACGGTTTTACTCATAACCTCTTCTCCTGATTGAACAATTCCGGCGGACTGGGAACCGCCTCGTTTATCGAGCTGCCCGGAGTCTGGCTTTGGCGCAGCGCGCCCCGGGTCGACCGAATTCTATATAGCAGCAACCGTGCCAGCCATGCACAGAAGCGACATGAATCGCGCCAGACCGCGCCACGGCAGGGCCCGGCTGCGCGATTCCGGGGCCAGGCGCCGCATCGGCGATCGCATGGCCGCACCTCCATGGTGCAAATGCCGAAGCATGCCCATGCCGCAGATTCATTCTGGTGCACGCGTGCCATTCTGCACTTTTTTGGTGAATGCGTGGGCGGTGCATACCCTGCCGGGCGACCGGACATCCGCGCGGCGGCGCCGCGCTAGAATGATCGTTTGACCGATACGGAGACCTCCTGCCATGAGTACGCTCGACCAGCTTTACGCGAAGGCCGAAGAACGCCGCGCCCAGGGTGCGCTCCACTATGCCGGCGCACTGCTGCCGGTCGAGGCGTTCGAACTGCTGCAGCTCGACCCGTCGGCACGCCTCGTCGACGTGCGCACCCGCGCCGAGCTCGACTGGATCGGCCGCCCGCTCGTCGGCGACGGCCAGTACCTGCACCTCGAATGGACGCGCTATCCGGGCGGCGTGCCGAACGCCGAATTCGTCGATCAACTGAAAGCGGCCCTCCCGGCCGATACGCCCATCCTGTTCCTGTGCCGCAGCGCGGCGCGCTCGAAGCTCGCCGCGGTCGCCTCGACGCAGGCCGGCTTCACGAAGGCCTTCGACCTGCTCGAAGGCTTCGAGGGCGGCAAGGATGCCGAAGGCCACCGCAAGACGGTCGACGGCTGGTGCTTCCGGAAATTGCCGTGGATCGGCGCCTGACGGCGCATCCGCCCAGGCACGCCCGACTGCGACATCGTCGAGCCGGGCGATGACATCCCGATGACGGGCCGCATTGCGCGGCCCGTGGTTTTTGTGCGGCCCTTGCGCGGCCCGCATCGGTGATCGGTGCGCGGCCTCAGGCGCGCGGCACGTCCGGTTCGACCACGTCGCCGCCGAGCAGGTGCACGCCTTCGCGCAGCTTCACGAACGCGGCCGCGACCGCCTCCGGCTCGCCCTTCACGCCGAGATCGATGTGCCGGCGCGCGTAGATCCCGCCGCGCTCGGCATCGCCGACGCTCGGCAGGCTGAACACGCGCACGCCCGGGAAATCGCGCTCGATCTTCTCCATCAGCGGCGTGAGCGTCGATTCCGGCAGTTCGAACACGTACAACGAGCGCTCCGCGTGCGGCGTCGCGTGATGGAGATGCTGATACTTCGTGTCGAGCACCCATTCGATCATCGGCCACGCCATCACCGGAAAGCCCGGCACGAAATGGAGATCGCCGACCGAGAACCCGGGAATCCGGTTGTAGCCGTTCGGGATGATCGTCGCGCCGGCCGGGAACACGCCCATGTTGAAGCGGTGCTGGTTTTCCGGCGATTCGAAATCGACCGGCCGGGCCGGATCGGTGTGCGTCTCGCGGATACGCTCCGCGATCAGCGCCTTCGCTTCCGGGTGCAGCTCGAGCGGCACGCCGAGCGCGGCGGCCGCGCACTGGCGCGTGTGGTCGTCCGGCGTCGCGCCGATCCCGCCCGTGGAAAACACGATGTCGCCGGATGCGACCGCGCGCGCGATCGTCGCGGTGATCCGCGCCGGATCGTCGCCGACGTATTCGGCCCAGTCGAGCGCGAGGCCGCGCGCGCCGAGCAGCTCGATGACCTTGGCCAGGTGCTTGTCCTGCCGGCGGCCCGAAAGGATTTCGTCGCCGATGATGATGATGCCGATGCTCATGCCTGCCCCATGTCGATTGCGGTGGCGCGCGAACTCGCGCGCAGGTCGTCCAGCGCGCGCAGGCAATAGTGCCCGAACCACAGCGCCGAAAAGACGAGGATGAAAGCGTAAACCCAGATCATGGCCGCCGCCACGAACGGAAACAGCACCATCATCCAGACCGACGACACCCACACGAACGTCGGCACTGTACCGAGCAGCCCTGTCGCGACGCCGATGCCGATCAGCGGCCAGCGATGCTGCCGCACCAGCGCACGGCGCTCGTCGCGGCTCGCGTGCTGCGCGAGCGCGTCGTAAGTCATCACGCGGTAGGTCAGCCAACCCCAGATCACGGGCGGCAGCAGCGCGAAGAACGGCGGAATCAGCCACAGCGGGATCGTGACGACGAGCAGCACGACGCCGACGACGGCCGCGCCGAGCGAATTGAACACGCTGCCGAAGAACGTGCCGCCCCGCTTCGCCTCCAGCGCGGCGAACTGCCGGTTCGACAGGTGCTTGATCACGACCGGCATCGAGATCGTCGCGATCAGCAGCAGCACGGTCAGCACGATCAGCGGAATCGCGAGCGATACGACGACGAACGGCGCGACGACCGCATGCAGCTGCGACATCCCGATCGCGTCGAACATGCGGTACAGCACCGCCGTGAGCACGAAGCCGTCGAGCGCGCCGCGCGCGGCGTCGATCAGCGTTTGCCACGAGAACCACAGCACGACGCCCCACAGCAGCGCCGAGACGACGAACGGCATCAGGGTGAGCCACAGCATGCGCGGATGCAGCGCGCTGACGAAGGCCCGGACGAAGGAGCGCAGCAAGTCGTTCATGCGAACCTGTATCGACGAAGAAAAACGGGGAAAGGATAAACCACACGGCCCGCATGCGCCAAAGCGCGTGCGGGCCGTGCAGGAGAGCCGTTCAACGGGAAAGCGACGGGGTCAGGCCGACGCCGCGCCGCGCTTCGCGGGAACGAGGCGCCGGAAGATGCGCACGAACGCGAGGCCGTGCTGCGCCCAGAAGCCGTCGCCGTAGGACACGCCTTCGATCTGCTCGCGGATGCCGGTCGGCTCGACCGTGCGGTTCCACGACGCGGTGCCGAACATCATGTCCCACCACGGGAACAGCACGCCGAAGTTGCAGCCGTACTTGGTGCCTTCGTGGCCGTAGCCGACCGCGTGGTGGCGCCGGTGGAAGGTCGGGCTCACGAGCAGGCGCTCGCCGAGCCGGCCGAACGACAGCCGCGCATTCGTATGCTGGATGCTCTGCATGAAGTTCGTGACCGCGGTCAGCACGACGAACTGCGACGGCGTCACGCCGATCACGAGCGCGATCGACGCGAAGAAGCACGACTGGATCACGTCGTCGAGCAGGTGGTTGCGGTCGTCGCACCACAGCGACATCTGCCGCTGGCTGTGATGCACCGCGTGCAGTTCCCACCAGATGCCGAACTTGTGCTGCCAGCGGTGATACCAGTAGCCGGCGAAGTCGAGCACGACGAGGTAGATCGCGAACGCGACGATCGGCCGCGACGTCACGCCGGGCCACAGATAGTCGAGGTTGACGTTCACGACGCCGTGCAGGCGCAGCCATGCCTGGAAGCCGTCGAACACCGGCTGCAGCGCAAAGAAGAAGAACAGCGCGTAGATGCCGAGCTTCGCGATCGCCGTATAGATCACGTCGACCCGCACCGCGCGGCGGTTCTGCCAGCGCTCGACCGGCAGCAGCGCCTCGAGCGGGCGCAGCAGCACGAACATCAGCACCATCTGCAGCGCGCCGATGATCACCCAGTACAGCGCGTCGTAGGTGTCCTCGTCATAGCCCATCAGGTTGAACTTGAAGAGGAGCGGCTGCACGACGTCGACGTACAGCCAGGTCTGGATGTCCGACACGAACGCATCGATCAGGTGCAGCATCGCTCGCCTCCGCCCGTCACGCGCCGTTCGCAGCCTTCCACGGCGCGCGGTCGTAGAAGTAGATCCCGTGCGGCGAACGGCCGACGGCGATCGTCTGCACCAGCTTGCGCGATGCGAGATCGATGATACCGACCTTCTTCGCGAAGCGGAACGTCACCCACAGCGTCTTCTTGTCGGCGGACAGTTCCATGTCGTCCGGTCCCGGCAGCAGGCCGGTGATGTCGCCGACGTTGGTGAGCGTGTTCTCGTCGATGATGCTGATCGTGTTCGCGACCCGGTTCGTGACCGCGACGTGCGTGCCGTCGGCGAGCGAGCGGAAGTTGTGCGCGCCGTTGCCCGTGTGGATCTGCTTGACGATCTTCTGGTTGCGCCAGTCGACCACCGCGACGTAATCCGCGCCGGTCATCCCGACCAGCAGGAACTTGTCGTCCGGCGTGAGCCACAGGCCGGCCGGCACCTTGCCGACCTTCATCTTCCACTTGACAGTCTGAGTCGCGAGGTCGACCGCCGCGATTTCGCCGGACACCTGCAGCGACACGAGCACGGTCTTGCTGTCCTTCGTGAACGCGATGTGGCTCGGCATCACCGCGAGCGGCAAGCGCTTCACGAGATGCAGGTCGCGGCCGTCGTAGCCGTAGATGTCGAGCCGGTCGAGGCGCAGCCCGGTCGACACGAACCACTTGTTGTCGGGCGAAAAGCCGAGCTGGTACGGATCCTCGATGCCTTCGACCGTGCGCTGCAGCTTGCCCGTCTTCGGATCGACGAACATCAGGCTGTTCGAGACCGAATTCGCGACGATCAGCGACGAATTGTCCGGCGTCGCCATCAGGTGGTGCGGCTCCTTGCCGGTCGGCATCGTGCCGACGACCTGGCGGGTCTGCTGGTCGATCAGGGAAAGCGTCGCTTCGGCCGAATTGAGGATGATTACGTTATTGGCGTGTGCGGCGGGCGCCAGCACGGCGGCGGCCAGCGCAAGCGTGCGGCCGAAGGAAAGGAAAGTGCGCATGAAGACTCACGTCGTGGAACAGCAGTCATTGTAAAACGCTCGGCGGGCCCCACCGGTTGACGGAAGGCGGGGTTGCGCCACTTCGACGCACGTCGCGGCCGCCGTGCGGCCGGCCGCGGCGGGGCCCGCAACCGGTGCGGGCCCCGCCGGTCGCCGATGCGCTAACGCTGCATCGACTCCCACACCTTGTGCAGACGCTTGACAGAGACAGGCATCGGCGTGCGCAGTTCCTGCGCGAACAGCGAAATTCGCAGCTCCTCCAGCAGCCAGCGGAATTCCGCGAGGCGCGAATCGGCGACGCCGCCGCGCTGCGACACCGCGCGCTGATACTGCTGGACGAGCGGCAGCAGCTCGCCGGACTGCTTCGCGTCGCGCGCCGGGTCGGCCTTCAGCTTGTCGATCCGCAGCGCGATGCCCTTCAGGTAACGCGGGAAGTGTGCAAGCTGCACGTAAGGCGTGTCGATCACGAAGCGCTTGCCGACCAGCGCGGCGAGCTGCTGCTGCAGATCCGCATGGGCCTGCGCGAACGGCTTCGCCTGCGCGAGCTTCTTCGCAAGCCCCGCATACTCGGCGAGGATCTGCCCGACCAGCCGCGCGATCTCCTGCGCGAGCAGGTTCAGACGGCTCCTGCCCTCGTCGCGGCGCGCGTGGAAGCTCGCGTCGTCGTCGGGCAGCGGATCCTGCAGGCACGCGCGGTCGAGCGCCGTGTCGATCAGCTGGTCGCGCAGCTCGTCCTGCGTGCCGAGCGACATGTACTGCATCGCCATCTCGCGCAGCCCCGGCAGGTTCTTCTCGAGGAACTTGATCGGCTCCTTCAGCTGCAGCGCGAACAGCCGCCGCAAGCCGGCCCGGTGGATTCGCGCGGCCTCCTCCGGCGAGTCGAACACTTCGACGTCGCAATGCGTGCCGCGATCGACGAGCGCCGGATAGCCGTACAGCGTCTGGCCGCGGCGGCGGATCTCCAGCAGTTCCGGGAGCTTGCCGAAGTTCCACGTCGTCAGGTTCTCGTACAGCGCCGTCGCGCCGGCTTCCGCCGGAGCGGCCGTGTGCGGCGCCGCGCCCTTGCCCGGCTTGCCGCCCTTCGCCGTCGAACCCGCCGCCGCGGCGAGCGCCGGCGCGCCGCCCGCGTCGCCGTCGCCCGCTTCGCCGCCCGGCGCGATCGTCGACGCCGCCGCGATCTTCTGGAACTGCTGCTGCGCCTGCGCGCCGAGCTCCTGGCGCAGTTGCGCCAGATTGCGCCCCATCGCGAGCTGACGGCCGTGCTCGTCGATCACCTTGAAGTTCATGAACAGGTGCGCGGGCAACGTCTCGAGCTTGAAGTCGGCCGTCTTCATCGCGACCTGGGTCTCGCCGCGCACGTCGGCGATCAGCGCCTCGACGAGGCCGCCCGCGCCGAAGCGCTCGCGGCCCGTCCGCTCGACGAAGCCGGCCGCGTATTCGGGCAGCGGTACGCAGTGCCGGCGCAGCTTCTGCGGCAGCGACTTCAGGAGCAGCTGCACCTTTTCCTTCAGCATCCCCGGCACGAGCCATTCGCAGCGGCGCGCGTCGACCTGGTTCAGCGCGTACAGCGGCACCGCGAGCGTCACGCCGTCGCGCGGCGTGCCGGGCTCGAAATGGTACGTGAGCGCCATCTCGACACCGGCCATCGTCGCGCGCTTCGGAAACAGCTCGGTCGTCACGCCGGCCGCCTCGTGGCGCATCAGGTCGTCGCGCGACAGGTACAGCAGGCGCTGCTTCTCCTCCGCCTGACCGCCCTTCTTCGCCTCGTCGCGATACCAGCGCTCGAACGCGGCGCCGGTGTGGATGCCCTCCGGAATCGCCTGGTCGTAATACGCGTAGATCAGCTCGTCGTCGACCAGCACGTCCTGGCGGCGCGACTTGTGCTCGAGCTGCTCGATGTCGGCGAGCAGCTTGCGGTTGTGCGCGAAGAACGGCAGCTTCGTGTCGAACTCGCCCTCGACCAGCGCGCCGCGGATGAACAGCTCGCGCGCCCGCGCCGGATCCTGCTTGCCGAACGCGACGCGCCGGCGGTGGTAGATCGGCAGCCCGTACAGCGTCGCGCGCTCGAACGCGCTGACCTGCGCGGGACGCTTTTCCCAATGCGGCTCCGACAGCGATTTCTTCAGCAGATGCGCGCCGATCTTCTCGACCCACTCCGGCTCGATCTTCGCGAGACAGCGCGCATACAGCCGGCTCGTCTCGACGAGTTCGGCCGCCATCACCCAGCGGCCTGCCTTCTTCGCGAGCGCCGAGCCCGGCCACAGGTAGAACTTGATCCCGCGCGCGCCGAGGTAATGCGGATCGTCGTCGGCCTTCATGCCGAGGTTGCCGAGCAGGCCCGTCAACAGGGCCAGATGGACCTGCTCGTAGGTCGCCTCGACCTCGTTGAGGCGCCAGCCGTGCTCGCGCACGACCGTCAGCAGCTGCGAATGGACGTCGCGCCATTCGCGCAGCCGCAGGTGCGACAGGAAGTTCTGCCGGCACGCGTCGATCAGCTGGCGGTTCGACTTCTTGTGCGCGACGGCTTCCTCGAACCACGCCCAGATCTTCAGCCACTGCAGGAATTCGGAGCGCTCGTCGGCGAACCGGCGGTGCGCCTGGTCGGCCTGCTCCTGCGCCTCGATCGGACGGTCGCGCGGGTCCTGCACGGACAGCGCGCTCGCGATGATCAGCACCTCGCGCAGCGACTGCTGATCGCGCGCGGCGAGAATCATCCGGCCGACGCGCGGATCGAGCGGCAGCCGCGCGAGTTCGCGGCCGAGCGGCGTCAGCGCGTTGTCGTCGTCGACCGCGCCGAGTTCGTTGAGCAGCTGGTAGCCGTCCGCGATCGCGCGGCCGGGCGGCGGCTCGAGGAACGGGAACGATTCGATCGCGGTCAGGTGCAGCGACTTCATCCGCAGGATCACCGATGCGAGCGACGAGCGCAGGATTTCCGGATCGGTGAAACGCGCGCGCGCCTGGTAGTCGCTTTCCTCGTACAAGCGGATGCAGACGCCGTCGGCCACCCGGCCGCAGCGGCCCGCGCGCTGGTTCGCGGCGGCCTGCGAGATCGACTCGACCTGCAGCTGCTCGACCTTGTTCCGGTACGAATAGCGCTTCACGCGCGCGAGCCCGGTGTCGACGACGTAGCGGATGCCCGGCACCGTCAGCGACGTTTCGGCCACGTTGGTCGCGAGCACGATGCGGCGTGCGTTCGACGCCTTGAACACCTTGTCCTGGTCGGCCGCCGACAGCCGCGCGAACAGCGGCAGGATCTCGGTATGCGGCGGATGATGCTTGCGCAGCGCCTCGGCCGCCTCGCGGATCTCGCGCTCGCCGGGCAGGAACACCAGCACGTCGCCGGGGCCTTCGCGGCACAGTTCGTCGACCGCGTCGACGATCGCGTCCATCAGGTCGCGTTCGGCCTCGCGCGCGGTCTTCACGCGATCGCGGCCGCCCGTGCCTTCGGCGTGCTTCACGGCCGGGCGATCCTCGGCCACCGGCCGGTAGCGCATCTCGACCGGATACAGCCGCCCGCTCACCTCGATCACGGGCGCCGGGCGCGCGTCGGTGCCGAAATGGCGCGCGAAGCGGTCGGCGTCGATCGTCGCGGACGTGACGATCAGCTTCAGGTCCGGCCGCCTCGGCAGGATTTCCTTCAGGTAGCCGAGCAGGAAGTCGATGTTCAGGCTGCGTTCGTGCGCCTCGTCGATGATCAGCGTGTCGTACGCCTTCAGCAGCGGATCGGTCTGCGTCTCGGCGAGCAGGATGCCGTCCGTCATCAGCTTGACGGACGCGCCCGGCGCGAGATTGTCGGTGAAGCGCACCTTGTAGCCGACCACCTCGCCGAACGGCGTGCCGAGCTCCTCGGCGATGCGCCGGCCGGTCGACGACGCGGCCAGGCGCCGCGGCTGCGTATGGCCGATCAGGCCCGTGCCGCCGGCGCCGAGGCCGCGGCCGAGATCGAGACAGATCTTCGGCAGCTGGGTGGTCTTGCCCGAACCCGTTTCACCGCAGACGATGACGACCTGATGACCGGCGATCGCGCGCGCGATTTCGTCGCGCTTGCCCGACACGGGCAGGCTTTCGGGGTAGGTGATCGGCGGAACGGGATTGGGCGCGACGGCCGCGCGCGGCGGACGCTCGCGGCGCGGCGCGCGCTCGCCGGCGGCCTGGGGCGCGCCCTGCGCGGCCGGCTGGCCCGGCTCGCGGCGCCGCTCGTCGCCGCGCGGCCCGCGCGGCGGCTGACCCTGCTGCTGACGCGCATCGGCCGCCCCTTCCGGGTGCCGGTCCGACGGCGCTTTGGCCCGCGTCGGCGCGGGACTTTTAGGTACATTCGACATGGGGGCGCATTATAATCCCGCCCATGAATTCCCAAACCGACCTCCCACCCGCCCAGACCGGCGCCGCGACGCCGCCGGCCGCCGACGATTCGGCCGCCAGCCACGCGCAGTTCGTCGACTGGATGCGCTCCGTCGCGCCTTACATCCACAAGTTCCGCAACAGCACGTTCGTCGTGGGGTTCGGCGGCGAGGTGGTGCAGCAGGGGCTGCTGAACGCGCTCGTGTCCGACATCGCGCTGCTGCAGGCGATGGGCATCCAGATCGTGCTCGTGCACGGCTCGCGGCCGCAGGTCGAGGAGCAGCTGAGCCTGCATGGTGTCGAATCCGAGTTTTCGCACGGGCTGCGCATCACCGATGCGCGCGCGCTCGAATCCGCGAAGGAAGCGGCCGGCGAAGTGCGTCTCGACATCGAGGCCGCGATCAGCCAGGGTCTGCCGAACTCGCCGATGGCGCACGCGCACATCAGCGTCGTGTCCGGCAACTTCGTGACCGCCCGGCCGGTGGGGATTCTCGACGGGGTCGATTTCGCGCACACGGGCATCGTGCGCAAGATCGACGCCGAATCGATCCGTCATTCGCTCGCGAGCCGCAAGCTCGTGCTGCTGTCGCCGCTCGGCTTCTCGCCGACCGGCGAGGCGTTCAACCTGTCGATGGAAGACGTCGCATCGGCCGCCGCGATCGCGCTGCGCGCCGACAAGATCATCTTCCTGACCGAGGCGCCCGGCATCGTCGACGACGAAGGCGGCCTGATCCGCGAAATGTCGCTCGACGCCGCCGCCGAGCTGCTCGACTCCGGCAACATCCAGGGCGACGACGCGTTCTTCCTGAAGCACTCGATCCGCGCCTGCCGCGGCGGCGTGACCCGGGCCCACCTGATTCCGCAGTCGCTCGACGGCAGCATGCTGCTCGAACTGTTCCTGCACGACGGCGTCGGCACGATGATCTCGTACGAGAACCTCGAGAGCCTGCGCGAAGCGACGCCGGACGACGTCGGCGGCATCCTGTCGCTGATCGAGCCGCTCGAATCCGACGGCACGCTGGTGCGGCGCGGCCGCCACCAGATCGAACGCGACATCGACCACTTCTCGGTGATCGAGCACGATGGCGTGCTGTTCGGCTGCGCGGCGCTGTATCCGTACCAGCAGGAGAAGATCGGCGAGATGGCGTGCCTGACGGTCGCGCCGGAAGCGCAGGGCTCGGGCGACGGCGAACGCCTGCTCAAGCGCATCGAGCAGCGCGCCCGCGCGCGCGGCCTCACGCACATCTTCGTGCTCACGACGCGCACCGAGCACTGGTTCCTCAAGCGCGGCTTCGTCAAGGTCAGCGTCGACGACCTGCCGGAAGACCGCCGCAAGCTCTACAACTGGCAGCGCAAGTCGCTCGTGCTGATGAAGCAGCTCTGAGCGCAGGCACGACTGCCCTCCCCCAGACCGATTACAGGAGAAGTACACGATGGCTCGAATGATCCAATGCGCGAAGCTCGGCAAGGAAGCCGAAGGTCTCGATTTCCCGCCGCTGCCGGGCGAACTCGGCAAGCGCATCTACGAAAGCGTGTCGAAGGAAGCGTGGCAAGGCTGGCTCAAGCAGCAGACGATGCTGATCAACGAGAACCGCCTGAACATGGCCGACCCGCGCGCGCGCCAGTACCTGATGAAGCAGACCGAGAAGTACTTCTTCGGCGACGGCGCGGACCAGGCGTCCGGCTACGTGCCGCCGACGGAAGGCTGACGCACCGCGAATCGCGCGGGCCGGTCGCGCCGGCCGCGTTGCGAAGCGAAGCAAGGCAAACGGCACCGTGTATCGCACGGTGCCGTTTGCTTTTGGGAGGGCGGAATCGAGGCGACGCGATCCGTCCGGCGCGTACGCCGCCGCCGAATTGGCAAGTCGCGCCGGCCCGGCGGATTCAACCCGCCGGTTTCAACGCACCGCGGTCGCCCGCCTGCGCGGTCTCGCCAATCGGACTTTCAGCGCTCGCGCCTTCGGCATCCCATTCGGCCGCATCGCTGCGCTCGGCCGTCGACAACTCGTCCGCGCGGTAGCCGGTGCGATTCAGCAGCGCGAGCATGCACGCAAGCGACACGAGCGCGTACAGCCCCGACGCGATCGCGACACCGACGATGCTGCCGGTCGCGTTCAGGATCGCCTGCGCGAGCACCGGCGTGCCGCCGCCCACGACGAGCGCGCTCAACTGATACGCGAGCGACAGGCCCGTGTAGCGGATGTTGGCCGGAAACACGCGCGCGAGCACGCCGCCGACCGCGCCGTAGAACATCGCCGACGGGATCGTCGAGATGCACATCCCGGCGACGGCGATCCAGTACGAACGCGTCGCAAGCGCATGGAACATCACCGGCATCAGCACGATCTCGGGAATCAGGATCCAGCACATCGCGCGTCGCATGTCGACCTTCGACACGAACCACGCGCCGACCGGCTGCATCAGGAACTGCACGACGAGCGAGATCGACAGGATGCCGAGAAACGTGCCCTGCGCGTAGCCGAGCTCCTTCGTCGCCCACGACAGCGCGAAGGTGCTGCGGAAATACGTGACGTTGATCACCGGCAGCGTGCCGGCCGCGAGCAGCACGACGGGCCAGTGGTCGCGCACGACGTCGCGCAGCGGCAGCTTCACCGTGCGCTTGCGCGCGAGCACGCGCTGCATGTCGATCGATTCCTCGAGCCGCAGCCGGATCACCATCCCGATGATCACGAGCACCGCCGACAGCAGGAACGGAATGCGCCAGCCCCACATCAGGAACGACGGCGTCGGCAGCGCGCTCAGCGCGAAGAAGGCGGCGGTGGCGAGCAGGTTGCCGGTGGGCGAACCCTGCTGCGCGAACGCCGCATAGAGGATGCTGCGATGCTTCGGCGCGTTCTCGCTCGCGATCAGCACCGCGCCGCCCCACTCGCCGCCGACCGCGATGCCCTGCAACACGCGCAGCACGACGAGGCCCGCCGGCGCCCACACACCGATCGACGCGTAGCCGGGCAGCAGGCCGATGCCCGTCGTGGCCAGCCCCATCATCACCAGCGTGATCACGAGCGCGGTCTTTCGGCCGACGCGATCGCCGAGATGCCCGAACACGATTCCGCCGAGCGGCCGCGCGGCGAAGCCGGCCCAGAACGTGACGAATGCGAGCAGCGTCGCGACGCCGGGATTCATCGTGCTCGAAAAGAACACCTTGCCGAATACGAGCGCGGCGGCGGTGCCGTAGATGTAGAAGTCGTACCACTCGATCGTGGTGCCGACGAACGCCGCGAGGGCGGCGCGGCCGGGCCGCGGCTGCGCGGCGGACGGGGATTGCGGACGGCTCATCGATGTCTCCATGTTTGTGATCGGCGGCGCGACTGTCGCGCGCCTTGCCGGATGGCCGGCCTTGCGCCGCCGGCTGGCGGTGGTGCTTTACGTCGCCTTACGGCGCTTTCATTGCCTTGCGTCGAGCGGCTTGTCCCTGCGATGCGCCGGCCGAGGATGCTCGCGTGCGCGCACCACTCGGCCGGTCACGCCGGGTCCGGCGCGACCTTCAGCACGCCGGCGTCGAGCAATCGTTGCTGGAGCGCGGGATCGACGCCGAGGCGGTCGAGCACCGCGCGCGTGTCGCGGCCGAGCGCGGGCGGCGGCGAACGATAGGTTGCCGGCGTGCGCGACAGCTTCACCGGCGATGCCGTGCCGCGATATGCGCCGATCTCGACGAACAATTCGCGGTGCAGCGCATGCGGGTCGCGCGCGACGTCGGCGACCGTGCGCACCGGCCCGCACGGCACGCCCGCCGCCATCAGGTCGCGCGCCAGCGGCTCGCACGGATGGGCGGCGAGCCGTGCCTCGAGCTCGGCCTTCAGTTCGGGCCGGTGCGCGCAGCGGCTGCGGTTGTCGGCGAAGCGCGGATCGCCCGCGAGCGCCGGCGCGCCAAGATGCGCGACGAGGCGCGCGAACTGCCGGTCGTTGCCGACCGCGAGGAAGATCGGCACCGTCGCCGTGCGATAGCTGTCGTACGGCGCGATGTTCGGATGCGCGTTGCCGCTGCGCCCGGGCACGCGCCCCGAGCCGAAGAAGTTCGGCAGGTGCGGATGCAGCAGCGACACGCCGCAGTCGTACAGCGCGATGTCGATCGACTGCCCCTGCCCGCTCTTCTCGCGCTCCGCGAGCGCCAGCAGGATGCCGGCAAGCGCATTGAGCCCCGTGACCATGTCGACGATCGGCAACCCGATTCGCATCGCGTCGCCGTCGCGCTCGCCGTTGACGCTCATCAGCCCGGCCATCGCCTGGATCACCGCGTCGTAGCCGGGCAGCCCGCCGAGCGGGCCGTCCTCGCCGAAGCCCGTCACCGCGCAGTGGATCAGGCGCGGGAAACGCGGCTGCAGGTCGCGCGCATAGTCCATGCCCCAGCGCGCGAGCGTGCCGGGCTTGAAGTTCTCGACGAGCACGTCGGCGTCCTCCAGCAGGCGCCACAGGATCGCGCGCCCGTCGTCGCGGGACAGGTCGAGCGCGAGCCCCTCCTTGTTGCGGTTCACGCCCATGAAATACCACGCGGTGTCGCCGAGGAACGGCGGCCCCCAGCCGCGCGTCTCGTCGCCGTCCGGCGGCTCGATCTTGATCACGGTCGCGCCGTGATCGGCGAGCGCCTGCGTGCAGTACGGACCGCCGAGCACGCGGCTCAGGTCGACGATCTTGAGCCCGTCGAGCGCGCCGCGCGGCGCGTTCATCGCTTCCGTCGCGCTCATCGTTCGACCTCCGGCAGCAGGTCGAGCGCCATGTCGAGCGGCACCGGTGTGCCGCGCAGCAGCGCGTCGAACGCCGCCGCTTCGTCGTCGCGCGACGCCGGTGCGAGCGGGTCGACCGGCAGCAGCTTGTGACGCACGACCAGGTGCGCGAGCGCGAGGCGCCGGAAATCGGGTGCGAGCTGGGCGCCCTCGCACGCCATCAGCACAGCCGCGCTCGCGTAGTAAAGCGCCGACGCGGCCTGCCGCACGCGCGCGTCGTCGCCTTCCGCCGCGACCCGCGCGAGCGCATCGCACGCGCGCGCGAGAATGCGCCGCAGCGCCGCGCGGCTCGCGTCGGGCAGCGGCGCCGCGCCGAGCCGGTCGCCGAGGAACGTGCGCAGCGCGTCGAGCGCCTGCTCGCGCTGCGCGGCGCGCGCGACGTCGAGCGCGACGATGTTGCTGGTGCCTTCCCAGATCGAGCCGAGATGCGCGTCGCGCACGAGGCGCGCATCGCTCCATTCCTCGATGTAGCCGGTGCCGCCGCGCACCTCCATCGCGTCGCCCGTCACGCGGCGCGCATCGCGGCACGCGCGGAACTTGATCAGCGGCGTGAGGATGCGCACGCAGCGCGCGGCCTGCTCGTCGCCCGCATCCGCCTGCGGCAGCAGCAGCGCGATCTGCATGAACATCGCGCGCGCGGCCTCGGCGGGCAGCAGCATCTTCATCAACTGACGCTGCATCAGCGGCATCTCGATCAGCTTGCGGCCGAACGCGGCGCGATGCGCGGCCACGTGCAGCGACTCGTTCAGCGCGCGCCGCATCAGGCCCGCCGCGCGCACGCCGTTCGACAGCCGCGACATGTTGATCATGTCGGCCATCTGGTGAAAGCCGCGGCCGATCTCGCCGATCAGCCAGGCCTGCGCGCCTTCGAGCGCGATCTCGCCGCTCGCCATCGAACGGCTGCCGAGCTTGTCCTTCAGCCGCACGATCCGGTAGCGATTGCGCGTGCCGTCCGGCAGCGTCTTCGGCAGCAGGAACAGCGCGAGGCCCTTGATGCCGTCCGGCGCGCCGTCGGGCCGCGCGAGCACCATCGCCAGGTCGGCGTCCGCGTTCGAGCAGAACCACTTGTCGCCGTACAGGCGCCACACCGCCCCGCCCTGCGCGTCGGTTTCACGCACCGCGCGCGTCGCGATGCGGCCGACGTCGGAGCCGGCCGCCTGCTCGGTCATGAACATCGCGCCCTGGAACAGCGTGTCGAAATCGCGCGACGCGAGCCTCGGCAGATAGTGTTCGACGAGCGCCGGGTCGCCGAAACGACGCAGCGTGCGCGTCAGCGAATCGGTCATGCTGACCGGGCAGCACAACCCGAATTCCGCCTGCACGAACAGGAACGTCAGCGCGTACTTGACGAGCGGCGCCACCGCCTCGGGCTGGTGGCTCAGCGCCGCGAGCCCGAGTTCCGAGTAAGCGACCCGTTCGAGCGCGACATACGCGGGATCCTTGTCGATCCGCTGCACGGCTTCGCCGCGCCGGTTGCGATGCTCGAGCACGGGCGGATGCTTGTCCGCGCGCGACGCCCACGCGTCGAGTTCGCCCGACACGCGCGCGCCGAGCGCGTGCAGCTGCGGTTCGAGTGCCGCGTAGCGGGTCGCGCCGAGATGCAGTTTCAGCAACGCGCCGAGATCGGGATCGGCCGTGAAGAAGTTGATGCCCCGGCTATCGGGGATGTTGTTGGTCGCGCCTGTGTCCGGCGTGCGAGCGGTGTCGTTCATGCATGCGTCTCCATGGTGGCCCGGCTGCCGGCCGGTGCCCGCGCCGCGGCGGCGCGGCCGGCTGGTGCCAGGCGTTCAGCAGAGCGTAGGCGCGCGATCGATAAGCGTCCAATACAGGATTTATCCGGTACGATAGACGACGCTTATCGATGCCGATGCGGGGAGGACGCACCATGGAACTGAGGCAGTTGCGCTACTTCGTGGCGGTCGCCGAGGAGCTGCATTTCGGGCGCGCGGCGAAGCGCCTGTTCATCTCGCAGCCGGCGCTGAGCTTCGACATCCGCAAGTTCGAGGATGCGCTCGGCGTGCAGCTTTTTTCCCGCACCAACAAGACGGTCGCGCTGACCAACGCGGGCGCGGTGCTGCTCGGCGAAGCGCGCCGGCTGCTGCTGCAGGCGGCCGAGGCGGAGCGTCTCACGGTGCGCTCGGCGTCCGGTCTCGCGGGACGGCTGCGGATCGGCTTCGTCCATTCGATGCTGTATCGCGGGCTGCCCGACGCCGTGCGACGCTTCGAGGCCGATTATCCTGGCGTCGAGATCGTGCTGAGCGAGATGAACACGCAGGCGCAGGTGCAGGCGATCCAGCGCGGCCAGATCGATCTCGGCTACGCGCACTGGGGCCACTGCCCGCCCGAGGTCGAATCGGCGCCCGTCTACGCGGAACCGTTCGTGTGCTGCCTGCCGGCCGCGCATCCGCTCGCGCGGCGCCGGCAGGTCGCACTCGCCGCGCTGGCCGCGGAACCGTTCATCCTGTTTCCGCGCGACGCGGCGCCGCACTATCACGACCTGATCATCGCGCAATGCGTGAACGCGGGATTCAGCCCGCTGATCCGTCACGAGGCGCGGCTCTGGCAGACGATCCTGTCGATGATCGAATTCGGGATGGGCATCGCGCTGGTGCCGCGCGTGCTGCAGCAGGTGAAGAGCGACCGGCTCGCGTTCCGGCCGCTGAAGGATGCGTCGCTCGAATCGCGCACGCTGGAGCTGAAGCGCAGCGGCACCGCCGAACCGGTCGCGCTGCGCTTCGCCGACTACGTGCGCGCGTCGATCGACGCGCTGCCCGCGCTCGCGGGCTGAGCCGGCGCGCCGGTACGCCGCGCCGGTACTTCTCCGACACTTCTCCGCTACTTCGCTTCCGGCTGCAGCACCGGCTGCGCGCGCCGATACCACACCGCATACACGACGGACAGCGCGACCAGGAACGGAATGCCGAAGATCAGCGTCATGTGGAATTCGGCCGTGAAGTACGTCGTCACCATCACCGCGAGCATCAGCGCCGCGCCGAGCAGCGTCAGCAGCGGGAAGCCGCGCATCCGGAACGCGGGCGCCGGCAGGCCGAGCGCCGCGCGACGCCGCCGGAAGCAGTAATGCGTGACGAAGATCATCATCCACGTGAACAGCGCGCCGAACATCGACACCGACATCATGATCGTGAACGACGCGTCCGGATACAGCACGCTCAGGACCGTCGCGAGCGCGATGCCGAGCGTCGACAGCATCAGCGCGCCGAACGGCACGCCGCGCGTGTTCACCTCGCCGAGCGCCTTCGGCGCATGACCCGCGCGCGACAGGCTGAACATCATCCGCGTCGTGATGTAGAGCTGGCTGTTCATCGCGGACAGCGCGGCGATCAGCACGACGAAGTTGATCAGCCCGGCCGCGCCCGGCAGGTGGATCGCCTCCATCACCTTCACGAACGGGCTTTCGTCGCGCCCCGCCGCCGTCCACGGCACGATCGCGAGCATCAGCGCGAGCGTGACGAGGTAGAACAGCACGAGCCGCACGATCGTCGAGCGGAACGCGCGCGTCACCGCGCGCTCGGGATCTTCCGCCTCGCCCGCCGCGACCGCGATCATCTCGATGCTCAGGTAGCTGAAGATCGACACGATCACCGCGACCCACATCCCCCACATCCCCTTCGGGAAGAACCCGCCGTGCTCGGTGTAATGGTGGAAGCCCGCGCCGGCCGCGCCGTCGCCGACCAGCGCCGGATTGCCGAACACGACGTACGCGCCCAGCACGATGAAGCCGACGATCGCCGCGATCTTCACGACCGAGAAGCCGTATTCGACCGCGCCGAACACGTCGACGCTGCGCGCGTTGACGAATACGAGCAGCGCCGAGAAGCCGACGATCCACAGCCAGCCCGGCACGCCCGGGAACCAGTACTTCATGTACAGCGCGATCGCGGTGACTTCGGTGCCGACCGCGAGCACGATGCACGCCCAGTACGCATAGCGCACGAGGAACCCGGCCCACGGGCTCACGTAATGTTCGGCGTACGCGCCGAACGACCCGGAAGTCGGGTGCGCGACCGTCATCTCCGCGAGACAGCCCATCAGCAGCAGCGAGATGAACGCGCCGATCGCGTAGCTGACGAGCACGCTCGGGCCGGCAAAGCCGATCGCGAACCCGCTGCCGAGAAAGAGACCCGTGCCGATCGCACCGCCGATCGCGATCATCGCCATCTGCCGTGCGGAAAGCGTGCGGCGCAGACCCTGCTCGCGCGCCGCGATGTGCTGGAATTGCCCTTCTGGTTGCATCGAATGACCTCGTTCGAAAACGTGTGTCCGGTCGAAACATCGACGGCGCACGGACCGGTGCCGGACCGCACCGGCCACCGCGCGCCGCGTGCTCAGAACATGTGGCGCAAGCCGGCCGCGATACCCGTCTGGTTGCCGCGTCCGGGCATTTCGGTGAACGCGCCGCCGGTCACCCGGTTGTAGTCGACCGTCGCATAGACCTGCGTCGCCTTCGACAGAGCGTACTCGGCCTCGAGCACGCCCGTATAGCGCTTCCCGCCGTTGCCTGCGACGCCGTTGACGTTGCGGATGTCGTCGTAGTACGCGACGCCCGTCACCGACACCGCCGGCGTGACCTTCACGCTCGCGCCGGTATAGAAGATCGCGTCGCGGCGCGGATTGTCGGCGAACGAACCGTAGGTCACGTCGCGGCCCGGCGCGTTCAGCAGTTGCCGGTCGAGCAGGCCCGTGCGGTCGATGCCGCCGAGGTAACCCGCGTACAGCGTCGCCGCGCCGAACGCGTAGCGTGCGCCCGCGCCCCATGCCTGCTGCGCACGGCTGTTCAGGTCGCGCGCCTGCTGGTAGGTCGCGCCGATCATCAGCCCGCCGAGCGTGTATGACACGTGCGTGCCCCAGTACGCATTCGCGCCGAGGCTGCCCGCGACGCCGCCGAAGCCGTAGCTCGCGCCGACGTTCAGCCCGCCGAACGTGCCGTCGTAGCTGACGACGTTGCTCGCGCGGCCCTGCGTGAGGAAGTACGGCCACATGTTGGCCGTATAGTTGCCGACCGTCAGCGGATCGAGATCGCCGAACAGGTTGAACGCCTCGGTCGCCTGCCGGCCCAGCTTCACGGTGCCCCAGTCGCTCGCCAGGCCGACATACGCGTAGCGGCCGAACAGCGCGCCGTCGAGCTGCCCGTTCTGCGGCTCGAAGCCGCTCTCGAGCTGGAAGATCGCCTTCAGCCCGCCGCCAAGCGCTTCGCTGCCCTTCAGGCCCCAGCGGCTGTTGGTGATCGCGCCGTTGGTCATCTGCACGCTCGCGTCGTTCGACGCGTTCGCATGCGTCGTGTAGCGAATGCTCTGGTCGACGATGCCGTACAGCGTCACGCTGCTCTGCGCCATCGCGCCGCTCGCGGCGAGCAGGCCCGCCATCGTCGGTACTGCGAATCGAGTGATACGCCTCATCTTCGTCTCCATCCTTGTCTGAATATTTGATGTTCGTCGGGGGGGTGTTGATGCTTGTCGGTAATCGTGGGGGCTGCGATCGTCGCGAAGTCGCGTGCCGGCTAGCCGCGCGCCGCCGGCAGCGCGACGTACGCGACGAGTTCGACGCGCATGTCCGGGTGCGCGAAGCCCTGCACGCCCACGCACGTGCGGTTCGGGTACGGTTCGTGAAAGTGGCGCCGGTATTCGGCGTCGAATTCGGGCATCGCCTTCACGTCGGACAGATAGACGAGCACCTGCGCGACGTCGTCCATCGTCGCGCCGGCCGCCGCGACGGCCTTCGCGAGATTGCCGAGCGTGATGCGCGCCTGCTCGGTCATCGTGTCGCCGGCGATCGCGCCGGACGCATCGACCGGCCCGTGGCCGGTAAACATCAGCCCGCTCGCGCGGGTCGCCCACGAGAACGGCTGCGCGAGTTGCGGCAAGTCGACCGGGATCGTGTCTGCCATCGTGTCCTCCTTCGGTTCGGGAGCGGCCGCTCAGGCGGCCTGGCGCGACGTGCCGCCGAGCACGTCGGCGATCGCGTTCGCGACGTGGTCGACGTTCGCGTCGTTCAGGCCCGCGATGCACATGCGGCCCGAGCGCAGCAGGTAGACGCCGTGCGACGCGCGCAGCCGGTCCACGTCGGTCGCCGCGATGCCCGTGTAGCTGAACATGCCGCGCTGCGTGACGAGCGCATCGAACGCGCTCGCCGGCAGGCGCGCGTCGAGCCGCGCCTTCAGCGCGCCGCGCATGCGCTTGATGCGCGTGCGCACCTCGGCCACCTCGTCTTCCCAGCATGCCCGCAGGACGTCGTCGTTCAGCACGGCCGACACGAGCTGCGCGCCGAACAGCGGCGGGCTCGAATAGGTGCGGCGCACGCCGGCCTGCAACTGGCTCAGCACCGTCGCCGCTTCGCCCGCGCTCGTGCAGACGATCGACAGGCCGCCGACGCGCTCGCCGTACAGCGAGAAGTTCTTCGAGAACGAGTTGCTGACGATCGCCGGCAGTCCCGCTTCGACGATCGCGCGCACGGCCCATGCGTCGTCGTCGAGCCCGTCGCCGAAGCCCTGGTACGCCATGTCGAGGAACGGAATCAGCCCGCGGCGCGCGAGCACGTCGATCACCGCGCGCCATGCGTCGCGGCCGAGGTCGAGGCCCGTCGGGTTGTGGCAGCACGGCTGCAGCAGCACGACGCTGCGCGCGGGCAGCGCGTCGAGCGCCGCGAGCATCGCGTCGACGCGCAGGTCGTTGCGCGCTTCGTCGTAGTACGGATACGTATGCACGTCGAGGCCGGCCGCCGCGAAGATCACGCGATGGTTGTCCCACGTCGGATCGCTGATCCAGATCGCGCTGTCGGGGAAATAGCGCTTCACGAATTCCGCGCCGAGCCGCAGCGCGCCCGAGCCGCCGAGCGTCTGCAGCGTCGCGATACGCCCTTGCGCAAGCGCCGCGCAGTCGGCGCCGAACACGAGGCGCTGCACGCCCTGCCGATACGCGGCGAGCCCTTCCATCGGCAGATACGTATGCGGCGCGCCGGCTTCGCGCACGCGCTCGGCCGCGAGACGCGTGCTCTCCAGCACGGGGATGCGGCCCGTTTCGTCGTAGTAGAGACCGATGCTGAGGTTGACCTTGTGCGGATGGGCATCCTGCTGGAACGCCTGGAACAGCGACAGGATCGGGTCGCCCGGATAGGCGGGAATGTGTTCGTACATGGCGGAATGACGCTGGAAGTTGAAGGCGGCGAGTCGGCCGGCGGCGTGACAGCGCGTCAGGCCGTGCGGTCGAGGCATGGGGCGCATGTTATCGAGGACGAAATAGAATGAGCTTCACTTTTCGATGACGAATCGCCGCCATTGCAGTAGAGTCTGCGCTTGTCATCTCAAAAACTATGGGATTCTGCGAAATGAATCTGGATCGAACCGACATGCGGATCCTCCGGCATCTCGAGCGGGACGGACGCATCAGCAATCAGGACCTCGCGAATGCGGTCGCGCTGTCGCCGTCGGCGTGCCTGCGGCGCGTGAAGCTGCTCGAGGAACGCGGCGCCATTTCGGGCTACCGCTGCACGATCGATCCGAAGAAGGTCGGCGTCGCATTCGAGGCGCTCGTGCACGTGTCGATGCGGCCGGACGTACCCGAATGGCACGACCGGTTCGTGGAGGCGATCCAGCAGTGGCCGGAAGTCATCGCCGCGCAGATCGTGACGGGCGGCTCGAACTACGTGCTGACGGTGCGGGCGCGCGACCTCGACCACTATTCCGACTTCGTGATCAACCGCCTGCACCGCGCGACGGGCGTGATGTCGATCAATTCGAGCATCGTGCTCGCGACGCTCAAGCGCGACGGCTCGATCCTCGATCTCGTCGAGCCGTCGACGGCCGGCTGACGAACCTTTTGCACCGGCCTGAAAAATATTTGAAGAAAGTGCTTTACGAACCCGAAAAGCTCTGACATAATTTCAGCTTCTTTGGGCGGTTAGCTCAGCGGTAGAGCACTGCCTTCACACGGCAGGGGTCACTGGTTCGATCCCAGTACCGCCCACCAAAGAATTCAAGGGCCTGCGTCTCACGACGCAGGCCCTTTTCGTTTTGCGGCCGCCTTTCTGCTGCGGCCCGCCTCCCCTGCACGCTTCCTTGCGCTCGCGAACCCGTTCGACGGGCAACGACGCTGCGACCACATGCAATCGCAGTGTCGCGACGACTGACTACCCTGCCCGCCCCACCCGCTCCGCCGTCGCATCGAACGCGCGCTTCGCCTTGTCGACGATCTCGTCGACCTCCGCCTCCCGGATCACCAGCGGCGGCGACAGCAGCATCCGGTCGCCGGTCGCGCGCATGATCAGATTCCCGTTGAAGCAGAAGTCGCGGCAGATGGTGCCGATATCGACGCTGGCGTCGAACCGCTCGCGCCGCTCGCGATCGCGCGCGAGCTGGACACCCGCGACCAGTCCCGCCCCCGCGATCTCGCCGACGATCGGATGATCGCCGAGCGCTTCCCGCAGCCGTCGCTGGAAATACGGCCCGATGTCGCGCTTCACGCGCTCGACGATTCCCTCGTCGCGCAGCAGCTTCAGGTTCGCGACCGCCACCGCCGCCGCGACCGGATGACCCGAGTACGTGAGGCCGTGATTGAATTCGCCGTTGTCGATGATCGGCCGCGCGATGCGTTCGTGGATGCCCACCGCGCCCATCGGCACGTAGCCCGACGTCAGGCCCTTGGCCATCGTGATCAGGTCCGGCTCGAAGCCGAAGTGCTGATGCGCGAACCATTCGCCGGTGCGGCCGAAGCCGCCGATCACTTCGTCGGCGACGAGCAGGATGTCGTACTTGCGGCAGATCCGCTGGATTTCCGGCCAGTAGGTCGACGGCGGGAAGATCACGCCGCCGGCGCCCTGGAACGGCTCGCCGATGAACGCGGCGACGTTCTCCGCGCCGAGTTCGAGGATCTTCGCTTCGAGCTGCTGCGCGCGTGCGAGGCCGAACGCTTCGGGCGTCTCGCCGGCCTGCGCTTCGCCGAAGAAATACGGCTGGTCGATGTGCACGATGTTCTCGACCTGCGACGGCATCTGCTCGTGCATGTAGCCCATCCCGCCGAGCGTGCCGCCCGCAATCGTCGAGCCGTGGTAGCCGTTCTTGCGCGAGATCACGACCTTCTTCTGCGGCTTGCCCTGCACGCGCCAGTACTGGTGCACGAGACGCAGCACGGTGTCGTTGCCTTCCGAGCCGCTGTTGCAATAGAAGAAGTGGTTGAAGCCCGCGGGCGTGACTTCGGCGAGCATCGCCGACAGTTCGATCACCGGCGGGTGCGTCGTCTTGAAGAACGTGTTGTAGAACGGCAGTTCCTGAAGCTGGCGATACGCGGCGTCGGCGAGTTCCTTGCGGCCGTAGCCGACGTTCACGCACCAGAGGCCGGCCATGCCGTCGATGACCTTGTTGCCGTCCGAGTCCCACAGGTAGACGCCGTCGGCCTTCACGATCACGCGGCTGCCCGCGCGGTTGAGCGCACCCATGTCGGAGAACGGGTGGATGTGGTGCGCGGCGTCGAGCGCGCGGTATTCGGCGGTCGAGCGCGCGGCGACGGCTTCGCTTCGTTCTGTCATGTTGCCTCCGCAGGTCGGTGCCGCACGCTCACACGTGCAGCAGGAGATGGCGGCGTTCCCACGAGCTGATCACGCGGAAAAACGCTTCGTATTCGGTTTCCTTCAGCGCCAGATACGCCTTCACGAACTTGTTGCCGAGAATGTCGGCGAGCGGCGCGCACGCGGCCATCAGCGAGATGCCCTCCTCGAGGTTGCGCGGCAGCTGGTACGGCAGGTCGTAGCCGTCGGACGCGATCGGTTCGGTCGGCGCGAGCTGCTGCGTGAGACCGAGATACCCGGCCGCGAGCGTCGCCGCGAATGCGAGGTACGGATTGCAGTCGACGCCCGGAATCCGGTTCTCGATGCGCCGCGCGACCGGCGTCGACTGCGGGATGCGAAAGCCGACGGTGCGGTTGTCGTAGCCCCACTGCACGTTGATCGGCGCCGCCATGAAGCGCGACAGCCGGCGGTACGAGTTGATGTACGGCGCGAAGATCGGCATCAATGCAGGCGTGTATTTCTGCAGCCCCGCGAGATAGCTGTGGAACATCGGCGAGACGACGCCGCCCTCGTCGGCGAACAGGTTGTGGCCGGTGCGCGCATCGGCGAGGCTCTGGTGGATATGCATCGCGGAGCCCGGCTCGTTTTCCATCGGCTTGGCCATGAACGTCGCGTACATGTTGTGGCGCAGCGCGGCCTCGCGCACCGTGCGCTTGAACAGGAACACCTGGTCGGCGAGCGACAGCGCGTCGCCGTGCACGAAGTTGATCTCCATCTGCGCGGCGCCGACCTCGTGGATCAGCGTCTCGATGTCGAGGCCCTGCATTTCGCAGTATTCGTAGATGTCCTCGAACAGCGGATCGAACTCGTTGACCGCCTCGATCGAATACGACTGACGCCCCGTCTCCGCGCGGCCCGTGCGGCCGACCGGCGGACGCAACGGCAGGTCCGGGTCGGCGTTCATGTCGACCAGATAGAACTCGAGTTCGGGCGCGACGACCGGCTTCCACCCCTTCGCCTTGTACAGGTCGAGCACGCGGCGCAGCACGTAGCGCGGCGAGATCTCGACCGGCGAGCCGTCGAAATGCACGCAATCGTGAATCACCTGCGCGGTCGGATCGACGGCCCACGGAATCAGGCAGATCGTCGACGGATCGGGCACGCACACCATGTCGGGATCGGTCACGCCGGTCAGCGAACCGTCTTCCGGATAGTCGCCGGTGACGGTCTGCACCATCACCGCCTGCGGCAGGCGCATCGATTCGCCGGACTCGAACTTGTTGCGCGGAATGATCTTGCCGCGCGCGATGCCGGCCATGTCGGGAATGATCGCCTCGACTTCGGTGATGCGGTGCTGACGCAGGAATTCGCTCAGTTCGGGTTGCATGATCGGCCTCGTTCAGTCGATGTCGGATGCGGCCGGCGACGGCAGGGTGCCGCCGGCCGCATGAATGCGGTGTGTCATGCGCGCGCGGCACGCCGCGCCGAATGCCGCGAAGATGTCGCGCGACAGCGGCTGTTCCGCGAAGCGCCATTCGGGATGCCACTGCACGCCGAGCGCGAACGCACGCGCGCCGCGCACGCTGACGGCCTCGATCAGCCCGTCGGGCGCGCTCGCTTCGACCACGAGCCCCGCACCGAGCCGCGCGATGCCCTGGTCGTGCAGCGAATTGACCATCGCGTCATGCGCGCCGCGCGCGACCCGTTGCAGCAGGCCGCCCGGCGCGAGCTGCACGCGGTGCGCGGGGCCGTACTGCCGCTCGAGCGGATCGCCGTCGCGCTCGCGATGATCGTGGAAACTCGCGCTCGCATGCAGCCGCTGATGCAGCGTGCCGCCATACGCGACGTTCAGCTCCTGCATGCCGCGGCAGATCGCGAGCACGGGCACGCCCGCGTCGATCGCCGCGCGGATCAGCGGCAGCGCGGTCGCATCGCGCGCGGGATCGTGCAGCGTGTCGGGCATGCTCGCCGGGCCGCCGTAGTGATGCGGCTCGACGTTCGAATAGCTGCCGGTCAGCAGCAGCCCGTCGATGGACGCGACGATCGCGTCGACCGGCTGGCGCGTGCCGAGCGCGGGCAGCACGAAGGCGAGCGCGCCGGCACCGTCGACCAGCGCGACGAGATACTTCTCGCCGGCCGTGTGGTTCGGATGGGCGCCGCGCATCACGCGGTCGGCGGTGACGGCTACGAGCGGGCGTGGTCGCATGATCGCCTCCAGGATGAACGTGCGACGCGGGCATCCGCGCGGGGCGATGGCCACGCGCGGTCGCGCCGCACGCGCCCATGCGCGATCCTGCCGCGCGAACGGCGCGGCAACGGACGGTGCGACCCGATGCGAAAGCGGAAACGGACGCTAGGGCAACAATGAAGCGCTGCCGTCGCACTGCACCGCGCTGAACACGTGCGCGGTCACGAGGTTGAAGCGGCGCAGGCCGCGATGGGACACAGCGAAGAGACGAGGCTCGCGTATGAGGGCGGCGCGCGTGCCGCGATCAGCATGCCGGATCGGCCCGGCCTGAGGCGGCGCGCCCGCCGACGGACTTCGGGTCCGGCATATCGAAGGGCTGGCGGCTTTCACGATCGTACTCGACTGACTGGTGAAGACAGGACACGTGTCGCGATGAAGCGGAGGCGGCAATGCCGCGCGGCGACACGTCGGCAAGGTGTTTCGCAACGGATTCCGGCGCGGTGCGGCGCTGATCGACGCCGTCGCGGCCGGCGCGCGTGACGACTTCCTGACATTCAGCTTATATCACCTAAAAATTGCGTCAAATTTTCAGGTATCGATCCCGACATCGATCAGACGAAAAAAAACGGCATCGACCCGACCGGTCGATGCCGTTTTGTGCGCTGCGTCGGCACGTGCAGTGCCCGCTGGCAGGCCATGGCGCGAGACGGCACCGCGCCGCCGCACACCACGCACGCGACGCGCGCCGGCGGCTCAGCGATGCGCGAGCGCGGTTTCGACGAGCGTCTGCAGCAGCGGCACGATCCGCGCCGCACGCGCTTCGTCGTACGCGTACGGACGCGTTTCTTCCATATAGGTGATCTGCGACAGCTCGAGCTGCACGGCTTCGACGCCGGTGGCGGGCACGCCATAGTGACGCGTGATGTAACCGCCCTTGAAACGCCCGTTCGCGACGGCCGTATAGCCGCCGTGCGCGCTCACGCATGCCGCCAGCGCCTCGGCGAGGCCGGGCGCGGCGCTCGCGCCGCCCGACGTGCCGAAGTTGAAATCAGGCAGGCGGCCTTCGAAGAAGCGCGGCACGTGCGAGCGGATCGAATGCGCTTCCCACACGAGCACGCGGCCGTGCTCGCGCTTCAGGCGCGCGATCTCGCCTTGCAGCGCGTCATGATACGGGCGCCAGTAGCGGTCGCGACGGCGCATGATCTCGTCGTTGCCGGGCAGCGCGTTCGCCGGATACAGCGGCGCCTTGTCGAACGTGTCGACCGGCACGAGCCCGGTCGTGTCCTGCCCCGGGTACAGGTTCTCGTTGTCGGGCGGACGGTTCAGGTCGACGACGTAACGCGCGTGCGACGGCACGAGGATCGACGCACCAAGCGTCGCCGCGAACCCGTACAGCCGCTCGAGATGCCAGTCGCAATCGTCGACGAAGCGCGCATCGGGCGTCATCGTCGCGGCGATGTCGTCGGGAATGTGGGTGCCTGCGTGCGGAATCGAGATCAGCAGCGGCAGCGTGCCCTGCTTCAGCGTGAAAACAGCCGGTTGTTCAGTCATGTCGCATCACCGTAAGAGTCTGCCGGCGCGCGCACGCGGCGCGCCGGGTGCCGCGCGTTCAGCGCAGCAGTTGCGCCAGCGCGGCGCGGTAGTCGGCATACGCGACGGCTTCGTCGCGATGGCGGCGCCCGCTCACGACGCGTTCGCCGCCGGTGTAGACGTCGAGCACCGGCGTGTCGCCATGCTCGGCGAACACCGCGCCCGACAGCCACGCCGTGCTGTCGTGTTCGGCGATCGCCGGATGATCGGGATCGAGCACGAGCCAGTCGGCGCGGCAGCCTTCACGCAGCGCGCCGATGCGCCGCCCGCTGGCCTGCGCGCCGCCCGCGAGCGACGCGTCGAACAGCCGGTCGGCGACATGCGCCTGCGTGTCGCTCGCGAGCACGTTGCGCGCGCGATGCACGAGCCGCTGACCGTATTCGAGCAGGCGCAGCTCCGAGCGCCAGTCGACCGACGCATGGCTGTCCGAGCCGACGCCGATCACGCCGCCCTGCGCGAGAAAGTCGACGGCCGGGAACACGCCGTCGCCGAGGTTCGCCTCGGTGGTCAGGCACAGGCCGGCCACCGCGCGACGCTTCGCGAGCGCGGCCGTTTCGGCCGCATCGACGTGCGTCGCGTGCACGAGGCACCAGCGCGCATCGACGTCGAAGCGATCGAGCAGCCACTGCACGGGACGCGTGCCGTAAGCACGCACGCAATCGTCGACTTCGGCCGTCTGTTCGGCGATATGGATATGCACGGGCGCGTCGTCGGGCAGGCCGTCGAGCAGCACGCGCAATCCGCTCTCGGACACCGCGCGCAGCGAGTGCGGCGCGACGCCGTAGCGCAGTCCGCCATGCTCGGGCGCGACGCGGCGCATCGCGTCGAGCAGTTCGAGCAGCCCGTCCGGCGTGTTGATGAAGCGGCGCTGGTCGTCGCGCGGCGGCTTGTTGCCGAAGCCGGCGAACTGGTACGACACGGGCAGCATCGTGATGCCGATGCCGGCCGAGCGGGCCGCGTCGATCACGCGCGTGCCGAGTTCCGCGATCTGCGGATAGCGCGAGCCGTCCTGCGCGTGATGCACGTAGTGGAATTCGCACACCGACGTGTAGCCGCACTTCAGCATCTCGACGTACAGCCAGCGCGCGATCGCCGCGAGCGCGTCGGGCGTGATCTTCAGCGCGAAACGGTACATGAGGTCGCGCCAGCTCCAGAAGCTGTCGGCGGGATTCGCGCGGTATTCGGTGAGCCCCGCCATCGCGCGCTGGAACGCGTGCGAATGCAGGTTCGGCATGCCGGGCACCACGGGCCCTGCCGCGCGCGCGACGCCGGCCGGCGCGTCGGCATCGGGCGTCACGTCGGTCAGCGTGCCGGCCGCGTCCCAGCGCAGCAGCACGTTGCGGCGCCAGCCATCGGGCAGCCGGGCATGGTCCGCGAACAGCGTCATTTCGGTCATCGTGAGTCTCGTCTGTTGCAAGGCTAGCCGTTGATCCGGCGAAACACCGTCGTACCGCCGCGCACGACCTGCTCGCACAGCGGCCGGCCGATCCAGTAAGCGAGCTCCGACAGCGAGCCGACCGACCAGGCCGCGAAATCGGCCTGGCGACCGACCTCGAGCGCGCCGTGACGATCCGCGCGGCCGAGCGCCGCGGCCGCATGGCGCGTCACGCCCTGCAGCACCTCGGGCACCGTCATGCGGAACAGCGTGCAGCCCATGTTCATCGTCAGCAGCAGCGATTCGAGCGGCGACGTGCCGGGGTTGTGGTCGGTCGCGAGCGCGATCGGCACGCCGTGCTTGCGCAGCAGCTCGATCGGCGGCAATTGCGTTTCGCGAATGAAGTAATACGCGCCGGGCAACAGCACGGCGACCGTGCCGGCCGCCTTCATCGCCTCGATGCCGGCTTCGTCGAGAAATTCGAGGTGGTCGGCGGACAGCGCGCGATACCGCGCGGCGAGCGCGGTGCCGCCCGCGTTCGACAACTGCTCCGCGTGCAGCTTCACCGGCAGGCCGCGCCGCGTCGCGGCCTCGAACACGCGCTCGGTCTGCGCGAGCGAGAAGCCGATGCGCTCGCAAAATACGTCGACCGCATCGACGAGGCCTTCGTCGGCGAGCGCCGGCAGCATCCGCCCGCACACTTCGTCGATGTAGTCATCCGCGCGGCCCGCGTATTCCGGCGGCAGCGCGTGCGCGCCGAGGAACGTGGTGTACACCGTGACCGGAAAGCGCTCGCCGAGCTGGCGCGCGACGCGCAGCATCTTGCGCTCGCTCGCGAGGTCGAGCCCGTAGCCCGACTTGATCTCGATCGCGGTCACGCCTTCGGCGAGCAGCGGCTGCAGGCGTGCGGCCGCCTGCACGAACAGCGCCGTCTCGTCGGCCGCGCGCGTGGCGCGCACCGTCGACACGATCCCGCCGCCCTGCCGCGCGATCTCCTCGTAGCTGACGCCGGCGAGACGCTGCGCGAACTCGTCGGCGCGCGTGCCGCCGTACACGAGGTGCGTATGGCAGTCGACGAGGCCCGGCGTCACCCACGCGCCGTGCAGGTCTTCCCGCCGCCAGTGCGCATAACCGTGCGGCAGCGCGGAAAACGCGCCGAGCCACACGATCGTGCCGGTTTCGTCGACGGAGATCGCCGCATCGTCGATCGTTTCGTCGGGATGGCCGTGCGGACACAGCCTCAGGTGATGCCAGACAATCGGTTTCATGCGTTCAGTCTCGTTCGCCGACGGCGAGCGACACGGCGAGCAGCGCGCCGCCTCCGCTCACGACGACGTCAAACGCACGCCGCGGCCCGTCGAGCCGCAGCGTGTCCATTTCCTGCAGTGCATAGTGCGCGCCGTCGACGTCGATGCCGACTGCGCCGGTCGCGCAGAACAGCAGCACGGTATCGGCGCGCTCGACGCGGTGCGTGCCTTCGGGCCACACGTCGACCGTCCCGCGCGCGGCCGAACGGCGCGTCATCAGGTTGAAGTCGCGCGTGGCGCCGTCGTGCAGCGTCGCATCGGTCGCCGTTTCGCCGGCGAAATCCGCGCGGGCGAGCGGCGCGTCGAGCACGTGGCGCGCGCCGCCCGCTTCCGCGAGCGTCATGCCCGCACCGGACAGCAGCACGAGCGTGCGGTCGATGCCGTCGAAACGCGAGAACGGCCCGGCCGCGCCGACGTCCGCGACGCTCACGCGCCAGGCGAACGCGTCGAGCGCGGCGCCCGGCGGAAACGCGCCGATTTCGCGCGTCACGCCGCCGCCGTTCTTCCACGGCGACGCAACGAGATCCGCCGCGCGGATCATCGTTGCGTGCACCGGCGCCTGATCGAGCGCCGTCATGCTCAGCGGCCGAGCATCGGCAGCTTCAGGCCGGCTTCGCGGGCCGTCTGCTGCGCGAGTTCGTAGCCGGCATCCGCATGGCGCATCACGCCCGTGGCCGGGTCGTTCAGCAGCACGCGGCCGAGACGCTCGTGCGCTTCGGCGGTACCGTCGGCGACGATCACGACGCCCGAGTGCTGCGAGAAGCCCATCCCGACGCCGCCGCCGTGATGCAGCGACACCCACGATGCGCCGCCCGCGGTGTTCAGCAGTGCGTTCAGCAGCGGCCAGTCGCTCACGGCGTCCGAGCCGTCCTTCATCGATTCCGTCTCGCGGTTCGGGCTCGCGACCGAACCGGTGTCGAGGTGGTCGCGGCCGATCACGATCGGGGCCTTCAGTTCGCCGTTCTTCACCATCTCGTTGAATGCCTGGCCGAGGCGATAGCGATCCTTCACGCCGACCCAGCAGATCCGTGCCGGCAGGCCCTGGAACGCGATGCGCTCACGTGCCATGTCGAGCCAGTTGTGCAGGTGCGGATCGTCGGGGATCAGCTCCTTCACCTTCTGGTCGGTCTTGTAGATGTCTTCCGGATCGCCCGACAGCGCGACCCAGCGGAACGGGCCCTTGCCTTCGCAGAACAGCGGGCGGATATAGGCCGGCACGAAGCCCGGGAAGTCGAACGCGTTCTCGACGCCCATTTCCAGCGCCATCTGGCGGATGTTGTTGCCGTAGTCGAGCGTGGCCGCGCCGCGCTCCTGCAGCGTCAGCATCGCGCGCACCTGCACGGCCATCGACTGCTTCGCCGGATGCACGATGCCTTCCGGATCGACCTTCTGCGTCTCGCGCCATTGCGCGACGCTCCAGCCTTGCGGCAGGTAGCCGTTGATCGGGTCGTGCGCGCTCGTCTGGTCGGTCACGCAGTCCGGCGTGATGCCGCGCTCGACGCACTCCGTGAACACGTCGGCCGCGTTGCCGAGCAGGCCGATCGACACCGGCTTGCCGGTGCGCTTCGCTTCCTCGATCATGCCGAGCGCCTCGTCGAGCGTCGTCGCCTTCTTGTCGACGTAGCGCGTCTTCAGGCGGAAGTCGATGCGCGTCTCGTCGCACTCGACCGCGATCATCGAGAAGCCGGCCATCGTCGCCGCCAGCGGCTGCGCGCCGCCCATGCCGCCGAGACCGCCCGTCAGGATCCAGCGGCCCGACGGGTCGCCGTTGAAGTGCTGGTTCGCGACCGAGAAGAACGTTTCATAGGTGCCCTGCACGATGCCCTGGCTGCCGATGTAGATCCAGCTGCCGGCCGTCATCTGGCCGTACATCATCAGGCCCTTGCGGTCGAGCTCGTTGAAGTGCTCCCAGGTCGCCCAGTGCGGCACCAGGTTCGAGTTCGCGAGCAGCACGCGCGGCGCATCCTTGTGCGTGCGGAACACGCCGACCGGCTTGCCCGATTGCACGAGCAGCGTCTCGTCTTCGCCGAGATCCTTCAGCGACGCGAGGATCTGGTCGTAGCATTCCCAGTTGCGCGCCGCGCGGCCGATGCCGCCGTACACGACGAGCGCGTGCGGATGCTCGGCGACTTCCGGATCCAGGTTGTTCTGGATCATCCGGTAGGCCGCTTCGGCCAGCCAGGTCTTGCAGACCTTCTCGCTGCCGCGCGGCGCGCGGATCGTGCGCGTCGGATCGAGACGGGGATCGATGTGTTTCGGATGGTTCATGACGGCTGCTCCCGAGGGAAAGTGAATATTCAAATAGGAATCAGAAATGCCCGGTGAAGCGATAACGGCTGCCGGGGTGCCACAAATTCGCCACCGAGGCGACGACGCCCTGCGACCAGGTGCGCCGATGTAAAACCAGACACGGCTCGACGTCGTCCATCCGCAGCTGCTCGCGCCGCTCGGGCGCCGGGGCCGCCGCTTCGATCCGGTACTCGACGCGCTGCAGCGGTGCCGCGCGCATCAGATACAGGTTCGGCGTCGTGTTCGTGAAATCCTGCTCGGCATAATCCGGCGCGACCGCCGGATTCACCCACCGTTCTTCGAGCTGGACGGGTTCGTCATTCTCGAAGTGCAACACCTGCGAATAAAACAGCTTCGCGCGCACGGCCATCTGCATCTCGTCGGCGAGCGCCTCGTCGGCGCGGATCGTCTCGAGGCCGAGCACGCTGGCGCGGTACGCATGCCCGCGCGCGTCGACCTCCTCCGAGATGCTGCGGATCGCGACGAGCGTCGACTCGTACTTCGGCCGCGCGACGTAGGTGCCGGCGCCCTTCATGCGCGTCAGCACCTGCTCGGCCGTCAACTCGCGCAACGCGCGGTTGACGGTCATGCGCGCGACCTTGAACTCGCGGGCCAGTTCGTTCTCGGAGGGCACCTGATCGCCCTCCGCCCACTCGCCGGCGTGAATGCGGCCCAGGATGAAATCCTTGATCTCCTGGTAGACCGGCGCGCTCATGGGCTTACTGTTCCGATGCGAACGAGAACGGCGCGATCTTCGCGAACGCACGCTCGCCGACGAGCTTCGCGATCACGGCGATGTCCGGTGCGAAGTAGTGGTCGAGTTCGTAGTGCGCGACCTTGCTGCGGATCGTTTCCATCACCGGCGCAAGCTTCGGGCTCGTGTGGTGCGGCGCGCGCAGGTCGACGCCCTGGGCGGCGGCCAGCAGTTCGATCGCGAGGATGTGCTTCGTGTTGTCCGCGATGTCGGCGAGCTTGCGCGCGGCGAACGTCGCCATCGACACGTGGTCTTCCTGGTTCGCCGAGGTCGGCAGCGAGTCGACCGACGCCGGATGCGCGAGCGTCTTGTTTTCCGATGCCAGGGCGGCTGCCGTCACGTGGGCGATCATGAAGCCCGAGTTCACGCCGCCGTCCTTCACGAGGAACGGGGGCAGGCCCGACAGCGTCGCGTCGATCAGCAGCGCGATGCGGCGCTCGGCCAGCGCGCCGATTTCCGATGCGGCGAGCGCGAGGTTGTCGGCCGCGAACGCGACGGGTTCGGCGTGGAAGTTGCCGCCCGACAGCACTTCGCCGGTATCCGGGAAGATCAGCGGGTTGTCCGACACGGCGTTCGCTTCGACCAGCAGCACGTCGGCCGCGTGGCGCATCTGGTCCAGGCACGCGCCCATCACCTGCGGCTGGCAGCGCAGGCTGTACGGATCCTGCACCTTGTCGCAGTCGCGGTGCGACTGGTTGATGGGCGAGCCTTCGAGCAGGTCGCGGTACGACGCGGCCGCGTCGATCTGGCCTTGATGGCCGCGCAGTTCGTGGATGCGGGCGTCGAACGGCTTCACCGAGCCGGCAGCCGCATCGACCGACAGCGCACCCGCGACGAGCGCGGTGCGGTACAGGTCTTCGATCGCGAACATGTTGTCGAGCGCCAGCGCCGTCGAGGCCTGCGTGCCGTTCAGCAGCGCGAGGCCTTCCTTCGCCTGCAGCGTCAGCGGCGCGAGGCCCGCGACGCGCAGACCGTCGAGCGCGCTGGCGCGCTCGCCGCGGATGAACACTTCGCCGACGCCCAGCAGCACGGCCGACATGTGCGCGAGCGGCGCGAGGTCGCCCGATGCGCCGACCGAGCCCTTCACCGGGATCAGCGGCAGCACGTCGGCGTTGAACAGCGTGATCAGCGCGTCCATCACTTCGCGGCGGATGCCCGAGTGGCCGCGGCCGAGGCTCGACAGCTTCAGCGCCATCAGCAGACGCACCGACGAGCGCGCCATCGGCTCGCCGACGCCGACCGCGTGCGACAGCACCAGGTTCTTCTGCAGCAGCTCGAGCTGGTCGTGCGGGATGTGCGTGCTGGCCAGGCGGCCGAAGCCCGTGTTGATGCCGTATGCCGGCTCGCCCTTTGCCGCGATGTCGGCGACGGCCTTCGCGCCTGCGTCGATCTTCGCGAAGCTCGCCGGGTCGAGCTTGAGCTGCACGGATTCGCGAGCGATCTTGCGCAGTTGCGGGAGGGTCAGGTGGCCGGGGGTCAACGTAATCATGTGAGCAATCCTGTCTAGACAAGTTCGTGATGGATTGCAGTGTAGCCATCGCAACTTGTCTAGACAACCCCGTTTTTCACGATTTCGACTCGGGAGTTTCCCTGATGTCCGGCGCGGCCCGCCGCTGTTGTCCGACGGACTCCGGAATTAACATATGTTGCAATTATTTTGTCTTTGGCAACATACGAATCGACACTTTCCCACGATCCGCCCACGGAGACCTGCCATGACCATCCCGCCCCGGTTGACCGCCCTCCTCGGCCGCAGCCTGCTCGCCGCCGCGTGCGCGCTCGCGTGCGGCGCGTCGCTCGCCGCGGAACCGCTGTCCGGCACGCTCGAAAAGATCCGGCAAGGCGGCCTGATCTCGATCGGCCATCGCGAGACGTCGGTGCCGTTCTCCTACGTCGACGCGAGCGGCAAGGTGATCGGCTTCTCGCAGGACCTGTGCGACCGCGTGATCGCCGCCGTGAAGGCGCGCACCGGCAAGCCCGACCTGCAGGTGCGCTTCGTCCCGGTCACGTCGCAGAACCGCATCCCGCTGGTGCAGAACGGCACGGTCGATCTCGAATGCGGGGTGACCACCAACCTCGCCGCGCGCCACGCGCAGGTCGCGTTCTCGACCACCTTCTTCGTCGCGACGACGCGCCTGCTCACGCGCACGGGCTCGGGCATCCGCGACTTCCCCGATCTGGCCGGCAAGACGGTCGTGACGAACCAGGGCACGACGTCCGAACGCCTGCTGCGCAAGATGAACGAGGAGAAGAAGATGAACATGCAGATCATCAGCGCGAAGGACTACGGCGAAGGACGCCTCACGCTCGAATCGGGCCGCGCGGCCGCCTACATGATGGACGACGTGCTGCTCGCCGGCGTGCGCCAGCTCGCGGCGAAGCCGGCCGACTGGACGATCGTCGGCACACCGCAGTCGTCGGAAGCGTACGGGTTCATGCTGCGCAAGGACGATCCGCAGTTCAAGGCGCTCGTCGACGGCGTGCTCGTGCAGCTGATGAAGAGCGGCGAGATCAACGCGCTGTACGACAAGTGGTTCATGAAGCCGGTGCCGCCGAAAGGGCTCGCGTTCGACTTCCCGATGAGCGACGTGATCAAGGCGCGCTACGCGGCGCCGAACGACGTGCCGCTCGAGTGAGCGTCGCGTGCTGAAACGGGTTCAGCGCGTCCACGCGACGCACGCCGCGTAGCCGGGCGCCGCGTCGAGCCAGCCCGCGTCGAACGCGGCCACGCCGGCCGCGGGCGCGGCCGGATCGACGATCGTCGTCGCGGGCGTCGCGGCATCGCGCGGCGGCACGACCGCGAACGCGCGCAGCCCGCCGACGATGCCGGTGCCGAGCGCCTTCAGCAACGCTTCCTTCGCGGACCACACGCGCACGAACGCGTCGGCACGCGCGGCGAGCGGCAGGTCGTCGAGATACGCGGCCTCGGCGGTCGCGCACACCTCGCGCGTCAGCGCACGCCAGTCGGTCGACCGATTGCAGCTTTCGATATCGACGCCGACACGGCCCGTCCCGGTCCACGCGATGAGCGCGTGATCGCCCGCGTGCGACACGTTGAAATCCAGCGATGCGCGATGCGCGGGGTCGAGCGACGGCCGTCCCGATTCGTCGACGACGATCGCGATGTCCTTCGGCGCCACGTCGAGCGTCGCGCCGAGCACATCGCGCAGCGCGGCGCGCGTCGCGGCGCTGCGCACCGCATCCTCGTGCCGCAGGTAGCGCCCGGCGCGCGCGCGCTCGGCCTCGCTCAGCGCCGCATAGGCGGGCGACGCGAGCGGCACGTGCCAGTCGAAATCGATGCGCGCGACCTGCACGCCGGCCTGCGACGCGGCCGGCGGCACGTCGAGAAGGTGCATGCGCCACGCGCGGGACAGGTCGGCGGGAATCTCGGAATCGGGCGGAATGGACATCGGCACGGGGCAGCCAGTCGAATGAAACGTCCGATGTTAATCGATCGCGCGGCGCGGAGGCCGACGCGGCGCGGCCGCCGCATCGACGCGACGGCCGGGTCGCACGCGCGTGCGCGGTCACCCGTGCGCGACGACACCCGGCGCGGCGCTCCCCGCCAGCCGCGCACGCTGCGCCGGATGGCGCGCGTGGACGCGGCCCGGCGCATCGGCCGGCAACGCGCCGTGTTGCAGCCAGTACAGCGCGACGGGCCACAACGTGTCGGCGAAGCGGCTGTGGAAGAACGCGAAGTGGCCGATCGCGTCGACGCCGATGTCGTGCGGCGCGATCCGCAGATGCGTGACGTCGCTGCCCGTGTAGTAGCCGACCAGCCGCTCGATCGCGTCGACCGTGCCGAACCCGTCGTCGTCGAGGCCGATCGCGAGCATCGGCGCCGGCAGCTGCGCGAAGCGCGCCGGCAGCGCGGCGCGGCTCGCGGCGGTTTCGGCGAGCGGGCCATGCGTGTAGGCATCCTCGAAGCGCGCCTGCGAACGCACCCACGACAGCGCGATGCCACGCGGCGTATCCTCCATCCAGCCAAGCCGCTTCGCGGGCACGTAGCCGAACACGGCCGCGAGCGCCGGCATCGCGACATGCCACTTCCACCACATGCGCCGCCGCTCTTCCGGCCGATAGTCGCGCCAGTACGCATACTGCGCGCCGACGGTCACCGCGTGACGCACGTACGCGTTCGACGCCGCCAGCCCGAGCACGCAGCCGCCGATGCTGTGCGCGACGACGTCGAGCGGCTGGCCGGGAAACGCGTCGCGTGCGTACTGCAGCGCGGCCTCGCAATCGAGCCGCCCCCAGTCGAGCCAGTTCGCGCGCAGCTTCGCGAGCCGCGCGGGGCGCGAACCGCCAATCCCGCGATAGTCGTAGACGAGCACGTCACGCCCTTGCGCGAACAGCCAGGCCGCGAAGCGGAAGTAGTAGTCGCAGCGCACCGACGTCGCGCAATTGACGACCGTCACGGGCCGCGTGGCGCCGCCGCCGCGATGCCGCCACACGTAGCCGCGCAGTTGGTAACCGTCGGCCGCGGTCAGCGTCACGGCCTCCGGCGGCAACGCACCCGCCGCGCGCCCGGCCGCCTGATCCGACCCGGCTGCTTCGTTCGAAATCGTCATCCTGTCTCCTGTGCGGCGCCGCGTCACCCGGCGCCCGCCCGATCGGCCAGCCTCCATTGAACTTGACGCGCCCGGCGTTCTCAACCAATCTTGCTGCTCCGTTCGCATGAGCCCTACGCATGTCAACGCCGCTCGTCCGTCTCCCGTCGCTGGACCTCGTGCGCGGCTTCGTCGCCGTCGGCCGCCGCATGAGCATCACGCTCGCCGCGCAGGACCTGTGCGTCACGCAGTCGGCGGTCAGCCGCCAGGTGCACGCGCTCGAGGCGCACCTCGGCGTCGCGCTGCTGCAGCGCGGCTATCGCAAGATCGCGTTCACGCCGGAAGGCGAGCGGCTGTTTCGCGCCGCCGACGCGGCGCTGCTCACCCTGCAGGACACCGTCGCGTCGCTCGCCGCCGCGCGCGAGCGCCAGCCCGTCACGATCACCGCGAGCATTGGCGTCACCGCGCTGTGGTTGCTGCCGCGGCTCGGACGCCTGCAGGCGCGCCTGCCCGACGTCGACTTGCGCGTGGCCGCGAACGACAAGGTACTCGATTTGCGCGCGGAAGGCATCGACCTCGGAATCCGCTACTGCCCGCGCGAGCGCGCGCCGGCCGGCGCGCTGCACCTGTTCGACGAAGTCGTCGTGCCGGTTGCGCACCCGGCGCTGGCCGCGCGGCCCGTCACCGACGCGGCCGCGATCGCCGACCACGTGCTGCTCGAATTCGACGGGCCGCCGCAAACGCCACTGCAATGGCGCGCGCACCTGCACGCGGCCGGGCTCGGCGACGCGCGCCCGAAGGGCGTGCTGCGCTTCAACCAGTACGACCAGGTGATCCACGCCGCGATCGCCGGCCAGGGCGTCGCGCTCGGGCGGCTCGCGCTCGTCGCGCCGATGCTCGCGGACGGCCGGCTCGCGGTGCTCGGCCCGCACTCGCAGGCGTTGTCGGATGCATACGGCTACTGGCTGTTCCGGCACGATCCGGCGCCGCGCCGCGAAGTCGCCGACGTGCGCGACTGGATTCTCGCGGAAGCGGCCGAATGCGACGCTGCGATTCGCGCGTACGACGTGACGCAGCGGTAATCGGCGAGCGAATTTCCGCATCGAGCCGATGCCGATGCGGCGTCGCGCACGAGATGCGCGCAGCCACCGGCGATGCACTGACGCCCCGACTACACTGCATCCGCCGCGTATCACGCCGGCCGCATGCGTCGCAGCGGCTCCACGCATCCGGCCCGTACGGCCTTCGCCGCCGGCATCGCGTCCGAACCGCGTTGCATTCCCCACGCGCATGCGAACGCGACCGAATGATCGCTTGAGCGCGCCGCGGCCGGATCGTCTAATCGGATCGAACGCGGCGTCGTGCCGCACGCATTCATCCGGAGACCCGCATGACCCCGATCGAACAGGACACCCGGCGCCGCTGGCTGCCGGTGCTCGCGGGCGGCCTCATCATGGGCGCCGCGCTCGGCATCCGCCACGTGCAGGGGCTGTTCCTCGCTCCCGTCACGCTCGACCACGGCTGGTCGCGCGAAGCGTTCGGCCTCGCGCTCGCGCTGCAGAACCTGATCTGGGGCATCGCGCAGCCGTTCACCGGGATGATCGCCGACCGCTTCGGGTCGGTGCGCGTGATCGTCGCCGGCATGCTGCTGTATGCGGCCGGGCTCGTCACGATGGCGTTCGCCGCGTCGGTCGGCGTATTCACGGTCGGCGCGGGGCTCGTGATCGGCATCGCGCTGTCGGGGTCGGCCTTCGCGTCGATCTACGGCGCGCTGAGCCGGCTGTTTCCGCCCGACCGGCGCGGCTGGGCGCTCGGTGTCGCCGGCGCGATCGGCGGGCTCGGCCAGTTCTGCATGGTGCCGGTCGCGCAGGTGATGATCGGCGGCATCGGCTGGCAGCATGCCTTCGTCGCGCTCGCGCTCGTCGCCGGGCTGCTCGCGCCGCTCGCCGTGCTGGTGCGCGACCGACCCGCGCAGGCCGCGAGTCGCGCGGACGGCCCCGACCAGTCGATCGGCGCGGCGGTGCGCGAAGCGTTCGCGCATCGCGGCTTCTGGCTGCTGAACGCGGGGTTCTTCGCCTGCGGGTTCCAGCTCGCGTTCATCGCGACCCACCTGCCCGCCTACCTGCTCGATCACGGCCTGCCGGCGCGCCATGCCAGCGTCGCGCTCGCACTGATCGCGTTGACCAACGTGGCCGGCACCTACGCATGCGGCCATCTCGGCGGCCTGCTGCGGCGCAAGTATGTGCTGTCCGTACTGTATCTCGTCCGCGCGCTGGCGATGGCCGCGTTCGTCGCCGCGCCGTTGTCGCCCGCGAGCGTCTACGTGTTCGCGGCCGTGATGGGCTTCACGTGGCTCGGCACCGTGCCGCTGACCAACGGCGTGATCTCGCAGGTGTTCGGCGTGCGCTACATCGCGACGCTGTTCGGCTTCGTCTTCTTCGGGCACCAGCTCGGCAGCTTCTTCGGTGTATGGCTCGGCGCGCTCGTGTACGACGCGACGCATTCGTATCTGCCGCTGTGGATCGGCTCGATCGCGCTCGGCGTGCTGGCCGCGCTGCTGCACCTGCCGATCGACGACGCGCGCATCGCGCGTCCGGTGCCGGGCAAGGCCGCGTGGGCGTGATGCGCGCGGCGCTGGCCGTCGGCGCGCTCGCGTTCGTCGCGTGGTGCGGCGCGGCCTACTTCGATGCGGGCGTCGCGCTTGCGCTGCTCGAGCACGCGGCGTTCTGCGACTGACATGGCAAGCGCCACCGCGCGCACGGGCGTGCCGGCTGCGCTCCGCGACGTCTAGCGACGCTTCGGCAGCGTGGCCAGCGCATCGAGCGCACGCCGCCGCGCGCCGTCGTGATCGACGATCGGCGCCGGATAGTCGACGCCGAGCCGCACGCCGGCCGCCGCGAGTTCCACCGGCGACGCCTCCCACGGCGCATGGATCGTCGCCGCGTCGAGGCCCGCGAGTTCCGGCACCCAGCGGCGCACGTAGGCGCCCTGCGGATCGAACTTCCGCCCCTGCGTCACCGGATTGAAGATGCGGAAATACGGTGCGGCGTCGGCGCCGCAGCCGGCGACCCATTGCCAGTTCGCCGGGTTGTTCGCGACGTCCGCGTCGACGAGCGTGTCGTAAAACCAGCGCTCGCCGGCCCGCCAGTCGATCAGCAGATGCTTGACGAGAAACGATGCGACGACCATCCGCACCCGGTTGTGCATCCAGCCGGTCGCCCACAGCTCGCGCATCCCCGCGTCGACGAGCGGATAGCCGGTCAGCCCGCGCTGCCAGGCGCGCAGCGCGGCGGGATCGTCGCGCCACGGCATCGCGTCGAACTGCGCGCGGAAGTTGTCGGTCGCGAGCGCCGGGAAGTGATACAGCAGCACGTGGCTGAATTCGCGCCAGCCGAGCTCGCTCAGGAATTTCTCGGCGCCGGCGGCGCAGGCCGCGCCGCCCGCCTGTGCGGCCCCCTGCACCGCATGCCACACCTGGCGCGGCGACACGTTGCCGAAGCGCAGGAACGGCGACAGCCGGCTCGTCGCCGGCCGGTCGGGCCGGTCGCGCGTATCGGCATAGCCGGCCAGCGACTCGACCGAAAACGCGTCGAGCCGCGCATGCGCGCCGGCCTCGTCGGGTGCCGGCCATGCGTCGCGCAGGCCGCTCGCCCAGTCCGGCGCGCCCGGACGCAACGCGAGCGCGTCGAGCGCCAACGCGCGTTCGCGCACGCCGGCCGGCCACGGGTGAAACGCGATCCTTGCGGGCGCCGGCAACGGCGCCGCCACCGTGCGATCGCGCCGCACCGCGCGCCAGTATGCGGTGAACACCTGGAACGGCGTGCCGGCGCCCGTCAGCACGTCCCACGGCTCGTTCAGCAGGCTGCCGTTGCTGCTCTCGACCTCGAGGCCGCGCGCCTTCAGCGACGCCTTCAACGCGGCATCGGCATCGCGCTGCGGCAGCGCATAGCGGCGGTTCCAGTACACGGCCGCCGCGCCCGTGTCGTGCACGACGCGTTCGATCTCGCGCGGCGCATCGCCGCGCAGCAGCAGCAGGCGGCCGCCATGACGCGCGAGCGCCGCGTCGAGTCCGGCGAGCGCCCCGTGCAACCACCAGCGCGCCGCGCCGCCGAGCGCGCGCCCCGCGCTTTCGCCCGTATCGTCGACGTACACGCACACGAGCGGCCGGCCCGACGCGACCGCGCGCGTCAGCGCGGGCTGGTCGGTCACGCGCAGATCGTCGCGGAACCACACGACGGCAGGAGCAACGGACGACTTCGCTGGCACGGGCACCTCGGGGCAGGAAACGGAAGAGTGACCGGTATTGTCGCGGCATGGTCGCGCGATGTCGATGTCCGACGCGCAACCGGCGCACGCAAACGCGTCGCGTACCGACGCCGCCGCCCCGCCGGATCGCGAGCCCGGTGAAACGCCTTAGTCCATTCCGACGATTCTTCGCCGCACGCGCCGGCCTACGCTCGATGTCGGGTTCGCCGCGATGTGCGGCACGCGCCGGCCGCCGGTCGGCCACGCGCATCGCGCCACCCATCCGCCCGGGCGCGCCCGCGGTCCCGTCCTCACCGTCAACCTCACCCGATACCCGCCATGACCAAACCCGCCAATCTCGTCACCTCAATCACCGTCGCGATCAACGCCCCCGCTGCCGTCGTCTGGGAAGTGCTGACCGACTTCCCCCGCTACGGCGAATGGAACACCTTCTGCGTCGGCCTCGAAACGACCGGCCGGATCGGCGACTTCGTGTACATGCAGGTGCGCATTCCGGGCACGGAGACGGTGATTCCCGTCAACGAAATCCTCGTCGCGTGCGAGCCCGAGCGTCTGCTGTCGTGGGAGCAGCGCCCGACCGACGACAACAAGGACGCCGCGCGCCGCGACCAGTACGTCGAAGCCGACGGCGCCGAACGCTGCCGCTACTTCACGACCGATCAGTTTCTCGGCATCAACGCGGAAACGATCATGCGCGAGCACGGCGGATGGGTGAAACAGGGGTTCGACCAGTGCGCGCGCGACGTGAAGCGGCGCGCGGAAGCGCTGCACGCGTCACGTCGGCGCAAAAGCGCGTGACGGAGCACGGCCGATGTCCGCGCGTTCAGTCGAGACGGAAGGCCGCCTCGAAACGCTCGGCGAACGCGTCGAACTCGCTTTCCGGCAGATGGTTGATGCCGCCCGCGCGCTTGCGCCCGCCGCCGGTCGGGAAACCGCGGCAGAATTCGTCGGCGCCGAGCGGCCGGCCGTCGGGCACGCGCACGCTGACGACGAGCCCGCCCTGCGCACGCGGCGACAGTACCGCGAGCGCCGCATGCGGTGCATTGCGCATCCGCTCGTTCGCGAGCATCCCCGTCGCGCGTCGCGCCCACGGATGATCCGGCATCCTGATCAGCGTCGCGCCCGGCACGTCGCGCAGCGGCGCGAGCGCGCATGCACGCGCCATGTCGTCGCGATAGCCGTCGCGCAGCGCGGCGAACACCGGCGTGCCGCGCACGAAGTCGAGCGGATCCGCGCACGGCAGCATCGCATCGGCCAGCACGGCCGGATCGAAATGCAGATCGTCGACGCAGTCGCCGTATGCGTTGTAGTTCAGGTAGAGCCCGAGTTCGGCGAGCGTGCCGCGCTCGGCCTCGTCGAGCGCATATTCGCGCGCAAGCGCGTCGCCGAGCGCCGGCAGTTCGTCGCCGAACGCCGCGACGATCGCCCAGCGCACATGGCGGCCGCCGAGATGGCGATTCACGAGCGCGCTCGTGCAGACGTCGGCGGCCGTGTCGATATACGCGTCGAAGCGCGGATCGCCCGGCAGCTCGCCCGCGAAGTGATGGTCGAAGTAGCGGACCGCCGCGCCGTCGCGCAGCAGCCGCGCGCAGGCGTCGCGGTTCTGGTCGTGCGACACGTCGAGCACGGTCACGCGGTCGCCGGCTCGTGCGTCGATTCGCTCGAGCAGCCTGATGTCGCGCTTCACGCCGGTCACGAGCGTGCCGCGTTCGCCCTCCGCGAGCCGCAGTTGCTGCAGCGCGCACAGGCCGTCCGCGTCGCCGTTGAACGCGAAGAAATGTCGTCCCCGCCGGGGTTCCCGTTCCTGCATCATCCGTCGCTCCGTCCTCAGGGCATGAAGTCGCCGCCGTTCGCGTCCAGCGTCGCGCCGGTCACCGCGTTCGCGTAATCCGACGCGAGGAACAGCGCCGCGCGCGCGCAGTCGTCGTCGGTCGGCAATTTCGCGAGCGCGATGTTCGACGCGATCGGCGCGACGATCTCCTCCTCCGTCACCCCGTACTCGGCTGCGGCCTGCCGGAAATACGTCTGCGTCGGCACGCCCCACATCCAGCCCATGTGGATGCTGTTCGCGCGGATCCCGTGCACGCCGAGCTCGCGTGCCAGGTATTTTGCCGCAACGGCGAGCGCGCCCTTCGACATAGCGTAGCCCGATTCCCCTGCAAACGGCTTGCGGGTCGCCTGCGTGTTGATCATCACGATCGCGCCGCGTTTCTGCCGCTTCATGTGCGGGACGATTTCCTGCGTGAGCGTCATCGTGCCGAACACGTTGGTGTCGAACACCGCGCGCCAGCCATCGAGATCGGCTTCCTCGACCGCCTCCGGAAACGTGCCGTGCACGAACGCGCTGTTTACGAGCGCGTCGATCCGGCCGAAGCGCTCGACCGCCTGCGTCGCGAGCTGCCGGCACTGCGCGCGCTCGGCGATGTCGGTTCGCACCTTCAGCACGTCGCACGCGACGCCGAGTGCGCGGATTCGCGTTTCCGCGTCGTCGAGCTTTTCCATCGTGCGTGCCGCGACGACCACGCCGCGCGCGCCCTCGCGTGCCGCCTCGACGGCGAGCTTCACGCCGAGCCCCGGCCCGATTCCGGAAATCACGACGATCTTGTCCTTCAGCAACATGGGTTGTCTCCTGGTTGTCGTTGGTGTCGCGGGCGCGCCGTCAGCCGGCCGCCCGCAGGTGCCGCGCGCGATACGCGGCGAAGTCGTGCGCCAGTTGCGCATCGGTGAAGCCGAAGCGCGCGATCGAATAGTCGTGCGCGGCGCGCTTGTCGCGGCCGTTGCGCGCGATCCAGTCCGTCATCGCCGCGCGCTGCCGTGCATCGAGCGGCATGCCGGCGAATCGGTACACGGCTTGCGCGACGCCGAGCGGATTCGACACGGTGTCCTCGAAACGCACGTCGAGAAACCGCTCGGGCGGCAGCGCGTCGCGCGCCGCCATCGCCGCGCCGATCGCGCGCGCCATCCCCGCGTTCCACTGCGCGCCGACCGTGCGCGGATCGGGGTCGTCCGCGTACATCTGCCACAGCGTGTGTGCCATGCTCGCCATCGACGGAATCGTCTGCGCCGGATCGCGATGCGTGAGCACCACCTGCGCGCGCGGAAACACGCGGCACAGCACGTCGAGCGCATGCAGGTGCTGCGGCGTCTTCAGCAGCCAGCGCTCGGCCGGCGCGACGCCGCGCCGCGCCTTCTGCCACTGCAGGAACTGCAGCATCCGCTTCAGGTACGTATAGACGGGCGTCAGGTCCTGCTTCGCGAGCCACGCCGTATAGCCCGGCACGTTCGCGTACGAATCCATCGCGCACACGAACGAATGCTCCATCAGCATGAACTCCTCGTCGGCGAGCATCGCGTCGAGCGGATGGATCGTCAGGATCTGCGGAATGCAGTCGATCATCGTCGCGACCTCGGCCCGCGCGCGCGCGATGCGCACGGTCGGCGCGTCGAGCGTCTCGCCGGCGAGCGGCGCCGGATAACGCGTTTCCCACCACGCGGCCGAATGAAAGCGCGGGTCGACCGCGAGCAGCCGCTGCAGCAGCGTCGTGCCGGTGCGCGGCAGGCCGACGATCACGAGCGGATCGTCGATCTCGATGTCGGCGATCTCCGGATGACGACGGCAGTAATCCTCGACGACGAGCCGGTTCGCGAGCTGGCCGACGAGCTTCTCCCGCATCATCTCCGCGCCGCGCGCGGAGAGCCGCGCCTCGTCGATCAGCGATGCGCACATCACGTCGAGCGCCTCGCGATACGGGCCGTCGCCGAACGCGGCGAGGCCGCCCGTGCGCGACACGGCCTCGGCGATCAGCCCGTCGGCATCGAGCAGCGTGCGGGTCCGGTCGAGCGGCGCGTTCATGCGGCCTCCCTCAGCGCGGCGAGCTTGACGACGCGCGTGCGCGGATGCACCGGCCGCGCGGCGCCGACCCAGCGCCAGCAGATCGTGCCGGTGCGATGCCCGGCCGTATCGAGCCAGTTCGCGTCGCCCGGCCGCGACGCGGCGACCACCACCGTCACGCCGCCGTCGGCATTCAGGCGCGCGCCGTGCTTGTTCACGCAGATGTCGAAGTGCCGGTAGTCGAGCGACTCCATCCAGTAGTTGTTGAGCTGCACGTTCCAGAAGTCGCAGTCGGGCACCGTGTCGACGTCGATCACGAGCGCCTCGTCGTCGGCCAGCGACCAGCACGAGTGGTAGTAGTAGATGTTCGGATCGCCGCCGACCGACTGGCACAGCGCCTGGTCCGCGGGCGGCAGCGCGTTCACGTGCGCCCCGTAGCTCGCGGCCCAGTCGGCGAACAGCTTCGACGTCTGCTCGACGAACCGCGCGGCGCGCATGAAGCCGCCCTGCAGCACGAGCGGGTCGAGCGGCGCCGGGCGCTCGTGCGCGCCGAGGCGCTCGATCTTCAGTTGCGCGGGCGTCTCCGCGCGCCGGTCGAGGAAGGTCTGGCGCACCAGCAGCGCGTTCGTATCCGGCGCCATGCGTACCCAGTTGCCCGCGCGCGGCGTCGCGCTCAGCACGATCTCGAAGCTGCCGTCCGGCGCGATCTCGAGCTGCTTCGCATCGAGAAACCCGGTCTGCAGCATCTTGCCGTCCGTCTCGTAGCCGCCCTTCTGCGTGCCGAAGCTCAGGTACGCGACCGTGCCGCGCCGCCCCGTCACGCGATAGTCGCAGCGGCCGTCGAGGCGCGCGTACTGGTACAGGTTGTCGGGATTGTCGGCGCCGATCTTCGCGGTCTCGTGCGACGGCGAGAAGAAGCCGGGCCATGCGCCGTCCGCGAACTCGACGTGCATTTCGAGCGCGATGCGCATCAGCCGGCTCAGGTAGCGGAACCCTTCCGCGCGCGTGAGCGGATCGCCCGGCGCCTCGGCGCGCAGGATCTGCTGTCCGCTGCGTTTCAGGGTGTCGCAGAAATCGGCCCAGGTCTGGCCCGAAAGCAGTTGCGTGGCACGTGTGTCGTCCGTCATGTGTCGTCTCCGCCGGTGGTCGAGCGCTCACCTTAAGCGAGCGCTCCACGCGCCACTTCGTCCGGGTGGACTAAGGAAAGATCCGCTGCGCCGCCGTGCCGCGGTTTAGTCCACACGGACGAAGAGCGGCACCGCCGTCGCTCGATACCGTTGGCGTCATGCACGCAACGCCGCACATGTCGCGCGGCGCCGGCATGCAACAAGGAGACGAACGATGTTGACCCACTTGGAGCGACTGGAGGCCGAAAGCATCCACATCATGCGCGAGGTGGTCGCGGAAAGCGAAAACCCGGTGATGCTCTATTCGATCGGCAAGGACAGCTCGGTCATGCTGCATCTCGCGATGAAGGCGTTCTACCCGGCGAAGCCGCCCTTTCCGCTGCTGCACGTCGATACGACGTGGAAGTTCCGCGAGATGATCGCGTTTCGCGACGCGACCGCCGAGCGTCTCGGCCTCGACCTGCGCGTGCACGTGAACCCCGACGGCGTGGCGAACGACATCAATCCGTTCACGCACGGCTCGGCCGTGCACACCGACGTGTGGAAGACGCAAGGGCTCAAGCAAGCGCTCGACCATTTCGGCTTCGACGCCGCGTTCGGCGGCGCGCGCCGCGACGAGGAGAAATCGCGCGCGAAGGAGCGCATCGTGTCGCTGCGCTCCGAGCAGCACCGCTGGGATCCGAAGCGCCAGCGGCCCGAACTCTGGTCGCTGTACAACGCGCGCAAGCGCCGCGGCGAAAGCCTGCGCGTGTTTCCGATTTCCAACTGGACCGAGCTCGACGTCTGGCAATACATCCGGCTGCACGACATTCCGATCGTGCCGCTCTACTACGCGAAGGAGCGGCCGGTGGTCGAGCGCGACGGCGCGCTGATCATGGTCGACGACGAACGCCTGCCGTTGCGCGAAGGCGAAGTGCCGCAGCTGCGCAAGGTGCGCTTTCGCACGCTCGGCTGCTATCCGCTCACGGGCGCGATCGACAGCGACGCGAGCTCGCTCGACGAGATCCTGCAGGAGATGCGCGACACGCGCACGTCCGAGCGCCAGGGACGCCTGATCGACAGCGATTCGGCCGGCTCGATGGAAAAGAAGAAACAGGAGGGATATTTCTGATGGCACACGTTCTGACCGCGCCCGAGGCGCTCGCGCACCCGGCTCCCGTCCCGCACGCCGACGATGCCCGGACGAAAGACCTGCTGCGCTTCATCACGTGCGGCAGCGTCGACGACGGCAAGAGCACGCTGATCGGCCGCCTGCTCTACGAATCGAACATGCTGTTCGACGACCAGCTGACCCAGCTCGAAGCCGATTCGAAGAAAGTCGGCACGCAAGGCGGCGACCTCGATTTCGCGCTGCTCGTCGACGGCCTGTCGGCCGAGCGCGAACAGGGCATCACGATCGACGTCGCGTACCGCTTCTTCGCGACCGCGCGACGCAAGTTCATCGTCGCCGATACGCCCGGCCACGAGCAATACACGCGCAACATGATCACCGGCGCGTCGACCGCCGACCTCGCGGTGATCCTGATCGACGCGCGCAAGGGCGTGCTCACGCAGACGCGCCGCCACAGCCACCTCGTCGCGCTGATCGGCATCAGACGCGTCGTGCTCGCGATCAACAAGATGGATCTGGTCGACTACGATCGCGCGGTGTTCGAGCGCATCGACGCCGACTATCGCGCGTTCGCGGCCGAGCTCGGTCTCGACGAGATCGTCAGCATTCCGATGTCCGCGCTGCGCGGCGACAACGTGATCGCGTCGAGCACGCGGATGCCGTGGTACGCGGGCCCGCCGCTGATGCAGCATCTCGACACGCTGCCGCTCGTCGAGCGCGTGACGCGCGACGAACCGTTCCGCCTGCCCGTGCAATGGGTCAACCGTCCGCATCTGAACTTCCGCGGCTATGCCGGCAGCATCGCGTCCGGCGAAGTGCGTGTCGGCGAACGCGTGCGCGTGCTGCCGTCCGGCCGGGAAAGCCGCGTCGCGTCGGTGATCACGCCGGCCGGCGAAGCCGACGTCGCGCGTGCCGGCGAGGCGGTGACGCTCACGCTCGCCGACGAAATCGACATCAGCCGCGGCGACATGATCGCGCGTGCCGACGCGCCGCCGGAGGTGGCCGATCAGTTCGAGGCGACGCTCGTGTGGATGCACGACGACCCGCTGCTGCCCGGCCGGCCGTATCTCGTGAAGCTCGGCACGCAGACGGTCGGCGCGACCTGCGCGACGCCGAAGTACAAGATCGACGTGAACACGCGCGAGCATCTCGCCGCGCGCACGCTCGCGCTGAACGAGATCGGCGTGTGCAACCTGAGCTTCGACCGGCCCGTCGCGTTCGATCCGTACGACCGGAACCGTCACACGGGCGGCTTCATCGTGATCGACCGCTTCACCAACGACACGGTCGGCGCCGGGATGCTGCACTTCGCGCTGCGCCGCGCGCACAACGTGCACTGGCAGGCCGTCGACGTCGACCGCGACGCGCGCGCGGCGCAGAAGGCGCAGACGCCGCGCATCGCATGGCTGACCGGGCTGTCCGGCGCGGGCAAGTCGACGATCGCGAACCTCGTCGAGCAGCGGCTGCATGCGCTCGGCAAGCACACGTACCTGCTCGACGGCGACAACGTGCGGCACGGGCTCAACCGCGATCTCGGCTTCACCGAGGCCGATCGCGTGGAGAACATCCGGCGCGTGGCCGAAGTCGCGCGGCTGATGCTCGATGCCGGGCTCATCACGCTCGTGTCGTTCATCTCGCCGTTCCGCGCGGAACGCGACATGGCGCGCGCGCTGGTCGGTGCCGACGAGTTCGTCGAAGTGTTCGTCGACACGCCGCTCGCGGTTGCCGAGGAACGCGATCCGAAGGGGTTGTACAAGAAGGCGCGCAAGGGCGAACTGAAACACTTCACGGGCATCGACTCGCCGTACGAGCCGCCCGCGCAGCCGGAACTGCGCATCGACACGGTGGCCGAGTCGCCGGAAACGGCGGCCGACCGCATCGTCGCGTACCTGCTGCGCGAGCGCGTCGCCTGACCCTCGCCGGCCGCGTCGCACGGGCACGGCCCGCGTCGTCTACTCCGTTCGGATGACGCGGGCCGCCGGCCGGCCGGTATGCTGGGCCGGAAGCATTCACCCCGCCCCAGGAGAACTCGAGCATGCGGATCGCGCTGGCGCCCGACGACACGGCCGCGCACGACGGTTTCGACGACGCGGCATGGACGGCCCGCGAACTCAGCGCGTGGCTCGGGCTCGTCTATCAGGGCCTGTCCGAAGCGACGCCGTGGGCGGGCTTTCTCGAAGCGATCCGCGTGCGGCTCGACGCGCGCTTCACGACGCTCGTGCTGCGCAACCCCGGCGGCTCGCGGCGCGGGCTCATCATCAACGCATCGGCCGACGGCCCGCTGCTGCCCGGCGAGCCGTCGTACAGCGAGCAGTTCTATGCGCTGTGCCCGTTTCTCGACCAGCCGCCCGGCCAGGTGTTCACGGCCGACGGGTTGTTCGGCGCCGCCCGCTGGCGCGCGCACGATTTCTACCGGCAGTACCTGCAGCCGCTCGACCTGCGCTTCATCCTCGGCGCGAACCTGCGCGGCGAGCGCGGCGTCGAGTGCGCGTTCTTCGTGAGCCGCCCGCATCATGCCCGCGATTTCGACGCGGCCGAACGCGCGCAGGTCGCGACGCTGCTGCCCCACCTGCAGCGCGCGATCGAGCTGCATGCGGCGCTCGACGTGCTCGACGCCGAGCGCGCGCTGTACGCGGGCACCGTCGACCGGCTCGACGTCGGCACCGCGATCCTCGACGAGGACGGCCGCGTGATCAAGCACAACCGCATCGCCGAACGGCTGATCGCACAGCAGGACGGACTGTGCCTGCGCCAGGAGCGGCTCCACGCGTCGTGCCCGCTCGACGAGCGCCGGCTGCAGAAGGCGCTGCAGGCCGCGCTCGAGCATTTCCGCACGGGCGCGCTCGGGCGCATCGAGGCCACCACGCTGTCGCGCCCCGGCGGCGCGATGCCGTTGAACGTGCTGCTGCGCCCGCTCGCGCCCTATCGCGGCGCGGAGGACCGCCAGCACCGGCCGGCCGTCGCGGTGTTCGTCCGCGATCCGGCGTCGTCGCCGCAGACCTCGCGCGACATGCTGCACCGGCTGTTTCGCCTCACGCCGATGGAAACCGAGATCGCGCTGCTGCTCGTCGACGGCCTGACGCTCGACGAAGCGGCCGCCGCCACCGGCATCACGAAGAACACCGCCCGCGCGCATCTGCGCGGCATCTTCGCGAAGACGGGCGCCACGCGCCAGGCCGTGCTCGTGAAAATGCTGCTGAACAGCGTCGTGTCGATGGCGTAGCGGCGCCGCCCCCGGGGTGACGCCGCTGGCGGCGCGAAGCAGCCCGCCGAGCGCCGGTTGTCGTTCGTCTGGCCGCCACCCATGTCATACGTCATCGGATGTGACAAGGGCTGATGGAATGCTCATGATATCGCCCAATATTTGCGCATTTTCCGGGTAAACCCGCGACGCCATCGCAGAATCTCAGGCGTACCATGTCATACGACGACATACTACTTAAATCACCACCCGACGCCGACATGGGGCCGCTGCCCTCGTCCGCCGCCCGACCGGAGACTCCCTTGACCACGCCTGCCCTGCCCGGCCGCGACCCGCTCGCGTCCGCCGTCTCGAAAGTGAAATGGCACGTGCTGCCGCTCGTGCTGATCATGTTCATCGCGAACTACATCGACCGCGTGAACGTCGGTTTCGTCGATCGCCACCTGGAAGCGTCGATCGGTATCGGCGCGGCGGCGTACGGGCTCGGTGCCGGCCTGTTCTTCGTCGGCTACGCGCTGTTCGAAGTGCCGTCCAACCTGCTGATGCAGCGCTACGGCGCGCGCATCTGGCTCGCGCGGATCATGGCGACGTGGGGCATCGTCGCCGCCGCGATGGCGTTCGTGTGGAACGACACGTCGTTCTACGTGCTGCGCTTCCTGCTCGGCGCGGCCGAGGCCGGCTTCTTCCCCGGCGTCGTGCTGTACCTGTCGCAATGGCTGCCGCCGCAGGAGCGCGGCAAGGCGATGGCGATCTTCCTCGGTGGCTCCGCGTTCGCGTCGGTGCTGTCCGGGCCCGTCACCGGCGCGCTGCTGTCGATCCACGGCTTCGGCCTGCAAGGCTGGCAGTGGATGTTCCTGATCGAAGGGATGTTCTCGGTCGCGCTGTGCGGCGCGAGCTGGCTGCTGCTGAAGTCGCACATCCGCGACGCGACGTGGCTCACCGCCGACGAACGCGCGGCGCTCCAGAACGCGCTCGATGAAGAACGCGCGACCCGCGACGTGCGCTCGAAAGTGCACGTATCCGCCGCCACGCTGCTGCGCGACCCGCAGATCATGCTGTTCTGCTTCCTGTATTTCTCGATCCAGCTGACGATCTACGCGGCCACCTTCTGGCTGCCGACCATCATCCGCAAGATGGGCGGCCTCACCGATTTCCAGGTCGGCCTCTACAACACGATTCCGTGGATGATCGCGATCGGCGCGATGTACGGCTTCGCGGTGCTGTCCGCGAAGTGGAAGCATCCGCAGCGCTGGCTGTCGTTCGCGCTCGTGCTCGCCGCGTGCGGGCTGTTCGCGTCGACGTCGCACGATCCCGTCTGGTCGTTCGCGTCGATCTGCTTCGCCGCGCTCGGCTTCAAGGCCGCGGCGTCGCTGTTCTGGCCGATCCCGCAAGGCTACCTCGACACGCGCGTGGCCGCCGCCGTGATCGCGCTGATCAACTCGGTCGGCAACCTCGGCGGCTTCGTCGCGCCAACGGCCTTCGGCTATCTGAAGCAACATACGGGTTCGATCACGGGCGGCCTGTATGCGCTCGCGATCGCCTCCCTCGTCGCCGCGGTCGCCGCGCTGTTCGCCCGCACGCACCGGCGCAGCGATCCGCCGCGCGGCCTGCCGGCCGACGAGTCCTTCACGAACACCACCATGCTCCGTCATGCCGAACACTGACCGCCTGACCGTCGTCGTCTCGAATGCCGTCGACGGCGACCTCGCCACGTTCTCGCTCACGTCCGACGGCGCGCTCGCGCCGCTCGCCCGCTACCCGGCCGGCGACGTCGCGATGCCGGTCGCCGTGCAGCCCGATCGCGCGCGGCTGTACGTCGCGACGCGCGGCGCGGCGCCGACGATCGTCGCATTCCGCGTCGCGACGGGCACCGGCGCGCTCGCCCGCATCGGCGCGACCGCGATCGACGCGAGCCACGCGTACCTGTCGCTCGATCGCAGCGGCCGCTGGCTGCTCGGCGCGTCGTACGGCGGCAACGCGCTGAGCCTCTACGACGCCGCGCGCGTGCGCGACGGCGACGGCGAGCCGCTGCAGGTCGCGGACGGCATCGCGAACGCGCATGCCGTCGTCGTATCGCCGGACAATCGGTTCGCATACGTGAGCTCGCTCGGCTCGGACCGGATCTTCACGTTCGCGCTGGTCGAGAATGCCGGCGGCCTGCGCGCGGTCGAGCACGGCGAAACGCGCGTGCCGGGCGGCTTCGGCCCGCGTCACCTGCGCTTCGCGCGCGACGGCCGCACGCTCGTCGCGGTCAGCGAATTCCAGGCCACGCTCGCGGCCTTCCCGCGCGACGTCGACAGCGGCCGCCTCGGCGACGCACAGGTCAGCGCGCGCCACCCGGCCGTCGCCGACCTCGCGCAAGGCCATGCGCGCCCGCCCGCGCCGACCGAACCCGCCGTGTGGGCCGCCGATCTCCACCTGACGCCCGACGAGCGCTTCGCGTATGTCAGCGAACGCACGTCGAGCCGGTTGCTCTGCTATCGCCGCCATGCGGACGGCACCTTCGAACCCGCGCACGCGACGGCCACCGAAACGCAGCCGCGCGGTTTCGCGATCGATCCGTCGGGACGCTGGCTCGTCGCATGCGGCGAGCAGTCGGAATACGTGTCGGTCTATGCGATCGCGCCAGGCGACGGCACGCTGTCGTTGCATGCGCGCGTGCCGGGCGGTCGCGGGGCGAACTGGGTTGCGATCGTCTGACGGGTCGAATGACCGATGGATCGATGCAGGGCGCACGACCGACACCGGCCCGCGCCGCCCTGCGCGCCGTCAGCGCCGCTCGCTCGGCGCGACGCCGGTCCAGCGCTTGAACGCCCGCGTGAAATTGGCGCGGTCGGTATAGCCGACCCGCGCCGCGATCTCGTCGACCGGCAGGCGCGTGCCCTCGAGCAACCGGAGCGCATCGCGCAGCCGGATCTCGTCGAGCAGCGCCGAATAGGTCGCGCCGAATTCCGCGAGCTTGCGTTTCAGCGTGCGCGCCGACACGTGCAGCTCGCGCGCGACTTCGTCCACCGACGGATAACCGGCGTCGCCGCAGATCAGCAGGTTGCGCACGCGCTCGACGATGCTTTCCGCATAGCCGAGCCGCGCGAGCTCGGCCTCGCATTGCTGGACGATCATCTGCGCGGTCTGCGCGTTCGCGGTGCCGATCGGCTCGTCGAGCAGCGCGGCGTCGCAGCGGATGCGGTTCGCGCTCGCGTCGAAATGACAGCGCGGCAGCCGCGCGCGATAGCGCTCGAACCACGGCGGTTCGGGCCATTCGAAATGCAGCTCCGCGCGCGACTGCAGCGTGCGACCCGGCGCGGGATCGAGCAGCGAGTTGAACAGGATCGCCGTCTCGACCAGGAAATTTTCCACCGCGAACTGGCGCAGCCGGCCGAGCGGAAATGCCTCGAGCACGTCGATATCGACGATCCCGTCGAGCTGCGCGAGTCGCACCGAAAAGAACGGCACGCGCGTCGGCAGATAGCGGATCCCGAGCGCGATCGCCTCGCCGAGCGTCGCGCAGCTCATCAGCCCGAAGCCGATCAGCCCGGATTTCGTGAGACTGCTGCGCAGGCCGATCTCGATCGCGATCGACGGGTCGTCCGTCGCCTCGAGCAGGTTGAACACGATCGCCGCCTGTTGCAGCGGCGTGATGCGCGCGTCGGGCCGGGCAAGCCGGTCGCGCTCGACGCCCGACCCGGCGAGAATCCGGCCGCCGTCGATGCCGCGCTCCTCGGCGAGCATCAGCATGAACAGCGCATACGCGGACGATACCGTCGCCTTGTTCAGCTGGCGCGCGGCATCCGGAACGGACAAGGCCATGCGGCGGACTCCGGAGCGGTTTCGGCGGATTGTAGCGTCGCTGGCCCGCAATGACACCACGGCGGCACTCTAGCCGCATGACGCCGCAGCGCGGGCCGGCGGGCGGGCCAATGTGGCCCGAAATGACACCATCATTGGCACCGGCGGCCCTCGCATGCGCCATGACGCGCACCTATGCTTGTCACATCGGCATTGCGCCCCACTCTTTCCGCACGGATTCCGGTCGATGAGCCAATCTGCACGAACCGTCTTTCGCCACGACGCCGACAAGGTCGCGTACGTCCGCCGCGAGGTCAACGCCGCGAGCGACGCGATCCGCGCGCGCTTTCCGCTGCTCGACAACCAGAATCTCGTCGGCGCGACCGTGATGGCCGTGTCGGTGAGCGCGATGCTCGCGATCGCGTGGCTGTATGCGCGCGGCGCGATCGCGTGGTACGTCGCGCTGCCGCTCGCCGCGTTCGTCACGTCGCTGATCCACGAGCTCGAGCACGACCTGATCCACCTGATGTACTTCAAGAAGACGCCGTGGGCCTATCACCTGATGATGGCGCTGTGCTGGCTCACGCGGCCGGGCACGATCAACCCGTGGACGCGCCGGCGCATGCACCTGCATCACCACAAGGTGTCGGGCGGCGAATCGGATCTCGAGGAATTCGGCATCACCAACGGCGAACGCTGGGGCGTGAAGCGGCTGCTGATGATCGCGGACGGGATGCTCGCGGTCGTGCTGCGGCCGGATGCGATGCGCCGCAAGGTCAAGCAGTACGTGGCCGCGCAGCCGGTGCAGGATGCGGCCGAACGCGTGCAACTGCGCATCGAGCAGGTGTCGTCCTACATGCCGATCGGTCACGTGTACTACGCGCTGTGGCACGCGTTCATCGTCTATCACGCCGGCCTGTTCGCGCTGCATGCGCTCGGCTATGCGGTGACCGTGCCGGCCGTCGTCGAGCGCGTGATGCATGTCGTCGATTTCCTCGCGGTCGTGTGGCTCGGGCCGAACTTCGTGCGCAGCTTCTGCATCAACTTCGTCAGCTCGAACATGCATTACTTCGGCGACATCGATTCGCGCAACGTGATCCAGCAGACGCAGGTGCTCAACCCGTGGTGGATGCTGCCGTTCCAGTTGTTCTGCTTCAACTTCGGCAGCACGCACGCGATCCATCACTTCGTGGTGCGCGATCCGTTCTACATCCGGCAACTGACCGCGCGCACCGCGCATCAGGCACTGCGTGAAGTCGGCGTGCGGTTCAACGACGTCGGCACGTTCAGGCGTGCGAATCGCTGGGGCGCGTATCGTCCGGTTCGCGGTGTGCGCGGCACGCGGCGGGCCGACGCTTGACGGCAGCGCGCGGCGTCGCTCGCCGCGCCGGTCCCGTCAGTCCATCAGTCGCCGATCGGCGGCATCGGCCCCTGCCCGCGGATCCACGCCCAGTTCGCGAGTTCGGCCATTTCCTTGTCGCCGCGGCTGTCGCCGTAGGCGAACAGCTTCGCCGGCAGCCGATTGCCCCACCAGCCGCGCAAGCGCACGACCTTCTGCGGGCCCCAGCAGTTCTCGCCGTTCAGTCGTCCGGTGAACGTGCCGCGCTCGAACGCAAGGCGCGTCGCGAGCACCGTGTCGATGCCGGCCGTCTTCGCCCATTTCTCCAGATACAGCGACGGCGATGCGCTGACCAGCACGACTTCATGCCCGCGCGCCTGATGCTCGCGCACCCGTTCCAGCATGTCCGGGCGCACGAGGTTCGGCAGGTAGCCGTCGACGAAGCTGCGCGCCAATCCGTCGAGCGCGTCCTCGCGGATCGGCCCGAGCGCGAACCACGCGAACTTCGCCTTCGCATCGCCGCGCGACAACAGGCCCGCCTTCATCGCGACGATCCACGGCAACGCGCGCAGCCCGGCCCATGCGAAACGCGGCGTGCCGACCGCGTAGCGGACGAAATGGCGAAAGCTGTCGGTGGTGGTGATGGTGCCGTCGAAATCGAATGCGGCGACGATGCGGTCGGTCATGGAGAGGCGGGAAAGCGGTGAGATGCCCGGGAAGATAGCAGACTCGCGGTGCCGTGCGTGAAACGGCGAGACGCAGCATGGCCCCGGCAGCGGCCGCATGCGGCGCAACGCACGTGGCCATACCGTGCCGTTCGCTCAGCGCTGCGGCCGTGCGGCGAATGTGCCGCTCGATGCGCGGCGCGTAGTCGGGATAGAGATTCGGGAAGCTGGCCTGTGCGGCGCGGAAGCACGCGTCGAGCTGCGGGTGGTTCGCTTCGCCGAACAGCGTGCGGCCGACCGCTTCGGCGTGCGGCACGCGCACGCCTTTGTCGGCCGCGGGTGCCGGCCCAGTCGAGCGCCTGCGGCTCGGGCACGCGCGCGGCCGGCGCACCGGGCGGCGCATCGAACGCAAGACGCCCGGGCGTGCGCTCGGGCGTCGTATCGAACTCGAGCCGCTTCGGCTCATCGGACGGATTCGTCATCGCTGCTTCCGGCCCAGCGCCGCGGTGTTCCGCACGCCGGGCTGCCGCCAGTCAGACCGCGCCGCCGTACGCGCGCACGAAATCGCCGAGGCCGCGGTTGCAGCCGCGCCGACGGCCTTGCGCTTTCCACATGCGAACCGAATGCACGCCGCCGACGGACAGGATCAGGGCAAATGCGAGCAGCACGGAGATCGTCATGATTTGGAGTGTGGGACCAGACGGACGATCAATGACCGCACGATTGCCGCACCGCTCGGTTGCCGGTGGGCGATACGTCGCGCATTCCTCCACGCGGGCACTGGAACCGCGTTGCACCCGTCAGTAGCGAAAGATCCGTAGTCCATAACTGGGGCCGTCGCCGTCACGCTTCTTCCCCTTCGACGTCCGTTTCAGGTCGATCACGGCCGGGTCAGCCCACCCGAACGTCTCGAACATGCGCTCCGAAATCGCGATGAACGGCCGGTCCTTGCGGTAGGCCGAAATCGCAAAAAACGACAGCAGCAACGCAACGAAGAGAACAGATATGCCGGTGTAGAAAAACTTGTCGAACATCGATTGTTCGGGCGCCGCAACAAAAAACGCGTAGGCCATGCCTGCCGCCCAGAACGCCAAGATCGTCAAACAGATCTTGGTCGACTTGCGGATATACGCTCGCTTTCCGCTCGTACAGTGAGGGTAGACCGCGATCAGCCCGTCATCGACCCGGCGCACCGCGAAACATGTCGCGCCAGTCGCTCCCGGCTCGGCCACGACCTCGACTTCGTCGTTCTCCCGGAACGGACACCGCCACAGCCAGCCTTCGACATGCGTGTCGCCCACATCGAACGACACCTTTTCCACCTCTTCGTTACTGCTCCCCGCCGAAATGGCAATGCCGGTTGCAAGACCCGTCATTCCCGAAAGGCCGATTCCCACAGCCCCCACGCCGGTCGCCACTTTATCGGCCTCGGTACGCATGAAGTCGCGAGTGGTCTTCGTACGCCGCAGGTTCTGCATCCGACCGCGCACAAGCGTGGCCCGTCCGATTTGATTCTGCATATTGAAATACCTGTCGTCCGTGTTCGTCCAAGTGTTTTCTCGACACATCGCGCCACGCAAAACACCCGGCAGTGGAGTCCTCTTGGCGTCCCCACTCGATGTCCCACCTCCCATCGAACGGAGAATTCGTCATTGCACGCCCGCCAGAGCCTTGCCGAATTCCTCGGCCTGCTTCTTCACGTCCCGGTCGGTATAGCGCGGGACTTCACGCTCGATGAAGAAATCTTTCTCCAACCCGGTTCCAAATGCGCATCGGGTACACCAAGCCTCCAGCACGTTGGGGGTGAAATACCAGATCAACCCTTGCACAACGAGCAATACAACCGTCGCCTCCCAACCAAGCAGCATACCCACCGCACGGAAGGCGGCAAACGCCGCGGCGCGTTCGGCCAGCCCCTCGACCACGCCGACAATGACCTGGGTACCGTAGCGACTGGCCACCCGCTTCAACAGCGGGCCTGACTTGCCGACGGCGCTGATGAACACCGCCGTGCCCGTCGCGGCGCCGGCCACGACCTTGATTGTCGTCAGGAAGAACACCGTATTCTGCTTCTTCGTCAGGCTTTCGGCAGCCGACTTGCCGTCCATCCACGCACCGATGAAGGCGCCTGCGGAGCCTAACCCGCCGCCGACCAGTTTCCACGCCTGCGATCTCGTTGATTTCTGTAGCGTCGCGTAGAAGGGCGCCATGCTGATATCAACAAGACCCGAGCATAGCGAGGCCCCCGAGCTGATCAGATTGAGCGTGGTGTTTTCGTCGTGCGGCATCACCATCAGCTTGTAGAAATTCACCGCCTCGAGAAGGCTGGTGACGACGGTCACGCGCGCCGAGCGTAGTTGGGCATTACCCTCCTCGGTCAGCTTGAGCTGGTTCCATGCCTCGGAAAGCGCGCGGGACCGCGACGCCTTGCCCATGCCGCCCAACGCTTCTTCGCCCTGGATAAACCCGTGCGCGACGCGCATCGTGTTCAAGACCTCCTTGCGGCTCAATCCCTCCAGCTCGGCCTGCTTCCTGACGAGATTCAGCGTATCGACATCGCTGATGCCCGCGCGCTGCAGGAAAATGGTCTGGATGATCTTTTCCCCGACGAAGTCCGCGCCCTGGTTGACACGGAATTTTCTGAAAATCGAATCGCCCGCGGTCATTGCAATTTGATCGATCTCGAGTGCCCTGATCAACTTGCCGACCGGCGTGATGTTCTTCTGGTCCTTTTCCACTGCAAGACTGGCGAGCTTCTTGTAATAGCCGACGACCGTCTTGATGCTCGCGGCAACCGACGCGATCTTGTCCACGTTGCCCTGCAGCGGCGTCTCCTTGGCGCTTTGCGCGCTCTGCAACGCCTGCGTCAATTGCACGCGCCCGTCCTTCTGGTTCATCGCAATCGCGCGCCACACGATGCTCTCGATCTTCGTTGCGTCCAGCAGTGCGACAAGCGAATCGACGAGGTGCCGTCCCTTGGGCGAGGAATTCAGACCGAAGATCGCCGTGCCCACCGCAACCTCGTACGCAATGCCGTCGAAAAAATCCGAGTCGTGACAGTCGCCGAGCGTCGCCAGCCAAAGCCCCGCCTTCAGCCAGTGACCGATGTCGTCCGTGCGCGCCTCCTGCAACGCCTGCACCTTGTCCTGTATTTCCGCGTACTTCTTGCGAAATGCCTCGATGTCCGCGCGCTTGAGCTTGGCCTCATAACGCGGCCACGCGTCGTCATGCGCGTCCTTCAGGCGTTTCTGCTTCGTCCGGTTGATGTCGGCAATCGTCGCGTCGGTCTTCTGACGCCACGCCAGACGCTCGGCGTCGGAGCGGAACGACTGCACCTGTGCCACGTACGGGCCGCCCAGTCCGTTCTTCGCGAGATAGTCGTAGTCGTCCGCCGTCTGCAGCGAGCGCGTGCGTTCGGGGCCCTCGGGCAACGTGGCGGCACGTTTGCGCAGCGCCGCCGCACTGTCCTTCAGTCCGGCGGTCGTCGCCTGTCCGGTCTCGGACTGGAAACGTGACTCGCTGTCGACCGCCCCTTTCTCGAGCGCCTCCTTCGCCGTATCGATGTCGCGCAGTGCCGTGATCTGAAGTGCACGTTCGACAACGTACCGATCGAGCCACGACACCGCGTCGTTGCGAAATCCGTTGAGTTCGTGCGCGATCCCCACTGCGTCCCACAGCGCCAGCATCATCGGCTGACAGGGCGCACCATCCGACACCGAACTCGCCTGTGCAACCTCGACGAGCTGTGCCGATGCGACCTTGTTCCAGATGCCCTGACGCACCGCCCATGGGTAACGGGTCGTGCATAGGTTCAGCACGTTGTCGCGACAGGCGCCGGTCGCGCCGCGACTGATTTCCGGACGAAAATCGTACGGCAGGCTGCTGACTTCGAGCGGTGTTTCCGCGACATCTCCCGCGTATTCGATCACGTGCTGCAAGTTCGCCGCAGTGAGCGGCGCGACGTGTGGTCCAGGTTTCGGGGCGGCTACCCACGCTGCCGGGTCGATGGCCTGCATGCGATTCAGACGCACTTCCGCCGCCTCCGGGCTGTCGGCGCCGTAGCGCTTGATGGTGGCGTCGCTCCACGGCCGCTCGCTGAACGCGACCCATACCTTGCCGCACTCCTTGGGCTTCTCGATGACCACGTATTGCACACGCAGTGCATTGTGCCCGGTGCGCGAGCAGGCTTTCGGCGCCTCTGCACTTCTCGCGACGGCCGGGTCGAGCAGTTTCGTCAGCGTGCCGTCAGCCGCGCTGGCGTAGACCTCCCAATGGAATTTGCCGCGCGGGCCGCGCTCGTAGAGGAAGTAGACGAATCCTTCACGCAACTGGCGAAGCGCATACTTGCTCTCGGTCAGCGACACCTCCTTGATACCGGCGCCGCTGAACGGGCCCAAAGCCGGCGCGGCAAATGCCTTCGGCACGACAGCGTATCGCGGCAAATACACCGCCAGCCCCTGCAGCTGGCAGACCGCACAACGATCGGCGGTTTCCGACATGTTCTTTCCTTCTTATTGACTTGCTCGCCCGGTCGGCCGCGTTTCACGAATCGCCGCCCAGTCGGCTTCGGTCAGATCCGAGACGGCCAGGCTGTAATACGCGTCTGCAGGCCGATTGCGCAACGCGCGCTGGACAAGCGGATGCAGATCGAAATCCACGCCGAATTCCATCGTATGGATCGCAAACAGTTCGAGATCCTCCGGATCGCTCAATCCGTACGCGCGTGCCCGCGTCAGCATCTCGGGCAATTTCGCGAAATCGTCCGGCTGTACCGCCTGCCCACCCGCGCGCCTGTGCGCCCAGGCTCGATTGATCGGGCGCACGTCGAACAACTTCGTCCATTGGCCGTCGTCGAAATGCGGGAACGGTTCGCGTTCGCCATCGATGCGATCTCCGTCCGGTGCACGGCAGTCAATCCACTCGCCCCAGCGCCCCAGCGTGCGCCACAGCACAACCGGACCCAGCAGAACCCGCCGCTGCGCCGCGTCGCAGACTCGCCATATCCCTTCGAATGCGGCCGGGTCGGCAAGCGCGAGCAATCGCTGCCCCTGACGATCGGCACGCTGCTGTACGAAGATGTTCGACAAATGCCGCACGACTGAATCCGTGCGCTCGGCAGTAAACAGGAAAGCACCCATGCGATGGCCACGCCCTTCCGCCAGCGCGTTCGGCGACCAGTCGTCCACCGTCCGCTCGAGCACGCGGCGGCACATCTCGGCGGCAGTCGGATGGTCGAGATCGAGTTCGATCACCGACGGCCAGTAGTCGGGCGACAAACGCTCCGGACATATCGGCACCTCGACGACCGACTCGCCGATCGTCTTCAGCACATCGATTTCTTCGTGGCTGACCGGATGCAATATCGCCGGCCCGGTCAGCAACAGGCAATGCGACAACCCGAGCGCCGCGCATTGCTCGTGCAACTGCTCGACCGATGGTCGCGGTTGCGCTTGCTCCGGTCCGGCTGGTTCGTGCACCGCGTGGTATTCGCTATCGATCCGCATCACAAATCCGCACAGGCCGCGCTCGACGCGATCATATCGCCCATCGTCTGCGGACAATCCTTCGCGCGGCTTCCGGCCAGCGGCGCATCTCCCGACGCGCTCTGCGGACCGGTCATGACATGGCTGCTCGCCTTGAATTCGACTTTCCCTGGTCCGCCGACCACGATATTGCCGCCCTCCATCTTGAGAAACGCATCGGCAGCCGTCAGCAGCAGGCGTTGTTTCGCCTGCACCATCGCGTCGGCGTCGACGCTGGCAAGCGTGACCGCGCGCTGTGCGGCGGCGGCCAACGTCCCGCCGTTCTGCGCCTGCAGACTCGCCGAGCCCGACGCCGCATGCAGCGCAATGCCCGAGTTCTCGACCGACCGACCGCTCGCCGCATGGCCCTGGGTATAAATCGACATGCCATGATTCGCGATCACGCTGGTCTTGCCTTCGGCCGTCACCTGCACGTCCTGACCCGCACTCAGCACCGTCTCCTTGCCGGACACCCAGATATGGCTGCGCGCGGAAACGGCCGCGATACCGTCGGCACCGTGCACGACGAGGTGCGGGTGACTCCACGCGACGGCACTCCCGCCGCCGCCTCCGATGCCATCGGTCGCCGCGCCGCCGCTGCGGGTCGCCTCGAGCGCGTCGCGGCTCTGCTTCAGCCCGGCGACAGCCTCCAACTGGTCCGGCTGCGGCTCCCGTCCCGACGCACCGACGCCGGCCCCCTGGCTTTGTGCCGCTTCGGCGAGATCCCGCACGCGCTGCATTCCTTCGGCAAGGTCCAGGCCCGGCGCGCGTGCATCCATCTGATTCGTGCCGGTCGCCGTCGTGATCAACAGACCCGCGCCGCCACGCAGCGCACCCGAGGCGTCGGTAGCAAGCTCGATTCCATAACCGCGATCGGCGAGACGCCGGTTGTCCTGCTGGTGCTTGATGTGGCCGAGCGTCAGCCCGCTGTTCCGGTCGGTCGTGTACAACTGCGCACGCGACTGGCCCGCCGAGTCATCGAGCAGGAACTGTCGATAGCCGCCAGTGCCAGTCTGGCTCTGTCCGAGGTCCTGCGTCTTGAAACCCGTCAGTACCGCAGGATGATCGTTGCCTGCGAACCATGCCGCGGCATTGCTCGTGCTTCGGCTCGGGCCGCCGACCAATGCGTTGTGCTGCGCGTCGACTTTGCCCTGTCCGTTATAGAGCGCGGCCACTGCAACGGGGCGATCGGGCTGCCCTTCCAGAAGCTCCGTCCATACTTCCTGGCCAACGCGCGGAATCGTCACGCCGCCCCAGTTCGCTCCGGCCACCGGCGTCAACATACGGGTCCACGTGCCGGCGTTCCGATTCGCCGGCGCATTCGCTGCGCGCGGATGCGGCTCGCGACTCGCGGCATTCTCACCACGCTGCGCGTGGTGCTGGATGCGGATGCGGTGGTCCCGCTCCGTATGAACCGGGTCGCCGCTGCCGACCACGATCGCACTTTGTGCGCCGTGTGCGATCGCGACCGCATGCAAGCTGCTGCCATGACCATGTCCCAGTAGTGGCCGGTAGGTCCGATCGGCCGGAATGGCCAAAAAGCGGTTCCGGTACACCCCGTCATCCTCCACCGCCAAATCCTCTTCAGATCCATCCCCGTCCCACGCCAAATCGAGGCCAAGGCCGCCATTCCCCGTGTCGGACATCGCGGGAACGGAGCCCAGATGCTGTTCGATCGCGCTGCGGATGTCGGCGGCCACATTGGCCCGAGCATGATGCTGCACGCGCAGACATATGAACGCGTCGGAAGCGTTCACGGTCGGATGGTCTCCGACCGTGAACCGGAGTCCTGGCCGCAAATCCCGCCGTGTCCCCGTACCCGTGCCCGTCGCCGCATCGACTCGCTGCGCGTCGAGGTGCTGCTGACTGCGCTGCTCGCCAACTGCGGCAGTCTGGTACGCGTAGGGGCCGGCAACATCGCGATCCTCACCAGGCACCACGGCCCCGCTCGCATATGCCGCCACAGGACGTGCCGACAGACGCCGGTAATCCCAGCTTGCACGCGAAACGCGGCCGATACGCCAGCGCCGTGCCGGCGCAAAATGGCGAATGCCGCCGGCTGGGTCGCTCTCGCCCGTCTGATGAAACGGCACACGCTCCGGTTCGCGTGGCAGGAAGCATTCGTTGGAGTCCGCCAGTACGAGCGTATGGCCGCCGAGCGTCTTTGCCTGCGCATCGCCGGCGTGTTCGAACCAGTAGTAAAGCCCTTCTTCGGCCCATAGCCGCGACAGGAACTCGAAATCGGACTCGCCGGCCTGCACGGTCAAGCTGCGCCGCAGGTAGCGCTCGCTATCGGCCAACGCCCATCGCCACGCCGGCACGACCGCGCCGCGCGTGTAATAGCCGAAAATCTGCTCGCTGATGTCGATGACGCTGGCATCGTTGAAGTTGTAGCTGTCGACGCGCTGCCGCAGCATCGCGAGCCAGGGCTCGAGCACGAGACGAATGCGCGCCAGGCCGGCGTTGTAGCCCACCAGTTCGGCCGCGGCGACGTGTGCATGGAACGGGCGCCGCTGGCCGCCACCGTCCGTCGTCGGCCATTCGACGAGCACCGGGCCGCCGACCAGCCGGGCGATCGGCAATGCAGGGTTGTCGGAGAGTGCCGTGATCTGGAAGCGGAAACCGCCGCCGTCGATTGCCTCCCAACCGTCCAGACACTCGGCCACCAGCGCATCCTTGCCGAGCGGCGTCGTCAGTTGCAGGAACCGTTCATGCTGTGTCCAGCCGCCAAGCAGCGCCTGCAGGATGTCCTTGCTCGTTGCCATCGTTTCTACACCTTGAGGTTGGCCGTCGCGTCAAAAGCGTTGTCGACGTGCAGTCCGTAAGCCGCAGCCACACGGCAGGCCGCGACGCCGTAGTCCAAGTGTCCGTTACTGGTCATCCAGTCCCATCTTCATGAAAATCTGCGACCACGGCGCCTTGTCTTGCATCGCGACGTGCAGTGCCGACGTACGCTGCCGCAGCAGGCGTACGGTATTCCGCGCCCCGCTCACCGCCTCGCGATCGCGACGATCGAACACCGACACGGCGAACGCACCGTAGGCAACGGCCAACAGCCTGTTCGCGTCCGTCGTCCCGTCGATCGTCGACTTCAATACTTCGAGGAGCCGCGCACGGTCCTTCTCTTGCGACGCCGCCAGGGTCAGATATGCAATGATCGACAGCTTATTGACGTCGGTCGTCTTCAGCGCCGTTTCAGCGTGCTTGGCGACGAAGTCCGGGTCGGACACGCGCAGCAGCGCCCGATATGCCAGAATCGACGACACATCGTTGCCGGACGCCAGCAGCCGGTCGACCGTATCGAGCGCCGCCCGGCCGCCGCCGATCTTCGCGAGTTCCATTTCGAGTTGCGGCGCCGACTTGATTGCATCCGCAACGTCCTGCTGCCATGCGGGAAAGATCATCCGCGTGGCGACGAATCGCGCGTCATCCGGCGCCGACGCGTCCCATTGGAAAACGACCGTGCCGCCGGAAATGAATGGCGAGTAAAAATCGTCCGGCGACAGACTGCGCATGCGTACGCGTTGCGGCTGAATCCACGCGTAGTCGCGCCCGGCGGGCACCGACGCGTCCGCCTTGGCAACGGCCCGCCACACGCCTTTCATCTGGACCACCGCCCCCGCCTCTTCGGGCTGTACGAAGGTTTTGTCGCCGACCTGAACCATCACGCCAGGCGATACGAGGCCGCCGCTGCCCTTCTTCGGACTCAACTCCGCCACGGCCCAGCTTGGCGCCTGGTTCGCCGTGTAGTAATCGGACAGATTCAGCGTCGCCGTATCGTGCACCGTACGCGCCTGCGCGATCAGCGCGAAGTCCGCCTTGAAGTCGAAGGGGTTTGCATCAACTGGCATCATTGCGCCCTCCTGGCAGATCTGGATGAAACATCGGTCATTTCCGACCCCGGAGACAACCACAACCGATCATTGACCACCATCTTCCTTACCTCGATATCGTGTCAATCCGTACGACGTGCCGGCACGTATATGACGCCGTGCCGGACCGCTGCCATGCTATTTCCGAAACGTCACCGTCTCGGTGCCGAAGGGTTCCACGTGTCGATTGGCGGGCGCACCGACAATCTCGTTGGCGATCGGCCACAACACCGGCAGGATGCTGACCGGCGAGTCGCTTGCCTCCGCCGTCGCTCGCTGTCCGGCGCCCTTGTCGGTATCGATTTCCACGGTCCAGGCCCTCTGTCGGAGCGTGCAAAACTCATTCGTCGACGTATTGAAGACAACGACCCAACAGAGGAATTTTCCGTGGATCAGCGTCCTGCGCCATTGCGAATATGTGATCCTCCCGACGACCGCGCCGGAAGCCGTTTTTGCAGCAATATCAAGGATCTCGTTAAGATCGACTGCAGGAGCGTCGGAGCTCGTCGTTGGCGCACCGCCTTTGCAACCGATTGGCGGTTTGAGTGAGTCGGGATTTGCCGTCGGGTCCTTCGGCTGGTCATACAGCGGTGCGCTGGCCGGCGAAGTGTCGTTGGCGACGACCGGCAACATGTTGGAAACACGCGACTGGGCAGACGCAATTACGGTAGTGCCAGGCGCAATCCACGGATCCCACGAAATCTCCGGCGAGCCCCATATCGTCTCGACGCCGGGTCCGACCGTACGATCGTTCTGCATGACCCCGATCTTGAGAACCGAAATTTGCGGTGCAGCACAATTCACGCCCTCCGGTCGAATCCGGGCCTGGGCCGAGTGCTTGATCGCATATCCGTCGGGCACCGTTATCGTCTTCCCGTCAAGCCCATAGGGCCCGCCGACCGTCAGGTCGATCTTCGCCTCGTCAAACCAGAACACCGTCAGCTTCTTCTTCGCCAGCACCTTTCCGTCTTCAGTCGCCTCGTGCGCCTCGATGACTGCGTCGTTCAGTGCCTTGCTGCCCTGTTCGCCGGAAATCTCGAAGTCAGCCCAGGAGCCGTCGCCGGGCACCTCGAGTGATTTCGTCTTGTCAGTCTCGTCCGCGAAACGTAGGCGCCCGTCCGGATTCGTCAGCACGACCTGCACGTTCCCCGAGCCAGCCTTGCGCGTGCGGATCCGGCACCGCACACGATGGCGACAGCCCGGCGAGTCGCACTTCACCTGTACGTAGTCGTCGTCGACGCCCGGCGTGTTGTTGATCTGGATCTCGAGCAGATCGCTTTCGACCAGCAATTCCTTGCGTTTTTTGTTATCGACGGGCGTCGTCGGTGAACGCCCCGCCGTCTTGAAGTCGTCCGCCACGCTGTCAGCCCTCGACGTCGATCTTGAGAATTTCGGAAGCCAGGGTCTTCACCACATGCGTGTGTCCCAGTTCATCCGTCACGCCATGCTGAACATCGCCGTTCGCCAACGTGATCCGGTACGGCCGAAACGCGGCCGGCTTGCCACTGTCGCGATCCTTCAGGATGAAACCTTCGTCGAACGCACGTTCGCGGGAATCCGGCAATGGCGAAAGGTTCGGCGGCGCACTTTGCGGGCCGACGAATACGTGCGATCCGGACTTCACCTGAAACTGCCCCGGTGTTTCGACCGTGATATCCGCGCCGCTGAGCGTGATCCTGTTCGGGCCTTGCTGCAGCACGATGGTGTCCTTCGCCAGTACGTCGACGCGGTCCTCGGCCGATGAAACCTGGACCGACTGGTCGGCCACTATCTCCATCGTGGACGTATGTGCCTCCATTGTCACCGGGCCGTGGTTCGCAATGATCTTCACGCCCCCCGTCGCCGCGTAGAAACTCGCAGCGTCGCCGGAAATGCCCGCCACCGTTGCATCGGCGGCGACGTGCGCATCGCCTTGCGCGGTCAGGTGTACGTGTTCCGCCGCATAGGCCACCGCACTATTCGGCGTGGACAGGACGAGATTCGCCGGCGAATCGAATACGACGGCGGCGGTGGCGAACCGCTCGACCGGATCGCCGCCGCTGCGCTGCTTGCCCACGGGCTTGGTCGCGGCCTGACCATTTACTGCCCCCGTGTATTTGCCGTCCTGGGCCGGATCGATCGCCTTGAGGAAATCCGCCTGCGCCGGGTTGCCACCGAGGCCTTCCGCCTTTGCCTCGGTCGCTGCGGCGTCGAGCCCCTTTGCCGTCTCGACGGCCCGCGCAAGCTGGCCGACGCCTTCCGCCAGATCCATTTGCGTGGAGCTGGCGTTGGATCGGGCCGTACTGGACACCAGCATCCCTTCGCCGGCACGCGCGACCGCCCAGCCTTGCGTGGACAGCTCGAAGCCTTCTCCCCGATACGCACCACGTGTCGATGCCTGCTGGTCGATCAGATAGCCCTGCGCGAGGCGGCTATCGGCCACCGAATTACCGAGTTCGTGGCGCAACTGGCCGCTCGCATCGTCCATCACCCAGCGGCTGCCCGGCTGTCCGTCCAGCGTCTGAGTCTGAAGACCGGTCAGCGTGCCGGGATGATTGGCACCACTGCCATCGCCGGCCGCAAAAGGCGGCTTCACGCGCCCGCCGTAGACCTGTCCGAGCACGACGGGCTGGTCGATGTTGCCCGAATCGAAACCCACGACGACTTCCGCGCCAACACGCGGCGTAAAGACATGCCCGAAATTCGGACCAGCCGCCTGCTCGGCAATTCGCGCCAGCACCCCAGACCGGTGATCGCCGGGCGCATGCCCGGCCGGATTCGACCGGCTCGCGGTATCGGTCAGCCCGCCTGGCAGCGGTGTCGTACCGCGCATCCAGGGAAACTGGATACGCACCTGATGATCGCGTGTGCTACTGACACTTGCACTCGGCTCGCCCACCACGATCGCGGTCTGCACGCCGTGCACGAGCGGACGCTCGACGAGCGGCGGAATGATCGGCACGCCATCAGGCACGGCGACGAAGCGGTTGCGATAGTGCCCGGCCGTCAGTTCCCCGCGCTTCAGCAGTTCGCCGATCTCGGCCCCGAGGTTGTTGACCGCCTCATGTTCGATCGACAGCGGCACGAACGTGTGCGAGCGGTTCAGATAGCCGGTCAGCGTGTGGGTCTTGCCGACTTCCAGCATGCGCGCCGTACCTGCGCCGTAGTGAATCGTCTTGGGCAGGCGCAGCGCGTCGAGCCGCTGTTCGGCATAGCGCTGCGCTTGCGCCGACGTATCGAAACGGCCGGCCCGCTGGCCGTCGAACACTTCGCGCACCGGAAGAACCGGGGCATCCGCATCCGCTGCGGCCGCGGCGTGACCCGCCAGCGCCTGCACTTCGCTTGCCTTCCAGCTCGTCGCGACGACCTTGTCGGGCACCCACTGGTGGCGTTCCGTGAATTGCGTGATGACGCCGTCGGGATCGCCGACGTCCTGAATTTGATAGCCGATCGACGTGCCGTTCTTCCGTTCGGCGCGGTGGTCCGCGATCACGACCGTATGATTGCCGGACGGCTTCGATCCACTGGCTTCCTGAGCATGCTCGATGTGAAACGAAAGGCCGGCTTCCGACAGCAGCCGCAGGACGAACGCAAAGTCCGTCTCGCGATACTGTCCACGCAGCGCGTAGGTACGCTGCGCATCGCTGACGTCGTATCGCCAGTGCGCTTCAGGATAGTCGCCGAACACGCGATCGCAAATGCCCATCGGGTCGAGATCAGTGAAATACAGGCAATTGCGACGCAGATGCAGCAATGCGAGCCACGACTCCAAGGTCAGCCGGTAACGCGTGATCTCGCCGTCTGTATCGGCATAGGCCGCGTGCGTGACGTAGCCGTTCCAACTGCGTTCGCCCGCCCCCGTCGCGAGGCGCAAGCGCGCGGCACTGCCGATCAGCGGACCGAGATCGAGAAACGGTTCGCTCGATAGCACATCGATTTCGAAGCGAAACGATTCGTTCACTGCCTCGCGGCCGTGGAAGCGTTCGACCGCGAACGCTCCGGCCATTACCGTATCGATCTGGATGTGGCGAGTGGCTTGTGAATAGCCCTTCAATGCCGCAACGACGTCCATTTCAATCCCCTGCCCTCATGCGGATTCCGCTTGTTCGAATCGTTCGCTCGCCGTGGTTGCCGACCGAGCGTCAATGCATTGACCGGCGCCGATCTACTCGATGCCAAGTGCCTTTTTCTTCGCGTTGCGTTCGTTGGCCTCGTCCACCAACTGCTGAACGGACCGATACGCGGGATTCCGGATGCCCAGCTTCTCCTGCTTCCCCTTCCCGCGTAAAAACATCCATTCCGGCCACGTACGGACGTGATTGACCGAGCCGACGACGAACTCCCCACACGGTGGAATGTTCAGTTCCCGTGCCGTCTTTTCGCCGGCCTGATAAGCCGGGTAGTCGGGGCTGAACACGCGGTCCTGGCACGTGTCGTGCCACAAAACCATCTTCTCGCTCTTCTCAGCTTCCGAAAAATCGTCGAATACGAACCCGCCCGCGTTCGAAAGCGGGATCTTGCGCAGATTGCCCTGTGCATCACGTATCCCCACCAGCCAGTGCGCGTTGTCGTCCTTGTCGTACTCCTGCCACGGATTGATCGCCTCCCGCAACGGGTGCCGGCGCCCGTCCCGGTCCACCAGCAGGAACACGATGCTGCTGTACGGATAGCCGCCGCCCCGCTCGAAAGTCGGATGCCCCTTCACCTTGACAATGCCGTTCGCGGGCACGCTGACTTCATAACCATCACTGGCATGAACCAGGTCGATACCGTCCTTCTGGTCGAACAATGCGACGACGGGACCGACGTAATCGGACGGAATCAGAAAAATGAGCGGCATACGGGAACCTCTTCCAAAACCAGGCCACGCGGCGGCAACGGCAACCGCGATACACAAGGCCAGCAATACGTAGCGGGCACGCGAAAAGCGTCCGGGCTTGTTCGACGACACTATTTCCTCTTCCATAACGATGGATCCAGATCCTCGCCGTCTTTCGACCGGCCCTCGTTCGGATCGCGATGCAGGTGATAGTCGTTCCACGCGGACACCGTCAGATGACGCGTGACGGGCGGGCTCTTCACGCTGTCTCGCAGTCGCTGCCATACCTGACCGACGTCTTCATAGGCGGAAATATGCATCGGCACCTCGAAGCCGCCGCTCACGCCGTCGCCGATCTTCGTGATCGGATCCGCGGCCCATGCAACCTGGTCCATCCCGGGCAGGATGATCGGCGGCGGCATGTCGCCCATCGGATACTGGGTGCCATCACTCATCCGCACGGTCGGCGATCCGGCAGGCGCCTTGATGTCCGGCTCCGCCGGGTAGTCGTCCCGACGATCGGGTGTGCCGCCGAGTACCTGGGCGAAAAGCCACATCCGCGAGCCGAAATTGCCTTCGGTCGTCAATTCCACCCGCATCACGTTAGCAAACATGATCCGGCGATTGTCGCCGAACAGATGAGTGGCCGGCGTGCCGATCCGGACATGGGTACCGAGAAACAGCTTGTTCCCCGCAGGGTCCTCGATGAAGGCTTCGCAGTTCGGAAATCCGTCGCCATCAATCAGGATGACGATATCCATCCATTTGCGCACCCGCTCGATCTTGATATTGAGGTGGCCGTGCACGTCAAGCGACGGAACGACCGTGCGCCCTGCTTCGCGCAGCGAGAAACGGGAACCCCTGAACGCGAAATTCTTCCCGTCGTACACGAAATTCATGTCGGCGACCTGCTCCCCGGCGTGCTCCTGGGAAAACGCATTCGCCGTTGCTTTTCCTTCCGGCCGATAAAGCGGGTCGACGTAAGGCTCCGGACCATCCGAAAACACGGTCGGACCGGACGACGTGTTCGACGCCGTGAACACCGAGTCCGTCAGTCGCTGCTTGAAGGCGGCGAGCGAACCCTGCGCGAAATCCACGCTGAAGACCTGCCATACCCGAGAAGTCACGCGCCCGGCCCGGCGAGCCGGATAAATCGCATGAAAACTCTCTTCCAGGGAAAAGCCGCGATTGTCGCCGTGAAACCGGAAACCCAGTGGCTCGAACTTTTTGTTGGGATGAAACGAGCGAACGTTGATATCGTATTTCACCAGCTTCACCAACTCCACCGGCGTGGGACGGCCGTCCTGCATTTCCTTGTGCGTGCTGTTGGTCTGCGTCAGCACCTTGGGGCCGGGTTTCGTGACGACGGGATCACCAGCCATGGTCGATGTCCTCGTTACCCGTGTATTCGACTCGTACCGGCTTCGACGACGAGTGCGTGGAAAACGTGGCCGTCCGTCCATCCGCCGCGCGACTGATGCCCTCCAGTTTTTCGCCGCCGTCTCCCACCATGCGGTACGGCAGGTTCTTCAACGGTTCGCCCGTCGCGGCGTCGTGCAGATGATAGTACTCGTTGTACTGCCCGAGATCGCCCCACTTCCCTTGCTCCCGGGGAAAATCGGTCGCTCCGGCGAACTGATGCTGTGCGGCGTGAATGACCAGCTTGCCGGGACACCCGAACGTGACGTTGCCACCTTCGATCGTAATGTGCGCGCCGCCGCTGACTGCCAGATTCACGGTCGTCTTGCCCGTCAGTTCGACATTCGCGTTGGCCGACACCACCTTCAGGGCGTCTTTCGCCCGTACCGCCAGCGCATCGTGCTGCGCCTGCAGATCGAGGTTGTCCTGACCTGAAACCACGGTAAGGCCGGCGCCGTTCGCGGCACGCGCACCGGCCAGCCAGCCGACGCCCTGTCCGCTGTGAATCCGCAGCGTCTGATTGACCGCGAAGTTCGTGTCGGCACCGCTGCCGAGCGTCAGCGTTTCGCCCGCAACCCATTGCAGTCCCTGTCCGGCCAGCATGCCCTGGCCGCCCTGCGCAGCGACGCCCACCAGGGCATCACCCGTATGCGGAAGCGGTTTGCCGACTGCCCGTTCCTTCGCATCGCCGAGCGCCTGCGAAAAACCGTCCTGACCGACGGTCGTTTTCAGGCTTCGCTCCAGCGACTTGAGCGGCGCAGTCCCGGCGTCGAGCCGCGACCGGGCAGACTGCCGCGTACCGCGTTGCACGGCGAGTGGCACGGTGCCGTGCTCCCCGGCCGCACGGTCGAGGGATTCCGCCAGCACGGCCTGCTGCGAAAAAAGCGCCTGCAACGCCGACGCCTCCCCCGCCGGCTGACCGGAGCGCAGTGCATAGCTCGTCAGCAATGCGCCTCGCGTCGCGCGCAACGCGCCATACGCAGCCGTGCGCACTTCAAAGCCTTGTCCACGGAAGCTGCCGAGATAGTTGTCCGCCTGATAACGCAAGTGGCCAAGATTGAGTTGCGTTGCCGCATGCGTGGTGCTCATCTGCAAGCGGCCCATGCCATCGCTGTCGTCCGTGACGAGTTGGTTTGCACCCTGGCCGTCGAAACCCTGGCTCTTGAAGCCCGACAGCGCGCCGGCATGCGCATGGCGGTCCGCCCCGCCACCCACGCCATGCCACATTGGACTATTGCCGCCGGCCACGTTACCTTGCCCGCTGGCCGCGAGATCGGTCGCCTGCGCATAAACGGAAGCGTCGGCCGGCTGCGCAACGGCGCCGCCCGGCGTGGGCTTATCGCCGCCTTCTCCCTGCCCGTTGAACAGGCCGCCGAGGACGATCGGGCGATGAATCAGCCCATGATGAAACTGCACGAGCACTTCCTGTCCGATGCGGGGAGTCTGCTGCAAGCCATGTCCGTCACTGGCAAGACGCTGCATCGCGCGCGTCGGGTACGTACCCTTGTCGCCTTCGGCCTGCCAGTGAAACCGCAACCGGATACGTCCCTGCCCGTCCGTATGGACCGGAACGTTCGCACCGGGCTCGGCTTCCCCCCGCGCACCGACGACGATTGCGGTCTGCGCCCCGATGGCTGTCGGTGCCGGATTCCACCGCTGGCCGGTCCCGTCGTCCAGCGTAGGGCGCCATACCTGTTCACGCGGAACGGCTTCGAAGCGATTCGCATACCCCCCGGCTTCTGCCTGCTTCAGCGTACGCGCATCGACGTCAGGTAACCGCAGCGGCCCCAGCCGGTGCTCGAGCGCCTCGAGCACGGTTTCGGGCAGATTGTTGACACCGACATGCGCGACGTCGGTCAGCAGGAACGTATCCTGTACCGCGCCTTCATCGCGCAAATGCTGACGCCATGCCGCGCCGGCCACGCGTACGTTCCGACCGCATCGCGCGGTGCGAACGGTGCTGTAGCCTGTCCAGAATCGCGCCTGCGAAAAAATTGCATCCGCCTGCCGCCGCGCGGCATCGTCGGCCTGGCGAAAGCCGTCAAACGCCTCGGGGCCGACGTCGTCATACAGTTCCCGTGCGCCATCGGCGTTACCTAGACTCGCCGAACTCGTGACCGATTGATTTCCGCGGTAATCGCTGCTGAGCAGTGTCACGCGATCGGCCATCAGCGTGAGCGATTGCCCCATGCCGAGAATGGCATCATCCGGTTCAACCGTCGCGCCGCTCATGCGCTGCGGCACGCCACCGCGACGCGTCGACGTATCGTCTTCCGGCAATTGCGCGCTGTCGTCGAAAACCATCATCGTGTGGCCGGCGGGCGCGTCATCGTCCTCGACGAAGCAAAAACCCAACCCGGCCTCGGCCAGAACGTGCAGGACAAAATCGAGATTGCTGTGCGTGCGATATGGAACGACGTAATCGCGAGTCCCCACCGCCTGAATTCGCTGGTTTGCGTCGGCGGTATATCGCCAGCGCGCGATATCGCCATATTCCCGGAATATCCGGTCCAGAATATCGGCTACCGATTGATTGACGAATGTACGCTGGTCACGCCCATGCTCGAGCGCGGCAAGCCAAGGTACCAACTGCAGGCGGTAGCGGGCCAAACCCGCGTCGAAACCGATGCATTCAGCCTCCGCGACGAGGCCGCTGCGGGTCGCGATACTGCCGTCGGTCAACGCCGTATGTACCGCGGCGCGTTGCCCGAGCATCGTTTCCAGGTCGAGCGCGGGATCGCTTGCCAACGCGTAGACATCCCAGACGAAATTCGCGGACAACCGCTCCCGCCCGGTCCAGCGCTCAACTTGAAGCGACGCGATCGCACCTGGACCTTCAAGAGAATAAAGGCGATTGGCGCTGAATAATGTCGTGATTGACGTCAATACGTCCATGCGGCCCTCACCACTTTCCCGGAACGTGATTTGTTTGCTTGCGATGTTACAACAATACAAGGATCATGTAGCCAAATCCGGTACAGTTATCTTTTGTTCAGTAATTTTTACCAAATAAATCACACCCGCCTCAATCCCGGCAATTAATTTTAAATGGTCTGCCATTCGCAGAACGATTGGATCCCAGGATGGTGGGTTGCGGACGACCCGGGTCATATGCTCCCGGCAACGTCGCCCGGCGCGATCGTTCAGTTGCTTAGCAGGCCCCGCGGCCAGCGTGCGAATGGATCGCGAACCCGCGGCGGAGGGAAGGGTTCAAAACACGGGGTTCAAGCATGAGTCAGCGCCCTACCGTGCGCTATGCATTCGGCGTCGTTGTTCTATTCCTGTCGGTATGGGCCATCGCACTGCTTTACTGGCGGCTTGCCGGAAGGACGCCCAGTACGCGCGATCTTGTACTGGTCGGCATCGCCCTGCCGTTGCTCGTGATCACCGCATTTGTCGGCCTGCGTACCGGCACCATGCGTGCACCTGTGTCGAGCGCGTCCGAGCCGCCAGCCTCGGCGGCAAACTCGCCCCCCGCCGACGATGGCGAATCGGCCACCACCCTTTTCGTGCTCGACAGCAGCCTGCGCGTCCCGGCCGGACACACGATCGACGACGTCGCGACAGCCGCACGCCGAGGCACACTGGTCGATCTCCATGATCGATTGAAGCGGGCCGATGGAAGCCGCATCTTTGCGCGGGAGGACAGCACGATTTCGCTGGACGAATTTGACGAAAGTCTGCTTCCCCCAGGATCTGCCGGAAAACTGGACGACGAACACTGGCGCGCGCTGATGTTGGCCGGCAGCACGCTCGACGATTTGTTGTCTCGCCACGCCACGGCCGGTGGCGCAATGCGAAGCGCCGCGGATACCGTGCCGCCCGTCGAACTGCACGTGCTGTTGCCCGCGCGCTGGCGAGAGGTCGCGCCGATACTCGTCTCGTGGCTCGACGGCCGTGCCGCCCGCGCAAGCTGGCATTCAACGGTGGCCGCCGCACGGACGCACATCGTCACGCACCCGGCTGAGGCGCTGGCCGTGCTCGATGAGTTGAACCGGTCGCTCAACCACAACCTGCTTCCGAACCGGCACATCGTACTGGCTTGCGATTCATGGTTGAGTGAAAGCGCCGTGAATGTCCTCGATCGTCTGGGCAATCTGTATGGCCGCGACCACGTCGATGGAATCGTCCCTGGCGAAGGCGCGTGTGCACTGCTGGTCGCTCCGCCGGGAAATGGGGAATCGGCTCCCGCACCGGGCATACATCGCATCGCGTTCGCCACGAAGCACAACGACCGGCCTATCGAGCGGCTCCTCGACGACGCGCGGAGACTCGCTGACGATGCGAATGTAAAAATGAAAAACTGTGCGCTGGTCAGCGACGTCAGCCAAAGCGCTCGCCAGCGCAATGAAATCGCCAGCGCAATTAGCGCGACATGGCCCGCCGCAGACAGGAGCGGACATGATCTGCATCTCGGGCTGGCCAACGGGCACAGCGGGGCAGTTCTCACGCTAGCGGCGGTCGCCGTGGCCGCCCAGCACTGCCTGAAGGCGTCACAACCGGCCTTCGTCGTAACGCTGGCCGACCCGCTGTCGCAAGCCGCCTTGCTCGTCACGCCGCCGGCAGATGCCATCATCGATTCGGCGCTGGCCGCCTAAGCATTCCGTGCGGTAACAAACCCGCCACGGAAACAAAAATGCCCGCTTGCGCGGGCATTTGAATTCTGGCGGAGAGAGGGGGATTCGAACCCCCGATAGGCGATTAACCTATACACGCTTTCCAGGCGTGCGACTTAAACCACTCATCCATCTCTCCGGGAAGAGCGAGAGTATAGCAAACTTCCACGGCGTCCCGCCACTCCCTTGATAAACGCCGCCGCCGTGGGTTACGACCCAAAATAGACGACGTACCGGACGCCCCACTCGCGGGGAATGTCGCACCGACGTAGGTGCCACCACCGCACTCACCGCCACTCACGGATGCCGGATGTAATCCACCAACGCCCTCGTATACTCATCCGGCTGTCGATCGAGCAGACTCACCGCGATCGCCACCGCGAACCCCGCCGGCACGCCGAACACGCCTGAACTGATCGGCTCGATCCCGAACCACGTCCGCCCGGCGAACCCCGTCAGCTGCGTGAAGTACGGATACGTCGACACGATGTAGTACACGCACACCGCCAACCCCGTCACCATCCCGGCGATCGCCCCGCGCGTCGTCGTGCGCTTCCAGAACACCCCGAGCACCAGCACCGGAAAGAAGCTCGACGCCGCGAGCGAAAACGCCGCCCCGACCAGAAACAGAATCTTCCCCGTATTGAGCGACGCGACATACGACGCGAACAGCGCGACGCCAAGCAGCAAGACCTTCGAGATCGTCACGCGCCGCTGGCTCGATGCATCCGGCGCGACCATGCAGTAATAGACGTCGTGCGACAACGCATTCGCGATCGTCAGCAGCAACCCGTCCGCGGTCGACAGCGCCGCGGCCAGCGCTCCGGCCGCGATCAGCCCCGACACGACATACGGCAGCCCCGCGATCTCCGGCGCGGCCAGCACGACCATGTCCGGCTGCATCTGGATTTCCGACCAGTGCACGATGCCGTCGCGAATCACCTCGACGACGCTGATCAGGTCCGGTTCGAAGTGGTGCCACTGCGTGACCCACGCGGGCAGCTCGGCGATCGGCCGCCCGACGAGGCTGGTGAGAATCTCGTACTTGATCATCACCGCGAGCACCGGCACGCTCAGGTAGAACAACGCGATGAAGAACAGCGTCCAGCCGACCGAACGCCGGGCCGATGCGACCGACGTCGTCGTGTTGTAGCGCGTGAGGATATGCGGCAGGCTCGCAGTGCCAAGCGACAGGCACAGCAGCAGCGCGAGGAAATTCCGCTCGCGCGGCTTGCGGTCGTCGTCGTTCGCCGCGGGAAACGGCTCGTGCATCGGCACGGGTGGCTCGGCGCGTGCCAGCAGATCGTCGCGCGCCTGGGTCCAGGTCACGCGCGCCGCCGTCGGGTCGCGCGGGAAGTCGGCCAGCTCGCGCTCGCGCTGATTGATCTCGCGCAGCGGCCCGTTATGGCGCCGCAGGTCAGCAAGCTGGTCGACGAGTTGCCGGCGCGCGTCCGCATACGATGCGGGCAAGCGATCGAGCTGCGCCTGCACGACCGCAGCCTGCCGGCGATACGCATCGCGCACCTGCTGCTCCTCGGCCGCGTCGCGCAGTTGCGCCTCGCGCGCCGCCACGCGTTCCATCAGCTTGCCGTAATTGAATTGCGGCACCGGTCCGAGGCCGTTCTTCATCGCGATCAGCGACACGGGAATCAGGATCGCGCTGATCAGGATGATGTACTGCGCGACCTGCGTCCACGTGACCGCGCGCATCCCGCCGAGAAACGAGCACACGAGAATGCCCGCGAGCCCGCAGAAGATCCCGATCGCGAAGTCGACGCCGATGAAGCGCGTCGCGATCAGCCCGATCCCCTGAATCTGCGCGACCAGGTAGACGAACGAGCACAGGATCGCGGCGCCGGCCGCGAGCGCGCGCACGGCGGTGCTCGAAAAGCGCGTGCCGAGGAAATCGGGAATCGTGTAGCGCGCGAGCTTGCGCACGTACGGCGCGAGCAGGAACGCGACGAGGCAGAACCCGCCCGTCCACCCCATCACGTACGCGAGCGCGTCGTAGCCGGTTGCGTAGAGCGAGCCGGCGAGACCGATGAACGACGCCGCCGACAGCCAGTCGGCCGCCGTCGCCATCCCGTTGAACGCGGACGGTACGCGCCGCCCGGCCACGTAGTATTCGACGAGATCCGACGTGCGCGACAGCAGCCCGATCACCGCATACACGGCAATCGGCACGAACAGGAACACGTAGCCGATCCACACGCCGGAACCGGTCGCGCGCTCGATCCGCCACAGCAGCAGCACGAACCCGAGAAAGCCGAGCGTGTAAAGCGCGTACGCGCGAATCAGTCGATGCGTCAGCATGGATCAGCGGGCATGGTGCGAATTGCCCGCCTGCGCCGCATGTTCGTCGTACGCGCGCCGCAGCACGCGGTCCGCGCGCTGCATCAGGCCGATGTAGACGACGATCAGCACGAGATACACGAGAATCGCGCCCTGCGCGCCGACATAGAACGGCAGGCTGAAACCGGCGAAGCGGATGCCCGCGAGCGCGGGTGCGAAGAACGGCACGACGAACGACACCGTGAAGCCGATCGCCATCAGCACCACGATCAGCACGACGTTGAAACGCCAATAGCGCGCATGGGCACGCGCGAGCGGCTCGGGAACGGGCGGCGGCGCGGCGGGCGCCGGACGGGACGGAACGGTCATGCCGTTATTTAGCAAAAAGCCCCTGCGCGGGCAATCGGGATTGCCGCGCAGGGGCTCGTGCGCGCAACGTGCGCAACAGGCGCGGTCAGCGCACTTCGGCGAGCTGCTCGAGGATCGCCGGGTTCTCGAGCGTGGACGTGTCCTGCGTGATCGCCTCGCCCTTGGCGAGCGAGCGCAACAGGCGCCGCATGATCTTGCCCGAGCGCGTCTTCGGCAGGTTGTCGCCGAAGCGGATGTCCTTCGGCTTCGCGATCGGCCCGATCTGCTTGCCGACCCAGTCGCGCAGCGTTTTCGCGAGCGCCGCCGCTTCCTCGCCCTCCGGACGCGAACGCTTCAGCACCACGAACGCGACCACCGCCTCGCCCGTCGTGTCGTCCGGGCGGCCGACCACCGCCGCTTCCGCAACCAGCTCGTGCGAAACCAGCGCCGACTCGATCTCCATCGTCCCGAGCCGGTGGCCCGACACGTTCAGCACGTCGTCGATGCGGCCCATGATCGTGAAGTAGCCGGTGTCCTTGTCGCGCACCGTGCCGTCGCCGGCGAGGTAGAGCGTGCCGCCGAGTTCTTCCGGGTAGTAACTCTTCTTGAAACGCTCCGGGTCGCCCCAGATCGTGCGGATCATCGCCGGCCACGGACGCTTGACGACGAGAATGCCGCCTTGCCCGTTCGGTACGTCCTGCCCCGTCTCGTCGACCACCGCGGCCATGATGCCCGGCAGCGGCAGCGTGCACGAACCCGGCACCGTCGGCGTCGCGCCCGGCAGCGGCGTGATCATGTGGCCGCCGGTTTCGGTCTGCCACCACGTGTCGACGATCGGGCAGCGTTCCTGGCCGACGTGCTTGTGGTACCACATCCACGCTTCCGGATTGATCGGTTCGCCGACCGTGCCGATGATGCGCAGGCTAGACAGGTCGTAACTCTTCGGATGGACCTTGTCGTCGGCCTCGGCGGCCTTGATCAGCGAGCGGATCGCGGTCGGCGCGGTGTAGAACACCGTGACCTTGTGATCGTTGATCATCTTCCAGAAGCGGCCGGCGTCCGGATACGTCGGCACGCCTTCGAACACGACCTGCGTGCCGCCGCACGCGAGCGGGCCGTAGGTGATGTACGTGTGGCCCGTGACCCAGCCGATGTCGGCCGTGCACCAGAACACGTCGGTGGGCTTCCAGTCGAAGGTCCACTTCATCGTCTGCGCGGCCCACAGCAAATAGCCGCCGGTGCTGTGCTGCACGCCCTTCGGCTTGCCGGTCGAGCCCGACGTATACAGGATGAACAGCGGATGCTCGGCGCCGACCCATTCGGGTGCGCACGTATCGGATTCGCCGTCGGCGATCTCGTGCATCCACAGGTCGCGCCCGGCATGCCAGTCGATCTTGCCGCCGGTGCGGCGATAGACGATCACGCTCTTGACGGCTTCGCAGCCGCCCATCGCGAGCGCCTCGTCGGCGATGCTCTTGAGCGGCAGCGTCTTGCCGCCGCGCGCCTGCTCGTCGGCGGTGATGAGCGCGACCGCGCCGACGTCGACGAGCCGCTCGTTCAGCGATTTCGCGGAGAAACCGCCGAACACGACCGAGTGCGTGGCGCCGATGCGCGCGCAGGCCTGCATCGCGACGATGCCTTCGATCGACATCGGAATGTAGATGACGACGCGATCGCCCTTGCCGATTCCGCGTTTCTTCAGCGCATTCGCGAAGCGCGACACGCGAGCGAGCAGGTCGGCATAGGTGACGCGCGTAACGGTGCCGTCGTCGGCTTCGAAGATCACCGCGACGCGTTCGCCGTTGCCGGCTTCGACGTGACGGTCGAGGCAGTTGTACGACGCGTTGAGTTCGCCGTCGTCGAACCACTTGTAGAACGGCGCATTGCGCTCGTCGAGCACCTTGGTGAACGGCTTGTGCCAGCTGAGGCCTTCGCGCGCGAGACGCGCCCAGAAGCCTTCGTAATCCTGCTCGGCTTCGGCGGCCAGCGCGCGGTAGGCCGGCATGCCGGAAATGGTCGCCGCCTTCTCGAGCGCCTCGGGCGGCACAAACTGACGGGTTTCGTGAAGAACCGATTCAATCGCAGACATCGACTACCCCTTGGTGAACATGAATCCTCTGCATGGCGGCGCGATCGTGCGCGCCGCGTCTTGGCCGGCGCTTGCGCGCCGCTGTCTCCCACTCACCCGCGCGCGGCCCGAAGGCTGCGCGCGATGCTGCGCCGCACCACGTCACAAGACGGTGGATGTACGGCCCGGCGATATCCACGATAAGCGCTCGAACTTACCCGTCACTTACGCGACACCGCCGTTTCGCACGCCGCGCGGCGGCGCCTTGCGGTCTGCTTTACGCTGTTACAACCGCGACCCTACAATCCTAACTGAACTCGCCTCCCGGATTCCAGCTTGAATCGCTACGCCCTCTTCCTCATCCTGTCGATGCTGTTTGTCGGCAGCAACGTCGGTATCGGCAAATCCATCGTCGTCTTCGTCCCGGTCGCCATCCTCGCCACGCTGCGCTTCGTGATCGCGATCGCCGTGCTGTGGCCGCTGTTCAGCCCGGTGAAGATGCGTGCCGTCCGGCGCGCGGAATGGCTGAACCTGTTCCTGCAGGCGTTCTTCGGTACCTTCATGTTTACGCTGCTGATGCTCAATGGCGTGCAGCGCACGAGCGCAGTCGCGGCCGGCGTGATCACGAGCACCATCCCGGCGATCGTCGCGCTGTTCGCGTGGCTGATCCTGCGTGAAAAACCGAACGGCCGTGCGCTCGTGTCGATCGCACTCGCGATCGCCGGCGTCGTGACGATCAACCTCGCCAACGGCAGCGCAGGCAGCGCGTCCGCGCACGGCGCCGGCGGCACCTCGGCCGGCTCGCTGACCGGCAACCTGCTGATCCTCGGCGCCGTGTGCTGCGAATCGATCTACGTGATCCTGTCGCGCCGGCTCACGCAGACACTCGCGCCGATCGACATCTGCGCATACACGCATCTGTTCGGCCTGTGCCTGATGCTGCCGCTCGGCGCGACGGCGTTGTGGCATTTCGATTACGCGAGCGTGCCGGCCGGTACGTGGGCGCTCGTCGTCTGGTACGGGCTGTCGGCCAGCATCTTCTCGTTCTGGCTGTGGATGAAAGGTATCCGGCACGTGCCGGGCAGCCTCGCCGGCGTGTTCAGCGCGGTGCTGCCGGTCGCGGCCGCCGCGTACGGCATCGCGTTTCTCGGCGAACGCCCGACGCTCGCGCACGGCATTGCGCTCGCCTGCGTCGTCACCGGCATCGTGCTCGCGAGCCTGCGCGTGAAGCGCGTGGCAGCCGCGGCGTCCTGATCCGTCCCCGGCAACCCCGGCGCGTCGCTGCAGTCGCGCCGGCCGACGCGTTACAATAGCGCGCCTTTTCAAGATTACCCCCGATACCTGCGCCCAGCGCCCGACCCTCCACCATGTCTGCCCCGCATTCGCCCGGCTCCACCCGTCGTCCCCTGCGCCCGCTGCCCGCGCTGATCTTCATGAGCCGCTGGCTCCAGGTTCCGCTTTATCTGGGCCTGATCGTCGCGCAGGCCATCTATGTGTTCCTGTTCCTGAAGGAAGTCTGGCACCTGCTGTCGCACGCGACGAGCCTGGACGAGATCAGCGTGATGCTCGCAGTGCTCGGCCTGATCGACGTCGTGATGATCTCGAACCTGCTGATCATGGTGATCGTCGGCGGCTACGAGACGTTCGTGTCGCGCCTCGGCATCGAGGGCCACCCCGACGAGCCCGAGTGGCTCGACCACGTGAACGCGGGCGTGCTGAAGGTCAAGCTGTCGATGGCGCTGATCAGCATTTCGTCGATCCACCTGCTGAAGACCTTCATCAACCCCGACCAGCACACGACGCACGCGATCATGTGGCAGGTGATCATCCACGTGTCGTTCCTCGTGTCGGCGCTCGTGATGGCGTGGGTCGACCGCCTGACGACCCACACGCACCCGGCCCATTTCCACGAGACGCATGCGCCCACCCCGGCCGTGTCCCGCGAATCGGTCAAAGTCGCCGCCAACGCATAAACGTATTCCCCTCAGTCCTCACAGAGTCTCAGCCATGACCGTCATCAAACAGGAAGACCTGATCCAGAGCATCGCGGATTCGCTGCAGTACATCAGCTACTACCACCCGCTCGACTACATCCAGGCCCTCGGCCGCGCGTACGAGCTGGAAGAGAGCCCGGCCGCGAAGGACGCGATCGCGCAGATCCTCACGAACAGCCGCATGTGCGCGGAAGGCAAGCGCCCGATCTGCCAGGACACCGGCATCGTCACGATCTTCGTGAAGGTCGGCATGGACGTGCGCTGGGACGGCGCGACGATGGGTCTCACCGACATGATCAACGAAGGCGTGCGCCGCGGTTACACGCACCCGGACAACGTGCTGCGCGCATCGATCGTCAATCCGCCGGAAGGCGCCCGCAAGAACACGAAGGACAACACGCCGGCCGTGATCCACTACGAGATCGTGCCGGGCGACAAGGTCGACGTGCAGGTCGCGGCGAAGGGCGGCGGCTCGGAGAACAAGTCGAAGTTCGTGATGCTGAACCCGTCCGACTCGATCGTCGACTGGGTGCTGAAGACGGTCCCGACGATGGGCGCGGGCTGGTGCCCGCCGGGCATGCTCGGGATCGGCATCGGCGGCACAGCCGAAAAGGCGATGCTGATGGCGAAGGAATCGCTGATGGAGCCGATCGACATCCAGGAAATCATCGCGCGCGGCCCGAAGGACTGGGTCGAGGAACTGCGCGTCGAGCTGCACGAGAAGGTCAACGCGCTCGGCATCGGCGCGCAGGGCCTCGGCGGCCTCGCAACCGTGCTCGACGTGAAGATCATGGCCGCACCGACGCACGCGGCGTCGAAGCCGGTCGCACTGATCCCGAACTGCGCGGCCACGCGCCACGCGCACTTCGTGCTCGACGGCTCGGGCCCCGCGAAGCTCGAGGCGCCGTCGCTCGACGCGTGGCCGAAGGTCCAGTGGGAACCGAACACGGAAACGAGCAAGCGCGTCGACCTGAACACGCTGACGCCGGAAGAAGTCGCGAGCTGGACGCCGGGCCAGACGCTGCTGCTGTCGGGCAAGATGCTCACGGGCCGCGACGCCGCGCACAAGCGCATCGCCGACATGCTCGCGAAGGGCGAGAAGCTGCCGGTAGACTTCACGAACCGCGTGATCTACTACGTCGGCCCGGTCGATCCGGTGCGTGACGAAGTGGTCGGCCCGGCAGGCCCGACGACGGCCACGCGGATGGACAAGTTCACCGAGACGATGCTCGCCCAGACGGGCCTGATCTCGATGGTCGGCAAGGCCGAGCGCGGCCCGGTCGCGATCGACGCGATCAAGAAGCACAAGGCGGCGTATCTGATGGCGGTCGGCGGTGCGGCTTACCTCGTGTCGAAGGCGATCCGCGGCGCGAAGGTGCTCGCATTCGAAGACCTCGGCATGGAAGCGATCTACGAGTTCGACGTGCAGGACATGCCGGTGACGGTGGCGGTCGATTCGTCGGGCACGTCGGTGCACCAGACCGGTCCGAAGGAGTGGCAGGCGAAGATCGGCAAGATCCCGGTCGCAACCGCTTAAGCGCGCTCACGAAAGGCCGGACGGATGTCCGGCCTTTTTACTTCTCATTCTCGTTATCGCGCGCGGCCCGCAATCCGGGGCCGATTCTCATTACACGCAAAAGGCAGGCCCGACAAGGCTTCGAGGCTTGGCTTTTCCCGTTCGAGCGATTATCGTTCGGTTTCTGAAGCCCCACTGAACAAGGAACAGCCATGCAAGGCGACAAGAAAGTCATCGAATACCTGAACGCCCAACTGAAGAACGAACTCACGGCGATCAACCAATACTTCCTGCATGCGCGCATGTACAAGCACTGGGGCCTCGAAAAACTCGGCAAGCACGAATACGACGAATCGATCGGCGAAATGAAGCATGCCGACTGGCTGATCGAGCGCGTGTTCATGCTCGACGGCCTGCCGAACCTGCAGGACCTGCACAAGCTGCTGATTGGCGAGGAAACCGAAGAGATCCTGAAGTGCGACCTGAAGCTCGAGCAGATCTCGCAGTCCACGTGCAAGGAAGCGATCGCTTACTGCGAATCGGTACGTGACTACGTGTCGCGCGAGATCTTCGAAAAGATCCTCGACGACACCGAAGAGCACATCGACTGGCTGGAAACGCAGATCGACCTGATCGGCAAGGTCGGCCTGCAGAACTACCAGCAGACGATGATGGGTTCGCCCGAGTAATCGCCACGCCCGCCACACTAGCCACGATCGCCACCTCGCCTTCCGCATGACGACGACGAACCCGCCAGCCGCTTCCGCGGTCCGCCCCGCCGCCCCCGTCGGCATCTTCGATTCGGGGCTCGGCGGCCTGTCGGTGCTGCGTGCCGTGCGCGCGCACCTGCCCGGCGAGTCGTTCGTCTATGTCGCCGATTCGCACCATGCACCGTATGGTCCACGCGACGAGGCATTCATTACGGAGCGCACGCTGGCCATCGGCGAGTGGCTCGCCCGCGAAGGCGCGAAGGCGCTCGTGATCGCGTGCAACACCGCAACGGCGCGCGCGATCGCGGCCATCCGCGAGCGCCTGTCGATACCGCTCGTCGGTGTCGAGCCGGGCATCAAGCCGGCCGCCGTGCTGTCCGCGACCGGCGTCGCGGGCGTGCTCGCCACGCAATCGACGCTGAACAGCCCGCGCTTTCAGGCACTGCTCGACCGCTACGGCGCCGGCCGCCGCTTCATCTGCCAGCCCGGCCACGGGCTCGTCGAAGCGATCGAACGCGGCGACACGAACTCACCCGCGTTGCGCGCGCTGCTCGCGCGTTACCTGCAGCCGATGCTCGACGACGGCGCCGATACGCTGGTGCTCGGCTGCACGCACTACCCGTTCTTCACGGAAACGATCCGTGACCTTGTCGGCGACCGCCTGACGATCGTCGATACGAGCGATGCCATCGCCCGGCAACTCACGCGGGTGCTCGACGAACGCGGCCTGCGCGCGCCGGCCGGCACGCATGCCGCGCCGCCACGCTTCTGCTCGACGAGCGACGGCCTGCAACTGCGCGCCCTCGCATCGTCGCTGCTCGGCATCGACGCGCCGGTCGAATCCGTCACCATTTCCTCTCCGAACGCGCGCGCCTGCGCGACCGTCTGACGCGGGCCGGCACGCCGCCGGTTCGCCCTCTCCCGCTCCGCTTCCCGGTTCAAGGGTCCGATGACCTTAAAAAAAGCCGAACCAGGCTTGTCAACGTCCGCAAATTTAATGATAATAATTCGCATTAACGTTAGCTATCGCAACTCATCATGATCGTCTGCGTGTGCAAGTCTGTTTCCGACCGCAAGATTCGCGCGTCCCTCGCCGAGGGCCTGAGTTCTTTCGATGAACTCCAGTTCGAGCTCGGCGTGGCCACCTGCTGCGGCAAGTGCGAGGAGTCCGTCCGCGACCTCATGGCCGAGCAAGGCGTCTGCGCGAGCCGGTGCGGTGTCGAGCATCACGCTCATCCGATTCCGGTGACGTTCTACGACCGCAAGGCCGCCTGAGCGGCGCCGAGCGTACCCGTGCGGCTGCGGCCGCATTTGATGTCCGACCGTCAGCAAGCCACCTTCCGCGCGAGCCAGCGGCTTACCTGCCAAGGAGCCTGACATGGAATTGCTGATCGGATTTGTGACCACCGTGTGCATCTCGCTGCTGATCTTCCGCAAGTAACACCGATTCACCCGCCGCGCCCCGGGTGCGACGTCGTTCTTTCAAGCTAACATGCAGGCTTCGCAATCCGCTCCTGCCGGCGTCCTGCCGGCTGCCCCACGTATGAATCCCCGGGTCATCACCGTCGCGGTCGGTGTGCTTGCCGCACATGCGATCATGCTGACGGCCGCGTGGCTCCATCGCAACGCGCCGCCGCCGAAGGCGGTCGAAGTCCAGTCGATCACCGCGCAGTTGATCCCGCCCGCGCCGGCCGCTCAGCCGGTCGCGGTCGAATCGGTTGCGCAACCCGCGCCACCGAAGCCCACGCCGCGCGTCAAGCCGAAGGTCGAACCGAAACCGGTACAGAAAGCAGTCAAGCCGACGCCTCAGCCGGTCGCACAATCGCCGTCTCCGACGCCCGCCCCGGCAGCCGATCCGTCACCCGCGCCCACCGCCCCCGCTGCCGCCCCCGCCGCGCCGGCGGCCACGCCCGGTCCGGCCCGTGAGACGATGCAAGTCAGCGCGCCGAAGAACGTATCGGCGCTCAAGTGCAGTTTCGTAAAGCCCACCTATCCGTCGATGTCGCGTCGCCGCGGCGAAACGGGCACGGCCTATGTTCACTTCGTCATCGGCTTGACGGGCAAGATCGAAAGTGTCGAGTTGCAAAAGAGCAGCGGCTACCCGCGCCTCGACGAGGCAGCGCTGGATGCGACACGCGCCAGCACCTGCCCGCCATACCTCGAGAACGGGCAAGCGATCCGCGCCGCCCATACGCTGCCCTTCAACTTCACGCTCGACGATTAACCCGCCTCATTCGAAAGATTCAAAGGAAACAAAAATGCAAAGCTACGGTATCGCGCACGTCTGGGCGCAAGGTGATTTCGTCACGCGCGCCATCGCGATCACGCTGCTCGTGATGTCGGTCCTGTCGTGGATCGTGATCATCGTCAAGGGCTGGAACGTGGTTCGCCTGAACCGTCTCACGAAGAATGCCGAACAGGCATTCTGGCATTCGGACGATTTCGACGACGGCATCAAGAAGCTCGGTCTCGCCGCATCGACGCCCAGTGACAACCCGTTCCTCGCGCTCGCGCTGTCCGGCAAGGAAGCCGCCGATCACCACCATCAGACGCAACCGCACCTGCACGACCGCATGGACGTGTCGGACTGGGTCACGCGCTGCCTGAAGGACACGATGGACGAAGGCATCTCGCGCATGCAGGCCGGTCTCGCGATCCTCGCGTCGATCGGCAGCACGGCGCCGTTCGTCGGCCTGTTCGGCACGGTCTGGGGCATCTACCACGCGCTGCTCGCGATCGGCGCAACCGGCCAGACGTCGATCGACCAGGTCGCGGGCCCGGTCGGCGAGTCGCTGATCATGACGGCCTTCGGCCTGTTCGTCGCGATTCCCGCAGTGCTCGGCTACAACGCACTGACCCGTGCGAACAAGGGTGTCGTCAGCAAGCTGCGCCGCTTCGCGCACGGCCTGCACGCATACTTCGTGACGGGTGCGCGCCTCGCGTCGTCGTCGGCCCGCGACGGCCTGCGCCTTGCTTCGCGCGCCAGCTGAGACGGGGTGAACCATGGCAATGAACACCGGCTTCAGCGATGACGACGACGATGGCGTGATGAGCGAGATCAACATGACGCCGCTCGTCGACGTCATGCTCGTACTCCTGATCATTTTCCTCGTGACGATCCCGGCGATGCAGCACGCGGTGAAGATCGACCTGCCGCACGCGAGCAGCCAGCCCGTCGACGAAAAACCGCAGACGGTCGACGTCGCGATCCAGGGCAACGGCACGATCCTGTGGAACGACCAGACGGTCACGCGCGAGCAGTTGCAGGCGCACATCGCGGAAGCGGCACAGCATCAGCCGCAACCGGAGTTGCACCTGCGTGCCGACCGCAAGGTTGCGTATGAGCGTGTGGCCGAAGTGATGTCCGATGCGCAGGCCGGCGGCCTGACGAAGCTCGGCTTCGTGACGGAGCCGACTGCGAAGGCGAAGTAACGCACGCGCGGTTGTCTCGCCGGGCGCGCCTCGCCGGCCGCGCCCAGCCGGCCGCACCTCGCCGGCCGCGCACAAAGTAAAAGGCCTTCATCGCCAGATGAAGGCCTTTTTTCATGCGCACGCGGGCGCCTTCGGGCGGCGGGCTCTTCGGCGGTATCGGTTGCGCCTCGAGCAACGCAAATGCGGCTACCGTGGTCTTCACGGACTGCGCGTTCTGCCCTATCTGGCTCGCAACATATGCGGCCACCTGATTCCGCTCAGAACTTCCTTCGCGAAATGGGATTTCAATATAGGCCTGCCCGCGTATGCATTCAAGGTCCCGGCGATTGAAACTTGCGATTGCCGGCGGCGCTTCAATGACAAAACAAATTTGCCACGACGCGCATCTTGCATTCAGGTGGCCGAAGCATCGGCCGCCGCCGCGTCCTGCTTCGCGCGCTCAGGGCACCCCGGCTGCTTGTATTCGCCGTGGTCGAGCTTCTCGACCAGGTAGTCGACGAACGCGCGCACCGCGGGCGGCATGCCCTGCCGCGACACGAACACCGCATAGAGTTGCGGCACCGGCAGCGTCCAGCCGGGCATCACCGGCGACAACTGCCCCGCACGCAACGCATTGCCGTACATCATCTCGGGAAGCGCCGCGATGCCAAGGCCGTCGAGCACGGCCTCGCGGATCGTCATCAGATCGGCCGTCACGAGCCGCGGATCGTGCTCGTGCAAATGCCGCGTGCCGTCCGGCGCGATCAGGTTGAACACGTGCCGTCCGTCGACGCTCGGCGTATCGAGCGTCTCGAAGTGCGCCAGATCGTCCGGCACGAGCGGCGGCGCATTCTGGTTCAGCAGGCTCGGCGCGCCGACCAGCATCTGCTCGGTCCGCCACAGCGGCCGCACGACGATGTTCGCGTTCTGCGGCGGCTCCGAGCGCACGCGCAACGCAACGTCGACCGAATCCTCGAACAGGTCGATCACGCGATTCGTCACACGGATGTGCACCTTCACCTCGGGATAGCGGTGGAGGAATTCGGGGAGGATGCGCGACAGCATCGTCTGCGACAACGTCACCGGGACGCTCACGCGCACCGAGCCGCGCGGCGATGCGCGCAACTGCTGCACGGCGTTCATCGCGGCCTGGGCTTCGGCGAGCATCGCCTGGCAATGCTGGTAGAACAGCTCCCCCGCCTCGGTCAGCGCGAGCTTGCGCGTCGAGCGCTGCAGCAGGCGCACGCCGAGCGCCGCCTCGAGTTCGGTCAGGCGCCGCGACAGGCGCGATTTCGAGATACCGAGCACGCGTTCCGCAGCCGAGAAACCGCCGTGTTCGACGACCTGCGAAAAGTACATGAGGTCGTTCAGGTTGTGTGCATCGATGTTCATGTCATCGTTCCAATTTCAGAACAATCCATTGCGAACCGCCGCAAATCGGACCGTAAAACGCCCAATATAATAGCGCTATGTTTCAAAAATGACGCTATTCCGATGATACCGAGGGCTTCTGCATGACGACCGCTCGCTCGCTTGACCGCACGTACCCCGCGCTTCGCACGACCGAAGGCGGCGGCTTCGTGGTTCACCGCCCGTTCCCGACCCGGCTGTTGATGGATTTCGATCCGTTCCTGCTGCTCGACGAAATGGGCCCCGTCGACTATGCCCCTGGCGAAGCCAAGGGTGCGCCCGACCATCCGCATCGCGGCTTCGAGACCGTCACCTATGTGCTCGACGGGCGCTTTCGTCATCGCGACTCGGCCGGCCATGCCGGCACGCTCGGCCCCGGCGACGTGCAGTGGATGACGGCCGGCGCGGGCGTCGTGCACAGCGAAATGCCGGATCCCGCGTTCGCACAGGCTGGCGGACGTTCGCACGGCTTTCAACTGTGGGTCAACCTGCCGCGGCGCGACAAGCTGATCGCACCGCGCTACCAGGAGATCCCGGCCGCCCGCATCCCGACCGCGACGTCGCCCGACGGGCGGGCGCAGGTCCGCGTGATCGCCGGCGAAGCGTTCGGGGTGCGCGCGGCAATCGAGACACGCACGCCGATCCTCTACCAGCATTTCACGCTGCAACCGGGCGCAACGGTCACCCAGCCGGTGCCGGCAGGTTATCGCGTATTCGCCTATCCGCTCGACGGAGCCGGCCGCTACGGGCCCGACAGGCAGCAAGTCGACGCACGGCAGATGATCGTCTACGGTGACGATGGCGACGCGGTGACGTTCGAGGCCGGCGATACGCCGCTCGAGCTGCTGCTGATCGGTGGCGTGCCGCTCAACGAGCCGATCGTCCGCTATGGCCCGTTCGTGATGAATACCGAGGAAGAGATCCGGCAGGCCGTCGTCGACTACCAGACCGGCCGCATGGGCTGCATCGACGCATGACGCCCGAACGGGGCCGCAGGGGCCGCGAAACCGCGCGTTTTGCGTCACAATAACTTCTTGAACCATGTGGCCGCCCGCCACCAGAAGGAACCCGTCCCCTTGAACTTCGAACATCTGATCCAGATCAACTCCGACGATCCGGCCGTGCCGTCCCTCACCCGCGACCAGCTCTGGGAAGGCCTCGTGCTGCGTGCCGAACAGCCGCAGCTGTTCGTGATCGGCCTCGACAGCTGTGTCGTCCATGAACGGACGGACACCACGCTCGAACGCGAGCTGCACTACGGGCATGCAACCGTGCGCGACCGCGTGACGTTCACCCCGAACCAGCAAGTACGCTACGACATCCATGCGGCCGGCGGCGAAATCGGCGGCTCGCTGACGATGACGATCGAGGAACGCGACGACCACGAGTTGTTCCTGCGCTTCGAGTACCACACGACGCTGACCGTGACGGACGACAGCGAGGAAGCACGCCAGACGCACGGCATCGTCAAGGAAGCGTATCGCACGTCGGACATCGACACGGTGCGCCTGATCCGCGAATACGCACAGGGACGCAAGGACCCCGACCCGCTCCACTGACGTCGGCGGCGGCCTGCGGGCCGCCCCCTTTGATTCAAGCTATCGAATTTGTCATACCGATCGATAAAGAGTTTTTGTAAATGGGAATAGTTATCATTTAGAATTCATTCCATCGTATCGACAGTCACCGATCAACCGAATGACCGACACCACGCGCCCGACCACGCTGAGCTTGCGCCGCACGACCGGCACCGCAAGTGCCAATCGTCAGAAGACGGCAGCGGTCACGACGCCGGCGAAACCTGCCGGCAGCCGCGATGCCGGCACCCGGACCCTCAGCAGCGATGCGCTGCTGCAAGGCCACAGCCACATCAGCATCGCGCATAACGGAGAGACCTATCAGTTGCGTGCCACGCGGCTCGGCAAACTGATCCTGACGAAGTAACGACAGAGTATTGTGGGGACCACCTCCCTGAGAGGTGTTGGGCAGTAGCCAGCGTAACGGCTTGCACGCGAGATCTAGACCCCTTCGTGCAAACACACTCAAGCAGCCGTTGCAGCAAGCCAAGCCACTTTTTTGGTTCTCGCACAAGGAAGAAAAAAAGCGACACGTCCTTCGACGTGTCGCTTTTTTGTTGGTGCGTCTGGATGCAAAGAGAAAGACATCGCGGCTGTCGGCACTTCAGCTTCAGCTTCGGCGGGTTCCGGAGCCCGACAGCGAAATACGCTCGCCTGCTGCTCCGGAACCCGGCCACAAGGCCGTCAAGACCGCGTCAGAAACCCCAGAACATCAACCACCATGCGCTGTCGACCACGGCCAGGCCTGCCGCGAACCACGCGAATGCCGCCAGGCGACGCGGCCACGCCGCATAGCGCCCCGTCACCTTCCATGCGAGCCAGGCGCTCCATGCGTTCGCGCCGACCAGAATCGCGATGCGAACGTCGGTCGCCCAGCCGAGCGGCACGTGCTCGGCCCGCAGCAGCGACAGCGTCGTCGCCGACAGCCCGAGGAATACACCGGCTCCCGCGATCGGGATCAGCGCCTGTGCGAGATGATGGAGACGCACGCGGTCGAAACGGCCGAGCATCAGCGTCGCACCGGCCAGCAGCACGAGCAGCGCGGTGCCATACACGAGCCCCGTGCCAACGATGTAGCTGACGATCAGCCCGCCGTCGAGCCACGAGAACACGTCGTTGCGATCGGGATAGTGCGTGAGCAGGAACCACGGTGCATTCGTCTCGAGCGGCCACGTGATGTCGCGATCGATGAGCCAGCCCGCGAGCCATTGCTTGATCTGCACGAACCATGGGCTGACGGTCCAGTGGAACGCCCCGATCGCGACGCCGAGCAGGCCGTACAGGATCAGCGCCGTGTCCCACGGATTCGCCTGCTGCGCGCCGAGGCTCACGACCTCGTCGGACGGCGAGCGCCACGACAGCGCGATTGCGTCGCGGTGCCCGCTGCAACGGCCGCACATATGGCATGCGGCGGCGCCCTTCATGTTGCGCAACGGCACGAGCGGCGCGCAATTGATCGGAATCACGCGATGCCCGTGCTCCCCGTTCTTGTACGAGCGACGCCAGGCATCCTCATCGACCTTGTAGCGCATCGGCGCGAGCCGCGCGAGCAGCCCGAACACACCGTTGACCGGGCACAGGTACTTGCACCACACGCGCTTCTCGCGGCCGTACAGCACGCCGATCACGATCGCGCCGACGGTCGAGCCGCCGAGCACGAACAGCACCGCGAGCGGGTACTGGTACACGCTCACCATCTGCCCGTAGATCGTCGTGAGCCCGAATGCGACGAACGGCCAACCGCCCCACCGCATCCAGCGCGGAATCGCGCCGCCGCGGCCGAACTTGCTCGCATATTCGGTCAGCGCGCCTTCCGGGCACAGCACGCCGCACCAGACGCGGCCGAGCATCACCATCGACAGCAGCACGAACGGCCACCAGATGCCCCAGAACACGAACTGCGCGATCAGCGTGAGATTGCTCCACAAATGCGCGGAATCGTCCGGCAGCGGCAATACCGCGGGCACGATGATCAGGAACGCGTAGACGGCGACGACGACCCACTGGATGCCGCGGATCACCGCGCCGTGGCGCTGCATCCACTGACCGGCCTGCGCGAGCCAGCCCGGCTTGGCTGCGGCAACAACACTCATGCCGCGCGACCTGCAGGGACGACCGGACGACGGCTCGCGCGCTTCATCAGCAGCCAGACCACCGCCCAGTACACCGCATAGGCGATCAGGTTGGTCAGCGCCGGGTGCGCGCGGTAGCCCGTCAGCGTCGCGACGAGCGAACCGAACGTGCCGGAGTCGTCGAGAATCGACGACGTATCCCACACCTGCGAAATGCCGAGCGGCAGGATTTCCTTGTCGATCAGCTTGTCGACACCGGTCTGGAACAGGCCTGCACCGAGGAACAGCAGCATCACTTCGGTGACACGGAAGAAATGCCGCCACGAGAAGTACTTGCCGCCGAGCTGCAGCAGATAGAACGTGAGGAACGCAAGGCCCAGGCCGATCACGACCGCGAGCATCTGGCTGGCGTCCACGTGCCCCGACTGACCGAAACCGAGGCCGTACAGGAAGATCACCGTCTCGCTGCCTTCGCGAGCGATCGCGAGCGCGACCAGCACGGCGACGCCCCACCAGTTCGAATCGCGCGTGCTCTGCTGCAGCGACTGCTCCATGTCACGTTTCAGCGTGCGGCCGTGCCGGCGCATCCACAGCACCATCTGCACGATCAGCACGCACGCGATCAGCACCATCGCCGTCTGGAAATAGTCCTGCGCGTCGCCGGACAGCACTTCGGTGAAGCCGACGAGCGCGGCACCGAGACCGACCGCCATCAGCAGGCCGACCGCCACGCCCGTCCACAGAAACGGCAGGCCGCGGCGCGCGTCGTCGTCGCCGTTCTTCAGCCATGCATAGAGGATGCCGACGACGAGCAGCGCTTCGACGCTCTCCCGCCACACGATGAACAAGATCTGACCCATTGAATCCTCCTGACGCGCGGGGCAAGACACGCGTACGCCCGCACGCAGATAAAACGCATTACTTCGCGACGATCACGCCCTGCGCCTGCTGGTGGAAATCGTCGAAAAACTTGTATTCGCCCGGCGACAGCGGGGCGACGACCACGAATGAATCGGCGCCCGGCGCGAGCACCTTCTCCTTGCGCAACTGCACGCTCTCGAATTCGGCGGCGCCCTTGCCGGTATTCCTGATCTCGATCTTGAAGCGCTGGCCGGCCGGCACTTCGATGCGGGCGGGGTTCAGCTTGCCGTCCGTCATTTCGAGCTTGAACGTCGGCAGATCGGCGGCATGCGCCGCGCCGGCGAGCCACAGCGCGGCGGCTGCGGCGACGATTTTCTGGGGAAATTTCATTCTGGGTTCTCTGCGCCGACGGCGCGCCGAAGCGCGCCGTCCGTGATGCCACCAATCAGTACCCGCCCTTCTTGCCGATGCCGGCGAACGGGAAGTCGTATTCGAGGGTGATGGGCTTGAACCATGCGCCCACGCCCGTTTCCTTGTCGACGTGACGGCCGAACGCCATGTGGCCCGACTGCATCGGCGGCTTGACGGTCATCGTCAGGTGATACTTGCCCGGGCCGGCCAGCTTCACGTTGTCGCCATAGTGCGGGCCGTCGCTCGCGACCATGCCCATCAGGTCGCCTTCGGCCTTCCACTTCGTGTCGCCCTGCTTCGTCAGCTTGTACGTGACCTGCAGGTAAGGCATCCAGTCGCCTTCCGCGAAACCCGTCGGGTTGTTCTTGACCGCGTGGATGTCCGCCTCAAGGTGGATATCGGAATCCGACGCCTTGCGCATCATCCCTTCCGGATCCATCGTGATCGGCTGCAGGTACACCGCGCCGATTTCCATGCCGCCCTGGATCTGCTGCTTGCCGATCGGATATTCGGCCGCCGAAGCCGACATCGCGGCAAGCGCCGCCGCTACCGCAACCGACGTGCGGATGAACGAAGAACCCAACATGGACACTCCTTGTTATTTGTCTGGTGACTTGCGCGCCGTCCATCAGAACCGCGTGCTGGAAACACTAACGCAACGAATAACGTTAATGCGAACTATTCTCAATACTTGTGGAGTTTAGCACCGAACCGGCTTCGGAACAAACGAGACACCGTGTAAACCCCTGATCCGACAAGGCTTACAACGGTGTTACCGGAAGATTTCAGTGACGTTTGGAAAGATTTACCGGACGCCGTTGACGTGGTCGCCCACGTTCGCGCCGAACACGCGCTCACGCAGCAGCGCAAGCTGGTCGCGCGTGGCCGCGGCTTTTTCGAACTCGAGGTTCTTCGCGTAGTCGGCCATCTGCTTCTCGAGACGCTTGATCTCTTTCGCGATCTGCTTTTCCGACATGTCCTCGAACTTCGCGCGCTGCTGTGCTTCCTTCAGCTCGGCGCGCGCGTCGTCGGCGTTGTACACGCCGTCGATGATGTCCTTGATGCGCTTCACGACGCCGCGCGGCGTGATCCCCATCTTCTCGTTGTGCGCGATCTGCTTCGCGCGACGCCGCTCGGTCTCGCCGATCGCGCGCTTCATCGACTCGGTCATGTTGTCGGCATAGAGGATCGCCTTGCCGTTCACGTTGCGCGCCGCGCGGCCGATCGTCTGGATCAGCGAGCGCTCGGCGCGCAGGAAGCCTTCCTTGTCCGCGTCGAGAATCGCGACGAGCGACACCTCCGGAATGTCGAGGCCTTCGCGCAGCAGGTTGATCCCGACCAGCACGTCGAACGTGCCGAGCCGCAGGTCGCGGATGATCTCGACCCGCTCCACCGTGTCGATGTCGCTGTGCAGGTAGCGGACCTTGACGCCGTGGTCGGCCAGGAACTCGGTGAGCTGCTCGGCCATCCGCTTCGTCAGCACGGTGATCAGCACGCGCTCGCCGGCGTTCACGCGCGCGTTGATTTCGGTCAGCACGTCGTCGACCTGCGAGCTTGCCGGGCGCACTTCGATTTCCGGATCGACGAGCCCGGTCGGCCGCACCACCTGCTCGGCGACCTGCCCCGTCACGCGCTGCTCGTAGTCGGCCGGCGTCGCCGACACGAACACCACCTGGCGCATCTTGCGTTCGAACTCCGGGAACTTGAGCGGCCGGTTGTCCAGCGCCGACGGCAGCCGGAAGCCATAGTTGACGAGGTTTTCCTTGCGCGCGCGGTCGCCGTTGTACATGCCGTTCAACTGGCCGATCAGCACGTGCGATTCGTCGAGCAGCATCAGCGCGTCGGGCGGCAGGTAGTCGACGAGCGTCGGCGGCGGCTCGCCGGGCGCGGCGCCCGAGAAGTGCCGCGAGTAGTTCTCGATGCCCTTGCAGAAGCCGAGCTCCTGCAGCATCTCGAGATCGAAGCGCGTGCGCTGCTCGAGGCGCTGCGCCTCGACGAGCTTGCCGTCGCGGTGGAAGAACTCGAGGCGCTCGCGCAATTCGTCCTTGATCGTCTCGACCGCCCGCATCACGGTGTCGCGCGGCGTCACGTAGTGCGACGACGGATACACGGTGAAGCGCGGGATTTTCTGGCGCACGCGCCCGGTCAGCGGGTCGAACAGCTGCAGCGTCTCGACTTCGTCGTCGAACAGCTCGACGCGCACGGCCAACTCCGCGTGCTCGGCCGGGAAGATGTCGATCGTGTCGCCGCGCACGCGGAACGTGCCGCGCTGGAAGTCCTGTTCGTTGCGCGAGTACTGCATCGCGATCAGCCGCGCGATCACGTCGCGCTGGCCGAGCTTGTCGCCGGTGCGCAGCGTCAGGATCATCTGGTGATATTCGGACGGGTTGCCGATACCGTAGATCGCCGACACCGTCGCGACGATCACCACGTCGCGGCGCTCCATCAGGCTCTTCGTCGCCGACAGCCGCATCTGCTCGATGTGCTCGTTGATCGACGAATCCTTCTCGATGAACAGGTCGCGCTGCGGCACGTACGCTTCCGGCTGGTAATAGTCGTAGTACGACACGAAGTACTCGACCGCGTTGCGCGGGAAGAACTCGCGGAATTCCGAGTAGAGCTGCGCCGCGAGCGTCTTGTTCGGCGCGAACACGATTGCCGGGCGGCCGAGCCGCGCGATCGTGTTGGCCATCGTGAAGGTCTTGCCCGAACCGGTCACGCCGAGCAGCGTCTGGAATGCGAGGCCGTCGCCGACACCTTCGACGAGCGTTTCGATCGCGGTCGGCTGGTCGCCTGCGGGCGGATACGGTTGGTACAACTGGAACGGCGACCCTTCGAAGGTCACGAATTTCGATTCGTCGAGCGCGTCGCCGACTTCGGCGTGATGTTCGGACATGGAGTGCGGCCGGAGCGAGGGCAAAAAAACTATTCTAGCGCTTCGCGGCGTTGCGAACCGCTGACGGCTCCTGACGTGCGACAACCGCCCGAAATCGCAATTCGCCGTGCGATCGCCGCCTTCGGCAGCGTGAATTCGCTACAATGTCAGGCTGCTGCGCTTTCCGGCGCCGTGCCCGTTGGCGCGCGGTCCGCTGCGCCCGCCCCGCCGGCTGAAAGCCTGACCCTCTTTTCACTACTGCCGAATCATCATGTCGCTCTTCTCCGCTGTCCAGCTTGCTCCCCGCGACCCGATCCTGGGCCTGAACGAAGCCTTCAACGCCGACACGCGTCCGACCAAGGTCAACCTCGGCGTCGGTGTGTACACGAACGAAGAAGGCAAGATTCCGCTGCTGCGCGCCGTTCGCGAAGCGGAAAAGGCGCGCGTCGACGCCGGCCTGCCGCGCGGCTACCTGCCGATCGACGGGATCGCCGCGTACGACGCAGCGGTGCAGAAGCTGCTGCTCGGCAACGATTCGCCGCTGATCGCCGCGGGCCGCGTGGTCACGGCGCAAGCACTGGGCGGCACGGGCGCACTGAAGATCGGCGCCGATTTCCTGCGCACCGTGAACCCGAACGCGAAGGTCGCGATCAGCGATCCGAGCTGGGAAAACCACCGCGCACTGTTCGAAGCGGCCGGCTTCGAAGTCGTCGCATACCCGTACTACGACGCCGCCACCAACGGCGTGAACTTCGAAGGCATGCTGTCGGCGCTGAACGGCTATGCGGCGGGCACGATCGTCGTGCTGCACGCATGCTGCCACAACCCGACCGGCGTCGACCTGACCGAAGCGCAATGGCAGCAGGTCGTCGAGGTCGTCAAGGCACGCAACCTCGTGCCGTTCCTCGACATGGCCTACCAGGGCTTCGGCGAGAACATCGAGGCCGATGCTGCCGCGGTGCGTCTGTTTGCCGCTGCCGACCTGAATGCGTTCGTGTCGTCGTCGTTCTCGAAGTCGTTCTCGCTGTACGGCGAGCGCGTCGGCGCGCTGTCGATCATCACGTCGAGCAAGGAAGAAGCGACGCGCGTGCTGTCGCAACTGAAGCGCGTGATCCGCACGAACTACTCGAACCCGCCGACCCATGGCGGCGCCGTCGTCGCGGCCGTGCTCGCGTCGCCGGAACTGCACGCTTCGTGGGTGCAGGAACTCGGCGAAATGCGCGATCGCATCCGCGCGATGCGCAACGGCCTCGTCGAGCGCCTGAAGGCGAGCGGCGTCGATCGCGACTTCAGCTTCATCAACGCGCAGCGCGGGATGTTCTCGTATTCGGGCCTGACCTCGGCGCAAGTCGATCGCCTGCGCGAAGAGTTCGGCATCTACGCGGTCGGCACCGGCCGGATCTGCGTTGCGGCGCTGAACACGCGCAACCTCGATGCGGTCGCCAATGCGGTCGCGGCGGTCCTGAAGTAAGCCGGCGTCGGCGGGCAGCCGCCCGCCCTGCCGAAACAAAAAACGCGCTCCAAGGAGCGCGTTTTTTTATGCCGCTTCACTGCCGGCGAATGCTCCCTGCAGCACGAGCGGCGCGGCCGCCCGTACCGAAGAAGACCGTTACCGTTACTGCATGAACCAGCCGTGGCTGACGACGACCGACTGGCCCGTGAGCGCGGCGCTCGGGAACGCCGACAGGAACAGCACCGTCTGCGCGACGTCCTGCACCGTCGTGAACACGCCGTCGACCGTGTTGCCGAGCATCACCTTCTTCACCACTTCCTCTTCGCTGATCCCGAGCTCCTTCGCCTGCTCCGGAATCTGCTTGTCGACCAGCGGCGTGCGCACGAAGCCCGGACACACGACGTGCGAGCGCACGTTGTGCTTCGCGCCTTCCTTCGCCAGCACGCGTGCCAAGCCGAGCAGCCCATGCTTGGCCGTCACGTACGCCGACTTCAGCGGCGACGCCTCGTGCGAGTGCACCGAGCCCATGTAGATCACGACGCCGCCGCGATCGTCCTTGTACATGTGCTTGAGCGCGGCCTTGGTCGTCAGGAACGCACCGTCGACGTGGATCGCCTGCATCTTCTTCCAGTCGGCGAACGAGTAGTTCTCGATCGGGTTGACGATCTGGATGCCCGCGTTCGACACGAGGATGTCGACCGAGCCGAACGTTTCGGCCACCTTGTCGATGCCGCTGTTGACCGCTTCCTCGCTGGTCACGTCCATCGCGACGCCGATCGCCTTGCCGCCTGCCTTGTTGATCTCGTCGGCAACCGCGTTTGCGCCGTCCTGGTTCAGGTCGGCGATCGCGACCGCGGCGCCCGCCTTCGCGAGCTCCAGTGCGATTTCCTTGCCGATGCCGCTTGCGGCGCCCGTGACGACTGCGGTCTTGCCGCTCAGATCTGCTGCCATGTCCGTCTCCTTCCGTTATCGGATCGAAAAAGCGCGCCCCGCTGCATCCGCCTTCGTCGCGCGGTCGTGCAGGCAGGTCAGCCGCTATTGTGCACGATCGGCCCCGCCGTTCGCGCGCAAAACGTCTAAGCTTAAGGTCGGTTCCGAGTCGCGGGAGACGCCCATGCACTATCGACGACTAGGCCGCTCCGGCCTGCAGATCAGCGCGCTTTCGCTCGGCTCGTGGGTCACCTACGGCAACCAGGTCGACCAGCGGGTTGCCCGTGAATGCCTTGCGGCGGCCCGCGATGCGGGCGTCAATTTCTTCGACAACGCCGAGGTCTATGCGGGCGGCAAATCCGAGGAAATCATGGGCCAGGCGCTCAAGTCGCTCGGCTGGCCGCGCATCAGCTACCTCGTGTCCACCAAGTTCTTCTGGGGACTCACGGAAGCGCCGAACCAATACCACACGCTGAACCGGAAATATCTGCTGAACGCGATCGACGGCTCGCTGCGCCGGCTGCAGCTCGACTATGTCGACCTCGTGTACTGCCATCGCCCCGATCCGAACACGCCGATCGAGGAGACCGTCTGGGCGATGAGCGACATGATCGTACGCGGCAAGGCGCTGTACTGGGGCACGTCCGAGTGGAGCGCCGACGAGATTCGCGCCGCGTACGAAATTGCCGAGCGGCACCATTTGCACAAGCCGGTCGTCGAGCAGCCACAGTACAACCTCTTCCATCGTATCCGGGTCGAGCAGGAATACGCGCGGCTCTATGAAGACTACGGTCTCGGCCTGACGACCTGGAGCCCGCTGGCATCGGGGCTGCTCACCGGCAAGTACCGGAACGGGGTACCGCCGGGTAGCCGCGCGCAACTGCCGGGCTACGACTGGCTCCGCGCCCGGCTGACGGATTCGGCCAGCAACGACGTGGTCGAACGGCTCGGCGCGATCGCGGCCGAATTCGGCTGCAGCACCGCCCAACTGTCGATCGCATGGATACTCGCGAATCCGCGCGTGAGCTCTGTCATTACGGGCGCGTCGCGGATCGAGCAGATCGGCGACAACATGCGCGCGCTCGACGTCGCCGCGAAGCTGACGCCGGAGGTCAAGCAACGTATCGAGGAGGTCGTCGGCGACGCATTCGAGTAAGGCGACTCACGCCCACTCGCGTACAATACGCGGCCGCATTGGCGCGCGGCCCGACGGCCACGCGCAATCGTCCGTTTTCATCGATTCATCCTTCGTTTCAGGCAGCCCGCCATGCTCAGTTATCGTCACGGTTTTCATGCAGGCAACCACGCGGACGTGCTCAAGCACGCCGTCGTCGTCCAACTGCTGCGCTACCTGAACAAGAAAGACAAGTCGTACTGGTACATCGACACGCACGCCGGCGCCGGCGTGTATTCACTGCGCGACGGATATGCCGCCAAGACGGGGGAATTCGACACCGGCATTGGGCCGCTATGGAACGAAAAGAACCTGCCCGAGGCGCTCGGTGATTACGTCGACGAGGTGCGCGCGCTGAACGACGACGGCGAGCTTCGCTACTATCCGGGCTCGCCGTATCTCGCATGGCGATCGATGCGCGAGCAGGACCGGATGCGCCTGTTCGAAATGCATACGACGGAAATCGACGTGCTGCGTCACAACTTCCGCGATGCGGGGCGCCGTGCAATGATTTTCGCCGGTGACGGCTTCGAGGGCATCAAGGCGCTGCTGCCGCCGCCGCCGCGACGCGCGTTGGTGCTGATCGATCCATCCTATGAGGACAAGAAGGACTACGCGCGCACGGTGACTTGCGTAACGGAATGCCTGAAGCGTTTCGCGACCGGCTGTTACGCGATCTGGTATCCGCAGGTTGCGCGGGTGGAGTCGCAGCGTTTTCCGGAGCAGCTCAAGCGCCTGCAACCGAACAACTGGCTGCACCTCACGCTGACGGTATCGAATCCGCCGGCAGACGGCCTGGGCCTTTACGGCAGCGGGATGTTCATCCTGAATCCGCCGTACACCCTCGCGCAGAGTATGAACGAAGCGCTGCCCTATCTCGTCGAACGCCTGGGACAGGATAGTGGCGCGCGGTGCCAGATCGAGCACCGCGGGAACTGAGCGGACGTCTTGCCGTTATGGCTGCGGTCTGGGCGTGGGTCTCTGCTGATCGGCTGGCGACACGCCCCAGCCGGGCACATTGATATACGGCGCGACAAACAGCGGGATCGATGAATTCGCCCCCTGCCCGGCCGGCGCGCGCATGCCTGCGGGCTCCACGATCGGCTCGGACGATAACGGAGCCGATTGCAACACCAGGCCGCCCTTGCCATCCTGGATCCCACGTTGTGTATCGAGAATCAGCGGCTTGGACGTCGCCGCCGCCCCGGCCGCCACGCCGTGAGCGAGCACGACAGCCCCCAGAACGAGACGCACGCGAGAAACGTGACGCACATCGAGACGCAAGCGCATGGTCGTATTCTTCCGGTTAAAAACAGGCCCATACCATAGCGCTGCGCCGACGATTTCGCCAGATCAAGCGCACAAAAAACAAAGCCCCGTCAACACGGGGCTTGCTTTTCGTTCGGTGCCACGCGGCACCTGACGGTGACTCTGATTACAGCGAGTAGCCGTTGGTTTCGAGCGAGCGGATGCGGCTCTCGAGCTGGACGATGTCCGACGACGTGGCGAGGTATGCCTCACGGCGCTCACGTTCTGCGGATTCGAACCAGTTGCTCAGCTTTTCAACGATGTAGGCGATCATGATGTTCTCCAAGGAAGGGGGACCCCTGGCGAATCGAGATTCAGGGATTTCCCGTATAGGGTTATCCCGAATTATAGCGATGCCGCACCAAGATGCTAGTGAAATGCTTGCATGGAAGCCATTCCATTTCGGAATGGCTTGTGAAGCATCCGCTTTAACTCATTGATTTTTATGAATATCGAGTCGAGGCCTCTTTTCGACCTGGAGGGCATGCACTAATCTGGTTCACTGATCGGTTCGGCCAGGCGCGCCAAGATCGGGCATTCAGGTCGTTCGTCACCATGGCAGTGCGCGGCGAGATCGGCGAGCGTATTGCGCATATCGCTCAATTCCGCGATGCGTTTGTCGAGTTCGGCCACGTGTCCGAGGGCGATCGACTTCACTTCGACGCTGGCGCGGGTGCGGTCCTGCCAGAGCATCAGCAGCTTGCGGATATCCTCGACGAGAAAACCGAGCCGCCGCGCCTGGCGGATGAAGCGCAGGATATGGACTTCGTCCGAACCGTAGATCCGGTATCCGGCGTCGCTACGCTTGCTGGGCGCAAGAAGACCAACCTGTTCGTAGTACCGGATCATTTTTGCGCTGACGCCGGATTCGCGCGACGCGTCGCCGATATTCATTCCCTGCCCTCTCTCCATCAAGCACTGGTTCGAACATGAACGTCGAGGCAAGCAGCCGTCGACGACACTTCGATCGTATCAAATCGCGAGATTTCGTTCCGGCGCGGCGGTGACAAGCGGAGGATTCCGGCGACGCGCTTGGGCAGCAAACGGAGAGGTTCGATTGCCTGCACTCGCATTTCCGCCGCCCCAATGCAAAAACCCCCGCCTTGTC
>NZ_JBSAXA010000019.1:0-125367 GCF_053427615.1 Burkholderia sp. AW33-5 | reverse complement strand
GCGGCCGGCGACGGGCCGAGAGTGACCGGGATCGCCCGAGCCGCTGCACCATTTGATGAAACAACAAGGACCTCCGTTATGAACTTTCTTCGTTCCGCGTTGCTGGCGCTTGCGATTGCCAGCGGCCTCGTCGCCGCGCCTGCCGCGTTCGCGAAACCTCCCGTGCCGCCCGCCGTCGCGCCCACGGTGGCCGTCGGTTCGCAGTACGATACGACGCACGTGTGCGTGGCACCGGAAGACTTCGACCGCTTCACCGACAGCTTCGTCGCGACATTCGGCGGTAGCAAGTCGAAGCAGGGCGTGTTCCAGGTCACGCCGACACCGAGCCAGACGATGTCGCAGCTCGTGTTGACGCCCGTCGGCACGATCTCGGTGTTCGGCTTCAAGACACCGATCCCGTATCCGTTCTGCGCGGAGCGCACCGGCTATCTCGTCACGGACATGGACGTCGCCGTGAAGTCGGCGCGCGAGCATGGCGCCGACGTGATCGTCGACACGTTCCCGGATCCCATCGGCCGCGATGCGGTCATTGCATGGGCGGGTGGTGTGAAGATGCAGCTCTACTGGCACACGCAGGCGCCGAACTACGACGCGCTGCAGACGATCCCCGAAAACCGCGTCTACGTGTCGTCGCAAAGCGTACGCAAGTTCGTGCACGACTTCGTCAAGTTCTCGAAGGGCAAGGTGGTGTCGGACAACCTGAACGCGCCGGGCATCGAGATCGGCCGGCCGAACGACACGTATCGCCGCATCCGCATCGAGTCGGGCTTCGGCAAGATGACCGTGCTCGTGACCGACGGCCATCTGCCTTACCCGTTCGGGCGCGAGATGACCGGCTACGAAGTGCCCGATCTCGCCGCGACGCTGAAGAAGGCCGAAGCCGCGGGCGCGACCGTGCTCGTGCCGCCGTTCGCGGCGGATGGGCGCGACGCCGCACTCGTGCAGTTCCCGGGCGGCTATGTCGCCGAGATTCATGCGAGCGTGGCGCGATGAAGCACGAAGACACGATTCTTGCCGCGGTGGCCGGCTTCGTCGACACGCTGAGCTTCGTCGCGCTGTTCGGGCTGTTCACCGCACACGTGACCGGCAACTTCGTGCTGATCGGCGCGGGCATCGCGGGCTTCGGCCAGGGTGTCGTGCTGAAGCTCAGCGTGTTTCCCGCGTTCGTGTGCGGCGTGATCGCGGCGAGCCTGATCGCGCGGTCGATGTCCGGGCGACCCGCGTGGCAAGGTGCGCGCGCGCTGCACACGGTGCAGGCCGTGCTGCTGCTCGGCTTCTGCGAGGCCGGCGTGTGGGCGACGCCCGTCACGCAGCCGGACGCCTTGCCGGCGCTCGTGGCCGGCATCGTCGGCACGTTCGCGATGGGCGTCCAGAACGCGCATCCGCGCGTGATTTCGCGCGCGGGCGGCGTGCCGAATACGGTGATGACGGGCAACGTGACGCAAGCGATCCTCGACGTCGTCGACCTGCTGTCGGCCGGCACGTCCGACGCCGCGCGCGCGGCGGCACGGGCGCGCTTCGGCAAGATGCTGCCGGCGATCGTCGCGTTTGCGCTCGGCGCGGCGGGCGGTGCGCTCGGGTTCCGCCATGTCGGATTCCTGGCGCTGCTCGTGCCCGTCGGCGCGCTTGCGATGCTTGCACTGTGTGCGGCGCAAGCGGCCGGACCCGCCACGCAGGAGCGCGCATGATCGAGCGGGCGCGGGGGAGACAAGGGAGGCGCCACGGCCGCCGCTTCGAGCGGGCCGCGCGCGTGTCGATCGTCGCGGGCCTGCTGCTCGCGGGCGCCGACGCGGCGTTCGCGGAATCGGCGGCGACATCCACGTCGACATCGACATCCGGTGACGCAACCGCCTCGACCTGCACGGCGAAGCGGCCGACGGTGCTGTTCAACCGCTGGCAGGAAGACTGGTCGGTGCTGGCGAATCCGTGCGTGCCGCGCGCGCCGCTCGACGGGCTCAAATACATTCCGCTCGGTAATGATCCGGCATCCTATCTATCGCTCGGCGTGAACCTGCGCGAGCGGCTGGAGACCAACGACGCGCCGCTGTTCGGCATCGGCTCCGCGCAATCGGACACCTACCTGATCCAGCGCGTCGAAGTGCATGCCGATGCGCATCTGGGCCGGCACTGGCAGTTCTTCGTGCAGTTGCAGGACGACCGCGCATTCGGCAAGAACACGATCTCGCCGGTCGACAGGAATCCGCTCGATCTCGAACAGGCATTCGCGACCTACACGGGCGCGCTCGGCGGCGGCACGTTCAAGTTTCGCGTCGGCCGGCAGGAAATGGCGTTCGACTTGCAGCGCTTCATCGCCACGCGCGACGGTCCGAACGTGCGGCAGGCGTTCGATGCCGTATGGGCCGACTACGAATACCAAAAGTGGCGCTTCATCGCGTATGCGACGCAGCCCGTGCAGAACCGCACGGTGTCCGCGTTCGACGACGTGTCGAACCGCGGCCTCACGTTCAGCGGCGTGCGCTTCGAGCGGCAGTCGGTCGGGCCGGGCGATCTGTCGGGCTACTGGTCGCGCTACAACCGCAGCAACGCGCGTTTTCTCGATGCGAGCGGCCCCGAGCATCGCGACGTGTGGGACCTGCGCTACACGGGCACGCAGGGCCGCTTCGACTGGGATTTCGAGACGATGCTGCAGACGGGGACGGTCGGTAACGACACGATCGGTGCGTGGGCCGTCGGCTCGATCGCCGGCTACAAGCTCGATGCGCCGTGGTCGCCGCGCATCGCGCTGCAGTTCGATGCGGCATCGGGCGACCGGCATCCGCACGACGGCCGCGTCGGCACCTTCAATCCGCTGTTTCCGAACGGCTATTACTTCACGCTGGCCGGCTATACGGGCTATTCGAACCTGATCCACGTGAAGCCGTCGGTGACGCTGAAGCCGTCGCCGAACCTGTCGCTGCTCGGTGCGCTCGGCTTCCAGTGGCGTGAGACGACCGGCGACGCCGTCTATCAGCAGCCGAACGTCGCGGTGCCCGGCACGGCAGGCAAGGGCGGCCTGTGGACGGGGATGTACGTGCAGTTGCGCGCGGACTGGACGATCGCCGCGAACCTGATCGGTTCGGTCGAGGCCGTGCACTTCCAGGTCGGCGACGCGATCCGGCAGGCGGGCGGGCACAACGCGGACTACGCCGGCGTCGAGCTGAAGTACGGTTGGTGACGCGGCCGCGCGGCAACCGCGCGCGTAACAAAAAGGGCGGCCCGCGGGGCCGCCCTTCGTTCGTCCGGGCCGGCAGCGCGGCCGGCCCCGTTCGCCGCGATGCCGTTACAGGTTCGGCGACAGCGCGAGCGCGTTCGTCAGGTCGCCCATCGGCTGCGCGCCGTTCGCCTTCAGCGCGTCGTCGCGCTGCTGCAGGCCCGCGAGGCGCGGCAGCGAGAAGCGACGCGTGATGAAGCGCAGGATCGAACCCGTGTCGTATTGCGTATGGTCCACGAAACCCTTCTTCGCGAACGGCGACACGATCAGCGCCGGAATGCGGGTGCCCGGGCCCCAGCGATCGCCGCTCGGCGGTGCGGCGTGATCCCAGAAGCCGCCGTTTTCGTCGTACGTAACGACCACGACCATGTTCTTCCACTGCGGGCTGGCCTGCAGGTGCGCGATCACGTCCGCGATGTGCTGATCGCCGGAGGTGACGTCCGTATACCCCGGGTGCTCGTTCAGATTGCCCTGCGGCTTGTAGAACGTGACTTGCGGCAGCGTGCCCGCGTCGATCGCCTTGATGAATTCCGCGCCGTTCGCACCGCCGTCGAGCAGGTGCTGCGCGCGGCTCGCGGTGCCCGGCGCCTGGTTCGCGTAGTAGTTGAACGGCTGATGGTGCGGCTGGAAGTTCGGCGTCGAGAGGTCGGCGCCGTAGATCACGTTCGACGTGCCATTCTGGCTCGCCTGCAGTGCCTGGCCCCATGCGCCGCTATACCATGCCCACGACACGTTGGCATTGGTCATCAGGTCGCCGATGTTGGTCGCCGTCTGCGGCGGCATCGTCGAGGGATTGGCCGGGTCGGCGAGCAGCGGGTCGCCGCCCGTCGCGGCCTTGTTGCCGCTCGGCTGGTACGCCGGCTGCATCGTGTTGACACCGTAGAAGTCCGGCGTCAGTGCGCCGTCGTTGACGAACTTCGGCGGGCCGCTCAGCGCGGATGCCGGCGAGTTCGCGGCGACCGCCAGCGACTTGCCGTCGGCGTTCAGGACTGCGATCTTGCCGGCCGCCGGGCTCTTGTCGGCGTTCGCGTAGAACGGCGCGCACGCGCAGATCAGGTACTGATGGTTCAGGAACGAGCCGCCGAATGCGCCCATGAAGAAGTTGTCGGCGAGCACGTATTGCTGCGCGATCTTCCACAACGGCAGCTTCGACGGATCCGGCGTGTAGTGGCCCATCGTCAGACCGCCCGCATCGGTCCATGCGGCATACATGTCGTTCTTGCCGCCGTCGATCTGCATCTGGTCCTGGTAGAAGCGGTGCACGATGTCGCGCGTCGCGATGCTCATCGACTGGTTGAAGCCGTTGGGATCGTCGATCGCGAACGGGGCGTTCGGCAGGTTCGCCGTCATCGCTTCGGTGACCGCGGGCGTGATGCCGGTTGCGGTCAGACCACCCCAGATCTTCGGCAGCGTCGCCATCGTCGAGCCGTCGCGATCCTTCTGCACCGAGTTCGCTGCCGTTGCGTTCTGCAGACCGTTCGCGCCCGGGAAGTTGCCGTAGAGGTTGTCGAAGCTGCGGTTTTCCGCGTAGATCACGACGACGTTCTTCACGGCCGACAGGCCTTGCTGCGTGACGTCGTCGCCGCCGCAGGCGGTCAGGCTGAGCGCGGCCGCGAGGGCGATCGGCGTGTAGCGAATCCAGGCGTGCTTCTTCATGCGATGTTCTCTCTCATTCGTCGTTTGTCGCGTGTGGGAACCGGGTGGCATCAGGCCGGAGCAGGGGCCACGGGGCACCGACCGGCTGCGCGCATTATCTGGAACCCGTTTGACAGCCGGGTGTAGGGGCGCTTTCAATTGACTGTCGGTCGAACGTCATGCACCGGTCACGGAACTGACATAAGCTCCGGCCGATTGCCCACCGCTACAAGAAGAACGACGATGCACAGCCTTCTGAAATCCCTCGCGTTCGCGCGATCGTTGATCCCAGCCGCGGCGACGCTCGCGCTGATGGGCGGGCTCGCGCCGCTCGCCGGTTGCGATGCGCGGCCCGGCGCGAACGCGCAGGCGGTCTCCGTCGTGTCGGCGGCGCAAGCCGCTCCGGCGGTCGCGCCGGCCAGCCAGCCGCAGACGCGCGCGCAGGTATTCGAGGGCGTGAAGCAGATGACGGCGCTCGGCAAGCAGTTGTTCTTCGATCCGTCGCTGTCCGGCTCAGGCAAGCTCGCGTGCGCGTCGTGTCATAGCGTCGAGCACGCGTTCGGCCCGCCGAACGCGCTGTCGGTGCAACTCGGCGGCGACGACATGCATCGCATGGGTTTTCGCGCGGTGCCGTCGCTGAAATACGTGCGCGGCATTCCGCCGTTCACCGAGCACTTCCACGATTCGCCCGACGAAGGCGACGAAAGCATCGACGCAGGCCCGACCGGCGGATTGACCTGGGACGGTCGCGTCGACACGCGCGATGCGCAGGCGCGCATTCCCCTCACGTCGCCATTCGAGATGAGCAGCTCGCCGGCGCGGGTCGCGCAGGCGGTGCGTGCCGCGCCCTATGCCGACGCGTTCCGCAAGGCGTTCGGCGATCGGGTCCTCGGCGACGATCAGGCGACTTTCGGTGCGGTGCTGCGTGCGCTCGACGCATTCCAGCAGCAGCCGGCATTGTTCGATCCGTACACGAGCAAGTACGACGCGTATCTGGCCGGCCACGCGCAGCTCACGCCTGCCGAATTGCACGGGCTGCAACTGTTCAACGACGAGAAGAAGGGCAACTGCGCGAGCTGTCACGTGAGCCAGCGCACGCTCGAAGGCGGGCCGCCGCAGTTCAGCGATTTCGGTCTGATCGCGATCGCGGTGCCGCGCAACCGCGCGCTGCCGGTCAATCGCGATCCGCGCTTCCACGATCTCGGCGCGTGCGGCCCCGAGCGCACCGACCTGAAGGGCCGCGACGAATTCTGCGGGCTGTTCCGGACACCGTCGCTGCGCAACGTCGCGTTGCGCAAGACGTTCTTCCACAATGGCGTATACCACTCGCTCGAGGACGTGATGCGCTTCTACGCCGAGCGCGACATCCATCCGGAGAAGTTCTATCCGGTCGTGCACGGCAAGGTGCAGGTGTACGACGACCTGCCGAAGCGCTACTGGCCGAACATCAACCGCGAGCCGCCGTTCGACCGCAAGCGCGGCGACGCCCCAGCGCTGAACGCGGCCGAGATCAAGGACGTGATCGCGTTCCTGAACACGCTGACCGACGGATATCAACCGGCGGCCACGTCGGCCGCGCGCTAGAACGCGGCCCTTGCGGCACGCATGCTATGCTCGCTGGCTGACGGGCGTGGCGCGTGCCGGTGTGCCGGCCGTGCGCCACGCCGTTCGATCGAACATCCAAGGAGAACAACACATGTCGATGCGTGCATCCCTTTCCGTCGTCACGCGCGTGCTGGCCGGCGCCGCGTGCGCAGCCGCGATGCTGCCCGCCCACGCGCAAAGCAACCTCGGCTTCCTGAACGACACGCCGCTGGCCTACTTCAGCAAGGCCGACCGCGCGTCGCTGGCCAAGGCCGTCGTGCAGGCGCGCGACGAAGGCAAGGACGGCGAGACCACGACGTGGCAGAGCAGCGGTCGCGGCACCCAGATCGACGCGAAGCTGACGCCGTCGACGTCCGAGAACGACGGCAAGACCTGCCGCGAAATCGCCACCGACATTTCCGCGAAGGGCCAGACGATGACGCTCAAGCCCGTCTATTGCAAGACCGCCGCGGGCAAGTGGCAGCTGCAGAAGCGCTGAGCGCGCGAGCAATGAAGCGCAGCGGCGCGCCGCGCACGGTTTCGTGCGGCGTCGTGATTCTCGACGGGGCCGGCCGCGTGTTCCTCGCGCACGCGACGGACACCACGCACTGGGATATTCCGAAGGGGCAGGGCGAGCCCGGCGAATCGCCGGCCGACGCGGCGCTGCGGGAGCTGCGCGAGGAAACCGGCATCGAACTCGCGGCGGCGCGGCTGCTCGACCTGGGCCGCTTCGCATACCGTCACGACAAGGACCTGCACCTGTTCGCGGTGCGGGTCGCGGACGACGAAATCGATCCCGCACACTGCACGTGCACGTCGCTGTTCCCGAGCCGTCGCGACGGCTCGCCGATTCCCGAGATGGACGCATATCGCTGGACCGCGCCCGGCGACGTCGACACGTATGCGAGCCGCAGCCTCGCGCGGCTGTTTCGCACGACGCTGTCGCTCGCGGATCTGCACCGGCGGCTGGCGGGGGCGTGAGCACAGCCGCTTCGATCCCGACGATCCCGCGCATGCAATAAAAAACCGGCCCGAAGGCCGGTTTTTTTATCGTCGCGCGACGCCGGCTCGGTGCCGCGCGCCGCGCATGGAGCACGCCGTCAGGCCGGCTTGCCCCAGCTGTCGCGCAGCCCGACGATCCGGTTGAACACGGGCTTGCCCGGTTTCGAATCGACGCGGTCGGCGACGAAATAGCCGTGACGCTCGAACTGGAGGCGCGTTTCCGGTGCGACGTCGCCGGCGCCCGGTTCGACATAGGCCTGCGTGACCTTCTTCGAGTCCGGGTTCAGCGCTTCGAGGAAGTTCGCGCCGCCCGCGTCCGGATGCGGCTCCTTGAACAGCCGGTCGTAGATCCGCACTTCGGCCGCCTGCGCATGCTTCACGCTGACCCAGTGGATGTTGCCCTTGACCTTGTAGTTGTTCGCGCCTTCGGTGCCCGACTTGCTGTCCGGGAAGTAGTTGCAGTGCACGGCCGTCACGTTGCCGTCGGCGTCCTTGTCGAAGCCCGTGCACTCGATCACGTAGCCGTAGCGCAGGCGCACCTTGTTGCCCGGGAACAGACGGAAATAGCCCTTCGGCGGGTTCTCGACGAAGTCCTCGCGTTCGATCCACAGCTCGCGCGAGATCGGGAACGTGCGCACGCCGCGCTCCGGGTGATGCGGATGCACGGGGGCCGTGCACGCTTCCTCGAGGTCTTCCGGGTAGTTGTCGATCACGAGCTTCAGCGGATCGAGCACGGCGACCGAGCGCGGCGCCTTGTCGTCGAGGTCGTCGCGCAGCGCGCCTTCGAACACGCTCATGTCGATCCACGAATCGACCTTCGTCACGCCGATCCGCTCGCAGAACAGGTGGATGCTTTCCGGCGTGAAGCCGCGGCGGCGGATCCCGACGATCGTCGGCATGCGCGGGTCGTCCCAGCCTTCGACGTGGCCTTCCGTGACGAGCTGCAGCAGCTTGCGCTTGCTGGTGATCGCGTACGTGAGGTTCAGGCGCGAGAATTCGATCTGTTGCGGCAGCGGACGCGCGAACATGCCGGCGTCCGCGAGTTCGTTCAGCACCCAGTCGTACAGCGGGCGGTGATCCTCGAACTCGAGCGTGCACAGCGAGTGCGTAATGCCTTCGAGCGCATCCGAGATGCAGTGCGTGTAGTCGTACATCGGATACACGCACCAGGCGTCGCCGGTGCGGTAGTGGTGCGCGTAGCGGATCCGGTAGATCACCGGGTCGCGCATGTTCATGTTCGGCGAAGCCATGTCGATCTTCGCGCGCAGCACGTGCTCGCCTTCCTTGAACTCGCCGGCCTTCATCCGGCGGAACAGGTCGAGGTTTTCCTCGGGCGAACGGTCGCGGTACGGCGACGGCTTGCCGCCTTCGGTCAGCGAGCCGCGGTTCGCGCGCATTTCCTCGGCGCTCTGGCTGTCGACGTATGCCTTGCCGCGCTGGATCAGCAACTCGGCGAATTCGTACAGCTTGTCGTAGTAATCGCTCGCGAAATACTGGTGATCGACCGCGTCCTTGCGCCAGTCGAAGCCGAGCCAGCGGACCGCGTCGACGATCGAGTCGACGTATTCGACGCTTTCCTTTTCCGGGTTCGTGTCGTCGAAGCGCAGGTGGCACACGCCGCCGTAGTCGCGCGCGACGCTGAAGTTCAGGCAGATGCTCTTGGCATGGCCGATGTGCAGATAGCCGTTCGGCTCGGGCGGAAAGCGCGTCTCGACGCGGCCGCCCCATTTGCCGGTGCGGTTGTCGTCGTCGATGATGTTGCGGATGAAGTTGGAAGCCGCGGGGGCGTCGTTGCGTTCGGTGCTCATGCGGTTGGCGTCAGGTTGTGTCGGCGCGTCGCGCCGGTTTAATCCCGTAATTCTACCTGACCGGGGTCCGTCCCGCGCGGGTGCGCCACCGGGCGGGCCGGTTCGCGGTGCGGAACCGCAATATCTCGATTGTGTGTCGGCTGTAACACGACGTAAATCGGATTGCCCGGCGCATTCGGCGTTTCCTATGATGGCTTTACCGATTCAATGCCGCCATTCGTATTTTTTGCTGGCGGGAGGACACCAACAATCATGATGAAGAAGACCACTTTTCTCGTTCGTACCGCGGTAATCGTCGCGGCCCTGTCGCAACTCGGCGCATGCGCGATGACGCATACGCAACGTAACGCCGGTATCGGCGCGGCCGCGGGCGGCGCGCTCGGCTACCTGATCACGGGCGGCCCGGTCGGCACGGTTGCCGGCGCCGCGGCAGGCGGCCTGGTCGGCGCCGGCGTGCGCTGATCGAAGCCGGCGCGCGTGAGCGCCGGCTGGTCGTGACGGCGTTGCCGCATCACGGCCCGTTCCTGCTCCGCACATCCATTCCGCGATTCGACAGGCAGCATCAGGGAGGAGCGGGTGTGCGACACTTCGTCGACATCACATAACGACTTCATTCGTCGACGAACCCTCCATGAGCGATTCTCTCGTTTTCGTGCTGCCGGGCTACGGCAACTCCGGTCCGCTCCACTGGCAAAGCCGCTGGGAGCGCGCCGACGCGCGTTTCGTGCGCGTCGCGATGCCCGACTGGGACCGTGCGTTCCGCAACGGCTGGTGTCTCGCGCTCGACCGCGCGGTCGAGGCCGCACCGGGCCCCGTGACGATCGCCGCGCACAGCCTCGGCACGTTGACCACCGCGTGGTGGGCGACCCGCTACGCGCGGCCGGCCGCGCTCGCGAAGGTGCGCGGCGCGTTGCTCGTCGCGTTGCCCGATCCGGCCGGGCCGGCGTTTCCGGCCGACGCGCACGGTTTCGGGCCGGTGCCGCAAGAGCGGCTGCCGTTTCCGACCTGCGTGGTGGCAAGCAGCGACGATCCGTACGGCTCGATCGCGTTCGCGCGCGGCTGCGCGCACGCGTGGGGCAGCACTTTCCATGACCTCGGCCCGCGCGGCCACATCAACGCAGACAGCGGACTCGGCGACTGGCCCGACGCGCGAGGCTGGCTCGATGCGCTTGCGCGCTAGCAGCTAACCGCTAACCGTCGGTCCATCGATCCGTCAGCGTCCGCCGGCGCCCGGGCACGCCGCGGCGTGCACCCGGAGGCGCCGCGGCGCGCTCGTCCGGGTCGGTTCAGATCGCCTGCTTCGCCTTCAGCGCCGCAATGCGCGCCTCGTCGTAGCCGAGCATGTCGCGCAGTACGTCTTCCGTCTGCGCGCCGAGCAGCGGCGGGGCGGTACGCGCGTCGGGCGGCGTCGCGCTCATCCGGATCGGATTGCGCACGAGCTTCACGTCCGCGCCGCACGGGTGCGGCAGCGACACCTGCATCCCGCGCGCGACCACCTGCTCGTTGTCGAACACCTCGTCGAGTTCGTTGATCGGCCCGCACGGCACGCCGGCCGCCTCGAGCGCGCCGATCCAGTCGGCCTTGCCGCGCGTCTTCACCATCTCCGCAAGGATCGGCACCAGCGTGTCGCGATGGCGCACGCGCGACGGGTTGGTCGCGAACCGTTCGTCGTCGGCCAGCTCGGGCCGGCCGCCGGCCTCGACGAACTTGCGGAACTGCCCGTCGTTGCCGACCGCGACGATGATCCAGCCGTCGCGCGTCTGGAACGTCTGGTACGGCACGATGTTCGGATGCGCGTTGCCCCAGCGCACCGGCGGCTTGCCGCTCGCGAGGAAGTTGGTGTTCATGTTCGCGAGCAGCGCGACCTGCACGTCGAGCAGCGCCATGTCGATGTACTGGCCTTCGCCCGTGCGGTCGCGGTGCGCGAGCGCGGCGAGCACCGCGATCGTCGAGTAGAGGCCCGTCGCGAGATCGGCGATCGCGACGCCGGCCTTCTGCGGGCCGCCGCCCGGCTCGCTGTCGCGCTCGCCGGTGATGCTCATGAAACCGCCGATTCCCTGGACGATGAAGTCGTAGCCCGCGCGGTGCGCGTACGGGCCCGTCTGGCCGAAGCCCGTGACCGAGCAGTAGACGAGATCGGGCTTCACCGCGCGCAGCGCTTCGTAATCGAGCCCGTACTTCTTCAACTGCCCGACCTTGTAGTTCTCGAGCACGACGTCGCTCTGCGCGGCGAGCTCGCGCACGATCTGCTGGCCTTCCGGCGTCGCGATGTCGACCGTCACCGAGCGCTTGTTGCGGTTCGCCGCGAGGTAATACGCGGCCTCCGCCGTATCGTCGCCGTTCGCGTCCTTCAGGTACGGCGGCCCCCAGTGGCGCGTGTCGTCGCCCGCGCCGGGGCGCTCGACCTTGATCACGTCCGCGCCGAAGTCGGCGAGCGTCTGCGCGCACCACGGGCCCGCGAGCACGCGGGTCAGGTCAAGCACGCGGATATGGCTCAGGGCACCCATCGTCGAATCGTCTCCTTTCATGGCTCGCCCGGCCGGGGCAAGGCGGATTGGCATGCCGAGCATCTTAAGGCGAATCGGCCGCATGGGTGGCCCAGGCCGGTCGTCCGCCGCGCCGGGCCGCTGCCGTCTGGGGCGCCGATCTGTATCGTATAATCGACCGTTTACGATATTTGCCCGCCGTGCGTCCGCGAGGACGGCCGGCGTTTGAAGCCGTCTCAGCCAGACATTCCCCGCACGCCATGAAAGCTGCCGAAATCCGCGAGAAATTTCTCAAATTCTTCGAATCGAAGGGCCACACGATCGTCCGCTCGTCGAGCCTCGTGCCCGGTAACGACCCCACGCTGATGTTCACGAACTCGGGCATGGTCCAGTTCAAGGACGTGTTCCTCGGCACGGACCCGCGTCCGTACTCGCGCGCCACCACGGCGCAGCGCAGCGTGCGCGCGGGCGGCAAGCACAACGACCTCGAGAACGTCGGCTACACGGCGCGCCACCACACGTTCTTCGAGATGCTCGGCAACTTCTCGTTCGGCGACTACTTCAAGCACGACGCAATCAAGTTCGCGTGGGAGCTGCTGACCACGGTCTACCAGCTGCCGAAGGAAAAGCTGTGGGTCACCGTCTACCAGGAAGACGACGAAGCGTACGACATCTGGGCGAAGGAAGTCGGCGTGCCGACCGAGCGGATCATCCGCATCGGCGACAACAAGGGCGCGCGCTACGCGTCGGACAACTTCTGGACGATGGGCGACACCGGCCCGTGCGGCCCGTGCACGGAAATCTTCTACGACCACGGCCCGGACGTGTGGGGCGGCCCGCCGGGGTCGCCTGAAGAAGACGGCGACCGCTACATCGAGATCTGGAACCTCGTGTTCATGCAGTTCAACCGCGACGCGCAGGGCAACATGACGCGCCTGCCGAAGCAGTCGGTCGACACCGGCATGGGCCTCGAGCGTCTCGCCGCGGTGCTGCAGCACGTGCACAGCAACTACGAGATCGACCTGTTCCAGAACCTGATCAAGGCCGCCGCGCGCGTGACCGAGATCAGCGACCTGAACAACAACTCGCTGAAGGTGATCGCCGATCACATCCGTGCGTGCTCGTTCCTGATCGTCGACGGCGTGATTCCCGGCAACGAAGGCCGCGGCTACGTGCTGCGCCGCATCGTGCGCCGCGCGATCCGCCATGGCTACAAGCTCGGCCGCAAGGGCTCGTTCTTCCACAAGCTGGTCGCCGACCTCGTCGCCGAGATGGGCGCCGCGTATCCGGAACTGAAGGAAGCCGAACAGCGCGTGACGGACGTGCTGCGCCAGGAGGAAGAGCGCTTCTTCGAGACGATCGAGCACGGGATGTCGATCCTCGAGGCCGCGCTGGCGGAGGTCGAGGCGAAGGGCGGCAAGGTGCTCGACGGCGAACTCGCGTTCAAGCTGCACGACACCTACGGCTTCCCGCTCGACCTCACGGCCGACGTGTGCCGCGAGCGCGGGATGACGGTCGACGAGCCGGCATTCGACGACGCGATGGCGCGCCAGCGCGAGCAGGCGCGCGCGGCCGGCAAGTTCAAGGCCACGCAGGGCCTCGAATACTCGGGCGCGAAGACCACGTTCCACGGCTACGAGGAAATCGCGTTCGACGACGCGAAGGTCGTCGCGCTGTACGTCGACGGTTCGGCCGTCAACGAAGTGAAGCACGGCCAGGATGCGGTCGTCGTGCTCGACCACACGCCGTTCTACGCGGAATCGGGCGGCCAGGTCGGCGACCAGGGCGTGCTCGCGAACGCCGCGACGCGCTTCGCGGTGGCCGACACGCTGAAGGTGCAGGCCGACGTGATCGGCCATCACGGCACGCTCGAACAGGGCACGCTGAAGATCGGCGACGTGCTGCGCGCGGAAATCGACGCGCACCGCCGCGCGCGCACGCAGCGCAACCACTCGGCCACTCACCTGATGCACAAGGCGCTGCGCGAAGTGCTTGGCTCGCACGTGCAACAGAAGGGTTCGCTCGTCGACGCGGAGAAAACCCGCTTCGACTTCGCGCACAACGCGCCGATGACCGACGACGAAATCCGTCGCGTCGAGCAGATCGTCAACGACGAAATCCTCGCGAACGCGCCGGGCATCGTGCGCGTGATGCCGTACGACGAAGCGGTGAAGGGCGGCGCGATGGCGCTGTTCGGCGAAAAATACGGCGACGAAGTGCGCGTGCTCGACCTCGGCTTCTCGCGCGAACTGTGCGGCGGCACGCACGTGCACCGCACCGGCGACATCGGCTTCTTCAAGATCGTCGTCGAGGGCGGCGTCGCGGCCGGCATCCGTCGCGTCGAGGCGATCACCGGCGACAACGCGGTGCGCTACGTGCAGGAGCTCGACGCCCGCGTGAACGAAGCCGCGGCCGCGCTGAAGGCGCAGCCGTCGGAGCTCACGCAGCGTATCGCGCAGGTGCAGGACCAGGTGAAGTCGCTCGAGAAGGAACTGGGCGCGCTGAAGTCGAAGCTCGCGTCGAGCCAGGGCGACGAACTCGCGCAGCAGGCCGTCGAAATCGGCGGCGTGTTCGTGTTGGCCGCGACGCTCGACGGCGCCGACGCGAAGACGCTGCGCGAGACGGTCGACAAGCTGAAGGACAAGCTGAAGAGCGCGGCGATCGTGCTGGCGGCCGTCGAAGGCGGCAAGGTCAGCCTGATCGCGGGCGTCACGCCGGACGCGAGCAAGAAGGTCAAGGCCGGCGAACTCGTGAACTTCGTCGCGCAGCAGGTGGGCGGCAAGGGCGGTGGCCGTCCGGACATGGCGCAGGCAGGCGGCACGGAACCGGCGAACCTGCCGGGCGCGCTGGCAGGCGTCAAGGGCTGGATCGAAGAGCGTCTTTGATCGGTATGGTTGATGACGCGGTGCGGTCGCACTAACCTCGCCGCATCACACATCGCTTCGCATCAAAAACGACCCGATCGGCACGTTGTGCCGGTCGGGTCGTTTTGCGTTTACGGCGCTTGGGCAGTTGTCGCTTAATGTTTGCAATTCTTGACAGGAGGGGGGCAGCCTCAGTCAGCATCGCCCGCTTGCGGACCAGTGGCGTGGTGAATCACCAGATGGCCTACCGCGAAATTTACATTCACTCGAAGCTGATGCTTATCGATGATGTCTTCGTCACGGTGGGCAGTGCGAACATGAATCAGCGCAGTATGTCCGTCGACAGCGAGATCAACATCGCGGCGACGGGACACGAGTGGGCTTCGAAGCTTCGCGGACGCGTGTTTTCGTTGCTTTCTGGAGGGGCTACTTCAGGTAGTGGCGACCGAGATCGGGTGCCGGTGGTTTTTGATATTTGGGAGGGGCGAATGAAAGACAATCGCGATATCCAAAAAGCTGGCACCGAGAATTTGCAAGGGTTCATTTTGCCGTTCATCGATCGCCGTGCCGAGACGGTGTTGCACGCTCAGATCGATGTACCGTCGTCAACCAACGCTTCCACGACTGTGTGATCGAGGCCATCTGATGTCGATAATAGCTGTTCTCAGAATTGTTCCGATTGCCATATGCCTGTTTGCGATCAATGTGCAGGCAGAGACGTCAACTCCATCGAACATCAAGTCAACTACTGCCATGTCAGATCTTCCGCGCTACGAAAAACTGCCGCTGTTCGATCCGCATCGAAAGAGCTTCACATGTACTTATCAAGCACAGCATGTGCCGCCGATCGATCCGCAGGCGGAGTTGTGGTTTCAGCAAGTGCTTGCGCTCGATGATCCCGACCTGTATTACCAGAAGCGTGACTACGCGAAGATCTATCAGTTGTACGTCCAGGCGGCTGAACGCGGGCATTGGAAGGCCATGCTCAATGTTGCCTCGCTGATTCGGAGTAACTATCCTGGCGTGCCTCAGCACGATCCTGAGATTGCGATTGAATGGATTGAAAAGGCGATGAAGCTGGGTGTGCCGGACGCCTATGACATGATGGGTGTCTATCACCAGAATGGCTTGGTCAAGGGCGGTGATGCGACCACCGCCTATGCGTTCTTCCAGCGTGCGGCAGACATGGGTAGTCCGTCGGCGATGGCATTTCTCGGAGAAAAGCTCGACGCAACGTATGACGATTCCGATGGGGAATTTTGGGGCAATTTGCCGATCGCGACTCAGATGCTTGAGTGCGCTGTTGCGCAAGGTTACGGAGACGCCGCCGAAGAGTTGTCTTTTGTTTATGCACGTCCAAGAACGACAGACGCAAAACGACGCGCTCTGACGATGCTTCAAGAAGGGGTAAAGCTGGGAAGCGCAAAATGTGCAACGAAGCTGTCTATTGAATTTGACGGGTTCAATCTGACTAATGGTCGAAATCTTCCGGGCAGCATTGACAAAGCGCGCGCTGATAGGTATCGCGCACTAAAGGCCGCATTGGAGCGTTATCAAGGGCGTATGAGGCTCCCTAATCTTGATAAAGTCTTGCCGCTGCCGCCAGCAGCTCTTCCCAAGTGGGACGGCAATCCCAAAACGTTGCTCGATGCTGCGAAGGCCGTTACACCATCGCCCAAGTCGCAAAAGACCGCAGCGCTTGGTGGCCGCGCATTTGTCCCGGATGGCTCTGCCGTTGCTCGATTGGAAGATGGTAATGGGCTGACCGTCACCGGCGACCAACGTGTACCAAAAACAGGCTACTGGCTGGCGTTGTACGGTTCGTCGGCTGAGTCTGATGCTTGGCTGGCAGCGCGTGCCGGACATCCGGAGCGTTTCGAGGCCGGGGAGCAGTTCGAACTCGCGACTCATGACTGGTTGTCGTCGGATCGCGTGCACTGGCATTACCTTGGCGAGGCTTTCCAGTTGCCGCCGCAACGAGCTGACTTCATTGCTCATCTTGTCGGTGCCGGAATGATGCGGGAAATTCCCGGGCAGCCGTCGCGAGTGCGATGTGCTGGAGAACGGTCATGCCCGGAAACTGGCATATGGGAAGGCCGGATTGCCGAGGCTCATCCCATGGCCAACCTCTATAACCGCTGGGATCAACAAGCTTTCATCGAGCAGGGAAGCCCTTTCCCTGCCCCGAGTGACCGCTTCATCGATATTGCGATGGAAGAGGTCCAATGGACGTATCTGGGTAACCCGAACGACGAAACCGGAATTCCAGGTATCCGCACGATCAGTGTGTAGTCAGAGGAGCGCAGCAACGGCGATGAGACGACGGGCGCGGGGTGAATATGCGGCTGCAGTGGGACGGTAACGTGCAGAGCCTGAGCATCGCCGCGACGTCGCTGGCGCTTTCAACGAACCCCGGTTCCAGGCAAACGCAGTAACTGCGGGTTGCGAGCAGTCGGCACGGCAGGCAATGCTGACCGCTTCAAACCGGCGTCGCCACGCTCGGCTTCACAGCATCCCCCGATTCCCGCGCAGCATCGCCGAGCGCATCGCGCAACGCGGCGAGCGCCGCCGACGCGTAACCGTGCCGCCACGCGAGCAGCGTGTCGATCCCTTCGAGTTCCGCGATCGTATGAGCGGCGACGTTGCCGGTCTCGGGCTGAAGCTCGAGCACCGAGCGCGGCGCGACCGCGATGCCCGCACCGGCCGCGACGCACGCGACGATCGCGTGATACGAACCCAGTTCGAGCACGCGCGCGGGCTTCATCCCGTGCGCCGCATACCATCGCTCGACATACTTCCGGTACGTGCAGCCGCGCTCGAACGCGATCAGCGTCGGCAGGATCACGTCGCGCGGCGTGCGCACCGGCGGATGGCCGCGCGGCGTCAGCAGCACCAGATCCTCGCGGAAGATGGGCACCGTCTCGAACGTGTCGGGCAGCGTGTCCGGCTCGGGCGGCCGCGCGAACAGCGCCGCGTCGATCTCGAAGTCGCGCACCTTGTCGATCAGCCAGCCGGTCGTGCCGGTCACGAGCTCCAGCGACACGTCGGGCCACGCATGGTGATAGCGCGCGAGCACGGTCGGCAGCCGGCTCGCGGCCGTGCTTTCCATCGTGCCGAGCCGCAGCCGCCCGCGCGGCGTGTCCTCGCGCACCGCATCGCGCGCCTCGTCGGCAAGCTCGAGCAGCCGCTCCGCGTACGGCAGCAGCGTGTGCCCGGCCGGCGTCAGCACGAGCCGGCGGCCGTCGCGCACGAACAGCGCCGCGCCGAGTTCCTCCTCGAGCTGCTTGATGCGCGTCGTCACGTTCGATTGCACGCGATTGAGCTTCGCCGCCGCGCGCGTGATGCCGTTCTCGCGCACGACGGCCCGGAAAATCGCCAGCGCCGCCAGGTCCATGATTCTCTCCATGCGATGGATGGATTCTCAATTATTCATTTTTAGAGAACATTCGGTCAAGCTACGATACAAGCAATCCGATTCCCGTTCCGGCCGTCGTGCAACCCGCGCGGCCCATGCCGCCATGTCCCGTTCCGATGCCCCGAGCGCCGCCGGCGTACACCTGTCCGATGACGCCGACCGCCGCGCCCGCGCGGCCGCGCTTGCCTGCATGATCGGACTCGCGGTCGCGCTCGGCGTCGGCCGCTTCGCGTTCACGCCGCTGCTGCCGCTGATGCTCGCCGACGGCTCGATCGGCCTGAAGGCCGGCAGCTGGCTCGCGTCGGCGAACTATGCGGGCTATTTCGTCGGCGCGGTCAGCTGCGCGGCGGTGCGCGTCGCGCCGGCGCGAATGGTCCGCTTCGGGCTGGGTGCCACCGTGCTGCTGACCGCCGCGATGGGCGTCGGTCACCTGCTGCCCGTGTGGCTCGTGGTGCGCTTCGTCGCGGGCGTCGTCAGCGCATGGACGTTCGTGTTCGTATCGCAATGGGGGCTGCGGCGGCTCGCCGAGCTGCACGCGCCCGAGTGGAGCGGGGTGATCTACGCGGGGCCCGGCGTCGGCATCGTGTTGACGGGCCTGATCGGCAGCGCACTGGCCGGCCATCGCGCGGCGCCCGGCTGGCTCGGTTTCGCGGCGTTGTCTGCGGTGCTGTCGATCGCGATCTGGCGCACGTTCGGCAGCGCGCCGGTGCCGGCGGCGGCAACCGTATCGTCGGCCGCGCCCGTCCGGCATGCGGTGACGGACGCGGCACCGCACGACGCACGGCGCCATCGCGCCGACGCCGCATGGCTCGTCGTCCTGTACGGGATGCCGGGCTTCGGCTACATCATCACCGCGACGTTCCTGCCGGTGATCGCGCGCGCCGCGCTGCCGGCCGGCTCGCCGTGGCCGGATCTGTTCTGGCCGATATTCGGCGCGGCGCTGATCGTCGGCGCGATCGCGGCCGCGCGGCTGCCCGGCCACTGGGACAACCGGCTGCTGCTCGCCGCCGGTTGCGCGACGCAGGCGCTCGGAATCGCGGCGGGGATCGTGTGGCCGAATGCGGCTGGCTTCTCGATCGGCAGCGCGCTGCTCGGCCTGCCGTTCACCGCGATCACGCTGTTTGCGATGCGCGAGGCGCGGCGGCTGCACGACGAGCGCGCGGCCGGGCTGATGGGCTATGCGACCGCGTCATACGGGGTCGGGCAGATTCTCGGCCCGCTCGTCGCGGCGCCACTGACCGCGCGCTTCGGGTCGTTCTCGCCGGCGTTGTGGGTCGCGGCGGGTGCCTTGCTCGTCGGTGCCGCCGGCTTCGCGGCGACGGCCGCACGCGGGCGTGCGCAACCGCGCATGCAACCCTGACATCATCGGGGCCGGATCGTCAGCGACGCGGGCAAACTCGCTAGAATGAAGCCTTTCCCGCGCCGGGCAGGCGTGCGAGGCGGCTTGCCGGCCGCCGTCGGCGCTTGCCAGATTCTCATCGATGACCATCGCCGACTACCGTTTTTGCCCGCGCTGCGCGCGTCCGCTGACCGAGCGCGCCGATCCCGAACACGAGGGCGGGCGTGTCCGCCAGGCCTGCCCGGACGACGAGTGCGGCTACGTCCATTGGAACAACCCGCTGCCGGTGGTGGCGGCGATCGTCGAGCTCGACGGCAAGATCCTGCTCGCGCGCAATGCGGCCTGGCCGGAGGGGATGTTCGCGCTGATCACCGGTTTCCTCGAGAACGGCGAGACGCCCGAGGACGGCATCGCGCGCGAGGTGTTCGAGGAAACCGCGCTGAAGGCCGAGCAGGTCACGCTGGTCGGCGTGTATGAATTCATCCGCAAGAACGAGCTGATCATCGCGTATCACGTGCGCGCATCGGGCACCGTCGCGCTGTCGCCGGAGCTGCTCGAATACCGGCTCGTCGAGCCGCCGTTGCTGCGCCCGTGGCGCGCCGGCACAGGCTACGCGCTGGCCGACTGGATGCGCGCGCGCGGCCTCGATTTCGAATTCGTCGATCGAGCGGGGCAGTGACGGGCCGCGCCGCTTCCGGCACGTCACCGGCCGCGCCGCGCACGGTCGCGACGCGGCAATCCGCCGTTCGCCGGCGCGCCGTCTCGCACGGCCACCGCGCGCCGTCCGCTTCGTCTTCTTCCTCCTGACCGCCATCGCCATGTCCGACAAGCCGCAGCCGCGTTCCCGCGACGCTTATCGCCACTTCCTGCCGATCACGACCCGCTGGATGGATAACGACGTCTACGGACACGTGAACAACGTCGTGTACTACAGCTACTTCGACACCGTCGTGAACGAATACCTGATCCGCGCGGGTGTGCTCGACGTCGAGCACGGGCAGACGATCGGGCTCGTGGTCGAGACGCAGTGCAACTATTTCGCGCCGCTCGTGTTTCCGCAGTCGGTCGATGCGGGGCTGCGCGTCGCGAAGCTCGGCACGTCGAGCGTGCGCTACGAGATCGGGCTGTTCGCGGCAGGGGAGGCGGCGCCGGCCGCGCAGGGACATTTCGTGCATGTGTACGTCGATCGCGGCACGCGCCGCCCGGTGCCGCTGCCCGACGCGCTGCGCGCGGCGCTCGAACCGCTCGCCGGCTAACGGGCGCGTGGCGGTGCACGCGTTCGCGCTCCAGGCGTTCAACGGCCTCAGCTACGGGTTGCTGCTGTTCATGCTGTCGGCCGGCCTCACGCTGATCTTCAGCGTGCAGGGCGTGCTCAACTTCGCGCATGCGAGCTTCTACATGCTCGGCGCCTACATCGGATACAGCATCGCGGCCCGCGCGGGTTTCTGGCCCGCGCTCGCGCTCGCGCCGCTCGCGGTCGGGCTGCTCGGCGCCGGCTGCGAGCGCTGGCTGCTGCGCCGCGTACAGCCGCACGGGCACACGAGCGAGCTGCTGTTGACCTTCGGGCTCGCATACCTGATCGGCGAGGGCGCGAAACTTTTTTGGGGCCTCGCGCCGCTGCCGGCCCCGGTGCCGCCGCTGTTCGACGGTGCGCCCGTGGCCGTGTTCGGCCTCGCGCTGCCGCGCTACCGGCTCTTCATGATGGCGATGTCCACGGCGATGCTGGTCGCGCTCGGCGTGCTGCTGCGCGCGTCGCGCATCGGGCTCGTCGTGCGCGCCGCGCTCACGCACCGCGCGGCCGTCGAGGCGCTCGGCTACGACGTGCCGCGCATGATGACGTGGCTGTTCGGCGCGGGCACCGCGCTCGCGGCGCTGGCCGGCGTGATCGGCGCGCCGCTCGCGGTGATCGAACCGGCGCTGGCCGAGACCGTCGGGTCGGTCGTGTTCGCGGTCGTCGTGATCGGCGGGCTCGGCTCGCTCGGCGGCGCGTTCGTCGCATCGCTCGCGGTCGGCTTCGCGCAGACCTTCGCGGCGGCCAGCGACACGTCGTTGCGCGACCTCGCGCAATGGTCGGGCGTCGCGCTGCCCGACAGCGTCGCCGCCGTGTCGATCGCGCAGCTCGCACCGCTGGTCCCGTACCTGCTGCTCGTCGCGGTGCTGGTCGCCCGTCCGCGCGGCCTGTTCGGCGAGCGTGTCGATGGCTAGCCGCGCACGGGCCGGCGCACTGCGCTGGGTGCCGTTCGCCGCGTGCCTGATCCTGCCGGCGTGGCTGTGGCCGCATGGTGCGGTGCTCGGCTATCTCGCACAGACGGCCGCGCTCGTCGTGCTCGCGCTGTCGTACAACCTGCAGCTCGGCACGACGGGGCTGCTGTCGTTCGGTCATGCCGCGTTCGCGGGCCTTGGCGCATTCGCCGCCGCGCATTGGTTCAATCATGTCGGTGGCCCGCTGCCGCTGTTGCCGCTCGTCGGCGGGGTGGCCGGCGCGGGCTTCGGGTTCGTCGCCGGCCTGCTCGCGACACGCCGCGCGGGCACCGTGTTCGCGATGATCACGCTCGGTCTCGGCGAGTGCGTCGCGGCCGCGGCGTGGAGCGTGCACGCGTGGTTCGGCGGCCTCGGCGGCGTACCGATCGATCGCGCGAGCGGCACGCCGTTGGGCGGCTGGCATTTCGGCGCGGAAACGCAGGCCTATGCCGTGATCGCCGCGTGGTGCATCGTCTCCGCAGTGGCGATGCATGCGTTGACGCGCACGCCGCTCGCGCGGCTCGCGAACGCGGTGCGCGACAACCCCGCGCGCGTTGCCGCGCTCGGCACCGAGCCGCGTCGCGTGCGGCTCGCAATGGTGACCTGCGCGTCGTTCTTCGCGGGCATTGCCGGCACGCTGACGCTGATCGACGTCGAGATCGCGACGCCCGACAGCGTGTCGATGGCGCGTTCGGCGACCGTGCTCATCGCCGCGGTGATCGGCGGCACCGGCACGTTCTTCGGGCCGGCGGCCGGCGCGGTGGTGCTGACCGCGCTGAGCATCGTCGTCGCGGGCGTGTCGCGCGCCTGGGCGCTGTATCTCGGCGTGCTGTTCGTGGCGGTCGTCGTCGCCGCGCCGCGCGGGATCGCGGGCATCGCGCAGACGCTTGCGCACGCGTCGCGCGGCGACGCGCCGCCCGCCGAGCGCTGGCGCGTGCTGTGCGGCATCGGCGCATGTGCGTTCTGGGCCGTCGCGATCGTCTGCGCGGCCGAACTCGGCTATGCATGGCGCTTCGCGCAGGACGACGGCGCGGGCATCGCGTTCGGCGCGTGGGGCATCGACGCCGACGCGCCGGCGGGCTGGGCCGTCGCATGCTCGGCGGCCGGCATCGGCACGTTGCTGTGGGGCTGGCGCGCACGGTTCCGGAACCAGGGCACGGCAAGCGGGAGGACGGGCGATGAACGGTAACGCGATCGCGCTGCACGGGATCGTGCAGCGCTTCGGTGCGCAGACCGTGCTCGACGGCATCGAGCTGAACGTCCCGGTCGGCGAGCGTCACGCGCTGATCGGGCCGAACGGCGCGGGCAAGTCGACGCTGTTCGGCGTGATCGCCGGCGCGACGCGGCCGACGCGCGGGCGCGTCATGCTGCACGGCGTCGAGCTGCGCGGGCGCGGGCCGGTCGTGGCGAGCCGGCTCGGCATCGGCCGCAGTTTCCAGCAGACGAGCGCGTTCGCACGATTGAGCGTGTTCGACAACCTGCGCTGCGCGGCGCTGCATGCGCCGGCCGAGCGGCGGCGCTGGTGGAACCGGCTGCGCGAATCCGCGTCGGTCGATCGCGCGGCCGCGCGCGTGCTGAGCGACATCGGTCTCGATGCGCGGCGCGACACGCCGGCCGGCGAACTCGGCTACGCGGAACAGCGCGCGCTCGATCTCGGCATCGCGCTTGCGAGCGGCGCGCGCACGCTGCTGCTCGACGAACCGACGGCCGGCATGAACCGCGATCAGGCGGCGCGGATGATCGCGCTGATCCGCGCGACGACGCAGGGCCGCACGGTGCTGATGATCGAGCACGACATGGATGCGGTGTTCGGCTTCGCCGAGCGCATCACGGTGCTCGTGCGCGGCGCGGTGGTCGCGACCGGCGCACCCGACGCGATCCGCGCGGCCCCGGCCGTGCGTGCGGCCTATCTTGGCGAGGGCGCATGAGCGTGCTGCTCGACATTCGCGGCCTGCGCGCGTGGTACGGAATGCAGCCCGTGCTCGACGGCGTCGATCTCGCGCTCGCGCCGGGCGAGACGCTCGCGCTGCTCGGCCGCAACGGCTCGGGCCGCTCGACGCTCGCGAAGGCCGTGATGGGGCTCGTACGCACAGCGGGCTCGGTGCGCATTGCCGGCGCCGAATGCGCGGGCGCGCGCACGTTCGAGATCGCGCGGCGCGGGGTCGCTTACGTGGCTGAAAGCCGCGACGTGTTTCCGCTGCTGAGCGTGCGCGACAACCTGCGGCTCGGGCTGCGCGGCGTGCACGGCGCGGCCGAACGCGCGGCGCTCGAGGGGTTGCTCGCGCGCTTTCCGCTGCTGGCCGCGCGGGCGGACGTGAAGGCCGGACGGCTGTCGGGCGGCGAACAGCAGGTGCTCGCGCTGGTGCGCGCGCTCGCCGGCCGCCCGCGCGTACTGATCGTCGACGAACCGGCCGAAGGGCTCGCGCCGCTCGCGGTCGACGAGGTCGGCGCGTGTCTCGCCGCGCTGCAGGCCGACGGCGTCGCGATCCTGCTGATCGAGCAGCGGCTGCAGCTCGCGCCGCGGCTCGCGCGGCGCGTCGCGGTGATGGGGCGCGGTCGGATCGTCTACGACGGCCCGCTGGACGGGCTCGGCGCCGACGTCGTCAGTGCATGGTTGAGTGCCGGCTGACCGTCCGTCCGCCGATTGTTCGGATAACTCCGCCAGTCAATTCGCGTCGAGCCGCTTTATCGCCGTCGCGCGAGCCGCCAATATTGCCAGCAAGGCCGGTGTGCGCCGCGACTGGCGCGATCGGCACCCATCCATCGAAAGTCTTCCGACTGAGGAATGAAATCATGAGCAAGCTGGCAAGCAAGGTAGCGATCGTCACGGGCGGCTCCAAGGGGATCGGCGCCGCGATCGCGAAGGCGCTGGCCGCCGAAGGCGCGGCGGTCGTGGTCAACTACGCGAGCAGCAAGGCCGGTGCCGACGCGGTCGTGAGCGCGATCGTCGAGGCGGGCGGCCGCGCGGTCGCGGTCGGCGGCGACGTGTCGAAGGCAGCGGACGCCCAGCGCATCGTCGACACCGCGATCGAGACCTATGGCCGTCTCGACGTGCTGGTCAACAATTCCGGCGTGTACGAATTCGCGCCGATCGAGGCGATCACCGAAGAGCACTACCGCCGGCAATTCGACACGAACGTGTTCGGCGTGCTGCTGACCACGCAGGCCGCCGTCAAGCATCTCGGCGAAGGCGCGAGCATCATCAACATCAGCTCGGTGGTGACGAGCATCACGCCGCCCGCGAGCGCCGTATACAGCGGCACGAAGGGCGCCGTCGACGCGATCACCGGCGTGCTCGCACTCGAGCTGGGCCCGCGCAAGATCCGCGTGAACGCGATCAACCCGGGCATGATCGTGACCGAAGGCACGCACAGCGCGGGCATCATCGGTTCGGATCTCGAGAAGCAGGTGCTCAGCGAAACGCCGCTCGGCCGCCTCGGCGAGCCGGACGACATCGCGTCGGTCGCCGTGTTCCTCGCATCGGACGACTCCCGCTGGCTGACCGGCGAGCGCCTCGTCGCGAGCGGCGGGCTGCACTGACCGCGCGAGTCGGCGCGCGCGGCTACGCGCTCATCGCGAGCGCGTTCGCGCCGACATGCCAGCGCAGGCTTTCGACGACGAGTGCGTGATCGCATGCGTCGTCGAGCCCCACGATCGTCATCGCGCCGACGATGCCGCCGCCGGCAAGCCGCAACGGCACGCCGCCGCCGTCGAGCGCATAGTCGACCTCCGACAATCCCTGCGACTGCAACGACCAGCCGGCGCGGCGAAAGCGCGCGCCGACCTCGAGCGAACTGACGCCGAAACGGAACACCGTGTTCTGTCGTCGGCGGATCGCGTCGCTGTCGTTCGCGCGGCTGCCGTCGAGCGCGCAGTAGAACAGCGGCGCGGCTTCGCCGACGATGCCGACCGCGATCGGCAGCCCGCGGCGCGCGGCGAGATTGACGGCGATGTCGCCGAGCCGGCGCGCGACGTCGGCATCGAAGTGCGACAGCGTCGGAGTCGACGCGGTGTCGCCGAAGGGCGCGGGTGCGAAGCGGGGGAAGGGGGTCGCCATGGCAGCTCCGTGTCGTCGCAAATCCGGCTCGGGCACGCGTTCTCGTCCTGCGTGTCGCGCGCGAGCCGTCGATCGTTCAGCGCATCAACGCGTCAGCGCCTGGGCGCCGCGTCGAGCATCCATTCGTGCGCGGGGTCGTTCTTGAATGCCCACGCGCGGCTCGGCCCGGCCATCACGTTCAGGTAATACAGGTTGTAGCCATGCGGCGCGACCACCGGGTGATAGCCGCGCGGCACCATCACCACGTCGCGGTTCTCGACCGCGCACGTCTCGTCGAGGCTGCGATCGTCCGTGTATACGCGCTGAAACGCGAAACCCTGCGGCGGATCGATCCGGTGGTAATAGGTTTCCTCGAGCGACGTTTCGTCCGGCGCCGCGTCGCGATCGTGCTTGTGCGGCGGATAGCTGCTCGAGTGGCTCGCGGGCGTGATCACTTCAACGACGAGCAGGCGATCGGCGGCCGGGTTGTCGCCCATCAGGATGTCGCACACGTAGCGCGTGTTGGTGCCTTGCCCGCGCACCGCGCGCCGCATCCGTTCGCCGTCGAGGCGCTGCACGCGCTTGTCGCCGCTCGCGTAAGGCGCGGTGCACAGCGCGACTTCCGCATCGCGCGTCGCGACCAGCGTGACGGTCTTGCCGCCCGGCACGTACAGCGCGTCCGGCGACACTTCCTCGAACACGCTGTCGCGCTTGCCGAGCGCATCGTAGGTTTCGCCGTCGACTTGCGCGCGCAGCGTGCCCGTGAGCACGACGACGCACAGTTCGCGCGCGCCGGTATCGAGCGTTTCGGTGTCGCCGGTCTTCAGGCGCAGCGCGCGAAAGCCGACGTGTTTCCAGCCGGCCGACTCGGGTGTCACGTTGCAGATTTCGCGGTCGGCGGATGCCTTGACCAGCAGGGGAGAAATCGTCATGGAACGGGGCTCCACAATGGGGTGACAGCGGGGTGACGGGGCTTAAGCGCTCAACCGGTCGACGATCGCGCGCAGCGATTCGTAGCCCTTCTTCGCATACTGATAGCTCGGCGCGACGGCCGGGTCCTGCTCGGCTTCGACCACGAGCCAGCCTTCGTAGCCGGCGTCCTTCAGCGTGCGCAGCGTCGCTTCGTAATCGAGCGCGCCGTCGCCCGGCACCGTGAAGGTGCCGTTGATCACGCCGTTCAGGAAGCTCCAGCCGCCGTTGCGCGCCTGCGTGACGACCTGCGGCCGCACGTCCTTGCAGTGCACGTGCACGACGCGCGACACGTGTTTCTTCAGCAGTGCGACCGGATCGGCCGCGCCGCCGAAATACGCGTGGCCCGTGTCGAACAGCAGGAACACCTTCGCCGGATCGGTCAGCGCCATCAGCCGGTCGACGTCGGCGGGCGATTCGACGTATGCGCCCATGTGGTGATGGTAGGCGAGCTTGATCCCGTAGGTCTCGAGCAGGTGCGCGCCGAATGCGTCGAGGCGTGCCGCGTAGCGTCGCCAGGCTTCGTCGTCGACGAAACGCGGCCGCTTCGCGACCGGCGTGTCGATGCTGCCCTGGATCGTGCCCGCGCATTCGCCGTACACCACGACCTTCACGTCGTTGAACTGCAGCTTCGTCATGTGCGCGCGGCAGCGCTCGATTTCGGCGGCGAGCGCATCGGCATCGCTCATGCCGGGTTCGACTTCCGCGAGGAAGCCCGAATACCAGCCCGACACGCATACGAGCCCGAATTCGGCGAGCTTCGCCTTCAGCTCGGGGCCCGTTTTCGGAAACTTGTTGCCGAGCTCGAAGCCCGCATAGCCGATTTCGGCGCCTTCCTTCAGCGCCGTCTCGAGCGGCGTCTCGCCGCCGAGCGACGGCAGGTCGTCGTTCATCCAGGACAGGGGATTGATACCGATGCGAACGTTCCAGCTCATGACTTGCTTCCTTGGTTCGATTGTTGTCGTCGCGGGGCGGAGGATTGAAACGGAAAGCGTGTCAGCGCCGCTGTCGGGTCTTCGCGTCGAGATACGCGCGATGCGCATCGCCGACGCCGGCGCGCGCGGACACCTGCGGCACCGCGACTTCCCACCATGCGCCGCCGTCCGTGGTCGTGCGCTCGTGCGTCGTGTCGATCACGATGACCTGGCTCGTCTTCGCCGCGCGCGCACGCTTCATTTCGCTGCGCAGTTCGCCGACGTCGCGCACGTGCACGGCTTCGGCGCCCATCGCGCGCGCATGCATCGCGAAGTCGATCGTCGAGCGTTCGCCGCCTTCGGGCACGCAGTCGTCGAGCATGTTGTTGAAGCTCGCACCGCCGCAGTTCAGTTGCAGCCGCTCGATGCAGCCGTAGCCGCGGTTGTCGAGGATCACGACGATGATCTTGCGGCCGAGCATCACGGACGTCGCGAGTTCAGCGTTGAGCATCATGTACGAGCCGTCGCCGACGATCACGATCACTTCGCGCTCGGGCCGCGCGAGCTTCGCGCCGAGGCCGCCCGCGACCTCGTAGCCCATGCACGAGTACGCGTAGTCCATGTGATAGTTGCCCGGCACGCCGCTGCGCCACAGCTTGTGCAGCTCGGCCGGCAGCGTGCCGGCCGCGCACACGACGAGATCGTCGCGCGCGCTGTCGCGTCCCGCGTCGGCCGCGGAGTCGCGCACCGCGCCGATCACTTCCGCGTCGTACGGCAGCGTGTCCTTCGGCACGCGCGTGGTCAGCTCGGTCACGCGCGCGTTCCACGCGGCGGCCTGGTCGCGGTTCGCGGCGGTCCACGCCGCATCCGCCTGCCAGCCCGCGAGCGCGGCCGACAGCTGGCCGAGGCCGGTGCGCGCGTCGGCGATCAATTGCCGGCCGCGTTTCTTGCCCGCGTCGAACGGTTGCACGTTCAGGCTCAGCAGCGTCGCGCTGCCGAACAGCGCGTGCGAGCCGGTCGTGAAGTCCTGCAGACGCGTGCCGACCGCGAACACCACGTCGGCCTGCGCGGCCGCGCGGTTCGCGGCGGGCGAGCCCGTCACGCCGATCGAGCCGAGGTTCAGCGGGTGGTTCCACGCGAGGCTGCCCTTGCCGGCCTGCGATTCGGCGACCGGCACGCCGTGCGTGTCGGCGAACGTGCGCAACGCGTCCCATGCCTGGCTGTACAGCACGCCGCCGCCGGCGACGATCAGCGGCTTCTTCGCGGCCTTCAGCACGTCCAGCGCGTCCGCGAGTTCGAGCGCGTCGGCGGGTGGCCGGCGCATCCGGATCACCGGCGGCGCGAAGAAATCTTCCGGCCAGTCGTACGCGAAGGTCTGCACGTCCTGCGGCAGCGCGAGGCACACGGGCCCGCACTGCGCGGGGTCGGTCATCACCTGGATCGCGCGCGGCAGCGCGACGAGCAGCTGCTCCGGCGACGTGATCCGGTCGAAGTAGCGCGTCACCGGCCGGAAGCAGTCATTCGCGCTGACGTCGCCCTGTTCGAAATCCTCGACCTGCTGCAGCACCGGGTCGGGCAACCGCGACACGAACACGTCGCCGGGCAGCAGCAACAGCGGCAGCCGGCTGACGTGCGCGAGCGCGGCGGAGGTCAGCATGTTGGTCGCGCCGGGGCCGATGCTCGACGTCGCGGCCATCATCCGCTGGCGGAAATTCGCTTTCGCGAACGCGACGGCCGCATTCGCCATGCCTTGCTCGTTGTGCGCGCGGAACGTCGGCAGCCGGTCCTTTTCGGCGTGCAGCGCCTCGCCGAGCCCGGCCACGTTGCCGTGCCCGAAAATCGCGAACACGCCGCCGCAGTACGGCAGGATTTCGGTGCGGCCGTCCGGCTGGACGACTTCGGCGCGCAGGGCGGCCAGGTAGCGCACGAGCGCCTGGCTGACGGTCAGTCTCACGGTGGTGGTCATCGTCTGTCGATCAGGGGGAGTCGGGTGGTCATCACGGACATCTGCATCAGGCTGCCGCCGCGGCGCGCGCGGCGGCACGGCGGCCGAGCCAGGCGTCGACCAGCTGCGCGAAATTGCCGGCCACTTCGTCGATCAGCGCCTGGTCGTCGATCCGGCCGGCGAGCCAGTGCAGCGACGCGTCGGCCCACAGCGTACGGCCGACCATGAAGCCCTTGACGATCGGGTTGGTCGCCGAGCGGAAACTGTCGACGAGATACTGCAACGGCTGGTTCAGCCCGAGGATCACCGCGCCGCGGCAGTACGGATCGCGCTCGGCAACGAGCGTTTCGAGCCGCGCCCAGCCGTCGGCGCTCATCGGCGCGAGCTTCCACCACTCGGGCATCACGCCGAGGTTGTAGAAGCGCGCGACCGTGCGCAGCACCGCGTCGTCCTCGGTGCCGGCCGGCGTGACCGCGCGCGGCGGAATGATTTCCAGCAGCAGCTCGTTGCCGCTCGCGCGCGTGGCTTCCCACAGCTCCAGCACGCGCTGCTCCTGCGCGACGCGCAGGTCGACGTCGTCGTCGGGGTGGTAGTGGACGAGGCACTTCACGACCTGCTCGGTCGGCCAGTGCGTGAGCGACGAGCCGACCGAGCGCGTGTCGTCGAAACACAGCGGCCGCGAGCCGGGCAGTTCCACCGGGCGGCCGACCCACCAGCCGCGGCCGGTGGCCGACGCGAGCGCGTCGCTGCCGTACGCGCCGCCGTCGATCAGCACGCCGACATGGCCTTCGATATGGCGATCGCGCTCGACCTGTTCGGCCGCGCGCACGAGCAGGCGCTTCAGCGTCTTGATCCGCGTCTCGTCCGCGCCGGCCTGCACCGCGAGTTCGTAGAACTGGCTGCGATGGTCGAACGCCATCACGCACAGGTCGTCCCATTCGCGGCGCGGCACCGTCACACGGTGCAGGTGCGCGAGCGTGCGATCGGCGTCCACCCGCGGATTGCGGCTGCCACCGAACCAGTGCGCGAGTTCGGCCGGCGTCGGCATCGCGGCGGAACACGCGTGGCGCGACACGACGATCGCGCCGCACGCGTTCGCGATGCGTGTCGATTCGGCCCAGTCGCGCCCGCGCAGCAGCCCGGACAGCAGGCCGGACAGGAACGCGTCGCCCGCGCCGAGCACGTTCAGCACGTCGACGCGTTCGCCGTGGAAGGTCGGCGCATCCTCGATGCGCGCGGGGATGTCGCCCTCGATCACGCAGCAGCCGAGCGCACCGCGCTTGACCACCAGCGCCGCGCCGCTTGCGCGACGCACGGCCTGCAGCGATGCGATCAGGTCGTGCGGCACGCCGCCCGCGATCAGGAATTCCTCCTCGGTGCCGACCAGCAGGTCGAACTCGCCGAGCACCTGCTGCAACTGGCGCGTGACCTGCGCGTCCGGCACGTAGCGGTTCTCGCCCGCGCCGCGCGCGGTCAGCCCCCACAGCACCGGCCGGTAGTCGATGTCGAGAATGCGCACGACGCCGTGGCGGCGCGCGTAGCCGAGCGCGGTCAGCGATGCTTCGCGCGTGCCCGGCGTCGACAGATGGGTGCCGGTGATCGCGAGCGCGCGGCAACCGGCGATGAAGTCCTCGCGGATTGCGTCGGCGCGCACGGCCATGTCCGCGCAGTTCTCGCGAACGAACAGCAGCGGGAACGTGTCGCGATCCTTCAGACCGAGCAGCACCAGCGCGGTCAGCCGTTCCGGATCCGTCTGCAGCTGGCTCGTGTCGCAGCCTTCGCGCTCGAGCGTCTCGCGCACGAAGCGGCCCATCTGCTCGTCGCCGACGCGCGAGATCATCGCGGTCTTCAGCCCGAGCCGGGCGACGCCGAACGCAACGTTGCCCGACGAGCCGCCGAGATACATCTGGAAGCTGCGCGCGTCTTCCAGGCGGCTGCCGTACTGTTGCGCGTAAAGGTCCACGGCGACGCGGCCGAGGCAGGCGAGATCGATGGGGCGGTCAGTCGGAAAGTTCAACGGGCTCATATCACGTATCACGCTCGCGGCCGGCGTTCGACCTTGCCGGCGGATTGGGGACCGATCCAGCGACGGATCTTCGTCGCATGTCGCGACGCGACGCGAATGCGCGTGCCGCAACGACTCGGGCTACGGAACGGAGTCTAGACTTTTTGGAAATCCAGTTCCCTAGGTGAAATCACGTAGAAATAAATTTCCAAATTTTCGACGAAGTGATCTACAGTTTCATCCGGATGCTTCAGTCCGTTATCGGACTCGGCCCGGCGGCGCGCAACGCGCCGTTTTCCGCCCCCCGGAGATGAGGAGACAGAGTGATCATGAAGACCAAGCTGATGGCCGCCGCGGCCGCCGCGATCCTGGCCATGCCGCTCGCGCATGCCGAGAAGATCGGCGTGACGATGGCATCGTTCGACGACACGTTCCTGACGATCCTGCGCAACAGCATCGGCGACGCGGCGAAGAAGGACGGCGCGACCGTACAGATCGAGGACGGCGGCAACGACGTCGGCAAGCAGTTGAGCCAGGTCCAGAACATGATCGCGCAGAAGGTCGACGCGATCATCGTGAATGCGGTCGACACCGACGCGACGCCGAAGATCACGAAGATGGTGACCGCCGCGAAGATTCCGCTCGTCTACGTGAACCGCAAGCCGGTCGATTTCGACAAGCTGCCGGCCGGCGTCGCGGTGGTCGCATCCGACGAGAAGCAGTCGGGCACGCTGCAGGCGCGCCAGGTGTGCAAGCTGCTCGGCGGCAAGGGTGACATCCTCGTGCTGATGGGCGAGCTGTCCAACGAGTCGGCGCGCGCGCGCACCAAGGACATCGAGGACGTGATCGCGACCAAGGACTGTTCCGGCATGAAGATCGTCGACAAGCGCGAAGGCAAGTGGAGCCGCACGCAGGGCCAGGACATCACGATGAACTGGCTGAGCTCCGGGACGAAGTTCGACGCGATCGTGTCGAACAACGACGAAATGGCGATCGGCGCGATCAACGCGCTGAAGGCCGCGCGCAAGCTGACGCCGAAGACGGTCGTCGCGGGCATCGACGCGACGCCGGACGGGCTCGCGGCGATGAAGAGCGGCGACCTGAAGGTGTCCGTGTACCAGAACGCGGCCGGGCAGGGGGCGCAGGCCGTCGCGACCGCGCTGAAGCTCGCGAAGAAGCAGCCGGTCGACCGCTACGTGAACGTGCCGTTCGAGCTGGTCACGCCGGAGAACATGAACCAGTACGCGAAGCACTGACCGGTTTTTCCGCTGAACTGCGCGAGCCCGGCGCGTCCGGGTTCGCGTGTGACTTTCGAGGAACGTCCATGTTTACAGCCAGGATGGCGCGCTCGATGGCCAGCGAAAGCGCGCCGGCCGCCTCGTTCGCCGCGTCGGGTTCGTCCGGTGCGCCCGTCGACGATTGCCTGCTCGAGGTGCGCGGCGTCGGCAAGTCGTTTCCCGGCGTCGTCGCGCTCGACGGCGTGCAGTTCCGCGTGCGCCGCGGCACCGTGCATGCGCTGATGGGCGAGAACGGCGCCGGCAAGTCGACGCTGATGAAGATCATCGCCGGCGTCTACACGCCCGACCAGGGCGAGATCCTGATCAACGGCGAGCCGGTCGTGCTGAGCGGTCCGCTCGACGCGCTCGATCGCGGGATCGCGATGATCCATCAGGAACTCAACCTGATGCCGTACATGACGGTCGCGGAGAACATCTGGATCCGCCGCGAACCGAAGAACCGCTTCGGCCTGATCGATCACGCCGAGCTGCGCCGCCGCACCGCCGCGCTGTTCGAGCGGCTGTCGATCGACATCGATCCCGAAGCCGACGTGCGCACGCTGACGGTCGCGAGCCGCCAGATGGTCGAGATCGCGAAGGCGGTGTCGTTCGACTCGGACGTGCTGATCATGGACGAGCCGACCTCCGCGCTGACCGACAAGGAGGTCACGCACCTGTTCCGGATCATTCGCCAGCTGCGCGAGCAGGGCAAGGGCATCGTCTACATCACGCACAAGATGAACGAGCTGTTCGAGATCGCCGACGAGTTCTCGGTGTTCCGCGACGGCAAGTACATCGGCACGCATGCGTCGACCGACGTCACGCGCGACGACATCATCCGGATGATGGTCGGCCGCGAGATCACGCAGATGTTCCCGAAGGAGGAGGTGCCGATCGGCGACGTCGTGCTGGCCGTGAAGAACCTCGGCGTCGACGGCGTGTTCCGCGACGTCAGCTTCGAGCTGCGCGCAGGCGAGATCCTCGGCGTCGCGGGCCTCGTCGGCTCGGGGCGCTCGAACGTCGCGGAGGCGCTGTTCGGCGTCGTGCCGGCGACCTCGGGCGAGATCCGGATCGACGGCAAGCCGGTGCGAATTTCCACGCCCGCGCAGGCGATGAAGCACGGGATGGCGTTCCTCACCGAGGACCGCAAGGACACCGGCTGCTTCCTGAATCTCGACCTGCTCGCGAACATGGAAGCGGCGGTGCTCAGCAACCGCTACGTGAAGTTCAATTTCGTGCGGCAGGCGCAGTTGAAGCGCGATTGCGAGGAAATGAGCCGGATGCTGCGCGTGAAGACGCCGGGGCTGCACGAGGAAATCCAGAACCTGTCGGGCGGCAACCAGCAGAAGGTGCTGATCGGCAGATGGTTGCTGACGCAACCGCGCATCCTGATCCTCGACGAGCCGACGCGCGGGATCGACGTCGGCGCGAAGGCCGAGATCCACCGGCTCGTCAGCGCGCTCGCCGCCAAGGGCGTCGCGGTTCTGATGATCTCGTCGGAAATGCCGGAAGTGCTCGGCATGAGCGACCGCGTGATGGTGATGCACGAAGGCCGGATGACCGGCATCGTCGAGCGCAAGGACGCCGACCAGGTCCGCATCATGGACCTGGCCTCGCGCTGAGCCGCAACAAGCATGGAGACAACTGAAATGGGCAACCTGAATCCGGTCGCGGACGCACAGTCCATGACGATCAAGACGCGGCACGCGAAGTGGCCGCCCGAACTGAGCATCTTCCTCGTGCTGGTGGGCATCAGCCTGTTCTTCGAGGTGATCGGCTGGCTCGTCGTCGGCCAGAGCTTCCTGTTCAACGCGGAGCGGCTCGAGATCATCGTGTTGCAGATGGCCGTGATCGGCATCATCGCGGTCGGCGTGAACCTCGTGATCATCACCAGCGGGATCGACCTGTCGTCGGGGTCGGTCGTCGCGGCGGCGGCCGTCGTGTCGGCCAGCCTCGCACAGGTATCCGATTTTCCGCGCGCGGTGTTCCCGCACCTGACCGACCTGCCGGTCATCTGGCCGGTGCTGGCCGGCGTGTGCGTCGGCCTGCTGGTCGGCCTCCTGAACGGCTCGCTGATCGCGCTGACGGGGATCCCGCCGTTCATCGCGACGCTCGGCACGATGGTTGCCGCGCGCGGCTTCGCGAAATGGTTCACCAACGGGATGCCGGTGTCGATGCTGACCGACCAGTTCGCGGCGATTGGCGCGGGCGCGAACCCGGTGATCATCTTCGTCGTGGTGGCGGCGATCTTCCACGTCGTGCTGCGCTACACGCGCTTCGGCAAGTACACGTACGCGATCGGCGCGAACCGCCACGCGGCCGTCGTGTCGGGCATCAACGTGACGCGCCACCTGGTGTTCGTCTATGCGATCGCGGGCTTGCTGAGCGGAATCGCGGGCACCGTGACGGCCGCGCGTGCGATCTCCGGCCAGTCGGGCATGGGCGTGATGTACGAGCTCGACGCGATCGCGGCCGTCGTGATCGGCGGCACGTCGCTGTCGGGCGGTCTCGGGCGCGTGACGGGCACCGTGATCGGCGTGCTGATCCTCGGCGTGATGACGTCGGGCTTCACGTTCATCCGGATCGACGCGTATTACCAGGAAATGGTCAAGGGCGCGATCATCGTCGCGGCCGTGATCGCCGACCAGTATCGCAACAAGAAGTCGCGGCGCTGATTCGCCACGTCCGAATGTTCAACCTTCCGGGAAGAAGATGAAGATCGCTCTGGATCCCTACATGATTCGCCACCTGCCGCTCGACCGGCTGCCGCATGCCGTCGCCGATCTCGGCTACGACCAGATCGAGCTGTCGCCGCGCAGCGACTTTCTCGACTGGTGGGTGATGCCGCGCGCGACGCGCGAGCGCATGGCCGCGTTCCGGCACGCGTTGCGCGCAAGCGGCGTGGGCCTCGCGTCGCTGCAGCCGATGTATCGCTGGGCCAGCCCGTTCGACGACGAGCGGCAGTGGGCCGTGCGCTGCTGGAAGAAGGCGATCGAGGTCGCGCTCGAGATGGAATGCCCGCTGATGGTGTCCGAATTCGGGCGCGGCGCGTCGCCGGAGCGCTCGGTCGGCGAACGGCCGGGCGCGAACCCGAAGGAGCTGTGCGAAGCCGCGTGGTTCCGTTCGATGGACGAGCTGCTGCCGATCCTCGAGCGCGAACGCATCGTGCTGTCGGTCGAGCCGCATCCGGAGGACTGGATCGAGCAGCTGCAGCCGGCGATCGACGTCGTCACGAACATCGGCTCGCCGTCGCTGAAACTGTCGTACATCGCGCCGCACACGTTCTACTACGGCGACGACATGGCGGCGATGATCGCGGCCGCCGCGCCGATCCTCGCGCACGTGCGCGTGGCCGACACCTTCGATCACCGCAAGAGCAGCCAGCTACGCTACATCGTGAACCCGCCGGGCTCGAACCAGATCCGCGTGCACCAGCATCTCGACATCGGGCAGGGCGAGATCGACTGGGACGTGTTTTTCCGCGCACTCGGCAGCGTCGGCTTCGACGGCGTGATGTCGTCGTGCGTGTTCGCGTGGGAGGACCGCGCCGAAGCATCGTCGCGCTACATGCGCGACACGATCCAGCGCTACGTCGAGCGCCATTTCGATCGGGCGACCGCGCGCTGACCCGCCTGGAACCATTGCTGACCGGCGCGGCACGGGCCGTGCCGTTGATGAACGACAGACTGGAGATATCCGGATGACCTTGCAAATCGGCGTGATCGGCTGCGGCGCGATCGGCCAGGACCATATCCGCAGGCTCACACGCACGCTGTCCGGCGCGCGCGTGGTGGCCGTCAACGACATCGATCCGCAGCAGGCGCGCGACGCGGTGACGAAGTACGGGCTCGACGCGGAAATCCACGGCGACGGTCACGAGGTGGTCGCGGCCGCCGACGTGCAGGCCGTGCTCGTCACGTCGTGGGGGCCGACGCACGAAGCGTTCGTGCTCGACGCGATCGCGCACGGCAAGCCGGTGTTCTGCGAGAAGCCGCTCGCGGTGACGGCCGACGGCTGCATGCGCATCGTCGAGGCCGAGGTCGCGCACGGCAAGCGGCTCGTGCAGGTCGGCTTCATGCGGCCGTACGACGAAGGCTATCGCGCGCTGAAGCGCGTGATCGACGGCGGCGAGATCGGCGCGCCGCTGATGCTGCATTGCGCGCACCGCAACCAGTCGGTCGGCGAGCGCTATACGACTGACATGGCGATCACCGACACGCTGATCCACGAACTCGACGTACTGCGCTGGCTGCTCGGCGAGGACTACACGAGCGCGCAGGTCGTCTACCCGAAGAAGACGCGTCATGCGAGCGCGCATCTCGCCGATCCGCAAATCGTGCTGCTCGAAACCGCGAGCGGCGTGCGCATCGACGTCGAGATCTTCGTCAACTGCCAGTACGGCTATGACATCCAGTGCGAGGTGGTCGGCGAGAACGGCATCGCGAAGCTGCCCGATCCGCCCGCGGTCGGGCTCAAGCATGCGGCGCGGCAGTCGGTCGAGATCATGACCGACTGGAAAGAGCGCTTCATCGCGTCGTACGACGTCGAGCTTCAGGCGTTCATCGACGGCGTGCGGCAGAGGGCGCTGACCGGCCCGTCCGCATGGGACGGCTATGCGGCGGCGGTCGCGGCCGATGCGTGTGTGCGCGCGCAGCAGAGCGGGGCGGTCGAGCCGATCGCGATGGCCGAACGTCCGGCGTTTTATCGCGGCTGAACCGGCTGAACCGGCTGAACAAGCTGATACCGGGCCGCGTGTTCATGCGGCCACGCTCGCGGCCGCGCGCCGCTTTCCTGATGAACCGACCGACATGACGATGAAGATTGGCTGCGCGCCCTGCTGCTGGGGCGTCGACGATGTGAAGAACCCGCACCTGCCGCCGTGGCGGCGCGTGCTCGCCGAGGCTGCGGAGGCCGGCTATTCGGGCATCGAGCTCGGCCCGTACGGCTACATCCCGCTCGAGCTCGACGTGGTGAGCGCCGAGCTCGAACGGCAGCGCTTGAGTATCACCGCCGGCACGATCTTCGACGACCTGGTGTCGCCGGAGAACCTGCCGAACCTGCTGCGCCAGACGCGCGAGATTTGCGCGCTGATCTCGCGCTTGCCGAAGCTGCCGACGCAGCCGGGTCAGCGCCATGCGGCACCGTACCTGGTCGTGATGGACTGGGGGCACGACGAACGCGACTACGCGGCCGGCCATGCCGATCGTGCGCCGCGCCTGTCCGACGAACGCTGGGCGCGCATGGTCGACCACATTCGCGAGATCGCGACGATCGCGCGCGACGAATTCGGCGTGCGCGCGGTGATTCATCCGCATGCGGGCGGCTACATCGAGTTCGCGGACGAGATCGACCGTATCGTCGCCGACATCGCCGCCGATACGGCGGGCCTCTGTCTCGACACCGGGCACCTGTACTACTCGGGGATGGATCCCGAGACGTGGCTGCGCCGTCACGCGGCGCGGCTCGACTACGTGCATTTCAAGGATATCGACGCGGCCGTGTACCACGCGGTGATGGGCGAACACATCGCATTCTTCGCGGCGTGTGCGCGCGGCGTGATGTGCCCGATCGGCAACGGCGTGCTCGACTACCGCGCGATCCGTCGCGCGCTCGACGACATCGGCTATGCGGGCTACATCACGATCGAACAGGAGCGCGATCCGCGCAATGCCGGCACGAGCCTGCGCGACGTCGCGGCGAGCCGCGCGTTCCTCGCGTCGGCCGGATTCGCGTAATCGGCCGTCGGCCCGACATTCTGAACACTGAACACGGACAGGAACACGACAATCATGATCGACGGACAGATTCTGCTCGGACATTCGATTCCCTGGGGCATGGTCGGCGGCGGGCTCGGCAGCCAGATCGGCTACAGCCACCGGTCGGCCGCGTTGCGCGACGGCAGTTTCAGGCTGGTCGCAGGCACATTCGACATCGATGCCGAGCGCGGCCGGCAGTTCGGCGTGAAGCTCGGCGTCGACGCCGAGCGCTGCTATTCCGACTACCGGACGATGTTCGAGGCCGAGGCGAAGCGCGCCGACGGCATTCGCGCGGTGTCCATCGCGACACCGAACAATACGCACTTCGAAATTTGCCGCGCGGCGCTGAACGCGGGGCTGCACGTCGTGTGCGAGAAACCGCTGTGCTTCACGACCGAGGAGGCCGAGACGCTGCAGCGGCTGTCGGTCGAGAAGAACCGCATCGTCGGCGTCGCGTACGGTTATTCAGGTCACCAGATGATCGAGCAGGCGCGCGAGATGATCGCGCGCGGCGATCTGGGTGAGATCCGCATCGTGCAGATGCAGTTCGCGCACGGCTTCCACAGCGAGGGCGTCGAGGCCGCGAGCGCGGCCGCCCGCTGGCGCGTCGACCCGAAATTCGCGGGCCCGAGCTACGTGCTCGGCGACATCGGCACGCATCCGCTGTACATCTCGGAAGTGATGGCGCCCGAGCTGAAGATCCGCCGTCTGATGTGCTCGCGGCAAAGCTTCGTGAAGAGTCGCGCGCCGCTCGAGGACAACGCGTTCACGATCATGGAATACGACACGGGCGCGATCGGCTACGTCTGGTCGAGCGCGGTGAACGCGGGCTCGATGCACGGGCAGAAGGTGCGCGTGATCGGCTCGAGGGCGAGCGTCGAATGGTGGGACGAGCATCCGAACCAGTTGCGCTACGAAATCCAGGGGCAACCCGCGCAGGTGCTCGATCGCGGAATGGGCTATCTGCATCCGCACGCCTTGCGCGAGGACCGCATCGGCGCCGGGCATCCGGAAGGGCTGTTCGAAGCGTGGTCGAACCTGTATGCGCGCTTCGCGCTCGCGATGGATGCGGCCGACCGCGGCGACGCGCAGGCATTGAAGCAAATCCGCTTTCCGGACGTCCACGCGGGCGTCGAAGGCGTGCGCTGGGTCGAGAACTGCGTGCGGTCCGCCGATGCGGGCGGCGTGTGGGTCGACTATCGTTGAGCCATGGACGGCCGATGCGCGTCATCGGCCAGCGGCGGCGGGTGTCGGCGTCCGCGTCGGTAGACGCCCTAATCTTTACGGCACGGCGAGCGCGTTGGAAAATCGTTTCCATTACCGCCGTGGAGCGTGTGCAGGTGATGATCGAGCGCGTGGGAGCGAGCGTGCGGCGCGGTCCGTGCCGCAAACGTGATTAAATTCGCCCTTCATGCATGTGTACAGGTGAGTCCCGGGCGGCGTGCGTCGGTATCGCGCGCGCATCGGGGCCGTCAACTTCGCGCTATCCGATGAGTTCATCCGAGAAACCTCCCGCCACCGTCGAGCAGTTCCTGCAGCATCTGACGCAGGAGTACGACGGCCTCAGCAATCGCCTGAAGGTGATCGCGCGTCACGTGGAAACGCATCGGGACCAGCTTGGCCTGGAAGGCATCCAGTCGCTCGCGGAGGCGTGCGGGGTCCAGCCGTCGGCCGTCGTGCGGTTCGCGAAGCATTTCGGCTTTTCCGGCTTCTCCGAGATGCAGCGATTGTTCCGCGAGGGCCTGGCCCAGCAGATCGCGCCGGGCCGCGCGTACAACCTGCGATTGCGCGACGTGATCGAATCGGGCTCGTCGAGCCTGCAACCCGAGCAGATTGCCGACGAATTCATCAAGGGCAGCATTGCCGGGATGCAGCAGTTGCGGCAGACGCTCGACCCGCAGGCGCTCGCGCAGGCCGTCGACCTGCTCGCCGACACGCAGGCGATCTGGATCGCCGGCTCGCGCCGCGCGTTTCCGATCGCCGTCTATCTCGACTACGCGCTGCAGCACACCGACAAGCGCATCGGCCTGTTCAGCGCGCTCGGCAGCATGCATCTCGGGCAGATCCGGTCGGTGCGCGAGGGCGACGTGATGATCGTGATCTCGTTCATGCCGTATGCGGACGAGACGGTGCAGGTCGCGCAACAGGCCGTGCAGCGCGGCGCGCGCCTGATCGCGATCACCGACAGCCGGATGAGCCCGCTGGCGCGGGAGGCCGAGGTGACGCTGATGGTGCAGGACAGCGCGACGTTCGGGTTCCGTGCGCTGACCGCGACGATGGGCCTCGCGCAGAGCCTGTTCGTGGCGCTCGCCTATCGGCTCGAGCTGTCGTACCTGCCGACCGCCGACGGCGGCCACGACACGAAGGCCGGCTGACGCCGGCCTTGCGCATGCGTGCCGCCCGCGGGCACATCCGGCGGGCGGCATGCGCATCGCGCTTACTTCGCGGTCGGCATCGCGAATTCCGCGCCCTTGCCGATGCTCGACGCCCAGCGCTGCATCACCGACTTCTGGCGCGTGTAGAAGCGCACGCCTTCCTCGCCGTATGCATGCATGTCGCCGAACAGGCTCTTCTTCCAGCCGCCGAAGCCGTGCCATGCCATCGGCACCGGGATCGGCACGTTGATGCCGACCATGCCGACCTGGATGCGCCGCGCGAATTCGCGCGCGATGCCGCCGTCGCTCGTGAAGCACGACACGCCGTTGCCGAACTCGTGCGCGTTGATCAGGTCGACCGCTTCGCCGAAGTCCTTCACGCGCACGCAGCCGAGCACGGGCCCGAAGATTTCTTCCTTGTAGATGCGCATGTCGGGCGTCACATGATCGAACAGCGTCCCGCCGGTGAAGAAGCCTGCCTCGCGGCCCGGCACGCGCAGCCCGCGCCCGTCGACCACCAGCTGCGCGCCTTCGCTGACGCCTTGCTCGATATAGCCTTCGATACGCTTGAGCGCTTCGCCGGTGACGATCGGGCCCATCTCGACTTCCGGCGACATCCCGTCGCCGATCACCAGCTTGCGCGCGCGCTCGGCGACCGCCGGCACGATCTTGTCGGCCACGTCGCCGACCAGCACCGCGACGCTGATCGCCATGCAGCGTTCGCCCGCCGAGCCGTACGCGGCGCCGATCAGCGCGTCGACCGCCTGCTCGATGTTCGCGTCGGGCATCACGACGAGGTGGTTCTTCGCGCCGCCGAGCGCCTGCACGCGCTTGCCCGACTGCACCGCGCGCTGCTGCACGTAGGCCGCGATCGGCGTCGAGCCGACGAAGCTGACGGCCTGCACGTCCGGATGGTCGAGCAGCGCGTCGACCGCGCCCTTGTCGCCCTGCACGACGTTGAACACGCCGGCGGGCAGGCCGGCTTGCGTGAGCAGGTCGGCCATGAACAGCGCCGCCGACGGGTCGCGTTCGCTCGGCTTCAGCACGAACGTGTTGCCCGTCGCGAGCGCGACCGGGAACATCCAGCACGGCACCATGCACGGGAAGTTGAACGGCGTGATCCCGGCGACGACGCCGAGCGGCTGGCGCATCGTCCAGTTGTCGATGCCGGTGCTGACCTGATCGGTGAAGTCGCCCTTCAGCAGTTGCGGCACGCCGCATGCGAATTCGATGATGTCGATGCCGCGCGCGACTTCGCCCTGCGCGTCGGAGAACACCTTGCCGTGCTCGGCCGTGATGATCGCCGCGAGCGCGTCGCGGTGTTCGTTCATCAGCTGCAGGAAGCGGTGCAGCACGCGTGCGCGGCGGATCGGCGGCGTGGCGGCCCAGGCCGGGAATGCGGCGTGGGCGGATGCGACGGCCTGCTGCACCTCGTCGTCGCCGGCGAGCGCGACGCGGCGCACCGCGCGGCCGAGCGCCGGATTGAGGACGTCCTGGAAGCGGCCGCTGCGGCCGGCAACGGGCGCGCCGTCGACATAGTGGCCGACGTCGGCGTCGGACGTGTAGGCGGGAACCGGGTTCATCGTGTCTCCTGAGATGGGGGTGGACGGAACCTAGTCTAGGCAAAGCGGCGGGGTGGGAGAAGGCCACGCAGCTTGATTCACTGTTCAGAATTCTGAATAATCCGCGAATGAATCAGCAAAATGTCCAGGCGCTCTGGCCGCACATCCATTCGCTGACGGTGCTGGCGGCGGCAGGCAGTTTCACCGCCGCCGCGCAGCGGCTCGGCATCAGCAAGGCCGCGATGAGCCAGCGCATCGCCGATCTCGAGAAGGCGGCCGGCGTGCCGCTGGTGCGGCGCACGACGCGCAGCGTGCGGCTCACCGACGCGGGGCAGACGCTGGTCGACAGCACGCGCGACGCATTCGAATCGATCGGCCAGCACTTCGCGCGCGTGAAGGACCTGGCCGGCGAGCCGCGCGGGCTGCTGCGCGTGACGGCGCCCGTCGCGCTCGGGCGCCAGCAGGTCGTGCCGCACTTGCCCGATTTCCTGCGGCAGCATCCGGGCGTGCATATCGAACTCGACCTGTCCGACCGGCTGCATTCGCTGACGCAGGAGGGTTTCGACCTCGCGATCCGCCATACGACGACCGCGCCGCAAACCCACGTCGCGTGGAAGCTGTGCGACACGCGCTCGCTACTGGTCGCGAGCCGGGACTACCTCGACGCGCGCGGCACGCCGCGCCACCCGAGCGAGCTCGTCGACCACAGCTGCCTGTGCTACCTGCGCGACAACGAACCGGCGGCGTGGAGCTTCGAGCCGGACGGCCGCCGGCGCCAGCGCGTGAGCGTGCCCGTGCGCGGCAGCTTCGCGGCGAACAACAGCGAGGCGATGCGCGAGGCCGCGCTCGGCGGGCTCGGCATCGCGCTGCTGCCGGATTTCAGCGCGCGGCGCGATCTCGACGCCGGCCGGCTCGTCGCGCTGCTCGACGGCTGGCGACCGTCGGGCGCGTTCGGCGAGCACATCTTCGCGATCCGGCCGTACAGCCCGGTCGTGCCGAGCGCGGTGCGCGCGCTCGTGAGGCACCTGCGCGAGCGGCTCGCGGGCGGTTTCACGGGCGCCTGACGGGCGAGGGCGGGCGCGCCGCGTCGTATGGTCGGGCTCCGGCCGCGCGGGCAGGGGTGGCCGCGCTGCGGTAAAATCGCCGCTTCCTCCCGCGCCCGTGTGGCGCGTCATTCGAAGGTCGACAGCCGATGCAGATTCACAAGGAAGTGGATGCGCGCGGGCTCAATTGCCCGTTGCCGATCCTGCGCGCCAAGAAAGCGCTCGCCGATATGGAGAGCGGGCAGATCCTCAAGGTGCTCGCGACCGATCCGGGCTCGCAGCGCGATTTCGCCGCGTTCGCGAAGCAGACGGGCAACGAGATCGTCGAAGTGACGACCCAGGACAAGACGTTCGTGTTCCTGATGCGCCGCCGCTGACGGCCCGCATCACGCGCCGCTTGCGGCAACCGCACGGACAGCGCCCGTTGCGGTCCGGCCGCGCCTCTGACACCTCTGACAATTCTTAAACCTCGTCGCACGGTCGGCTGCGTATACTGACCCGGCCGGTCGTCCGTCTCGGATGGATGCGCCGGCCACGGTACGTCATACGAGGTTGGCACGGGGGCCATGCCTGACGCTACCGTCGTACAAACGGGGAGAGGACATGTCCTTCAGACCAGGGACCATTCGAAGTCCGTCCGCAGCGGAATGCATCGCGCCCGCACGCGCGGCGGGGTTGAGCCGGATCGAGCTCGACCCGCAACGGGATCGCCACGCGCGTGCCGCGCTGGAGGCATATGCCGATTCGGCGGCGGCCGAGATGCCGTGGCTGGCCGAATCGCTCGACGAACGGCTGCGCGGCGCCGCGCAGGACGATGGCGCGGGCCTCACGTATTGCGGCGCAACGATCGAGCGCGTGTTCGATCTCGCGCAGACGTGGGCGGCGAGCCAGCCCGACTACGCGGCGCCGGCGTGGGAGCGCGTGCGCGGCCAGCTCGAGCGGATGCTGGGGCTGCCGGAGGCGTTCCCGGTCGCGCGGCTGCGGCGACTGTCGACCGACGATCTGGCCGAGCCGAAGGCCGGCAAGGCGGGCCCTGACTAGGCGCGCAATCGCGCGACGGGAAGGATTATTCGAATAAAGGACCGTAGTCCGCGCAATTTCTTGGCGAATTTCATACTACTATGATGAAATCGCCGGTTCGTCCGTGCCCCGTTTTTGAGATATTTTTCCCGGGGCGGCCGTGCCGCGCAGGTTGCGCGCTCGGCAAACGACGGCTCGCCGGCCGGTGTCGAAGGCCGCGCGCATGCTGCGCGGGGTGAGCGCGGGGAGCTGAACTGGACGAATCGTTTTCGATTTGCGGGGTGCTATGAGAATTGCTGTACTGGATGACGATCCGGCCCAGACGGATTTCGTCAGTCAAACGCTGACGGCCGCTGGCCACACATGCTATGCGTTCAAGGAAGGCAAGGCCCTGAAGAAGCGTCTGCAGCGCGAGACGTTCGATCTGCTCGTGCTCGACTGGAACGTGCCGGACATGTCCGGCGAGGAAGTGCTCAAGTGGGTGCGCGCGAACCAGACCGAGCACAGCCTGCCGATCATCTTCATGACGAGCCGCGACGACGAGGCGGGGATCACGCAGATCCTCAACGCCGGCGCCGACGATTACGTGGTCAAGCCCGTGTCGGGCCCGATCCTGCGCGCGCGCATCGGCTCGCTGCTGCGCCGCGCGTATCCGGTCAACGCTGAGGCGACCGTTCGCGAGTTCGACCAGTTCCGCTTCGACGTGAACCTGAAGCAGGCGTACGTCGGCGACAAGGCCGTGAGCCTCACGCAGAAGGAATTCGAACTCGCGCTGCTGCTGTTCCAGCATCTCGACCGACCGCTGTCGCGCGCGCATATTCTCGATCTCGTATGGAAGCAGGCGACCGACATTCCGTCGCGCACGATGGACACGCACATCTCGATGCTGCGCACGAAGCTCGGCCTGCGGCCGGAAAACGGCTATCGCCTCGCGCCGATCTACGGCTACGGCTACCGGCTCGAGCGGGTCGGCCAGGGAGAACCGGAGTGACCCAGCGAATCACGCAGCGCACGGCGCGCTTGCGCACGGTGGCACTGCATGCGGCGTGCGCGGTCGCGTTCGCGTTCGTGGCACGGCAGGCCGTCGCGCAGCCGCCTGCTGCCGTGGGCAAGACGGTTGTCTACCGCACGCAGGCCGGCGACACGCTGTACGACGTCGCCGCGCGCTACCTGCAGGGCCCGGACGACTGGCAGCTGCTGCAGCAGATCAACGGCGTGCCCGCGCCGAAGCGCCTGCAGCCGGGCATCGCGCTGAAGTTGCCCGTCGCGCGTCTGCGCAAGGAAAAGCTGACCGCGCGCGTCGTCGCGGTGCAGGGCACGGCCGAGCGCGCGTCCGGCAACGCGTACGCGCCGCTCGCGAGCGATGCGACGCTCACCGAGGGCGACCGCGTGCGCACCGGCGCGAACGGCTTCCTGACGCTCGAACTGGCCGACGGCACGCACATGAGCCTGCCGCCCGACAGTCAGCTCGACCTGAAGACCTTGCGCCGCACCGTGCTGACCGGCGCGCTCGATCGCGTATTCGAGCTCACGCGCGGCTCGGTCGACAGCGAGGTCACGCACCTGAAGAAACGCGACGACCGCTTCCAGATCCGCTCGCCGTCGGTCGTGGCCGGCGTGCGCGGCACGCGCTTCCGCGTGAACTACGACGCCGCCGGCAACGCGGCGACGCGCGTCGAGGTGCTCGACGGCACCGTCGGCGTCGCGGGCAAGCAGCAGTCGGCCGATCCGACGCTCGTGCATGCGAACTTCGGCAGCGTCTCGACGTCGTCCGGCGCGGTCGGCGCACCGGTGCAGCTGCTGCCGGCGCCCGCGCTCACGCATCCCGACAAGGTGCAGGACGAGCCCGACCTCACGTTCGACATCGCGCCGCTCGAGCATGCGCATGCCTATCACCTGCAACTCGCGCGCGACGCGGGCATGCTGGAGCTGTTCAGCGAAACGCGCACCGTCTCGTCGCGCGCGGTGTTCCGCGAGGTGCCGAACGGTACGTACTTCGTCCGGATTGCCGCGATCGACGACAACGGCCTCGAGGGCATGCCGCACATTTACGCGTTCGAGCGGCGCCTGATGGGGCTCGACGCAACCGCGTCGCCCGGCCCGAACGGCTATGAGTTCCGCTGGTCGCCGAATGGCGCGAGCAAGGATGCGCGTTATCGGTTCGTGTTGTCGCGCTCGAAGGACCTGAGCGCGCCGGTGGTCGACCAGATGGGCCTGCAGGCGCACCGGATCACGGTCGCGCACCTGCCGCCCGGCGACTACTACTGGGCGGTGACGGTCGAGGAGTTCGAAGGCGGCAAGTTCTATCAGAAGACGAGTCCGGTCAGCGCGTTCACGTTGTCGCGCTGACCCGCGGCGCATGAAAACCGACTCCGTTTCCCCGCGGCGGCGCCTCGGCCGCCGCTTCCTCATCGAGTGGATCGCGATCGGCTGCCTCGGGATCGCGGTGATCCTCGCATGCGCGTTCGGCCGGTTCTCGTCGAGCGTCGACGGGCTCATCTACGACCGGCTGCTGATGCTGCGCAGCCTGCCGTTGTCGCCCGATGTCGTCGTCGTCGACATCGACAACCAGAGCGTGTCCGCACTCGGCCGCTGGCCGTGGCCGCGCAGCGTGCACGCGCGGCTGCTCGACACGCTGGCGCGTGCGCACCCGGCCGCGGTCGTCTACGACGTGCTGTTTACCGAGCAGTCGCCGGAGGATCGCGCGTTCGCGGACGCAATGACCCGTGTGCCGACCTTCCTGCCCGTCTTGCTGAGCCCCGAGCAGGCGGACGGCACGCGCACCGTCGATCCGCCGGTGGCGGAGCTCTCGGCACGCACGATGGGGCTCGGCCACATCAATCTCGAAGTCGATCCCGACGGCATCGTGCGCAGCGTCGCGCTGTTCGAAAGCGACGGACGCGTGCGCTGGCCGCAACTGATGGTGCCCGTCTATCGTGCGATCCAGGCCGGCCGGCTGCATCCGGTCGGCGGTGTGCCCGGCGCGAATGCGCACGACCTGTCGCGCGACGCGAACGGCGAGGGCCGCTACCTGATCCCGTTCAGCCGCAATACGCCCGCCTATCCGACGGTGTCGTTCGACGACGTGCTCGAAGGGCGCGTGAAACCCGACGCGCTGCGGGGCAAGATCGTCGTCGTCGGCGTGACCGCATCGGGCCTCTTCGACCGCTTCGCGACCCCGGTGTCGGGGGACTTCGGCCCGCTCGCCGGCGTGTACATTCATGCGAACGTCCTCGACATGCTGGCCACCGGCAGCGCGATCCTGCCCGCGTCTCGCGACTGGCTCTTCGCCGCATCGCTGCTGCCGCTCGCCGTGCTGCTGGGCGGTTTCCTGATGCTGTCGCCGTGGCGCGCGCTGCTGCTGACGCTGAGCCTGGCCGCGCTGTCCGTCGTCGCGAGCCTGGCGCTGCTGTTCGAGGCGCGCGTGTGGCTGTCGCCCGCGCCGGCGATCTTCGGGCTGATCGCCGTCTACCCGATCTGGAACTGGCGGCGCCTGGAAATGACGATGTCGCACCTGCGCCGTGAGCTGCAGCGGCTGGCCGACGAGCCGCACCTGCTGCCCGAGGCGCCGCGCACGCGCAGCGTCGGCGGCGACGTGCTCGAACGGCAGATAGCGCTGATGGCGCAGGCCGCGCAACGCGTGCAGGACATGAAGCGCTTCGTGTGGGACAGCCTCGACAGCATGCCGGAGCCGATCTTCGTCACCGACCTGGCCGGGACCGTGCTGATCGCGAACCATGCGGCGAAGCGCTACGGGGCGCGCCTCGCGCTGCCGCTGCCGGAAGGGCGGCCGCTGCGCGCCGCGCTCGGCGAGTTGACCTTCATGAAGACCGTCGACGGCAACGCCGAACACGACGTGACGATTCGCGAACACTGGCCGGCCGCGCTCGACCCGACGCTCGGGGCCGAAGACGAAGCGATGGCGCGCGGCATCGAGGTGCGCGATCGCGACGGGCTCGACCATCTGTTACGCTACGCCCCGTGTACGAATGCGCAGGGCCATGTGACGGGCTGGATCGCCGGCCTCGTCGACGTAACCGAGCTGCACGCGGCCGAGCGGCAGCGCGAGGAGGCGCTGCACCTGCTGTCGCACGACATGCGCTCGCCGCAGTCGTCGATCCTCGCGCTCGTCGAGATCGAGCGCGATCGCGTCGAAACCGACGCGATGCGCGGGCTGCTCGCGCGGATCGAGCGGTATGCGCACCGTGCGCTGTCGCTCGCCGACGAGTTCGTGCAGTTGGCGCGCGCGGAGTCGCAGGCGTACCAGCTCGAACCGACCAGCCTCGTCGACGTGCTGATCGACGCGAGCGACGAAGTGTGGCCGCAGGCGCAGGCGAAGCGCATCCGCATCGAGACCGACGTCGGCACCGACATGTGCTGGGCGCGTGCCGACCGCTCGCTGATCACGCGTGCGTTCGTCAACCTGCTGAACAATGCGGTCAAATACAGTCCGTCCGACACGGTGATCACGTGTACGCTGACGGTCGAGCATGCATCGAAGCGGATGTTCTGTACGATTCGCGATCAGGGGTACGGCATCGCGCCGGAAGATCAGCGGCATCTGTTCGAGCGTTTCAAGCGATTCCATGCGGGCGAGCGGCCCGAAATTTCGGGCTCGGGGCTCGGCATGGCATTCGTGAAGACGGTCGTCACGCGCCACGGCGGCAGCGTGACGGTCGACAGCGAAGTGGGTGTCGGCACCGCGGTGACGGTGTCGCTGCCCGCGATCGACGAGCCGTCCGCCTGACAGGGCCGGGCACGACGGCAGGCATTTGGGGGAAGTCATGAGAAAGGAATGGGCAGCGACCGCGCTCGCGGTGGCGCTGTTGACGGGTTGCGCCGGCGTCACGACCGGCGTGAGCGCGCTCGGGCAGCCGAACGCGTTCGAGTCCGGTTCGCACGACTACGAGCTCGTTCGCACGGCCGCTCAGGCCGACGATGCCGAATACCGGCAGATCGAGACGCTTGTGCGCGACGAGCTCGCGCACCGCGGCTTCGACGCGCAGCCTGGCCAGGCTGCGCGCTACCGGCTGTCGATCGCGTACGCGACGCAGCCGGCGTCGGTCGCGGCGACGGCCGACCAGTGCGGCGCGGCAAGCAGCGCGTGCGTGACCGTCGACGGGCCGGCGCCGTTCGCGTTGCCGTTCGCGGGCAGCGTGTACCGCCACGTGCTGACGCTGCGTTTCGTCGACGCGAAGTCGGGCGCCGACGTCTATCGCGTGTCGGCGTCGATGCGCGACCGCGATGCGGGCACGCAGCAGGCCGCGCCGACGCTCGTGAAGAGCGCGCTCGCGAAGCTGCCGTTCGAGCAGGGCGACGGCTGGCTCGTGAAGACGAAAAAAGACGACGCGGGCGCGATGCCGGGCGTCGTCTCGGTGAAGTCGGCCGCCGCGCGCTGACGCGCCGGCCGTGAGGTGAGGGCGGGCCCGCAGCGCAGGCGAGGCCGGCCCGTGCCGCGCTCAGGCAGCCGGTTGCCCGTTGCCGCGCGTGCGCAGATACGCGTCGAACTCGGCGCCGACTTCCGGGTGGCGCAGCGCGAACTCGACCGTCGCCTTCAGGTAGCCGAGCTTGCTGCCGCAGTCGTAGCGCGTGCCCTGGTACTTGTAGGCCAGCACCTGTTCGTCGGCGAGCAGCGCCTGGATCGCGTCGGTGAGCTGCAGCTCGCCGCCCGCGCCCGGCTTCAGCGCGCGCAGATGTTCGAAGATCCGCGGCTTCAGGATGTAGCGGCCGACCACGCCGAGGTTCGACGGCGCGACTTCCGGCGCCGGCTTCTCGACGATCGCCGACATCTTGACGATCGATTCTTCCCACTCCTTGCCATCGACGATGCCGTACGACTTCGTCTCCGACGGCGGGATCTCCTCCACGCCGATCACCGAGCTGTGATAGTGGTCGAACACGTCGACCATCTGCTTCATCACGGGCGGGTTGCCGTCGAGCAGGTCGTCGGCGAGGATCACCGCGAACGGGTTGTCGGCGACGAGCTTCTCCGCGCACAGCACCGCATGGCCAAGGCCGAGCGCTTCCGGCTGGCGCACGTAGAAGCAGTCGACATGGCTCGGCTTGATGCTGCGCACGAGCTCGAGCAGTTTCTCCTTGCCGCGCGCCTCGAGTTCGGCCTCGACTTCGTACGACTTGTCGAAGTGGTCCTCGATCGCGCGCTTGCTGCGCCCGGTCACGAAGATCATTTCCGTGATGCCCGCGGCGATCGCTTCCTCGACGGCGTACTGGATCAGCGGCTTGTCGACGACGGGCAGCATTTCCTTCGGGCTCGCCTTCGTGGCCGGGAGGAACCGCGTGCCGAGACCGGCAACGGGGAATACCGCCTTGGTGACTTTCAACATGATCGAACCTTTATTCCTGTAATCGACTTGTCAGACAGTCTTATGTTCACGTTCCGATTATAGTGAACGCAAACGACCTTACCGTTTGTTACGCAGGCAACCGATCGAGCTGAGCGCGCAGTTTTTCCAGCGTGCTCTGGAATTCGGCGACACGCTTCTGCTCCTGTTCGACCACGGCCGGCGGCGCTTTCGCGACGAACGCCTCGTTGCCGAGCTTCGCGTTGCACTTCGCGATTTCGCCCGTCAGGCGCGCGATTTCCTTCGACAGGCGCTCGCGTTCGGCCGCGACGTCGATTTCCACTTTCAGTACCAGCTTGTTCGGGCCCACGATCGCGATCGGCGCGCCGTGCGCTGCCTGGTCGAGCGTCGCTTCGTCGGCCAGGATCTGCACTTCCGACAGGCGGGCGAGGGCCTGGACGTACGGCGCGAACGAGCGCAGGCGCTCGGCGTCGCCGGCCGCGAGCAGCGGCACCTTGGTCGCCGGCGACAGGTTCATCTCGCCGCGCAGGTTGCGGCACGCGTCGACGATCGCCTTCAGGTCGGCCGCCCATTGCTCCGACGCCTCGTCGATCTTCTGCAGGTTCGCGACCGGGTACGCCTGCGTCATCAGCGACGCTTCGCCTTCGGCCTTGCCTTGCGGATAACGGCCGGCGAGCGGCGCGACCTTCTGCCAGAGCGCTTCGGTGATGAACGGGATGATCGGGTGCGCGAGGCGCAGCACCGTTTCCAGCACGCGCAGCAGCGTGCGGCGCGTCGCGCGCTGCTGTTCCGGCGTGCCGTTCTGGATCTGCACCTTCGCGAGTTCGAGGTACCAGTCGCAGTACTCGTCCCACACGAACTTGTAGATGCTGGTGGCGATGTTGTCGAAGCGGTAATCGGCGAAGCCCTTCGCGATGTCGGCCTCGGTGCGCTGCAGGAGCGACACGATCCAGCGGTCGGCCGCCGAGAAGTCGAGGTAGCCGCCGGGGCCGCAGTCGCCCGCGCCGCACACTTCCGGCTTGTCGGCGCCGCAGTCGTGGCCTTCGCAGTTCATCAGCACGAAGCGCGTCGCGTTCCACAGCTTGTTGCAGAAGTTGCGATAGCCTTCGCAGCGCGCGAGGTCGAAGTTCACGTTGCGGCCGAGCGTCGCCATCGACGCCATCGTGAAGCGCAGCGCGTCGGTGCCGAACGCGGCGATGCCGTCCGGGAATTCCTTGCGCGTCTTCTTCTCGATGGTGGCGGCCTGTTTCGGGTTCATCAGGCCCGTCGTGCGCTTCGCGACCAGCGTTTCGAGGTCGATGCCGTCGACGATGTCGATCGGGTCGAGCGTGTTGCCCTTGCTCTTCGACATCTTCTGGCCTTCCGCGTCGCGCACGAGGCCGTGCACGTAGACGGTGTGGAACGGCACCTTGCCGGTGAAGTGCGTCGTCATCATCACCATCCGGGCGACCCAGAAGAAGATGATGTCGAAGCCGGTGACGAGCACCGACGACGGCAGGAAGTGCTGCAGTTCAGGCGTGTCGTTCGGCCAGCCGAGCGACGAGAACGGCACGAGCGCCGACGAGAACCACGTGTCGAGCACGTCCTCGTCGCGCTTCAGCGCGCCGGCATAGCCCTTCGCGGCGGCCTGCGCGCGGGCTTCTTCCTCGTTGCGCGCGACGAACACCTCGCCGTTTTCGCCATACCATGCGGGAATCTGGTGCCCCCACCACAGCTGGCGCGAGATGCACCAGTCCTGGATGTTCTCGAGCCATTGATAGTAGGTGGTCGTCCAGTTTTCCGGCACGAACTTGATCTGGCCGTTGCGCACGACGTCGAGCGACGTTTCGGTGATCGACTTGCCCGGATTGAACGTGCCTTCCGGCGCCGGCTTCGTCATCGCGACGAACCACTGGTCGGTCAGCATCGGCTCGATCACGACGCCGGTGCGGTCGCCGCGCGGCACCATCAGCTTGTGCGGCTTGACGGAGTCGAGGAAACCCTCCGCATCGAGGTCGGCGACGATCGCCTTGCGCGCGTCGAAGCGGTCGAGGCCGCGATACTGCTCGGGGCCGTTGTCGTTGATCTTTGCGTCGAGCGTCAGGATCTCGATCGGCGCGAGGTTGTGGCGCAGGCCGACCTGGTAGTCGTTGAAGTCGTGCGCGGGCGTGACCTTCACGACGCCCGTGCCGAACTCGCGGTCGACGTAGTCGTCGGCGATCACCGGAATCTCGCGGCCCGTCAGCGGCAGCGTGACGAGCTTGCCGATCAGGTGCGCGTAGCGCTCGTCTTCCGGGTGGACCATCAGCGCGACGTCGCCGAGCATCGTTTCCGGGCGCGTGGTCGCGACGGTCAGCGAACCCGAACCGTCGACGAGCGGATAGCGGATGTGCCACAGGTGGCCGTTTTCCTCTTCGCTCGCGACCTCGAGATCCGACACCGCGGTGAGCAGCACCGGATCCCAGTTCACGAGGCGCTTGCCGCGGTAGATCAGGCCCTGTTCGTAAAGCGTGACGAACACGTCGCGCACGGCGGCCGACATCTTGTCGTCCATCGTGAAATATTCGCGCGACCAGTCGGTCGACGCGCCGAGACGGCGCACCTGGCCGGTGATCGTCGAACCGGACTGCTGCTTCCACTCCCACACGCGCTCGACGAACTTCTCGCGGCCGAGGTCATGGCGCGATACGCCCTGTGCATCGAGCTGGCGCTCGACGACGATCTGGGTCGCGATCCCCGCGTGGTCGGTGCCGGGTACCCACAGCGTGTTCTCGCCGAGCATCCGGTGGTAACGGGCGAGGCCGTCCATGATCGTCTGGTTGAACGCGTGGCCCATGTGCAACGTGCCGGTGACGTTCGGCGGCGGCAGCTGGATCGCGAAATCGGGGCGTGCCGGATCGAATGCCGGTGCGGCATAGCCGCGTTTTTCCCACTCCGGCCCCCATTGGGACTCGATGGTGTGGGGCTCGAAACTCTTCGCAAGCGTGCTGTCGCTCATGGTTGGAAATCTGCCGAAAAATGCGTGAATTGGATGCCGAATCTGACAATTATAAATGGATGCACATCGGCCAGCCATCGCTTGCCCGGGCGGGCAGGTCGCGGGGGCGCCGCAACGCGGGCGACGGCAGGCGTCGGAACGGATCGGAAACGGCATCGCGCGGCCGACTTATAATGGCGGGTCCGCATTTTTCTCGCACGTCCGCTGCCGCTCCATGCCCGATCTGCTCGCCAATCTGAACCCTGAACAATACGCCGCCGTCACGCTGCCGAACGAACCGGCGCTGATCCTCGCGGGGGCGGGCAGCGGCAAGACCCGCGTGCTGATCACGCGCATCGCGTGGCTGATCCAGCAGGGCTACGCGTCGCCGGCCACGGTGCTTGCCGTCACCTTCACGAACAAGGCGGCGCGCGAAATGATGGCGCGGCTGTCGGCGATGATGCCGATCGACACGCGCGGCATGTGGATCGGCACGTTCCACGGGCTGTGCAACCGGATGCTGCGCACGCACTGGCGCGACGCCGGCCTGCCGCAGACCTTCCAGATCCTCGACACGGCCGACCAGTTGTCGGCGATCAAGCGGCTGATGAAGGCGGCGAATGTCGACGACGAAAAATATCCGCCGAAGAACGTCCAGTACTTCATCAACAACGCGAAGGAGCAGGGGCTGCGTCCCGACAAGGTCGACGCGTCCGACAACTTCAACCGCAAGTTCGTCGAGCTCTACCAGGCGTACGACCAGCAGTGCCAGCGCGAGGGTGTCGTCGACTTCCCCGAGCTGCTGCTGCGCTGCTACGAGCTGCTCGCGTACAACGCGCCGCTGCGCGCGCACTACCAGGCGCGCTTCAAGCACATTCTCGTCGACGAGTTCCAGGACACCAACAAGCTGCAGTACGCGTGGCTCAAGATGCTCGCGGGCGGCGAGAACGCGATCTTCGCGGTGGGCGACGACGACCAGTCGATCTACGCGTTCCGCGGTGCGAACGTCGGCAACATGCGCGACTTCGAAGACGAATTCCGCGTGCGCAACCTGATCAAGCTCGAGCAGAACTACCGGTCGCACGGCAACATCCTCGACGCGGCGAACCAGCTGATCTCGAACAACTCGCATCGCCTCGGCAAGAACCTGCGCACCGACGCCGGCCACGGCGAGCCCGTGCGCGTGTACGAGGCCAGCACCGATGCGCAGGAGGCCGGCTGGATCGTCGAGGAGATCCGTTCGCTGATCAACACCGGGATGTCGCGCAGCGAAGTTGCCGTGCTGTATCGCAGCAACGCGCAGTCGCGTGCGATCGAGCACACGCTGATGACGTCGGGCATCCCGTATCGCGTGTATGGCGGTCTGCGCTTCTTCGAGCGCCAGGAAGTGAAGCACGCGCTCGCGTACCTGCGCCTGATCGACAACCCGAACGACGACACCGCGTTCGTGCGCGTCGTGAATTTCCCGACGCGCGGGATCGGCGCGCGCTCGATCGAGCAGCTCGCGGACGCCGCGCGCCTGTACGACTGCTCGATGGCCGCGGCGATTCCGTACGTGACCGGCAAGGCCGGCACGAGCCTCGGCGCGTTCGCGAATCTCGTCGCGAAGATGCGTGCCGAGACGCAGCAGATGAGCCTGCCGGAGACGGTCGAATACGTCGTGCGCGCGAGTGGCCTCGCCGATTTCTACCAGGGCGAGCGCGAAGGCCAGGACCGCCTCGAGAACTTGCAGGAACTCGTGAACGCGGCCACCGCGTTCGTCAGCGAGGAAGGTTACGGGCTCGATGCGCCGGCCCGCTCGATTCCGCTGCGCGCGGGCGCGATCGCGGCGCCGGAGCTCGGCGTGGACGCGGACGATCCGACGGTCGACGTGCTCGATCCGGCGCCGCTCGGCGACCCCGCGCAGAACCCCGACACGATGACGCCGCTCGCGGGCTTCCTGTCGCACGCGTCGCTGGAAGCCGGCGACAACCAGGCGCAGGCCGGCCAGGACGCGGTGCAACTGATGACGGTGCACGCGGCGAAGGGGCTCGAATTCTCGGCCGTGTTCATCACCGGCCTCGAGGAAGGGCTGTTCCCGCACGAGAACAGCGTGCTCGAATCGGACGGCCTCGAGGAAGAGCGGCGGCTGATGTACGTCGCGATCACGCGCGCGAAGGAGCGGCTCTACCTGTCGTTCGCGCAAAGCCGGATGCTGCACGGCCAGACGCGCTACAACGTGCGCTCGCGCTTTTTCGACGAATTGCCGGAGCACGTGCTGAAGTGGCTCACGCCGAAGGTCGAGGCGGGCTCGCGCTGGGGCGGCCGCTCGGACAACGCCGGCTGGGGGCGCGACTGGTTCGCGCGGCCGGGCGGCGGCAGTCGCGAACAGGTCGTCGACGCGGCGGTCTCCGCGCCGCTGCCGGCGTTCGCGGACAAGCAGCGCGCGGCCGACACCGGCTTCCGCATCGGCCAGCAGGTATTCCATACCAAGTTCGGCGAGGGGACGGTCACCGCGCTCGAAGGCAACGGCGCCGATGCGAAGGCGCAAGTGAAGTTCAAACGGCACGGCGAGAAGTGGCTCGCGCTGGCGGTCGCGAAACTGCAGGCGGTGGAATGATGGGCATCGACATGGCTGAAACGGTTTCGACGCGCCCGCTCGGCATTCTGGCCGCGCTGCCCGAGGAACTCGGCGACCTGATCGCCGCGATGCGTGACGAAGGCGCGATGAAGACGATCACGCTCGGCCGCCGCGATTATCACGTCGGCACCGTGCACGGGGCGGCCTGCGTCGTCACGCTCGCGCGGGTCGGCAAGGTGGCGGCCGCCGCGACGGTCAGCGCGCTGATTCACGTGTTCGGCGTGTCCGGCATCGTCTTCACCGGCGTCGCCGGCGGCGTGTCGCGCACGGTGCGCGTCGGCGACGTCGTCGTCGCCGATCTGCTGCTGCAGCACGATCTCGATGCGTCGCCGCTGTTTCCGCGCTACGAGGTGCCGCTGCTCGGCATCACGCGGTTCGCGACCGATGCGGCGCTGACGGCTCGTCTGAAGGCCGCATGCACGCTGTTCGTCGCCGAGGAGGGCGCGCGGTTCGCCGAGCGTTTCGGGCTGGCGGGTGCGACGTTGCACGGCGGGCTGATCATCAGCGGTGACCGCTTCGTGTCGAGCGAGCGGGAAGTCGTCGCGCTGCGCGACGCGCTGCCGGACGCGCTCGCGGTCGAGATGGAAGGCGCGGCGATCGCGCAGGTCTGCGCCGAGCACGACGTGCCGTTCGCCATCGTGCGCACGATCTCCGATACGGCCGACGATCATGCGACGCAGTCGTTCTCGCACTTCCTGTCGGCGATCGCGAGCAACTATTCGTCCGGCATCCTCAAGCGTTTCCTGACGCTGCATGCGACGACGGCGGCCTGAAGCCGCCGTCGTACTTTCCCTTCGAATCGGTCGACCGGCCGCGGCACACATGCCGCGGCCGGTTCGTCACGCCTTCTTGCGCCGGCTGCTTTCGAGGTTCGGCAGGAACACGGTCAGCACGCCGATCAGCGGCAGGAACGAGCACACCTTGTAGACGAACGTGATGCTCGTCGCATCCGCGAGCTGGCCGAGCACGGCGGCACCCACGCCGCCCAGGCCGAACGCGAAGCCGAAGAACAGGCCCGCGACCATTCCGACCTTGCCGGGCATCAGCTCCGTCGCGTAGACGAGGATCGCGGCGAACGCCGACGCCAGCACGACGCCGATGATCACGCTCAGCACGCTCGTCCAGAACAGGTTCGCGTACGGCAGCAGCAGCGTGAACGGCGCGACACCGAGGATCGACACCCAGATCACGTACTTGCGGCCGATCCGGTCGCCGACCGGCCCGCCGATCAGCGTGCCGGCCGCGACTGCCGCGAGAAACACGAACAGGTGGATCTGCGCGGCCTGCACCGACAGGTGGAACTTGTCGATCAGATAGAACGTGAAATAGCTGTTGATGCTCGCCAGGTAGAAGTATTTCGAGAAGACCAGCAGCACCAGCACGCCGATCGCGGCGAGCACGCGGCCCTGCGACAACGTCGGATGGCCGGCCGCCGCGGCCTTTTTCTTCATCGACGGATGCTTCTTGTACCAATGGCCGATCTGCGTGAGGACGACCATCGCGACGAGCGCGGCCGCCGAGAACCACGCGATGCTGTGCTGGCCGTGCGGAATGATCACCAGCGCGGCGAGCAGCGGCCCGAGTGCCGAGCCGGCGTTGCCGCCGACCTGGAACAGCGACTGCGCGAGCCCGTGCTGGCCGCCCGATGCCATCCGCGCGACGCGCGACGATTCCGGATGGAACACCGACGAGCCGCAGCCGACCAGCGCCGCGGCCGCCAGCAGCGTCGGGAAGTTCTGCGCGGCCGACATCAGCAGCAGCCCCGCGAGCGTGAAGCCCATCCCGACCGGCAGCGAATACGGCTTCGGCCGCTTGTCCGTGTACAGGCCGACGAGCGGCTGCAGCAGCGACGCGGTGATCTGGTAGGTCAGCGTGATCAGGCCGATCTGCGCGAACGACAGCGCGAACTGGCTCTTGAGCATTGGATAGATCGCGAGGATCAACGACTGGATCATGTCGTTGAGCATGTGCGAGAAGCTGATCGCGCCGAGCACGGGGTAGACGGTACGCGGAGCGGGTGGGGCAGACGGCTGGGCTGCGGCTGTCGCGCCGACGCCCGTATCGAGGCTGGTTTCCATGTGAGCTGAGCGAGTTGAGGTGGCGGGACGCGCTCTGATGGGGATCGGCGCGTTCGAATCGTTGTTGCGTCAAAGAAGTCTAATGTGGCGTATCGAGAATGTCAGGCCAAGTTTTGTCGCAATTCGGACATTGTTGTGACGATTCGGCCATGACGCCGTTTTTTGGCCAGGTATAACGCAGCGGCGCGTCTGCCTTTCGTGGCGGTCGCGCGGGACGGATCGGTGTTTGCCCGGACTCAAGGCGCGCCGATGGCGGCCGTAGAAGGACCAATGACATCACAGTGCGGCACCGGCCACGAGCCGGGCGAGCGCAGGGCGCGCGGCATGGCGGGCCGGCGCGGGAATGCCGGCCGCCGGAACCGACCTTTCCGGCGGCATGATCAATACGGGGATATATCGATGAAAGCAGCTTCATTGCATCCGCGGCCGGTTGCGGCCGCCGCCGCATCCGACGCAGCCGCCCGGCCCGCCGCACGGCGTGCGCGCGCAGCCCGGCGCGAATCCCGGCCGTGGACGGTCAAGGCGACGTTGCGCGCCGCGTTCGCGATCCTGCTGGCCGGCACGCTCGCGATCGGCGTGTTTTCGCTGTGGCAGATCAGCCGGCTGAACGCGTCGATTGCGTCGGTCTACGAGCAGGGGCACGTCGCGAGCCGGGCGGCGGAGGAGGTGCGCGCCGAGGTGCTGCGCGCGAGCCGCGCGCAGAAGATGCTGCTGACCGCCACCACCGCGAAGGAGCGCGACGACCTGGGCGCCGAGGTCGGCGCGGGGCTCGCGTCGATCGGCCAGGCGCTCGCGACGCTGCAGCGCTACGCGGATCCGGCCGATGCGGACGATTCCGCGCGACTGCGCGCATTCTCGATGGCGGTCGGGACGTGGAGCGGCCATCTGCGCGATTTCGTCGCGCTCGTGCAGGCGCAGCCGCTCGACCTGTCGCAGATGAACTGGCAGGTCGGCACGCAGGACGTGTCGCTGCTGGTCGAGACCGGCAAGCTCGAGAAGCTCGTCGCGATGCTCGTGAAGACGCGCGGCGCGAAGTCGAAGGCGACGCTCGATGCGTCCGCAACGATCTTCTCGTCGTCGTTCGCGATGATCGCGGCGATGACGGCCGCACTGATCGTGCTGGCGATCGCGATTGCCGAAGGGGTCGTGCGCCGCCTCGCGTCGCAGCTCGGCGGCGAGCCCGCGGAGGCGAAGGCGATCGCCGCCGACATCGCGCGCGGCGACCTCGCACGGCCGATATCGCTCGGCCGGCACGACCGCGACAGCATGGTGCGTGCGCTGTCCGACATGCAGACCGGGCTCGCGGCGACCGTCGGCGAGATCGCCGTCAGCGCCGAGGCGATCGCGGCCGCGTCCGGCGAGATCTCGACCGGCAACCTCGACCTCTCGCGCCGCACCGAGCAGCAGGCCGTCGCGCTCGAGCGCACCGCGGCCAGCATGGAGGAACTCACGTCGACGGTGCGGCAGAACGCCGAGAACGCGCGGCAGGCGAGCGCGCTCGCGGCCAATGCGTCGGCCGTCGCGGAGGCGGGCGGCGAAGTCGTCGGACGCGTGGTCGCGACGATGAGCGAGATCGACGACAGCGCAAAGAACATTCGCGACATCATCGGCACGATCGAGGGGATCGCGTTCCAGACCAACATTCTCGCGTTGAACGCCGCGGTCGAGGCGGCGCGCGCGGGTGAGCAGGGACGCGGTTTTTCGGTGGTCGCGGGCGAGGTGCGGCAGCTCGCGCAGCGCGCGGCGACCGCGGCGAAGGAGATCCGTGGGCTGATCGGCGCGTCGGTCGAGCGCGTCGCGAACGGCGCGGCGCTCGCGCACGATGCGGGCCGCACGATGAACGACGTGGTGCGGGCGGTCAAGCGCGTGACCGACATCATCGGCGAGATCTCCGCGGCGTCGGACGAGCAGAGCGCGGGGATCGACGAGATCGGCCGCGCCGTCACGCAGATGGATGCCGGCACGCAGCAGAACGCGGCGCTCGTCGAACAGGCAGCCGCCGCAGCGAACGCGCTCGACGAGCAGGCGCAGGCGCTCAAGTCGCTGGTCGGACGCTTTCGCATCGCGGCCTGAGCGTCGCATCGTCCCACGCCGTCGCGGGCCGGCCGCCCGCGACGCGCAGGCTGGCGCGCTGCTGTCGATCGGTGACAAACCCGGCAGTCGGTCCGCGCGCAATCCCTTACAATGCGCCTCCACATAGCGGGGGGCCAGAACCCGCGGCGCATGCGCACCGACTCCGGTGCGACCGCACGCCGAGCGGGTCACAACAATGACGATGACGATTTACCTGACGGGATACCTGTGGATGCTCGCGTCCGCGGCGATCGGCACGCGCACGCGCGTGGCCGCGTGGCGATGGCTCGCGGCGGGCATCGCGCCGGCCGCCGCGTTCGCCGTGCTGCGGGGCCGGACGGGCACCGACACGGCGATCTACCTCGACATCATTACCGGCATCTGGAGCGGCAACCTGAAGGTCGTGCCGCGCACGCTCGAACCGGGTTTCGTCTGGCTCGTGCGCGCGCTCGCGTGGCTCGGGCACGATCCGCACATCGCGATGGCGATCCTGTCGCTGCTGGTCGTCGTCGCGTGCGTCGCCGCGTTCGGCCGGAGCGCCGAGGACGCATGCGTGTTCGCCACGCTGATCTTTCCGCTGTTCTTCTACGACATGGCGATGAGCGGCGTGCGCTACGGCGTCGCGTTCTGTGTCGCGAAGCTCGCATCGGACGCATGGGCGCGCAGGCGGCACGGCGCGTCGTTCGCGTTCGCGGCCGCGGCGACCGCCATGCACGTGTCGGCGGCGCTGCTTGTCGTGCTGCTGCAGGTCCGACGGTTGCGCCTGCTGCGCTATGCGGGGCTGGCGGTCGCGATCGGCGGCGTGCTGTTCGCGATGCATCACGACGCGTTGCTCGCGAAGGTCGGCCTGTATGCGGCGTTCACGCCGCCCGCGCAGATGTCGGGCGGCGCGCCGCTCGTGCTTGCGTTGCTGACGCTCGCTGCCGGCTGGGTGCTGCTGGCGCGCATGCCGCGCACGCTCGTGTTCCTGTTCGTCTGCGAGATCGCGAGCTTCGCGCTCGCGCGGATCAGCTATGCGGGGCTGCGTTTCCAGTGGCTCGTGCTGTTCGCGATGGGCTGTCAGTTCGTGCCGCTGCAGCACGTGCCGGGGATCCGGCGCCGGCACGTGATCGTCGCGCTGGTCGTGATCGGCGCCGTCGGCTTCGCGATGCGACTGCGCAACATGCTCGGCGAGTACGGGCTCGGCCCGTCGCCGTTCCTGCCTTACCGGTTCTTCTGGGAATGACGCGGCCGGGCGGGGCGCCGCCCGGCCAGCGTTTCATCACGACTTTTTCTGCTTGTCCGGATCGATGATGACCGTGCAGGTCGTGCCCGCCGACAGCACCACGTCGGCCGGCACTTCGTCGATGCGGATGCGCACCGGCACGCGCTGCGCGAGGCGCACCCAGTTGAAGGTCGGGTTCACGTCCGCGACGAGGTCGCGGCTTTGCGGGTTGTCGCGATCGTAGATGCCGCGCGAGATGCTCTCGACGTGGCCCTTCATCACGCCGCCGCTCATCAGCCGCATCTCGGCCGGTGCGCCGACCTTCACGCGCGGCAGCTTGATTTCCTCGAAGTAGCCGTAGACCCAGAACGAATGGCTGTCGACGATCGCGAGCTTCGCCTGGCCGGCCACCGCGTAGTTGCCTTTGAACGTCTGCAGGTTCGTGATGTAGCCGTCGACCGGCGCGACCACGCGCGTGCGTTCGAGATTGAGCTTCGCGGCGTCGAGCGCGGCGATCGCCTGCTGGTACTGCGCGTCGGCGCTCGATGCGCTGTGCGCGGCGTTCTCGCGGTTTTCCTTCGACACGACGAGCGCGTCGAGGTCGGCACGGCGGGCCGCGTCGTCGCGACGCATCTGCAGTTCCGCGCGGCGGGCGGCGACGGCCGCCTGCGCCTGCTCGACCGCGATCTGGTAGTGCGACGGGTCGATCTGCATGATCAGGTCGCCCTTTTTCACGAGCTGGTTGTCATGCACGGGCAGTTCGACGATCGCGCCCGACACGTCCGGCGCGACGTTGACGATCTCGGCACGGACGCGCCCGTCGCGCGTCCAGGGATCGTCCATGTAGTGCACCCACAGCGAGCGCCCGATCAGGATCGCGACGAGAAGGATGACGGCGGTCGCGACGAAGCCGAAGAGTTTTCTGAGAATCATGATGGTTCGGAATCAACGGTAAACGGCAAGACTCAGTCCGCCGCAAATGCAGACGAGAAGGCACGCGCGGAACAGCGACGGGTGCCAGACGAGACGGTAGAGGCCCGTGTAGGCGAGCAGGCGGTCGACGGCCCAGGTCGCCAGCGCGCCCAGGACGAACATCAGGACCACCGTGGGCATGTAGGCATCGAGAATGGCGATTTCACGCGGCATCATGACGAGGCTCCTTGTTGGGGACGCACCGGGCGGTTGCGGTTGAGCGGCTCGAGCGGCGATTCCGGATCGAGCAGCGCCGTGCGTACGAAATGCAGATGACTCAGGATGCGCTGCAGCCGATGGCGCTCCTCGCGCGACGGCGTGACCGCATCGAGCGTCTGCCGGGTCGCGTCGATCGCGGCGTTGACCGCATCGAGCGTCGCGTCGAAGCGCGCCGCGTCCGGCTGGCGGAACAGCGCGGACAGCGCGGTGCGCATCGTCTCGATCGCGCGTCGCCACGGCGTCGTCGGCGCATAGCGCGGGTCGGACGGCAGCGTCGCCAGCTCGGTGCGCAGATCGAGCGCCGCGTTGCCCGTCTCCAGCACCGCGAACATCCAGCGCAGCGCGTCGCGCTGCACGTCGGGCTGGTCGGCCGACAGCGTGTGCGCCTGGTACATCAGGTCGCGCGCGCCGCTCTCGAAGCGCGTGCGCAGTCCGGCCAGCCGTGCGTGGCACGCGGCGACCACCTGATGGCGCAGGTCGGCGAACAGCCGCTTCTTGAGCCACGGCGCGGTCGGCGGAAACAGCACCGCGAACGCGATCGCCGAGACGAGCATCGACAGCACCAGCGCGAGCGCATCGTTCATGAAGCTCATCGGGTCGTAGTGCGTGATGTTGTCGGGGCCGGCGAGGAAGCTGAAGAAGATCAGGTAGCCCATCCCGTAGCCCGCGAGCTTCGGCTTCATCGTCATGAAGATGCCGATCGCGAGCAGCGGCGCGAGGGCCGCGCACAGCAGCGGGAAGCCGTCGATGTGCGGGTAGATGCCGAACGTCAGCAGGAAGCCCGTGCAGACGGCCAGCGCGGTCCCCATGCCCATCTGCGCGGACATCGCGGTCGGGCGCGGTGTCGACGACGCGAGCGCGCAGGTGGCCGCGGCCGTCAGCGTCATCGTGACGCCGCTCGGCCACGCGGTCTCGATCCAGAACCAGCCGAGCACGAGTATCACGGTCGCGGTGCGAATCGCCGCGATCACCATCGCCGTCACGTTGGTGCGCGGCTCGTAGCGCTCGATCCAGCGTTCGCGCTCGTGCGTCGCGGTCGACAGCGACGCATAGGTCGCCGCGTATTCGTGCAGATCCGTGATGAAGCGGTACAGCAGCTCGGTGGCCGTGTCGAAGTCGAGCAGCGGAAAATCCGGCTGCGTCTCGAGCGCGGCGCGCGTCGCGCGGATGCGGCGCGGCAGCGCGTCGCGCCACGCGAGCAGCTGTTCGGCCGCGAGCGCGGCGTCGGCCGACGAGCGCACCGGTTCGCCATTGCGCGTCAGAAGCGGTGCGATCTCGCGGAAGTACGGCTCGATCGCGTCGATCGCGGCCTGCGCGCCGGCCGCGCGCAGCCGGTTCATCAACTGATGCAGCGCGTGAAAGCGGCTCGATACGCTCATGAACTCGCTGTTCAGACGCGCGAGGCGGCCGCTGCGCATCCGCGTGTCCGGATCCTCGAACACGGCCATGCTGCGCGCCGCTTCGAAGCCGACCACGTCCGCGACGAAGCGCGTATGGATGGTTTCGATGTGCGCGCGGTCGAGCTGGCCCGACAGCGCCGCCGCGACGTAGTCGACGAAGCTGCTGAAGCGCTTGCGCACCGTCGTGCGCATCTGCTCGCCGGTGTACTGCGGAAACACCAGCGCGCTGACGACGCCTGCCGACACGATCCCGACCATGATCTCGGCGACCCGCGTCATCGCGCTCATGAACGCGCCGTCCGGGTGTTGCGATGCCGGCAGCCCGATCAGCGCGGTCGTGTAACCGGCGAGCAGGAAGCCGTAGCTGCGGAAGTTGCGGTTGCGCGCGGCGCCGGCCGTGCACAGCGCGACCCACAGCGCGACGGCCAGCAGGAACAGCTGCGGCTGCTGCGGGAACAGCCCGACGAACGTGAGCGTCGCGATCAGCCCGAAGATCGTGCCGGCGACCCGGTAGAAGCTCTTCGCGAGCACCGCGCCGCTTTGCGGCTGCATCACGATGAACACCGTGGTCATCGCCGTCTTCGGCGCCGGCAGGTCGAGCCGCATCGACACGCCGGTCGCGATGAACGCGGCAAGCAGTGCCTTGAACAGATAGAGCCACGCGGCGCCGTCGCTGCGGGCCCAGTCGCCGAACGCGGCGGACCAGGCCGCGAGCGGGCCGGCGGCATGTGTGGAAGCGGGGGAGGAGGCGGACATGACGGTCGCTCCGCGTTACCGTGCGGCCGGCGTGGCGGTCGCGCCGGCGGTTGCGACCCGCGCGGGCCGAGCGGCGGCCGCGACGGGCTTCGCACCCGATGCGGCGGCCGGCGCGGCGGCGCTCGCGGCGGATTCGTCGTGCGGCGGATGGCCGGCCTGAACGTCCGTTTCCGGCTCGACGCCGCCGCCGAGCGCGGCCATCAGCTGCGCGTGCGCGGCGAGGCGCTCTGCGTCGATGCGGGCCGCCGTTTCCTGCGCGCGCAGCAGCTGCTGTTGCGCGACCAGCACGTTCACGTAATCGGTCAGGCCGCGGCGGAAGCCTTCGCGCGACAGCTGGTAGCTGCGGTCGTTGGCGGCTACCGAGCGCGCGGCGTCCTTCTTCTGCGTATCGAGCGAGCGGATCCGCACGACCTGGTCGGCGATGTCCTTGAGCGCGCCGACGACCGTCTGGTTGTAGCGCTCGACCGCCTGGTCGTAGCCGGCGTCGGCCGCGCCGAGTTGCGCGCGCAGGCGGCCGCCTTCGAAGATCGGCAGCGACAGCGCGGGGCCGGCCGTCCAGCCGCCGTTCATCGCGCGCAGGAAGTCGGTGAACGGCGCGGTCACGCCGAAGCCGCCGACCGTCGCGAGCAGATCGATGTTCGGGTAGAACGCGGCCTTCGCGACATCGATGCCCCGTGCCTGCGCGTCGACCGTCCAGCGGGCCGCGACGACGTCCGGGCGGCGGCCGAGCAGGTCGGCCGGCATCGCGGACGGCAAGCCGGCCGGCGCGTCGAGCGACAGGCTCGGCCGCTTGATCGCATCGCCGGCGCCCGGGCCCTTGCCCGCGAGCGCGGCGAGCTGGTGGCGCGCGAGCTGGATCGCTTCTTCATAGCTGTCGATCTGGCGCTCGTAGTCGGGCAGCGTCGATTCGGCCTGGCTGACTTCGAGTTGCGTGCCGAGGCCGGCCTGCAGGCGCTTGCGCGCGAGATCGGCCAGCGAGCGCTGACGTTCGAACGTTTCGTGCGCGAGATCGAGCAGCGCGTAGTTCATCGACATGCCGACATACGCGCGCACGACGTTGACCTCGAGCTCGAGCTTCGCCGCCCGTGCGTCGGCCGCCGTTGCATGCGCGGTGTCGAGCGCGCGCTCGGTCGCGTTCTTGTCCTTGCCCCACAGGTCGAGGTGGTACGACAGGCCGAGCGTGCCGGTGTTGTTCCACGTGTCGGTGTCGGCGAGCGGCCCCGGGCCGTAGTACACGTTGTCGGGCCAGTGCTGGCGCATCAGCGACAGGTTGCCGTTGATCTGCGGCAGTTCCGCCGAACGGGCCACGCGCGCCATCGCCTGCGCTTCGCGCACGCGGGCCTCGGCGGCCGCGAGGGTGGGGTTGCCGGCCTGCGCGGCGGCGATCCACGCGTCGAGTTGCGGGTCGCGGTACGCGCGCCACCAGTCGGACGCGGGCCAGCCCGCGTCGTGGTCCGCCGCGCGGATGGCGGCACCGGCATCGAGTGTGTTCGCTTCGATGCGCGCGGACTGCGGCTTGTTGTCGCCCATGCTCGCGCATCCGGCCATTATTAATGAGACTGCAAGAACCGCCAGTGCCAGCGTCCCTTTTGTTGCCGGAGACCGCACGATTTTCTCCCTTTCGGATATAGATGAGTCGGATGCGATTATATTTTTCAGTGATTCCTGAATAAATGGACAAGGGTGCAAGTCATTTTTACGAATCCTGAGATAATATTTGTTCGCCCCTGTGCAACAATCCCTCCGGATTCAAACGGGTAATGGGATGGATACGTTACAAAACATGCGGGTATTCGTCCGTGTGGTCGACGCGGGAAGCTTTACCGCGGCCGCCCAGCAGATGAATTCGACTACCGCCTATGCATCGCGCGCCGTGTCGGATCTCGAGGCGCACCTCCGCACGCGCCTCCTGAACCGGACGACACGCCGGATCGCGCTGACCGAGGCAGGCGAGCGCTACCTGCAGCGCTGCGAGCAAATCCTCGCGTACGTCGACCAGGCCGAAGCCGAAGCGGGCGACGCGCACGCGCGCCCGTCGGGCAAGCTGAAGGTCCATTGCTTCACGAGCCTCGGGCAGCACTACCTGGTGCCGGCCATCGCGCGCTATCGGCAGCGCTATCCGGACGTGCACGTCGAGCTGACGCTCGCGCAGCGGATGCCCGACCTGCTCGACGAGGGGTACGACGTCGCGATCGTCGTCGGCCGCGACCTGCCCGATTCGGGGCTGGTGTCGCAGCGGCTCGGCGAGAGCTACAGCGTCGTGTGCGCGTCGCCGGGCTATGTCGACACGCACGGCGTGCCTCGGACGCCCGCGGATCTCGAGCACCACGTCTGTCTCGGGATGGTCGCGCCGGGCTTTCACTTCGACGAGTGGTCGCTGTCGGGGCCACACGGCGACGAGGTGATTCCGATCACGGCGCCGCCGTTCCGCGTGAACGTCGCCGAGGCGCTCGCGGTGGCCGTGCGGGAAGGGATGGGGATCGGCGGGTTGCCGCTCTATTCGGCGATCGGCGGGCTGCGCAGCGGACACATCGTGCGCGTGATGCCCGAATACCGGTCGCACGTGATGAACATCTACGCGCTGTATCCGTCGCGCCAGTATCTCGACGCGAAAATCCGCACCTGGGTCGATTTTCTGCGCGATGAGTTGCCGGCCACGCTCGAAGCCGACGAAGCCGCGCTCGCGCAGTTCACGGCTGCGACATGAGCGCGCGGTCGAGCCCGATCTGACGAGATTTGTCCTTCGCGCAACATTTTTTTACCCTCGGACGGCGGACAGTTTGATACTGTTCAAATCAGAGAGATTTGGATCTGCCCATACCCGGAGTCGCAATGGATACGCAACTGATGATCGGCCTTGGAGTTCTGCTTGGTGCGGCTGCTGCCGCCGCGGCGACGCGCGATCTGCTGCGCGCGATGAAGGCACGGATGAAGCCGGCGCCGGTGCGGGTACGCCCGTCGGCGAACGGATCGCGCCGCGCCGATCGCTGATCGGGCGGCCTTTCGGATCGGGAAGGGCCGCATCACGCGGCCGGATGGCCCGGCGCTCAGCCGAGTTCGACCACTCTGTCCCACGCAAACGCGGGATTTTCCAGTTCGCCGGTGCGCCGGTGGATATAGCCGCGCGGGTTGCACACCACGCGCGTGCCGCTGTCGGTCACGTAATCGAATGAAGTATGCGTGTGGCCGTGGATCCACAGGTCCACGGGCGGCCGCACGAGTTCCGCCATGTCCGTGACGAATCCCGCCGACGCCAGGTCTTCCGCGTAACGCTCGGCGAGCGAGCGCAGGTGCGGCGCATGATGCGTGACGACGATCGTGCGGCCGTCGAACGGCGTCGCGAGCCGTGCTTCCAGCCACGCGCGGCCTTGCCGGTGCAGCGCGATCGCGTCGGCCGGCGTGAAATCCCGCTCCGGCGCCTCCGCCGCATGCAATGCCGCATCGTGCGGCCACGTCACCTGGATCAAACCCTTGAAATCGAGCATCACACGCATGCCGGCGTCGATCGCGCGTGCGATGCTCGCCTCGTCGGCGCCGAACAGCGAGAAATCGGACCACAGCGTCGTCCCCAGCACGCGAAAGCGCTGTGCCGGATCGACGTACACGCCGTTGTTCAGGTAATGCACGTTGTCGATCGCCTGCGCGGCGTCGCGCATCGCGGTTTCGAGCGCGCCGAATTCCCCGTCGTAGTACTCGTGGTTGCCCGGCACGTAGATCACCGGCACATCGGGGGCGAACGTTTCGGCGGCCCAGCGCAGGCCTTCCGCGTGATTGTGGATGTCGCCGGCCAGCACGACGAGATCCGCGTCGGCGTGCGCGATCGTGTCGGGCTGGTTGCTTTCGAGATGCAGGTCGGACAGGACGCGGACTCTCATGGACATCGCTCCGGGGTGGGGGGCTTCAGCGCAGGACCTTGCCGGGATTCATCAGCCCGCGCGGGTCGAGCGCGGTCTTCAGCGTGCGCATGAGCGCCGTTTCGACCGGCGACTTGTAGCGCTGGGCGTCGTCGATCTTCAACTGGCCGATCCCGTGCTCCGCGCTGATCGTGCCGTGGTGGCGGTGCACGTTGTCGTAGACGATACGATTGATCGGTTTCTGGAATTCCGCGAGGAACGCCTTCGGGTCGCCGCCTTCGGGCGTCTGCACGTTGTAGTGCAGGTTGCCGTCGCCGAGGTGGCCGAACGTGACCATCCGCGCGCCGGGCGCAGCTTGCTGGATCGCCGCGTCGGTTTCGTCGATGAAGCGCGCGATCGATGAAATCGGCACCGCGATGTCGTGCTTGATGTTCAGTCCCTCGTCGGCCTGCGCGAGCGGGATGTGTTCGCGCAGGTCCCAGAATGCGCGCGACTGCGCGAGATTTTCCGCGACCACCGCGTCGACCACGAGCCCGGCCTCGAATGCTTCTTCCATCAGTTTTTCGAACAGCGCGCGCGCATGCGTTTCGCTCTCGTTGTCCGACAGTTCAAGCAGCACCGTCTGCGCATGCGTGCGGTCGAACGGATAGCGCAGTTGCGGATAGTGCTTGCCGACGAGCTGCATGCAGAAATCGGACATCAGCTCGAAGCCGGTCAGCAGCGGGCCGGCCGCGCGCTGCGCGAGCGCGAGGAAGTCGAGCGCCGCGTGCGGCGACTCGAGCGCGGCCAGCGCGGTGACCTGCGCGGCCGGCAGCGGATGCAGCTTCATCACCGCGGCCGTGATGATGCCGAGCGTGCCCTCGGCGCCGATGAACAGGTCGCGCAGGTCGTAGCCCGTGTTGTCCTTGCGCAGGCCGCGCAGGCCGTCCCAGATCTCGCCCTGCGCCGTCACGACCTCGAGCCCGAGGCACAGCTCGCGCGCGTTGCCGTAGCGCAGCACCGCGGTGCCGCCCGCGTTGGTCGACAGGTTGCCGCCGATCGTGCAGCTGCCTTCGGCGGCGAGGCTCAGCGCGAATAGCCGGCCGCCTTCGCGGGCGCGTGCCTGCACGTCGGCGAGGATCACGCCGGCTTCGACCGTGATCGTGTTGTTGTGCGGATCGAGCGCGCGCACGCGGTTCAGGCGCGCGAGGCTCAGCACGGCCTGGTCGCCGCTCGCGTCGGGCGTCGCACCGCCGGCGAGGCCCGTGTTGCCGCCCTGCGGCACGAGCGCGACGCCATGCGTGTTCGCGAGCCGGACGAGCGCGGCGACTTCGGCCGTATCGGCCGGTTTGAGCACCGCGCACGCGCTGCCTTTGTAGCGGCGGCGCCAGTCGGTCAGGAACGGCTCGGTATCGTGCGGATCGGTCAGCACGTAGGTGGCGCCGATCGCGTCGCGGCAGGCGGATACGAAGGCTTCGGAAGAAATCATCACGTTCGGTCGCGTAAGGGTCAGGACGCGGCGCGCTGCCGCTTCGCCGCGCGCTTGAACGGCGCGACGTACGCAAGCGCTGCCACGAAGAAGCCGACGGCGAGCGCGGTCTCGCACCAGCCGAGCGTCGCGGACAACCCGCGGTCGGACATGCCGCGCACGATGCCTTCGGCGAAATAGACGAGGATCAGCATGCTCGCCCACTGCATCGTATAGATGTTACGCCGCCACACGCCGGGCAGCGCGAGCGCGAGCGGCACGGCCTTGAGCATCAGCGCCGAGCCGCCCGGGCGCAGCGGCGCGAGCCACAGTTCCCACGCGAGCGACAGCGCGATCAGCGCGACGAGGCATGTGGCCGCGGCCAGCGCGTAGCGCGGCCGGGCGGCGACGGCGGGGCGGGCGGGCATGTTCATGCGGCTTCGGTGGCCTGCGCGGCGGACAGGGCCGCCGCGGCGCGGGCGAGCCGCACGCCGAGCGCGGCCGCGAGCGCCTTTTCGTCGGCCGACAGCCCGTCGGTCGCGCTGCGATCGTGCTGCGACACGTGCGATGCGCCGTAAGGCGTGCCGCCGGTGCGCGTCGTGCTGAGCGCGGATTCCGTGTACGGGATCCCGACGATCATCATCCCGTGGTGCAGCAGCGGCAGCATCATCGACAGCAGCGTCGATTCCTGGCCGCCGTGCAGGCTGCCGGTCGACGTGAACACGCAGGCCGGCTTGCCGGTCAGCGCGCCCGACAGCCATTGCGGGGTCGTGCCGTCGAGGAAATACTTGAGCGAGGCGGCCATGTTGCCGAAGCGGGTCGGCGAACCGAGCGCGAGGCCCGCGCATTCCTCGAGGTCGCGGCGTTCCGCGTAGGGCGGGCCGTCGTCGGGGATGTCCGGGGCGGTGGCTTCGCAGACCGTCGAGACGGGCGGCACCGTGCGGATGCGGGCCTGCATGCCGGGCACGCTGTCGATGCCGTTCGCGATCGCGAGCGCGAGATCGCGTGTGGCGCCGTGACGGCTGTAATAGAGGACGAGAATGTCTTTCATGGGCGGCGGAGCCGCGTGCGGCCGCGCGCATGCCCGGTGCAGTCGGCCCCTGCTGGATCGAGCGGCTATTATAGGGGCTGAAGTCGTCGCGCAGCGCGGCGGCGGCGCGCCATCGCGCGCGCCATCGAGAAGGAGAAGCCGTTTGCCGAAGTTGAGCGTCGATCTCGACACCCTCAAGCGCCTCGCGCAGTTCGCGGCCCGGCGCAGCGCCGAGGATCGCATCCCGCAAGTGGCGGGCAGCCTCACGTTCACGACGATGCTGGCACTCGTGCCGCTCGTGACGGTCGCGTTCGCGCTGTTCACCGCGTTCCCGATGTTCGCATCGTTCCAGATCTCGCTGCAGGGGTTCCTCGCGGATCACCTGATGCCCGCGCAGTTCAACGTCCAGATCTTCAAGTACCTGAACCAGTTCGCGTCGAAGGCCAAGGGGCTGACGACGGCCGGCCTGATCGCGCTCGTCGTCACGTCGGTGATGACGATGATGACGATCGAGTCCGCGTTCAACCTGATCTGGCGCGTGCGCAAGCCGCGGCCGTTCGCGCAGCGCGTGCTCGCGTACTGGGCGCTGATCACGCTCGGGCCCTTGCTGTTCGGCGTGAGCCTGTCGATCTCGTCGTACCTGTTTACGCAGTCGCTGGCGTTCACCGGCGCCGCGCCGTCGACGTCGATCGTCGAATGGCTGCTCGCATTCGTGTCGCTGCCGCTGACCGTGCTCGCGTTCACGTTGCTGTACGTGTACTTGCCGAACTGCACGGTCGCATGGCGCGACGCGGTGATCGGCGGGCTGTTCGCGGCCATCGCGTTCGAGCTCGCGAAGCGCGGCTTCGGTTATTACGTGCGGCGCATTCCGACTTATACGGCCGTATATGGCGCGTTCGCGGCGCTGCCGGTGTTCCTGTTATGGGTGTACCTGAGCTGGTTCATCGCGCTGCTCGGCGCGATGGTGGCGTCCGCACTGCCGGCGATTCGCGTCGGCCAGTTCCATCGCATCCACTATCCGGGCAGCGACCTGCTCGACGCGCTCGAACTGCTGGCGAGACTGGCCGAGGCGCGCGCGGTCGGCAAGGCGGGCTATACGGCGATGCGGCTAGCGACCATGTTGCGCTGCGACATGGAAACCGCGCAGCGGCTGCTGCTGACGATGGAGGAGCGGGAATGGATCGCGCGGCTGGAAAGCGGCGAACTCGCGCCGAGCTACATCCTGCTGGCGAATCCGGAGCACCTGACGCTGGCTCAGCTGTTCGACGTGCTGGTGATCGACCGCACGGAACTGACCTACCAGCTCCAGCGCCGCCGCAGCCACGTCGAAGGGGCGGCATTGCTCGAGGTGCTGTCGAACGACCGGTTCGACGTATCGCTTGCGTCGCTGATCGCCGAGCACCGGCTCACCGGCGTGCCGCCGGCGGAGACCGTGCCGGGGCCTGTGCCCGGCGGGGCGCCCGACCCGCACGCGCGGCCGCCGAAAACGGCGTGACGCGCCGCCGGGCGGACGTTACAGCGGGATCTTCCCGGTGCAGATGTCCTTGAACATCACCCAGTCGCCCATCAGGCTGTAGATCGGGTGCCGGAACGTGGCGGGGCGGTTCTTCTCGAAGAAGAAGTGTCCGACCCACGCGAATCCGTAGCCGCATACGACCGCCGCCGGCAGCCACGGCCAGTGGCCCGTCGCGATCGCCATCGCGACGCAGCCGATCACGCCGAGCGAGCCGATGAAGTGCAGCCGCCGCGACGTGAGGTTCTGATGTTCGTTCAGGTAATACGGGTAGAAGTCAGCGAAGCTGGCGAATTGGTCCGTATGCGTATGCGCCATGGCCGTCTCCTCGGGCCGCTGTCGATGGAGTCATTGTGCGGCGGGCGGCTCGCGTCCGCAAGCAGGGGCGGCCGCGCCGCGCGGGCCCGCGCTTTCCTTTTGACAGGCTTTCCGATAGGATCGAAAGCGGATTTGCATTCAAGCATGAGGGGACTACGATGCGCGTCAGCGATATTCTGAAAGTGAAGGGCAACACGCTGTTTACGGTGACGCCCGATAAGCCGCTGCGCGAAGCGGTCGATACGATGGCCGAACACGATATCGGTTCGCTCGTCGTGATGGAGTACGGCGATCTCGTCGGGATGCTGACGTTCCGCGAGATCATCCTGCGCCTCCACGTGAACGGCGGCGCGATCGGCGACGTGCAGGTGCGCAAGGTGATGGACGAGCCGCTCACGTGCACGCCGGAAACCGACGTCAACGAAGTGCGCCGGATGATGCTCGAGCGCCACGCGCGCTACATGCCGGTGCTCGACAAGAAGGTGCTGATGGGCGTCATCTCGTTCTACGACGTCGCGAAGACGGTCGTCGAGGCGCAAAGCTTCGAGAACCGGATGCTGAAGGCGTACATCCGCGACTGGCCGGAATCCGAATCGGAAGCCGAAGCGCAGAAGCCGTGAAACACGTCGCGCCCGGTGCCATGACGCGCGGGCGCTGCCACTCGGCGCACGGCGGCGCAGGTTCAGCCTGCGCCGCCGTTTTTTCGACAACAACACAAGGCCCGCGCAGCTTCGCCCAGACGATGCGCGCGTATTCCGCATGAGCGATCACACGCAAGTCTCTTCCGCGTCGCGCGGCGAACGGCGCGCCCACGCGTCGCAGTTCGACCTGTTGCGTCAGCGCCGTTTCGCACCGTTCTTCACGACCCAGTTCCTCGGGGCGCTGAACGACAACGTGTTCAAGATCGGATTCACCTCGCTCGTCACCTATCACACCGCGCGTTTCTCCGGCGTCGACGCGAAGACGGCCGCGTTCCTGATTTCCGCGATCTTCATTCTGCCGTTCGTGCTGTTTTCGGCCACCTCCGGCCAGATCGCCGACAAATACGACAAGGCGACGCTCACGCGCTTCGTGAAGACCTTCGAGATCGTGCTGATGCTGGTCGGCGCGGCCGGCTTCGTCACGCACAGCGCGACGCTGCTGTATCTGTGCACGTTCATGATGGGGATGCACTCGACGCTGTTCGGCCCCGTCAAGTATTCGTATCTGCCGCAGCATCTCGGCGACCACGAACTGGTCGGCGGCAACGGCCTCGTCGAGATGGGCACGTTCATCGCGATCCTGATCGGCACGATCATCGGCGGTGCGGCCGCGGGCATCGAAGGCAACGGTGAACGTGTGCTGGCCGTCAGCGTCGTCGTCATCGCGCTCGCGGGACGGCTCGTCGCGCAGCGCGTGCCACCGACGCCGGCGCCGCAGCCCGATCTCGTGATCAACTGGGACCCGTTCAGCGAGACGTGGCGCAACCTCGGGCTCGCGCGACAGAATCGCACCGTGTTCCTGAGCCTGCTCGGCATCTCGTGGCTGTGGTTCGTCGGCGCGACGTTCCTCACGTCGTTCTTCAATTTCGCGAAGGACGTGCTGTCCGCGAGCCCCGACGTCGTCACGGTCCTGCTCGCGACGTTCTCGGTCGGGATTGGCCTCGGCTCGCTGCTGTGCGAGCGGCTGTCGCAGCGGCGCGTCGAGATCGGCCTCGTGCCGCTCGGCTCGATCGGCATCAGCGTGTTCGCGATCGAGTTGTATTTCGCGAGCCGCGCGCTGCCGTCGCCCGGGCATCTGCTGTCGGTCGGGGAATTCCTGGCCGGCGCGCGCCACTGGCGCATCCTGGCCGACCTGTTCCTGCTCGCGATGTTCGGCGGCTTCTACAGCGTGCCGCTGTATGCGCTGATCCAGAGTCGCAGCGCGCCGACCCATCGTGCGCGGATCATCGCCGCGAACAACATCCTGAACGCGCTGTTCATGATCCTGTCGGCCATGATGGCGATGGGGCTGACCAAGGCCGGCGTCGACATCCCGGGCCTGTTCCTCGTCACCGCGCTGTTGAACGTCGTGGTCGCGACGTACATCTACCTGCTCGTTCCGGAGTTCCTGCTGCGCTTCGTCGCGTGGGTGCTGGTGCACACGTTCTACCGGATTCGCCTCGTGCATGCGGAGCGGATCCCGGAAGAGGGCGCGGCCGTGCTCGTATGCAACCACGTGAGCTACGTCGATGCGCTCGTGCTGGCGGCCGCGAGCCCGCGGCCGATCCGGTTCGTGATGGATCACCGGATCTTCAAGACGCACTTCGCGAGCTGGGTGTTCCGGCATGCAAAGGCGATTCCGATCGCGCCGCGCCACGAGGATCCCGACATGCTCGCACGTGCGTACGACGCGTGCGAGGCCGCGCTGAAGGATGGAGAACTCGTCTGCATCTTCCCGGAAGGCAAGCTGACCAAGACGGGCGACATCAACACGTTCCACCACGGCATCACCGAAATCCTGAGCCGTACGCCGGCGCCCGTGATTCCGATGGCGTTGCGCGGGCTGTGGGGCAGCTATTTCTCTCGTCATACCGATGCGCGTATGCCGCGACCCATCAAGCGCGGCGTGATGAGCCGGCTGACGCTCGCGGTCGGCGAGCCGATCCCGGCCTCGGTTGCGACGCCCGAGGCGTTGCAAGCCGCGGTGACCGAGTTGCGCGGCGCGCGAAAGTGAGCAGGGGCGGGGCGGGGCGGCATCGCGCCGGGCCGCCCGCGCGGCCGGCCCGTGTGGTCTGAACGGTTCACGCGGCCCGCGGGCACGGGACGGCTGGCATAATAGCGGTTTACTTCTTTTTCTCGACCGGCAAACGATCGGCCTGCCAGCGGTCCAGGCAGCGCATCGGTTTGTCCAATTCTCTTTGGGCGGTTCCATCATGTCCGGCAATACCCTCGGCACGCTTTTCACTGTCACGACCTTCGGCGAATCGCACGGTCCCGCGATCGGCTGCGTGATCGACGGCTGCCCGCCGGGAATGGGGCTGACCGAAGCCGACATCCAGATCGAACTCGATCGCCGCAAGCCCGGCACGTCGCGGCACGTGACGCAGCGCCAAGAGGCCGACGAGGTCGAGATCCTGTCCGGCGTGTTCGAAGGCGTGACGACCGGCACGCCGATCGCGCTGCTGATCCGCAACACCGACCAGCGCAGCAAGGACTACGGCAACATCGTCGAGACGTTCCGACCCGGCCATGCCGACTACACCTACTGGCAGAAATACGGCATCCGCGACTACCGCGGCGGCGGCCGCTCGTCCGCGCGTCTGACCGCGCCGATCGTCGGCGCGGGCGCGGTCGCGAAGAAATGGCTGCGCGAGCGTTTCGGCGTCGAGGTGCGCGGCTACATGAGCGGTCTCGGCGAGATCGACGTGCCGTTCGTCGACTGGTCGCACGTTCGCGAGAACCCGTTCTTTTCGCCGAACGCGGCGGTCGTTCCGGAGCTGGAAGCCTACATGGACGCGCTGCGCAAGGACGGCGATTCGATCGGCGCACGCATCGACGTCGTTGCGTCCGGCGTGCCGGTCGGCTGGGGCGAGCCGGTATTCGACCGGCTGGACGCGGACATCGCGAAGGCGATGATGAGCATCAACGCGGTGAAGGGCGTCGAGATCGGCGCGGGCTTCGACAGCGTCGCGCAGCGCGGCTCGGTGCACGGCGACGAACTGACGCCGGCCGGCTTCGTCGGCAACCATGCGGGCGGCGTGCTCGGCGGGATCTCGACGGGACAGGACATCACCGTGTCGATCGCGATCAAGCCGACGTCGAGCATCCGCACGCCGCGCCGTTCGATCACGAAGTCCGGCGAAGAGGCGACGGTCGAAACCTTCGGTCGCCACGACCCGTGCGTCGGCATTCGCGCGACGCCGATCGCCGAGTCGATGCTCGCGCTGGTGCTGATCGACCATGCGCTGCGCCATCGCGCGCAGTGCGGCGACGTCGAGACGCCGACGCCGAAGATCGCGGGCAGCGCGACCTGAGGCAGCCGGGCCGGCATGCGCCGGCTCGATCGATTCGATGCGAAACGGGGCGCCTGAGGCGCCCCGTTTTCATTGAGCCGCCGAATTCGGCGGCGCGGCCGATTCGCGCACCCGCAGCTCCGGCAGTATCGCGTAACCGGGCCCGGTTTCGCCGTGCTCGAGTGCGTCGAGCAACGCGCGGGCGGCCTTGCGGCCGATCGCATCGGTGTCGACCCACATCGTCGTCAGCGCAGGCCGGATCTCGCGAGCCAGCGCGACATCGTCGAAGCCGGTGATCGACAATTGCGACGGCACGTCGAGGCCGATGGCCTGCGCTTCCAGCAGGGCGCCGAGCGCGAGTGCGTCGTTGCCGCAGATCACGGCCGTCGGGCGCGTCGCCCCGCTGTCGGCGATCGCGCGCAGGCTCGCGCGCCCGAACGCGATCGTGGCCGGGCCCTCATGCTGGTGGATCGGCCGGACCGCGAGCCCGCGCGCGGCGAGCGTGTCGTGGATGCCGCGCAGGCGGGCCTGCACACGGTCGTTGTCCGCCGAAGGCTGCATGATGATCGCGAAATCGCGATGCCCGAGGTCGAGCAGGTGCGTGGTCAGTCGCGCGAATGCCGCACGGTTGTCGAAGCCGATGCAGCAGTGCGGGCTGTCGTCGCGGTAAGCATAGGTGACGACATACGGCACCCGATGCAGGTCGAGCAGTTCGAATACTTCCGGCGGATAGGCCTCGCCGACCAGCGACACGGCTTCGACGCCGCGCGACAGCATCGCGCGCACCTGCGCGAGCGCCTGTGCCGGGTCGTAATTCGAGCAGCCCAGGAACAGCGTGATGCCGTGCTCGGCCATGACCGCCTGCATGCCCGCTACCTGCGACGCGAACACCTGGTCGTCGAGCGTCGGGATGATCGCACCCGTGATGTGGGTGCGCGTGGAGGCGAGTGCGCGGCCGGCCGCGTTGGGAATCCAGTTCAGCGCGCGTGCCGCGTCGCGCACGCGCTGCTGCACGTCGGCCGAGACCTTGCCGGGGTCGTTGTAGACACGCGAAACGGTCGCGGTCGACACGCCGGCGAGTTTCGCGACATCCCCGAGCACCGATCGGCCGCTGCCGCGGCGTGCGCGAGCCGTGCCGCCGCTGGATGGGGGCATACTCATCGGTCATCCTCGGGCGCGGCTGCGTCGCAGACGCCGCGCGTGATCAAAAACGCCATCGTTTACCCTCGATTCATCGTGGTCCCGCTTGCATTCCCGGTGATGCCTGTGCGAATGTAAGCGCTATCTTGATGCCATTCCGTATTATGTCAGACACAGATCGCATCCGTATTGTGAAATTTTCGTCGACGATGGCCGCTCCGGCTATTTTGTTTGTCGCGAATGTAAGCGGTTACATTGAATGAAGAGCCACGCGAAGTCCCCTCGAATCGCGGTCGTCGGCAGCATCAACGTCGACCTCGTCACGCATGCGCCACGGCTGCCCGTGCCGGGCGAAACGCTGCTCGGCACGACGTTCCGGACCGTTCACGGCGGCAAGGGGGCGAACCAGGCGGTGGCGGCGGCCCGTCTGGGCGCATCGGTCGCGATGATCGGCTGCGTCGGCGACGACGCGTTCGGGGCGCGCCTGCACGACGCGCTGGCGGCCGAACGCATCGACGTGACGCACCTGCACCGGATCGACGGCGAGGCAACCGGCGTCGCGACGATCACGGTCGACGCGCACGGGGCGAACAGCATCGTGGTGGTGCCCGGTGCGAACGCGTGCCTCGATGCCGAATTGATCGACGAAGCGCGCGACGCGATCGCCGGTGCGGCGCTGATGGTGTGCCAGCTCGAGGTGCCGATCGAGACCGTCGCGCGCGCGATCGGCAGTGCGATCGCGCATCGCACGCCGGTGCTGCTCAATCCGGCGCCTGCACGGCCGCTGTTCGACGCATTGCTGGCGCGGATCGACTACCTCGTCGTCAACGAAACGGAAGCGGAATCGCTGACCGGCATCGCCGTCGGCGACGACGCCTCGGCGGTGCGCGCCGCCGAGGCGCTGCGCGCGAAAGGCGTCGGCAACGTGCTGGTCACGCTGGGCGCGCGCGGCGTCTGCTGGCGCGGCAGCGCGGGGAATGGCCGCCATCGGGCCATGGCGGTGGTCGCCGTCGATACGACGGCGGCCGGCGACACCTTCGTCGGCGGATTCGCGGCCGCCCGGGCGAGCGGTGCGTCGATGGACGACGCGATCGCGTTCGGCCAGCGTGCTGCCGCGATCAGCGTCACGCGCCACGGTGCGCAGACGTCGATTCCGACACGCGAGGAAGTGGAGCGCATGACGGTATAGATTCCGCGACGACGGAAGGCGCGGGCAGACACCCGCCTATGACATGGAGACGATCGAAATGAACGAAGACCAGGCTGTTCCGACTGCGCCGCCACGTATCCGGCGCGGACAACGTATCGCGCTCGCGCTGCTGATGGCGAGCGGAATCGTCAACTATCTCGATCGCGGCACGCTGGCCGTCGCGAGTTCGGCAATCCGGAACGATCTCGGGCTGTCGCTCTCGCAGATGGGGTTGCTGCTGTCGGCGTTCTCGTGGAGCTATGCGCTGTGCCAGTTTCCGGTCGGCGGGCTCGTCGATCGCATCGGGCCGCGCCGGCTGCTCGGCATCGGGCTGATCGTCTGGTCGTTCGCGCAGATGGCGGGCGGCCTCGTGTCCACCTTCGGCTGGTTCATCGTCGCGCGCATCGTGCTCGGCATCGGCGAGGCGCCGCAGTTCCCGTCGGCGGCGCGGGTGGTGAGCAACTGGTTTCCGTTGCGCGCACGCGGTACGCCGACCGGGATCTTCAACGCGGCATCGCCGCTCGGTACCGCGCTCGCGCCGTTGCTGCTGTCGGTGCTCGTCGCGTCGTTCAACTGGCGCTGGGCGTTCTTCATCACGGGGGCACTTGGTCTCGTGGTCGCCGTCGTCTGGTTTGCGTCGTATCGCGATCCGGCGCGTGCGCAATTGACCGCGGCGGAACGAGGGTATCTCGATGCCGATGCGCAGACGACCGTCGCGGCCCCCAAGCTGACCTTCGCCGACTGGCGCAGCCTGTTTTCGCACGGCACGACCTGGGGCATGCTGATCGGCTTCTTCGGTTCGGTGTATCTGAACTGGGTATACCTGACCTGGCTGCCGGGATATCTGACGATGGAGCGTCACATGAGCCTCATTCGCACCGGGTTTGCGGCATCCGTGCCGTTCCTGTGCGGGTTCGTCGGTTCGCTCGTTGCAGGTTGGCTGTCGGATCTGGTGACGCGCCGCAGCCGCTCGCCGGTCGTGAGCCGGCGCAATGCGGTGGTCGTCGCGATGCTCGGGATGGTCGCGTTCACGATTCCGGCTGCGCTCGTGCAGAGCAATACGGTCGCGCTGGCATGCATTTCGGTCGTGATCTTTCTCGCCAATGCGGCATCGGCATGTTCGTGGGCGCTCGCGACGGCGGCCGCACCGCCGAGCCGTGTCGCATCGCTCGGCGCGATCCAGAATTTCGGCGGTTTCATCGGTGGTGCGCTCGCGCCGATCCTGACGGGTGTCATCGCGCAGAAGTGGTCGTTCGTGCCGGCGCTGCTGACGGCGGCGGCAATCGCCTTCGCCGGCGCGATGGCTTACCTGCTGCTGGTGCGCAAGCCGATTCCCGAGCAGTCCGCGAGTGCCGCGCGCGGAGCGCTGCCGGCCTGAGGCGGCCGGCTACCCCCTGTATTTATTGAAGGAAGGAGAAACAGATGCAATCACATCAGCAGGCGAGCACGACCATCGAAGGGATCGTGCCGGTGATGCTGACGCCGTTCGACGATGCCGGCACGATCGACTACGCGGGCCTCGAGCGACTCATCGAATGGTATCTGGCGCACGGCTCGGATGCGCTGTTCGCGGTCGCGCAATCGAGCGAGATGCAATTCCTGAGTCTCGCGGAACGTGCGGAACTTGCGCGTTTCGTGGTCGAGCGGGTGGCGGGGCGTGTGCCTGTCGTCGCGTCCGGGCACGTCAGCGACGATCTGGACGCGCAGGTCGCCGAGCTGTGCGCCGCGGCGGAATCGGGTGCGCAGGGCGTCGTGCTCGTGACCAACCGCCTCGATCCACAGCGCAAGGGCAGCGCCGCGTTTCTCGATCATCTTCACAAGTTGCTCGCCCGATTGCCGACGGATCTGCCGCTTGGCTTGTATGAATGTCCGGCGCCTTATCGGCGATTGCTGTCCGATGACGAACTGCGCGCGTGCATCGACACGGGCCGCTTCGTGATGTTGAAGGACGTGAGCTGCGACCTGGAGACGGTGAAGCGGCGCGTTGCGCTGGCCGCGGGCTCGCCGATGAAGATCCTGAATGCGAACGCTGCGATCGCATGGGATGCGATGAAGGCGGGTTCCGCCGGTTTCAACGGCGTGTTCACCAACTTCCATCCCGATCTGTATCGGTGGCTGCGCACGCAGGGCGACTCTGATCCGGCGCTTGCCGACGAGTTGTCGACGTTCCTGGTGCTCTCGGCGGTGTCGGAAGCGCTTGGCTACCCGGCGCTCGCGAAGATCTACCATCAACGGATCGGCACGTTCGGATCGATTCGCTGCCGCGCGATCGACTACGACGTGCGCGAGCGGTTCTGGGCACTCGACGCGGTGCTCGACAAGATCGTGTCCGGCACCGAGCATTTCCGTCGGCGGATTGCGGCGCGCTAGCGCCGCCGGTTCGGGGCGCGGTTCGGTGCGGCAATCGCGCGCCCGGTGGCGGGCAGGGCGGCGTCGAATGCCGACGGGACGAAAAAAACGCCGCGCGAGGCGGCGTTTTCCGGCAGGTTACATGTTCGGGTAATTCGGCCCGCCGCCGCCTTCCGGCGTGACCCACACGATGTTCTGCGTCGGGTCCTTGATGTCGCACGTCTTGCAGTGCACGCAGTTCTGCGCGTTGATCACCAGGCGGTCGCTGCCGTCGTCGTTCTTCACGAACTCGTATACCGCCGCCGGGCAGAAGCGTCCCTCCGGCCCCGCGTACGTGCGCAGGTTCACGTTCACCGGCACGGTCGCGTCCTTCAGCGTCAGGTGCGCCGGCTGGTTCTCCTCGTGGTTCGTGTTCGAGATGAACACCGACGACAGCCGGTCGAACGTCAGCTTGCCGTCCGGCTTCGGATACTCGATCGGCGTGCATTGCGACGCCGGCTTCAGCATCTCGTGGTCCGCATGCTTGTGGTGCAGCGTCCACGGCACGTTGCCGCCCATCACCTTCTGCTCGAGCCCGACCATCAGCGTGCCGAGATACAGCCCCTTGGCCATCCACTGCTTGAAGTTGCGCGCGCGGTACAGTTCCGTATGCAGCCACGATTGCTTGAAGGCGTCCGGATACGCGTTGAGCTCGTCGCTCTGGCGGCCGGCCTGCAGCGCGTCGAACGCGGCGTCCGCCGCCAGCATGCCGGTCTTGATCGCCGCGTGGCTGCCCTTGATCCGCGATGCGTTCAGGAAGCCCGCGTCGTCGCCGATCAGCGCGCCGCCCGGGAACACCGTCTTCGGCAGCGACAGCAGGCCGCCGGCCGTGATCGCCCGCGCGCCGTACGACACGCGCTTGCCGCCTTCGAGGAACGCGCGGATCGACGGATGCGTCTTGTAGCGCTGGAATTCCTCGAACGGCGACAGATACGGATTCGTGTAGCCGAGGCCCACCACGAAGCCGACCACGACCTGGTTGTTGTCCATGTGATACAGGAACGAGCCGCCGTACGTATCCGACTTCAGCGGCCAGCCAGCCGTGTGGATCACGAGGCCCGGCTTGTGTTTCGCCGGATCGATTTCCCACAGCTCCTTGATGCCGATCCCGTACGCCTGCGGATCGGCGTTCGCGTCGAGCTTGAACTTCGAGATCAGCTGACGGCCGAGGTGGCCGCGACAGCCTTCTGCGAACAGCGTGTACTTCGCGTGCAGCTCCATGCCGAGCTGGAAGTTCTCGGTCGGCTCGCCGTCCTTGCCCACGCCCATGTTGCCGGTGGCGACGCCTTTTACGGAGCCGTCGTCGTTGTAGAGAATCTCGGCAGCGGGGAAGCCCGGGAAGATCTCGACGCCCAGCGCTTCGGCCTGTGCCCCCAGCCAGCGCGTGACGTTGCCCAGCGAAATCACGTAGTTGCCGTGATTCTTGAAGTTGTCGGGCAGCGCCCAGTTGGGCGTCGTGATCGCGCTCTTCTCGGACAGGAACAGGAAGCGGTCTTCCGTCACCTCGACGTTCAAGGGCGCGCCTTGCTCCTTCCAGTCGGGGAACAGTTCGGTGATCGCGCGCGGATCCATCACCGCGCCCGACAGGATGTGCGCGCCGATCTCGGAACCCTTCTCGAGCACGCACACGCCGATCTCGGTGCCTTTCTCGGCGGCCAGCTGCTTGAGCCGGATCGCCGCCGACAGCCCGGCGGGGCCGCCGCCGACGATCACGACGTCGTATTCCATCGATTCGCGCGGGCCGTATTGCTCGATGAGGCTTGCGGGGGTCATTGGCGTTCCTCTAACCGTTAGAATGCTTTTATTCGGGAGCGTATTGTCTGCGAAACGAAACGCTTGCCGCAACAGCATGCGCGGAGATTAGCACGATCGTTCTATTTTTTGTGCTAGGGTTATGCTGCGTGGGACAAGGCGCCCGCGGCGGCGAAACGACATCGAAAGGGGATGTGCAATGGGTCGATCGATCAATCTGGAAGGCAAGGTCGCGCTGGTCACGGGCGCATCGAGCGGCCTCGGGCAACGGTTCGCACAGGTGCTGTCGCAGGCCGGCGCGAAGGTCGTGCTCGCGAGCCGCCGCGTCGAGCGCCTGAAGGAGTTGCGCGCGGAAATCGAGGCGGCGGGCGGTGCCGCGCACGTCGTGTCGCTCGACGTCACCGACGTGCAGAGCATCAAGGCGGCCATCGCGCACGCGGAAACGGAAGCCGGCACGATCGACATCCTCGTGAACAATTCGGGCGTCTCGACGATGCAGAAGCTCGTCGACGTGACGCCGGCCGATTTCGAGTTCGTGTTCGACACCAACACGCGCGGCGCGTTTTTCGTCGCGCAGGAAGTCGCGAAGCGGATGATCATGCGCGGGAACGGCAACGGCAAGCCGCCTTACCGGATCATCAACATCGCTTCGGTAGCCGGGCTGCGCGTGTTTCCGCAGATCGGGCTGTATGCGATGAGCAAGTCGGCGGTCGTGCAGATGACGCGTGCGATGGCGCTCGAATGGGGCCGCCACGGAATCAACGTCAACGCGATCTGTCCGGGCTATATCGATACCGAAATCAATCATTACCTGTGGGAAACCGAGCAGGGCCAGAAGCTGCAGTCGATGCTGCCGCGCCGGCGCGTCGGCAAGCCGCAGGATCTCGACGGGCTGTTGTTGCTGCTCGCGGCCGACGAGTCGCAGTTCATCAACGGCTCGATTATCTCCGCCGACGACGGCTTCGGCCTCGCCTGAGTGGATGACATTCAGCAACAAAGAAGACTGCAATGAGCGAATATTCCCCCGTATTTGAAATGTCGATGCCGATCCGCTGGGGCGACATGGATGCATTCGGCCACGTGAACAACACGGTCTATTTCCGCTACATGGAACAGGCCCGGATCTCGTGGTTCGAGCAACTCGGCATCGCGGGCGGCAACGGTGAGGGGCAGGGGCCCGTGATCGTCACGGCGTCGATGGAGTTCCTGAAGCAACTGCACTATCCGGGCGACGTGATCGCGAGGATGTCGGCCGCGAAGCCCGGCCGCAGCAGCTTCGACACCGGTTTCGAGCTGACGCGCGCGGACGATCCGGAGCACGTCTATGCGCGCGGCAACGCGCGCTGCGTATGGGTCGACTACGCGCTCGGCAAGTCGGTGCCGTTGCCGCAACTGCTGCGCGACACCATCGAGCGCGCGCTCGCAGCGAAGGTCGGCTGAGCGCGGCGGCACCGAAGCCGGCGCCCGGGCGCCGGTGTGTCGCCATTTCCCGTTGATCTCCCGAATCGGCCGCTTCACGCGGCCGATTGCCATTCCGGGGTGCTTTTACTGGCCGAGCAGGCGCTGCAGCAGTTCCGGCGTATTGTTCGTGCCGTACTTGCGCATCAGCCGCGCCCGATAGATGTCGACCGTGCGCGAACTGATGTCGAGCACGCGCCCAATCTGCTTGCTGGTCTTGCCGGTCGCGAGCTGCGCGGCGATCTCGCGCTCGCGCGGCGTCAGCTCGACGGCGACGCGGCGCGTCGCGCTCAGGTCCTCGAACGTCCAGACGCCGGCCGCGAGCGGTGCGGTGCGGTCGAGCGCGCGGCCCGTCACGTGGCACCAGAACAGCTCGCCGTCGGCTCGTTTCATGATTCTGTCATCGGCGTAGGTGCCGTTCGCGATCATCACGCGCGAAATGCGCTCGCCGATGCGCTGGAATTCGTCCGGCGACGGATAGAGCACTTCGTACGACTTTCCGATCAGATCGGCCCGCGCGCAGCGGAAGATCGACGCGAGCGCGTCGTTGCAGTCCTCGATCACGCGGTCGCGCGACATCACGAGGCCGAGCGGCGCGAGGTGAAAGGCAGTCTGGTAATCGAGAGCGGGCATGGCGCAGGCAAGCGGAGGCAAACGCTTATGTATTTTTGCGTATTGTGCCGCATCCGCGCCGCATCGTACCCTTTCAGGCATCTCGCGGCGCCTTGTCGCGATATAAAAACAGCGCGCTTCGACGCAGGTATCGCCGTGCATGCATAGAATGATGCGGCGGGCTTGCGGCCCAGTGGGCGCGTGAACCGGTTTTGCTGGTTTCCATAGAGGAAGGGACATACAGATGAACAAAGTCTATCCAAGCGCGGCTGCCGCGCTGGAAGGGATCGTCCGCGACGGACAGACCTTCGCGGTGGGCGGCTTCGGCCTGTGCGGGATTCCCGAGGCGCTGATCGCGGCGCTGCGCGATTCCGCCGTCAAGGGCATCACCTGCATCAGCAACAACGCGGGTGTCGACGGCTTCGGTCTCGGCCTGCTGCTGGAAACCCGCCAGATCAAGAAGATGATCTCGTCGTACGTGGGCGAGAACAAGGAGTTCGAGCGCCAGTACCTGGCCGGCGAACTCGAACTCGAATTCACGCCGCAAGGCACGCTCGCCGAGAAGCTGCGCGCGGGCGGCGCCGGCATCCCCGCGTTTTTCACGAACACCGGCTACGGCACCGTGATCGCGGAAGGCAAGGAAACGCGCCAGTTCGGTGATCGCCACTACGTGCTCGAGCCGTCGCTGACGGCCGACGTCGCGCTTGTGAAGGCGTGGAAGGCCGACAAATCCGGCAACCTGATCTATCGCCGCACCGCGCGCAACTTCAACCCGATGTGCGCGATGGCGGGCAAGATCACCGTGGCGGAAGTCGAGGAGATCGTCGAGAACGGCACGCTCGATCCGGATCAGATCCATACGCCGGGGATCTTCGTGCAGCGCATCGTGTTGAACGCGACGCCCGAAAAACGCATCGAACAACGCGTCGTACGCGCGAAAGGAGACTGACATGGCCTGGAATCGTGACCAGATGGCCGCGCGCGCGGCGAAGGAACTGCAGGACGGCTTCTATGTGAACCTGGGCATCGGACTGCCGACGCTCGTCGCAAACCACGTGCCGGCGGGCGTCGAGGTGTGGCTGCAGTCGGAAAACGGCCTGCTCGGCATCGGCCCGTCGCCGACCGAGGACGAAGTCGACGCCGACCTGATCAACGCCGGCAAGCAGACCGTCACGACGCTGCCGGGTTCGTCGATCTTCTCGTCGGCCGATTCGTTCGCGATGATCCGCGGCGGCCACATCAACCTCGCGATCCTCGGCGCGATGCAGGTCAGCAAGACGGGCGATCTCGCGAACTGGATGATCCCGGGCAAGATGATCAAGGGAATGGGCGGCGCGATGGACCTCGTCGCAGGTGTGAAGCGCGTCGTCGTGCTGATGGAGCACGTCGCGAAGGGCGACCAGCACAAGATCCTCGACGAATGCAATCTGCCGCTGACGGGCGTCGGCGTGGTCGACCTGATCATCACCGATCTCGGTGTGATCGAAGTGACGCCGAATGGCCTGAAGGTACTCGAGCTCGCCGACGGCGTAAGCGTGGAAGAGATCCAGACGAAGACGGGCGCACCGCTCGATGTGAGCGCGGTCGCGTAAGCAACCGCTTTTCGGCACGACTCTCGACGCCCCGCGTTCCGCGATGGAACGCGGGGCGTTTTGTCATGGCCGCATACGCTACGCGATTGCACCGCCGCCGTCGATCAGCACCGTCGAGCCGGTCGCATAAGGCGTTGTCGCCAGATACACGATCGCATTCGCGACGTCCTCCGGCTGGCCCACGCGGCGTGCCGGAAGGCGCTGCGCGGCGCCCGCGTACATCGCGTCGCGCGCATCGGGCGCGAGCTTGTCCCACAATGGCGTCGCGATCAGGCCGGGCGACACGGCATTCACACGCACGGGAGCCAGCTCGAGTGCAAGGCCGCGGGCGAGCGCCTCGAGCGCCGCGTTGATCGCGCCCTGCAGGACCGACGATGCGTTCGGCCGTACGCTGAGGTAGCCGGACACGAACGTCAGCGAGCCGCCGGGCGCGATATCGATCGAGCGTGCAACGCGGTATGCGCCCCAGAATTTGCTGTCCATCGCGGCTTGCGCGTCGGCAAGCGGCAGCGCGCGGACCGGGCCCGTCGCCGTCTTCGCGGCCGAAATCACGACGTGGTCGAACTGGCCGATGCGCGCGCAGAACGCATCGACGGCCGTCGTATCGGTGATGTCGAGCGCTTCGGCGCGGACTTGTGCGCCCGGCGCGACATCTGCATTGAACCGGGCCGGGTCGCGCGATGCAATCGTCACGACAGCGCCACGTTGTGCGAAAGCGTTCGCGGCGGCGGCGCCGATGCCGGAACTGCCGCCGACGACGAGTACCTTCTTTCCAGGGAGTGAATCGTTCATGGTGGTCCTTCCGAAGTGATGAGGTGAGCGCAATCCGGTCAGATCGTTTCGGCTTCGCGCAACGTCGACGGGCTGTGCAGGGCAAAGCGGGCAATGTCGTCCTTGCGCATGAAGGCAACGCCCGGATGCGATCGAGCGTAGTGCAGGAATGCGTCCCACGCACGGACCATCTGCGGCGTGCCGCTGATCCGGTCGTGCGCGCTGATCGACATCAATCGCCGCCGCTGTCCGGCTTCCGCGTACAACTGGTCGAAATCGAGCTTGATCTGCTCGAGGAACATCGTCGGCGAATAGTTGCGGCCTTCGATCAGCAGGATGTCGTTGTTGCGCAACGTGTAAGGAACGACCGCGAAATCGCGACCGTCGACGGTTTCGATGAAGGGCTCGTCGCGGCTGACGTCGTCGATGTGATACATGTAGCCGAGTTCCTGCAGCAGCGGCAGCGTGTTCGGTCCGCGCCGCAGCCAGTTGCAGTTGTAGCCGATCGGGCGCCTGCCCGTCACTGCTTCGACCATGTCGCGGGCTTCGGTGAGGAAGCGGCGCTCGTCGTCGCGATTCATCGCGAACTGCGATCGCCAGGTCGGGCCGTGCGCGGCCGCTTCGTGGCCGCGCGACACGATCTCGCGTGCCAGTTCGGGATGCCGGCGCGCGGCCTCTCCGATCATGTGCGACGTGACTTTCACGCCATGCCGGTCCCACAGGTCGAGAAGGCGCGGAATGCCTTCGCGATAGCCATATGCGAACCACGTGGCCGAGGCCAGATCGACTGGCACCGACGACGGGAATTCGACGGACGGGAACGGACTGTCCGCGCCCTTGGGCGGTTGTCCGCCGGCCTCGAACTGCATCGAGATCGAGATGACGAGGCGCGTGTCGTCCTGCCAGAACCCGCCGGTACCTGCCGATGCGGGGCCCGGAGTCGGGGCGGCCGTTGCCGACCCGGCGGCGCCCGCGGCCATCGCGATGCCGGCTGCCAGCCCGGCGCCCGCTTGTGCAAGAAACGTGCGGCGAGCCGGATGCGTTGTCGAACCGTGATTGCGGTGAGTCATCGTTTCCTCCGTCAGCCGACGAGCCCGAGCTGACGCATCAGCGTCAGGTTGTCCTCGATGTGCCAGTTTTCCGCTATCCGGCCGTGGTCGATCCGGTAGATGTCGGTCGCGATGAAGTCGATCGCCTGTCCGCTTCCGATCGTTCCATTGAACGTGCCGGTGAAATGTCCGCGAAAGTGCAGGTGCACGACGACACGGTCGCCCGCCACGATCATCTGTTCGATGTCGCAGCGCAGGTCCGGGATGGCCGTACGCATCGTGCCGGACGCCGCGAGCGGTCCCGCTATACCTTGCTCACGACCGGCCGGCAACGTTCGGTCGACGAAATCGGCCGCGAGTGCGGCGCGGGCGAGGGCGGCATCACCGGTATTCCAGAAGGTGCCGTAGCGACGCGCGGCGAGGATTTGCGCACGTGCCTGCGTAGCCGGCACGTCGGCCGCGACAGTCAGGCTGTGCGCATCGAGAAGGTCGGCGGCGCGGGACGCGGCAGGCGACAGCGCAACGACGCAGGCCGCTGCAGCGATGACGCGGCTGATCGGGCGTGCGATCGAACGAAAGGGGATCGACATGGTTTCGGGTGTCCTCTGGATGGCGTCGTGGGGCGACGCGGTACAGGTATGGTAGGTTTCCGTTTCGAGCTGAAATACGGGGAAAAGGCGAATGGATTCTTCGAAAAAAGGAAAGGGCGACGCAGGGCAGGTACCGCGATGCTGATCGACGATCTCCCGGCGCTCGATACGTTCGCGAGAATCGTGTCGGCCGGCAGCCTGTCCGCGGCGGCGCGCGAGCTTGACTTGTCGCTGTCCGTCGTCAGCAAGCGGCTCGCGCATCTCGAGTCGCAGCTCGGCGTGCGGCTGCTGCACCGGACGACGCGGCAGCAGACGCTGACCGACGACGGGGCGCAGTTCCATGCGCAGGTGCTGCGCATCCTGGCCGAGGTCGATCGCGCCGAAACGCTGATGAGCGACCGTCGCGGCACGGTCAGCGGCGTGCTGCGCCTGACGGCGCCCGGCGAGCTCGGCCGGCTGCGGATCGCGCCGCTCGTCGCGGCGTTTCAGCGGCAACATCCGGAGTTGATCGTGCAACTGATGCTGACCGACGCGATCGTCGATCTGCTCGCGCAGGACATCGACGTTGCCGTGCGAATCGGCAGCCTTGCCGATTCGACGATGATCGCGCGCGAACTGGCGCCGAATCATCGCGTGCTTTGCGCGTCGTCGAGCTATCTCGCCGTGCACGGGCTGCCGGCTCATCCGGCCGAACTTCGTGCACATCGATGCATCGTGATGGGCGACCAGCCTCGTACGGAGTGGCGGTTCGACGGTGCACAGGGCGCAGTGGCGGTCGAAGTGACGGCCGCGCTGCTGACGAACGACGGCGGTGCGGCTCGTACGTTGGCATTGGAGGGCGCGGGCATTGCGCTGAAGTCGATCTGGGACGTCGGTGCCGATCTCGAGGCCGGCCGGCTCGTGCGTGTGTTGCCGACATTCGCGGCGCCTGCGGCACCGCTCCATGCCGTCTATCCCGGTGGCCGTCACGTGCCGCTGCGCGTGCGGGCATTCGTCGATTTCCTGCGCGACCAGTTGCGCGAGGCGTGGCGCCGCAGTGCGTGAGCGGTCGCGAAGAGGCGTCGGATGACCGCGTCCGCGTCACGGCCCGTCGTTGCGAAGCGGTTTACAATCGTTCGCATCGGGCGGCGCGAGTGTTGCCCGCCGCACCGCACCCGTTCGACAGGATGCCAACGATGCCAACAACCTCAGCGAATCCTCCGGTTCCCCGTCAGCGACGCGTGCAGTGTGCGAGCGCCGCCGGCCTTCACCATGTCGCCTATACCGAATGGGGCGACTCCGCCAATCCTCGCGTGCTGGTCTGCGTGCACGGCCTGACCCGTTCGGGGCGCGACTTCGACCGGCTTGCCGCCGCGTTGTCCGATACGTATCGCGTCGTCTGCCCCGACGTCGTCGGGCGCGGACGCTCCGACTGGCTCGCCGATCCGCGACTTTATGCGATTCCGCAATATGTGGCCGACATGGTCACGCTGATCGCGCGGCTCGACGTCGAGTCGGTCGACTGGTTCGGCACGTCGATGGGCGGGCTGATCGGCATGGCGCTCGCGGGGCTTCCCGGTTCGCCGCTGCGCCGGATGATCGTCAACGACGTCGGCCCGCGCATCGAGCCCGATTCGCTGACGCGCATCGGCGAATACCTCGGCGTGCAGCCGCGTTTCGCGACCGAACAGGAGGGCATCGACTATCTGACGTCGCTATCGCTGCCGTTTGGCGCGTTGACCGACGACGAATGGCGCGAGATCAACGGGCCGTTGCTGCGCGAGCTGCCCGACGGGGGGTGGACGATGCGCTACGATCCGCGCATCGCCGAGCCGTTCAAGGCGACGACGCCCGAGCTGGCCGCGCTCGGCGAGGCCGCGCTGTGGCGCGCGATCGAGACCACCGACGCGTCGCTGCTCGTCGTGCGCGGCGAGCGTTCCGACCTGCTGTCGCGCGACACGGTGGCGGAGATGGTGCGTCGCGGCAGGCACGTGACGCAGGCCGAGATCCAGGGCGTGGGCCATGCGCCGGCGTTCATCGGCGATGACCAGATTGCGCTTGCCCGCCGGTTTTTCATCGAAGGCGGCGCATAAACGCGTCATAATATGCGGTTCGGCGGCACGCGGGCCGCGTCGTCGCCGATTCTCACCCACTCATACGACCGGAACATTCCATGGCAGTCATTCGTCACCACGTCGGAGCGCGTCTCTCCGAAACCGCGATCCACAACGGTACCGTGTATCTGGCCGGCCAGATCGCCGAAGACACCACCCAGGACATCAAGGGCCAGACGCGCGAAGTGCTCGGCCACATCGACCGCCTGCTCGCCGAAGCGAACAGCGACAAGGCACATCTGCTGTCGGTGCAGATCTACATTTCGGATCTCGCGAACTTCGAGGGCATGAACGCGGAGTGGGACGCGTGGGTCGCGCAGGGCAATACGCCGCCGCGCGCGACCGTCGAGGCGAAGCTCGCGGATCCGGCGCTGCTCGTCGAGATCGTCGTCGTCGCCGCGCAACGGAGCTGAGCGAAGCATTCCGATGACCGCAATGCGCCAGGCCGTGCGATGACCGAGTCCGTTTCCGCTTCTTCCGTCGCGGCACCGTCGTTCGACGACGTGCTCGCGTTCGTGCGCGAGCGTGCCGGTGACGCGCGCCTGTCGTCGGGCGAGCTGCTGGCCGATCATTCGGCGGGCACGGCGTCGATCATGCGCACGCTGAACGTCGATCCGCACGCGATGCAGGCGGCCGCGCTGTTCGTGCTGACGCCGCACCTGAGCGATCCCGAGCGGGAGCTGACCGAACGTTTCGGCGAAGAGGTCGCGCGGCTCGTATCCGACGTGCGCAAGCTGCTGCGGCTCGGCACCGTCAGCCTGCGCGCGGCGCAGAACGCAATGCCGGACGCCGGGCGCGACGCCGCCCAAGAGCGGCGCACGCAGATCGAGGCGTTGCGCAAGATGCTGCTCGCGTTCGCGCAGGACATCCGCGTGGTGCTGATCCGGCTGGCGTCGCGGTTGCAATCGCTGCGCTACTACGCGGCGGCGAAGATCGATCCGCCGCCCGACGTCGCGCGCGAGACGCTCGAGATCTATGCGCCGCTCGCGAACCGTCTCGGTATCTGGCAACTGAAGTGGGAGCTCGAGGACCTCGCGTTCCGCTTCGAGGATCCGGTCACCTACAAGCGCATCGCCAAGCTGCTCGATGAAAAGCGCATCGAACGCGAGGCGTACGTCGCGCAGGCGATCGAGCGGCTGCAGCACGAGCTGGCGGAAGCGCACATCCCGGCCGACGTGAGCGGGCGGCCGAAGCACATCTACAGCATCTGGCGCAAGATGCGCGGCAAGGAGCTCGATTTCTCCGAGCTGTACGACGTGCGCGCGTTCCGCGTGATCGTGCCGGACATCAAGGATTGCTACGCGGTGCTCGGCATCGTGCATCACCTGTGGCAGCCGGTGCCGAAGGAATTCGACGATTACATCTCGCGTCCGAAGCCGAACGGCTACAAGTCGCTGCATACGGTCGTGATCGGCGACGACGGCCGCGCGTTCGAAGTGCAGATCCGCACGCAGGAAATGCACCGTTTCGCGGAGTACGGTGTCGCCGCGCACTGGCGCTACAAGGAGGCCGGCGCGCGCGGCTATGGCGGCCAGTTCTCGGCAAGCGACAAGTACGACGAGAAGATCGCGTGGCTGCGCCAGCTGCTCGCATGGAAGGACGACGTCGAGGACGGCACGGAAGTATCCGGCGACCAGGCGTGGGCCCAACTGCGCGAGACGTCGCTCGACGACGACCACATTTACGTGCTGACGCCGCAGGCGCGGGTGATTGCGTTGCCGCAGGGCGCGACGCCGGTCGATTTCGCGTACCACCTGCACAGCGAGCTCGGCCATCGCTGCCGCGGCGCGCGCGTCGACGGCGTGATGGTGCCGCTGAACACGGCGCTCGCGAACGGCCAGACGGTCGAGATCGTCGCGGTGAAGGAGGGCGGGCCGTCGCGTGACTGGCTGAACCTGCAGCTCGGCTACCTGAAGAGTTCGCGTGCGCGGCAGAAAGTGCGTGCGTGGTTCAACTCGATCGAGCAGGAAGAGAACATCGCGCATGGTCGCGCGCTCGTCGAAAAGACGCTGCAGCGCGAGGGCAAGACGTCGGTCAATCTCGACAACCTCGCCGCGAAGCTCGGCTTCAAGTCGCCCGAGGAACTGTTCTCGGTCGTCGGCAAGGAAGAATTCAGCCTGCGCAACGTCGAGCATGCGCTGTCCGATGCGCCGCCGCCCGAACATGCGCCGGAGGCGCCCGCCGATTTCGAGAAACGCAGCAGCGGGGCGAGTGTCGCGCACGGCGCGTCGACCGGCGTGCTGGTGGTCGGCGTCGATGCGCTGCTGACCCAGCTTGCGCGCTGCTGCCGTCCGGCGCCGCCGGACCCGATCAGCGGCTTCGTGACGCGCGGCAAGGGGATGTCGATTCACCGCAGCGACTGCCCGACGTTCCGGCGCATGGCCGAACGGGCGCCGGAGCGCGTGTTGCAGACGACCTGGTCGGCCGACGTGCTGGGCGGCCGTGGCGCGTCCGTCTATCCGGTCGATCTGATGATCGAGGCGAGCGACCGGCAGGGCTTGCTGCGCGACATCTCCGAAGTGTTCGCACGCGAGAAGATGAACGTGGTGGGCGTGAAGACGCAGAGCCGCCGGAATGCGGCATTCATGCAGTTCACGGTCGAGGTGTCGAATTCCGCGCAGGTCCAGCGCGCGTGCACGCTGCTCGGCGAAGTGCCGGGTGTCGTGCGGGCGGGGCGCAAGACGTGATGTCCTTGTAAATGGGGTTGGAGCGCGATCATTTTGCTGCGACCGCATAAAAACGCTTGCCAAGTGAACGGTAGCTCCATATAATTTCAGCTTCTCTAGGCTCGTAGCTCAGCTGGTTAGAGCACCACCTTGACATGGTGGGGGTCGTTGGTTCGAGTCCAATCGAGCCTACCAACGAATTGAGAATGCCCGGTTTCCGGGTGTTCGATGCAGTAAATAACTCAACGCGAACAAGGCGAATACGGTTATGACACCGCGAACGTTGACCGAAACCTTTTCGGAGCGACGCTAGTCGAGGAACCCTTTCGCCCTTTCAGTTTGAGTGAAGTATCGAATGCGGCCCCTCGAAAGCGGGGCCGCATTTTTTTTGTCGCGAAATTTTCGCGCGTGACTTTGATATCGCGTGCTTGGTCTGCCGCCCACTGTCGGCATCACGGAGATTGCTATGGTTTCGATACGCTTGCCTGACGGCTCAGTTCGACAATACGAGCATCCGGTGACAGTTGCCGAGGTTGCGGCCTCGATCGGTCCCGGCCTTGCGAAGGCTGCGCTTGGTGGCAAGCTCGACGGCGAGCTGGTCGATACGTCCACGGTCATCGATCGCGATGCGTCGCTCGCAATCGTCACGGGCAAGGATGCCGACGGTCTCGACATCATCCGTCACTCGACCGCGCACTTGCTTGCCTACGCGGTGAAGGACCTGTATCCGGATGCGCAGGTGACGATCGGTCCGGTGATCGACAACGGCTTCTACTACGACTTCTCGTATAACCGCCCGTTTACGCCCGAAGATCTCGAAAAGATCGAAAAGCGCATGCAGGAACTCGCGAAGAAGGACGAGCCCGTGACGCGCCGCGTCGTGTCGCGCGACGAGGCGGCCGGCTATTTCCGCAGCCTCGGCGAGAAGTACAAGGCCGAAATCATCGAATCGATTCCGCAAAGCGACGAAATCAAGCTGTACTCGCACGGCGGCTTCACGGACCTCTGTCGCGGCCCGCACGTGCCGTCGACCGGCAAGCTGAAGGTCTTCAAGCTGATGAAGGTCGCGGGCGCGTACTGGCGCGGCGACTCGAAGAACGAACAGTTGCAGCGCATCTACGGTACGGCCTGGACGAAGAAGGAAGATCAGGATCAATACCTGCACATGCTCGAGGAAGCGGAAAAGCGCGACCACCGCAAGCTCGGCAAGCAACTCGACCTGTTCCACATGCAGGAAGAATCGCCGGGCATGGTGTTCTGGCATCCGAAGGGCTGGGCGTTGTGGCAGCAGGTCGAGCAGTACATGCGCCGCCGCGTGAATGAAGCCGGCTACCAGGAGATCAAGACCCCGATGATCATGGACCGCTCGCTGTGGGAGGCGTCGGGCCACTGGCAGAACTACCGCGAGAACATGTTCACGACGGAGTCGGAGAAGCGCGACTACGCGATCAAGCCGATGAACTGTCCGGGTCACGTCCAGGTGTTCAAGCACGGCCTGCGCTCGTACCGCGACCTGCCGCTGCGCTACGCGGAATTCGGTTCGTGCCATCGCAACGAGGCATCGGGCGCGCTGCATGGCCTGATGCGCGTGCGCGGCTTCGTGCAGGACGATGCGCACATCTTCTGTACGGAAGACCAGATCATTGCCGAGTCGATTGCGTTCAACAAGCTCGCGATGAGCGTGTACGGCGATTTCGGCTTCGAGCACATCGACATCAAGCTGTCGCTGCGTCCCGAGCAGCGCATGGGCTCCGACGAAACGTGGGACCGTGCCGAGCAGGGGCTGCGCGAAGCGCTGACGGCCTGCGGCCTGTCGTGGGAAGAACTGCCGGGCGAAGGTGCGTTCTATGGACCGAAGATCGAGTACCACATCAAGGATGCGCTCGGCCGTTCGTGGCAATGCGGCACGCTGCAGCTCGACATGATGCTGCCGGAACGCCTCGGTGCCGAGTACGTCGCGGAAGACAACAGCCGCCGCCGGCCCGTGATGCTGCACCGTGCGATCGTCGGTTCGATGGAGCGATTCCTCGGCATTCTGATCGAGCACCACGCTGGTGCAATGCCGGTCTGGCTCGCGCCGTTCCAGGCAATTGTGCTCAATATCGCCGAAAGTCAGGCGGAATACGCACAATCTCTGGCCCAAACGTTGCAAAAACAAGGGGTTAGAGTGGCGGCCGATTTGCGCAACGAGAAGATTAGCTATAAAATACGCGAGCACACGCTGGAAAAGGTGCCTTATCTCCTCGTCGTGGGCGATAAGGAGCGTGATGCGCAAACGGTAGCCGTGCGTGCCCGTGGCGGCGTCGATCTTGGCGTTATGCCGATCGAAGCCTTCGTTGAGCGTCTGCAGGAAGACCTGCGCTCGTTCAAGTAACCGCCCTGGCAGCGCGGCTCGTTTTTTTAATTTTTAGAGGAAACGTAACATCGCTACTGATAAGTCGTCGCATCGCATCAACGGTGAAATCACTGCGCCGGAAGTGCGTCTGGTCGGGATCGAGAACGAACCGCTCGGTATCGTAAAACTCGCTGATGCTTTCCGTAAATCGGAAGAGCTGGATGTTGATCTGGTGGAAATCGCGCCGCAAGCGGTTCCGCCGGTCTGCCGTCTGATGGATTACGGCAAGTTCAAGTATCAGGAGTCCAAGAAGCAGCACGAAGCCAAGCTGAAGCAGAAGGTCATCCAGGTGAAGGAAGTCAAATTCCGCCCGGGTACCGATGACGGTGACTACAACGTCAAGCTTCGCAATCTCGTGCGCTTCCTCGAAGAGGGCGACAAGACGAAGATCACGTTGCGTTTCCGCGGCCGTGAAATGGCTCACCAGGAGATCGGCATGCGGATGCTTGAGCGTCTGCGCACGGATCTCGAGGAAGTCGGCCAGGTCGAGCAGATGCCGAAGATGGAAGGGCGCCAGATGATCATGGTGCTCTCGCCGAAGAAAAAGAAGTAACGGGCCCGCGCGCATGGCGCGCAGGTTCGAAAGCGGTTCGGTGCGTTGCCCGGTCAGGGCGGCGCGCCAACAATGACGGCGGCTGCGCAAGCGGTTCGCCGTACACAAGTGGACTGGGTTTCGAAGGGCGGGTCAAGGGCGCAAGCCAACCGCACACCCATCGCCATCAAATAAACTGGAGTTGTTCGTCATGCCTAAGATGAAGACCAAGAAGAGTGCTGCAAAGCGCTTCGTGGTGCGTCCGGGCGGTACCGTCAAGCGCGGTCAAGCCTTCAAGCGTCACATCCTGACCAAGAAAACCACGAAGAACAAGCGTCACCTGCGCGGCGCAACGGCAGTTCATGATTCCGATCTGAACTCCGTCCGCGCAATGCTGCCGTTCGCGTAACCCCTCAACTGATACTCCAAGGAGAGAAACATGCCTCGAGTCAAACGTGGGGTAACCGCACGGGCCCGCCACAAGAAGATCATCAACCTGGCCAAGGGTTATCGCGGCCGTCGCAATAACGTCTACCGCATCGCCAAGCAGGCGGTGATGCGCGCTGGTCAGTACGCGTACCGCGATCGCCGCAACAAGAAGCGTGTGTTCCGCGCACTGTGGATCACGCGTATCAACGCGGCAGTTCGCCAGCACGATATGACCTACAGCGTGTTCATCAACGGCCTGAAGAAGGCGTCGATCGAACTCGACCGTAAGGTCCTGGCCGACATGGCGGTGTTCGACAAGGCTGCTTTTGCTGCGATCGTCAAGCAGGTGAAAGCCGCCGTTGCAGCCTAATTGCGAAATTAGCACTGCGTGGTTAGTTGCAGCGATGTTCCGGTAGTTTCGGCCGCTGCAGCGAAAACGGGGCTCTTCCGAGCCCCTTTTTTGTTTGGCGGGCAGTTTCGCTCGCCAAGACCGAATGACGTTGGAAATGATGGGATCTATGGATCTGGACCAGATTGTCGCCGACGCGCAGCAGTCCTTTGAACAGGCTGCCGACATCACCACGCTCGAAAACGAGAAAGCACGATTTCTCGGCAAGTCGGGTGCGCTGACCGAGTTGCTCAAGGGCCTCGGCAAGCTCGATCCCGAAGCACGCAAGACCGAAGGCGCACGCATCAACGTCGTGAAGCAGCAGGTGGAAGCCGCGCTGACCGCACGCCGCCAGGCGCTCGCCGATGCGCTGCTGAACCAGCGCCTTGCCGCCGAGGCGATCGACGTCACGCTGCCGGGTCGCGGCGCCGGTGCAGGCAGCCTGCACCCCGTGATGCGCACGTGGGAGCGCGTCGAACAGATTTTCCGCTCGATCGGCTTCGACGTGGCCGACGGGCCCGAAATCGAGACCGACTGGTACAACTTCACGTCGTTGAACAGCCCGGAGAACCATCCGGCGCGTTCGATGCAGGACACCTTCTACGTCGAAGGCAAGGACGCCGACGGCCGCCAGCTGCTGCTGCGCACGCATACGAGCCCGATGCAGGTGCGTTACGCGCGCATGAACCGCCCGCCGATCAAGGTGATCGCACCGGGCCGCACGTATCGCGTCGACAGCGATGCGACCCACTCGCCGATGTTCAATCAGGTCGAGGGGCTGTGGATCGACGAAAACATCAGCTTCGCCGACCTCAAGGGCGTCTATACCGACTTCCTGAAGAAATTCTTCGAGCGCGACGACATCCTCGTGCGCTTCCGTCCGTCGTATTTCCCGTTCACGGAACCGTCGGCCGAGATCGACATGATGTTCGAGCACGGCAAGAACGCCGGCAAATGGCTCGAGATCTCGGGCTCGGGGCAGGTGCATCCGACCGTGATCCGCAACATGGGCCTCGATCCCGAGCGCTACATCGGCTTTGCGTTCGGCAGCGGCCTCGAGCGCCTGACGATGCTGCGCTACGGCGTGCAGGATCTCCGGCTGTTCTTCGAGAACGACCTGCGTTTCCTGCGCCAGTTCGCATAACGCACGCGCCGCGCCGCCATGTGCCCGCGCATGCCCGCCGGACGTTTCCGACGGGGCCGGGCGCCGATCTAACCTGTTTCGAACGTAGACATCCATGCAATTCCCTGAATCCTGGTTGAGAACCTTTGTCGACCCGCAGCTGACGACCGACGAACTGTCGCACGCGCTGACGATGGCGGGGCTCGAAGTCGAATCGCTGAGCAAGGCTGCGCCGCCGACGTCGAAGATCGTCGTCGGCCGCGTGCTCGAAGTCGTCAAGCATCCGGATGCGGACAAGCTCAATGTCTGCCAGGTCGACGCCGGCACCGGCGCGACGCTGAATATCGTGTGCGGCGCACCGAACGTGGCGCCCGGCATCAAGGTGCCGGTCGCGCTGGTCGGCGCGGAATTGCCGCCGGCGGAAGAGGGCGGCAAGCCGTTCGCGATCAAGCTGTCGAAGCTGCGCGGCGTGGAGAGCCAGGGGATGCTGTGCTCGGCGCGTGAGCTGAAGCTGTCCGAGGACCACAGCGGCCTGCTGATCCTGCCGGAAGACACGCCGGTCGGCCAGGACATTCGCGATACGCTCAATCTCGACGACACGATCTTCGAAATCAAGCTGACGCCGAACAAGGCCGACTGCCTGTCGGTGTTCGGCATCGCGCGCGAGACGGCCGCGATCACCGGCGCGCCGCTGACGCCGGTCGACATCCGTCCGGTGCGCGTCGAGCTCGACGAAACGCTGCCCGTGCGCATCGCCGCCCCCGATCTGTGCGGCCGCTTCTCGGGTCGCGTGATCCGCGGCGTGAACGCACATGCGAAGACCCCGCAATGGATGGTCGAGCGCCTCGAGCGTTCGGGCCAGCGCAGCGTGTCGGCGCTCGTCGACATCTCGAACTACGTGATGTTCGAGCTCGGCCGCCCGTCGCACGTGTTCGATCTGGACAAGATCCACGGCGGGATCGAGGTGCGCTGGGGCAAGCGCGGCGAGTCGCTGAAGCTGCTGAACGGCAATACGGTCGAGCTCGACGAAACGGTCGGCGTGATTGCGGACGACCGTCAGGTCGAAAGCCTCGCGGGCATCATGGGCGGCGACAGCACGGCCGTCACGCTCGACACGACCAACATTTACCTGGAGGCCGCGTTCTGGTGGCCGGACAGCATCCGTGGCCGCGCGCGCAAGTACAACTTCTCGACCGATGCGGCCCATCGCTTCGAGCGCGGCGTCGACTACGCGACGACCGTCGAACACGTCGAGCGCATCACGCAGCTGATTCTCGAGATCTGCGGCGGCAAGGCCGGCCCGGTCGACGACCAGGCAGTGAACCTGCCGCAGCGCGCGCCGGTGAAGATGCGCGTGTCGCGCGCGAACCGCATCATCGGCGTGAAGATCGACGCCGACGAGATCGCCAACATCTTCACGCGCCTGCGCCTGCCGTTCGAGCGTGACGACGACGCATTCCTGGTCACGCCGCCGTCGCACCGCTTCGACATCGAGATCGAGGAAGACCTGATCGAGGAAGTGGCGCGCATCTACGGCTTCGAGAAAATCCCGGCACGTCCGCCGGTCGCGACGAGCGAGATGCGCGCGACCAACGAGACGCGGCGTTCGATCCATGACATCCGTCACGCGCTTGCGGCGCGCGACTACGCCGAAACGGTCAACTTCAGCTTCGTCGATGCGGAGTGGGAGCACGACTTCGCCGGCAACGACAACCCGATCCGCCTGCTGAACCCGATCGCGAGCCAGCTGTCGGTGATGCGTACGACACTGTTCGGCAGCCTGATCTCGGTACTGCGCCACAACCTGAACCGCCGCGCGGATCGCGTTCGCGTGTTCGAGACGGGCCGCGTGTTCCTCGCCGATCCGTCGATGAAAGCCGGCGAACTGACCGTCGAAGGCTACACGCAGCCGAAGCGTGTCGGCGCGCTCGCGTACGGCCCGGCGGTCGACGAGCAGTGGGGCGTCGCGACCCGCGCAGTCGATTTCTTCGACGTGAAGGGCGATCTCGAGGCGCTGCTCGCGCCGGCCGCCGCGCGCTTCGTGAAGGCCGAGCATCCGGCCCTCCATCCGGGTCGCAGCGCGCGCATCGAGGTCGATGGCCGCGCGGTCGGCTGGATCGGCGAGCTCCATCCGCGTCTGATGCAGAAGTACGAGCTGCCGCACGCGCCGGTGATGTTCGAAATCGACGCGGATGCGCTGATCGCACGTGCGCTGCCGGCGCCGACCGACGTGTCGAAGTTCCCACCGGTGCGGCGCGATATCGCCGTCGTGGTCGATCAGGCGGTCGAGGTTCAGGCGCTTTTCGACGAAATGAAGAAGGCGCTGGCCGAAGACGCCTGCCGATTCGTTCAGAAGGTTGTACTCTTCGACGAATTTCGTGCAAAATCAAATACTTCCGGTGGTCTCGCCGCGCACGAGAAGAGCCTTGCCTTCCGCGTGACGTTGCAGGACGCGGCTGGCACGCTGCAGGACGAGGTCGTCGATCAGGCGATCCAGACGCTGGTCGAGCGGATGGCTCGTGCTGGTGCCCGCCTGCGCGGCTAAGGAGAGGGGCCGTCCGTTCGAGGGCGGCGCTTCCCCATCGTGAGTTTTGGTTTAACGCGCTGTATGGCAGATATGAACGACATGACCTCGAGTGAATTCGAAGCCCTCCTGACGGCGCAACGCAGTGCCATGAACCGCGACGCTTCGGCGCCGGCGTCCACCGAGACGCCGACGCTGACGAAAGCGGAACTGGCGGAGCTGCTGTTCGACAGCGTCGGGCTGAACAAGCGTGAAGCGAAGGACATGGTCGAGGCGTTTTTCGAAGTGATCCGCGACGCGCTCGAAAACGGTGAAAGCGTCAAGCTGTCGGGGTTCGGCAACTTCCAGTTGCGCGACAAGCCGCAGCGTCCGGGCCGCAATCCGAAGACGGGCGAGGCGATTCCGATCGCGGCTCGCCGGGTGGTAACCTTCCACGCGAGCCAGAAGCTGAAGGCGCTGGTCGAAAACGGCGCGGAGTAACGCCCGCGCGCCGACGTCTCCGCGCGGCCGCCGCGCACCCTTTACCGACGGTTAACCGACGATGACCACTACGGTTGAGAAAGTCGTCTTGCCTCCGATTCCCGCGAAGCGCTACTTCACGATCGGTGAAGTCAGTGAGCTGTGCGGGGTCAAGCCGCACGTTCTGCGTTACTGGGAGCAGGAATTCACGCAGTTGCGACCGGTGAAGCGACGTGGCAATCGCCGGTACTACCAGCACCACGAAGTGCTGCTGATCCGGCGGATTCGCGAGTTACTGTACGAACAGGGGTTCACGATCAACGGGGCGCGCAACCGGCTCGATTCGCCGGCCGGCGAGCGTGCTGCAGGCGCGCCGGTCGAGCCCGACGTGCAGGCCGCCGATGCGCGTGCCTCGGGCAAGCCGGGGGCAACGGTCGACGTGATCGCGCTGCGGCAGGCGCTCCTCGACGTGATCGACGGACTGAAGCACGACTGAGCGCGACGCTCGGATCGACACGAAGCCCGGTTGGCGAAGCGCCACCGGGCTTTTTTCATGCGCGCGTGCCCGCCCGGATCAGCGCGATGCGAGCGGATTCGGCTTGCCCATGTCGACGACCAGCGTGCCGTCCGGCAGCATCCGCACCGAGCCTTGCGCGACCTGGCTGCGGTAGCTGTACAGGTCGAAGCGCATCGGGCCTGTCTCGGCCGAGTTCCGGATCAGCGCGCGCACGTTCAGTTCCAGCACGTTGAACATCTTCATGTCGCCGCCTTCCATCCACATGTAGCTCGGCGCGTCGATCTGCGGCCGCTTCGGCGTGGGTGCGTCGGTAACGCGCCGGAACGTGAGGCGCAGTCCGTCGCGTTCGACCGTGGCCTGGCCGAGCTTGCCGTTCAGCACCGGCGGCGGAAAGACGGTGTACTGGTCGAGCACGAGCGTGTCGCCGCGCAGTTCCGCGCCGCGGCGCTGCAGCGGCGTCAACGACGCGAGCTCGATGCCGAGCGAGCGCAGCAGCTTCGCCTGCGGGATGCCGAGCACCGATACCTGCGACGGCCGGAACGCGAGGTGCCGGTCGTCGAGCACCGAAAGCGAGCCCTTCATGTCGGTCGGCAGCCACACGCCGGGCACGTGATTCCAGAGCTTGATGCCGCCCTGGACGCGCAGGTCCTGACCGTCCGCGCTCAACTGCAGGTCGTTCAGCGAGCGCGGCGAGTAGTCGAGGAGGTAGTTGTTGAAGAGCGCCGACATCGCCTTCCACGATTCGACGACCGTCCCGCCGAGGATGCGGATGTCGTACTGGTTCGGATCGTCGAGGTCGACCGGTTCGCCCGGCCGTTTCGCGACGAGCTGGACGTCGAGATCCTCGACGTGGAAGCCGATGTCGCCGGACAGGTTGAAGTCGACATTGTGCAGATGGATCGTCGGGTTGCGGTTCGACACGTGCCGTTCGTTGAACGGGATGGCCGACGAGCGCCGCATCGCAACTTTCTGCATGCCGGGCTGCGCCGTGCCGGCCGCGAGTGCAAACGCTTCCCAATGCTGGCGCGAGTCGTGCAACGCGGTCTGCTGCGCGGCGAGGAAGCTGTCGTTCAGGCGAGCGGCCGCGTTGCCGAGCGCGGCGCCGCTCGCGGGGCCCGCGTACGACGGCATCCGGATCGCCATCGCGCCGCTTTCGTCGAAATTGAAATAGCCGGCCGATACCTGGTCGCGATAGTGATACAGGTCGAACACGAAATGCTGGTCACGCTTGGTCGGATCGACGGGGCCGATCAGGATATCCGCGTTCATCGGCATCGAGCGCATGAACTTCACGTCGCCGCCGCGGATGTACATTGCCTGTTGCGGCGCGTTCGCGGGCAGCGCGAAGCCGGCGTGCGAGCCGTCGTCGAGCGTCAGGTCGAGACCGGCCGGCGTTACGCGCAGCGCGGTGATCCTGATCTTCAGCCGCGGCGGCGGCATCAGCTTGTCGACCGACATCACGAGGTCGTCGCCGGCGAGCCGCGCGATCGGCGTTTCGACCTTCAGCAGATCGGCCATCTTCACGTTGGCCGCGCGCATCACCGGCTGCGCGTTGATGCCCGATACGCGCACGCCGGTCGGGTGGAATACGAGCTGGCTGCCGTCGCGGATCGTGAGCGTGCCGGTCAGCGAGAACGGCACCCAGCCGTCGCGCTGCATCTCGCCCTGCAGATGGATCACGCCGTCGCCTGCCGACACCGCGAGCCTGCGCAGCGGCGCGTTGCGGTAACCGAAGATGTAAGTGTCGAAGAGGGCGGTCAGTTTCGCGTCGTCGAGCGTGACCGTGCCTTCGTGCACGTCGATCTCGAAACTCGTCGGATCGTCGAACACGATCGGTGCGCCGGCCTGCGTCGGCACGAGTGTCGCGGACAGTTGATGGATGAAGAAGCCGAGGTTGTTGACGATGCGGAAATCGACGTCGCGCAGGAACGTCATCGCACCGTTCTGGCCCGAGTCGCGCAGCGTGAACGGGCGCGGCTGAGTGAGGCCGAGCGACGCGAGCGACGGCACCGTGCGCGCGATCTGCTGTTCGCGGGCGAGGCGTTCGGCCTTGGTGCGCTCGATCTTCGTCGATGCGACGGACGTGTTGCCGTCGCGCTGCGCGGCCGGTTCCGCACAGCCGGCGCAGAGCAGCGCGAGCGCAAGCGCGCCGCAGCCGAGCGCACGAGAGGCGCCCGGTGAAACCGACGCGGCCGCGCGTCGCGGGCCGGCCATCCAGTCGAGAAATGCCAAAGGCGTGCGATGGCCGCGCCGGACCGCATTCCGCATCGTCTGTCTCCATGTCTTGTCGTGATCGGCGAGGGCGCACGGCGCGATGCGCGGCGCGGACGTCGATGCCGTGCAGTGTGGCATAGCGCGCTAGAGCGGCGTAACCAAACAGCGGGCGTCCGGGCAGGACCGGCCGGCGCGCGACGGGACAATGGATTCGCGGCGGCGGGGCGGAAAGATCAAACGGTCGTTTGGTTTTGCGGTCGAGGCGGGGGCGCGCGTTGCGCCGGATCGGCAAACCCGGCGTCGGCGTTGGCTGGCGCGGAGTGACATGCCGGATGAAGGCGATGTCCGATCCGGGGTGCAGGCGGGAGTGGCTGACGCGCCAGTGCTTTCGCCGCCTGCACGACCGATCAGACCAGCATGCTCCGCCGGATTGCATTCTGCGTCGTCTGGTCCAGTTGCAGGCCGTTTTCGATGTACGACGTCATCGAGCCGTACGATTCGACAACCTGGTCGAATGCCGCCTGCAGATAGGTCGCTTGCGCGCTCTGCAACGCGGCCATCATGTCGGCCGCATCCTGCCCGCCGCTTTTGCGCGCCTGTGCGACATAAGCGGCGATCTCCGACGCGCTGTAGACGTTGGTCAGCAGATAGTCGGCGAGGATCGTCTGCAGGGGGACACCGAGGATCGTGTGCAGAATGGCCGTCGCCCAGCCGGTGCGATCCTTGCCGGCCGTGCAATGGAAGACCAGATTGCCACCGGACGCGGCAAAGCCGGCGAATAGCGTGTGGTAACTCGTCCGTGCCGTTTCCGACGTCACGAACGCCCGATACATGCTTTGCATGAAGGCCGCGGCAGTCGCACCGTCGGTCGGGAGCGCACCGATACTGGCGACGCCGAGCACGTTGAGGTTCTGCCAGGTGGCGCCGGCCAGCGGCGCATCCGGCTGCGCGTGGATCTCCGCGGTCGTGCGCAGGTCGCATACGTGCGTGATGCCGAGCGTATCGACCGTTGCGAGGTCGGCCGCCGACAGCGCGAGCGCGGACGACCGGTAGATCGAGCCTTTCTTCATCGCTGCACCACTCGCGGTGGCATAGCCCGCTCCGTCCGGTCCTCCGGTGTCACGAAAGTTCGCTGCCGAACCGAGCCTGGGCGTCGTGACGGGGGCGACCGCGATCGAATCGCCGCCGCATGCGGACAGAAGAGGCGTGCCTCCCAGCATGATGCCGATCGTGCCGGCACCCAGCCGGAGAAAGTGTCGACGGGAAATGTCGCTTTTCTGAGTCATTCACTGGCCTTTGTCTGAGACGGTGACGGGACGTCGCGACCGCCGTTGCGATCGAAATCGCCGCCGGCGTGCCGCGCAGCGCAGCGCGGCGAAGCGGAGATGTGCCATATCGATCGGCATGCAGTCGGACGATGTGCCGTGCGCGTTGATCTCGCACCGGGCAAGCGCACGGTAGCGACCCGCGACGAATCGGCCATCGTCCTTTTCGATTAAGGCGCGACACAGGTTGCCCGTGCGAATCGCGCAACTTGCCGTACGTGCGACGGCGGCGGCGCGGTAAGATCGGCGTCAGTGGCTGGATGGATCAAAGCATGGTGGCCGACACGGGGGAGGCGTCATGGATCTGAAGGAGCTCGACGTATTGGGAGCGGATGTAGGCGATCACTGGTACTACGCGTCGAAGGCGAGCGCGATCCGTCGGTTTCTGGGCACGTCGGACGCGAACCGCATACTCGACGTCGGTGCCGGCTCGGGTTTCTTTTCGAAGCATTTGCTCGAGCGCACGCAGGCGACGGAAGCATGGTGTGTCGATACGAGCTACACCGACGACACCGACGGGGAGGCGGCCGGCAAGCCCGTCCATTTTCGCCGGGCCGTTGATCGGTTCGATGCCGATCTCGTGTTGCTGATGGATGTCCTCGAGCACGTCGACGACGATGTCGGGTTGCTTGCCCGCTACGTGGCGGGTGCGCCGAAGGGCAGCCGGTTCCTGATCACGGTTCCCGCGTTTCAGTTCCTCTGGAGCGCGCATGACGATTTTCTCGAGCACAAGCGCAGGTATACGCTCGACGGTCTCGAAGATGTCGCGCGTCGTGCGGGGCTGGAGGTCGAGCGCGGCGCCTACTACTTCGGCCTCACGTTCCCGCTCGCGGCGGCATTGCGACTGAGCGAGCGGGTGCGTGGGCAACCGCGCGAACCGGCGTCGCAGTTGCGCCGGCACCATCCGGTCGTCAACGGTTTGCTCAAGCTGATCTGCCGGGCCGAGTTGCCGATGTTCCGATTCAACCGGATGGCGGGCCTCACGGTCATCTGTGTCGCGCACCGGCCGTGAGCATGGGGCGGATCGCATGGCCGGACCGTGGCATAGCGGGATGCGCGTTGCCGCCCGTGTCGAAGCCGGCTTGCCCCGTTGGGTGATGTCGCAAAAAATTTCGCAGGAACATGCACAAAATGCATGCGACCCGTTCTAAAGCGGCCAACTGTCTGTTATAATTTTTTTCTTTCGGGGCGTAGCGCAGCCTGGTAGCGTACCTGCATGGGGTGCAGGTGGTCGGAGGTTCAAATCCTCTCGCCCCGACCAGACAAAGAACCCGCGTCAGTTCAGGCTGACGCGGGTTTTTTCTTGCCGGTCGCTTTTTTGCACATCCCGGCGCGGCCCCGGTAAAATGCAAGGTTGATCCACGGAAAGCGCCGTGATTTAGCGGAAGAGGATTCCCCGAACATGACTGATCTTCGTCTTACCATGCGGTTCGCTGCAGTGCTCGCCACCGGCGCGCTCGTTGCCGGTTGCGGTACGTCGTCGCCCACGAAAGTGGACTACAAGAGCGATTCCAAATCGAAGGAAGCGTCGCTCGCAGTGCCGCCCAACATGCTCGACGAGACGGCCGATCAGCGTTCGCTGCCGCCACAGGGCGGTGCGACTTCCCTGTCCGCACTTCAGCAGGTCCAGCACGCGGCGCCCACGACGGACACCGTCGCGCCCGCCGTGGCCGGCATGCATATTCAGCGCGACGGCACCGAGAGCTGGCTCGTGATCGACGGCAAGAATCCCGCCGACATCTGGCCGCAAGTTCGCCGTTTCTGGCAGGAGCAGGGCTTCCTGCTCGTCGTCGACCAGCGCGATAAAGGCGTGATGGAAACCGACTGGAACGAAACCCATCCGCAGATCAACGACGGCCTGATCCGCAGCGTGATCTCCAAGGCGATGGGCAATTCGTACGTGACGGCCGAGCGCAACAAGTACCGCACTCGCCTCGATTCGGCGCCGAACGGCGGCACCTACGTGTTCATTAGCCAGAAGGGCATGCGCGAGGCGATCACCGGCGCGAACAACGATTCGAGCAAGTGGGAAGCGAAACCCAACGATCCGGCGCTCGAGACCGAATACCTGAAGCGGCTGATGGCGGTGCTCGCACAGAACGAGCAGCGCGCGAAGAACGGTGAGCCGCCGATCGCGAACATCAACGACAACACGGTGCCGAAGGACAAGAAGGCGGATACCGACGCATCGAAGGCCGCCGCCGCGGCGATCGCTGCGCAGAACGTCGCGCGTACGTCGTCGCAAGCGAACGACGTCGATTCGGCCGCGGTGCCGTCCGAGGTCACGCTCGGCGAGCCGTACGACCGGTCGTGGCTGCATGTCGGCCTCGCACTCGATCGTGCGAATTTCACCGTCGACGATCGCGATCGCACGAAGGGGCTGTATTTCGTGCGTTATGTCGATCCGAAGGATCTGAGCTCGGCCGAGCAGGGCTTCTGGAGCCAGCTGTTCCACGGCAAGAAGGAAAAACAGGCGAAGCAGTATCGCGTCAACGTGAAGGCGCTGACGCCCGACCAGACGCGTGTGGCAATCGTCGACGACTCGGGTGCGATCGATACGTCGGGGCCGGCCCGGCAGATCATGGGGCTGCTCGTGAATCAGCTGCGCTGATCGCGGTACGCTCCCGCTCTTCGAAAAAGCCCGCCTTCCGGCGGGCTTTTTTCATGGTCGCGCGCGACTGCCGATTCTGGTGTGTGCGGGACGTTCGCGCCCCTCCGTCGTGACGTTACGTAACATTCGCGCGTTACGGCGGAAGAACGGGTGTTACATCACCGTGACCTCGGAAAATATCCTTATGGATCAATGGCATGTTTTCGAAAATGCACCTGGCACGCAAACTGCTTTATAAGTGCGAATCGTTAGGACAGGGAGGATGGCGTCAGAGACCGGGCAGGCGTCGCGAGCGCCCGATCAACGGTTTCGACGTCTCAGATGCCGGCGCTGCGAGCGTTGGCGTAACCGATGACGATCCGCGCCTCGCGCGGATCTCGATGGCCCCGTCGCCTATCCTCGTAGGGCGACGGTTTCGCCCGCGCTTCTTCTGAAGCGCGGGCAATTTTTTTGGTGGGGCCGCAATGCGACGCACGGCGATCCGGCGCGTGCTGGATTCGCTGATTCGCAGTCTTTTCTGAGTGGGGAGCTGGCGCGATTCGCCGTGCGCCGGGACGGCCGGGTGGCTTTGGCTGTGCATGCGCGTGCCGCGCACTGAGTTGATCGGTCCGGAATCCGCGTGCTGTCGAAGCCCGCATGAGCAGGCTGGTGCGGCCGGACACATTGCCGGCCGCCGCGGCGCGTCAGTGCGACGCGCTGGGTACGTCGAGAATCAGGATGATCGTCCAGTCGGCGTCGCCGTCGTGGTGATACTGACGTTCGGCGACGATAAACGGTTGCTGCTTGCCTTGCGGACCGAGGAAAATTACGTCGCCCTCCATCGGCAGGCACTCGATCGGCGGCAGCGCGAGGAAGGCGTCGTCCGAGCCGCGCGGCATCAGTTGCTTGATCTTGCGAGTGGCTGCGTCGGTCCACTCGATGTCGAGTTGAATGTTGCTCATGCTGTCCTCCGCACCGGGGTGCGCACGGGTGGAAAATTTCGGTGCGCGACTTTAGCACAGCGCGCAGGCGCCGCAACCAAAAAAGCCGAACCCGGTTGCCCGGATTCGGCTTTTCGCTTGTGCGGTGCCGCCGAACTTACTGGCTGGCAGCGTCTGCCGGAGCGGCCTTGGCGGCCTTCTTGCCAGCCTTCTTCGCTGCCTTGTGGTGAGCAGCCTTCTTGCCGTGGTGCTCTTCCTGCACCGCCGGCTGTGCAGCCTCGGCTGCTTGCTGCTGTTGCAGTGCCTGTGCGCGCTGCTCGATCTCGGCGATCTTGGCCGGGTCGGTGATGGTCTGGATTTGCGTGCTCTCTTGCGCATACGCTGCGCCAGTCAGCGCCGACATCGCGACCAGAATAGCCAGGGACGTCTTCTTCATTGCTTTACCTCCGCTAAGTGGTGATGAACCCGAATGTTGCCGTTTTGTCTGGCGACTGCAATCGAGTGCGTGTCGAGTGTAACAAAAGTGACGGATCAATGTGCACCGGATCGGTGTGCAGCGCAAGGCCCCGTTGAAGTCGCGCAACACTTCGTGCATTCCGTCATGCGCATGCCATCCCGCGCGGCGCAGTCGTTTTCGCGTTCGCTGCACGCGTCGCCATCAAAACCAGCCGAGCCACCGGTAGACGTGGAACTGCGCGATGCCGATCAGCTCGTGCAATGCCTGATTCGCGTCTTCCAGGTTGTGCCAGCGGGGCAGCCAGCCCGTTTGCGCGCGCCGGCGATTGGAATAAACGGGCTGCGGATCGATGCCGAAGCGGCGGAAATCGAGCAATGCGCGACGCATCTGGTAGGACGATGCGACGAGAATGCGCGAGTCGTCATGTTGTGAGCGTAGTATAGAAGCGGTGAATTTCGCATTTTCGTAGGTGGTACGGCTGTCCGGCTCGAGAACGAGGTCGCCGGGAGCGACGCCTTCCGCGATCAGGCGGCGCCCGTAGACCGCCGCCTCGGTTTCGCCGTGATGTTGAGGGTCGCCGCCCGACATCACCACGGTGCAGCGGGTGGCCTGCTCGCGGCACGTGCGATAGAGCGCCGCGGTCGTGCGGATGCGTGCTTCGCCGTCGGGCGGCGGCCGCAGGCCGGTGTCGCTGCGCCGTGTGCCGATGCCGATGATGATCAGTGTGGTGCGGCCGTGCATGTCGGGGCGCTCGACCGGCGTCACGCCCGCCTCGGTCCATGCGATGAGTGGCGCGGTGAGCCAGCCTGTCGCGAGCAGCCAGAGCAGCGCGATGCTCGCGATCGCGATGAGTCTCCGCCGCTTGCGGAAGAGCATGAAACCGATGAAGAGAAGTACAAATGAATCGAACAGAATCAATTTGATTGGGGTATGGTGTCTTTTTATGGACGGCTGACGATCCGGCCCTGACGCGACGCCGAACGTCGGCCCCCAGAATCGGTGGCGGTATCGGCGGGTGGAGCTCCCGCCCGGCGCGCCGCTTCGCATTGTCGCTGCACTTTAAGAAAGAATCGAGATGGCCACGTATTCCAACGAAGCGGTGCTCGACGCATTGAGACGAGTGCAGTACCGCCAGGTACCGTGGGCGCGCCGCCCGGGCGTGTTCGAGTATCTTCGGTCGCTGGGGCTGATGGACACGGTCAGGCAGAAGACGGTTGCCCCCGCGCCCGGTTTCCATGCGCCGGTCGACATCGCGGTGCTGACCGATAGTGGTCGGGCCGAATGCGCGCGCCTCGAGCGCGACGAGAAATTACTTTCCTGGACCGATCGCCGTATGGACGACTACGCGTTAAGCGAAGCGAGCGCCGTGGCGATTCTCGAAAGCCGCCTGTAGCGGCGCACTCCTGACCTCGCGCCGTCGTCGGCGGCATTCAAAAAAAAGCCCGTATCGCGAGGATACGGGCGTACCGGATACTTTTGCTGTTGCCACGCTGTGCTCATGGCAACGGATGTGACTCGTCGTATGTCGAGCAGTTCCCGGATTCGGGAATTTTCTTTGACGAAATCCTGTGGACTACGGATGACGCGGCAGGTCCGTCGGCTGCGAGCCGATGCGCGCGCGTGCGTTGCTGGCGATGTCGCCGCGCAAATCGCCGCGCGGCACGGTCTGTCGATTGAGCGACGTGGCGGGCGGTTGCTGGCGAAGGGTGTTTCGGTGATCCTGCTGGCGGTGAGGCGGCTTCGCGCGATCGTCGGCGTGAGCGGGGGCGGTCAGCGCCAGCGAAATGACAATGCCGCATGCGACGAGCAGTGACATTGTTTTCATGGCGGGGCTCCCTTCAAGCCATCGGCGCGGCTTGTTGATATGACGCTAAGGTAAGCGCGGGAGTGCAGGCTTGCTGTAAATAATAGTAAATAGATGTATCGCGGCGCGACAGCGGTAATCGACGACGACGCGGGCGCCGCGCAAAACGCGTGGCGCCGAAAGAAACCGGGCGGCCGAAGCCGCCCGATCGAGCATGCGTTACGCCATCTTCACGGGGGCGCGCCAGGATTCCGGATTGGTCCAGAAGGCGCCGCGCAACCGGTCGCGGCTCGGCGGTGCAGGCGGCTTCGCCGCGCTTGCCCCGATGCGCCCGCGCAGCGAGATCTGGCGGCCGCTCGTGCCGAGGCGCTTGACGATTTCGGCGAGCGTCCCGTCCGCCTGCCATTCGTCGAAGCGACGGCGGCAGGTCGGCGGCGACGGATAGCGACCCGGCAGCTTCGACCAGCCTTCGCCGGTCGACAGTACCCACAGCACGGCGTTTACCACCGAGCGGGCCTCCACGCGGGGGCGGCCGCGCCGTTCACTGCGTGCGGGTTCCGAGCAAAACAGACCTTCGACCAGCGCCCACTCGTTATCTCTCAAATCGTCGAACAGCATCATGTCCTCACCTCAGCGAAGCTAACTCCGGTGCGCTGCCCTGCGCCGCGCACTCTTCAAGCACTCGAGCGTCGAGTGCCGGGTGGGGGCGTCCGGTTGACCGGCAGCGGCGTTTCTGCCTTCCGTCCGACTCGACCTGCGCCCTGTGCGTCAGGTAAAGCACGATGCGTGCCATGTCGGAGGCGATTCCCTCGAGAGCCGCTTGGCAGCGGGCTAACGGCTAAGTCAGCTAGGGGCGTATAAGACGCCAAAATAACCCGTCAGCAAATCAGGACAATCACCAATCTTGTGCAATTCGCCCGCACCACGTGCGTTTCCGTGGATATTGCACCGCAGCGAAACATGTGCGGCCGGTGCGGCATTCGCCAATCGACGCTGATTTCGTGCATTAAAATCGTGCATCGATATCGACGATTGATGAGGTGAGGGGATGAACGTTACGCTGCGCCAGCTTCGCGTATTCATCGAGGTTGCGCGGCTCCGGAGCTTCAGTCGCGCGGGTGACGAGATCGGACTCACGCAGTCCGCGGTCAGCCGTTGCGTGCGCGAACTCGAGGCCGAACTCGGGCTGAAGCTGATCGACCGGACGACCCGCGACGTGCAGTTGACCGACGTCGGGGGGAACCTGATCGCGAGTGTGTCCCGCCTGATCGACGATCTCGACGACACGCTGCGCGAGATTCGCGAGATCGGCGAGCAGCGGCGGGGGCGCGTGATCGTCGCCGCGAGCCCGACGATTGCGTGCCGGCTGATGCCGCGCGTCGTCGCGGCCTGCGAGCGCCAGTTTCCGTTCGTCACGCTCGGCCTGCGCGACGACGTGCAGAGCGACGTGCTGCGAAAGGTGAAGTCGAGCGAGGTCGATTTCGGCGTCGTCATCGGGCCGCTTACCGTTGCCGACCTCGTGTGCGAACCGTTGATGACCGACTCGTTCTGCCTGGTCGCGCGCGCCGATCATCCGCTCGCGGCGCGGGCCGAGGTGCCCTGGACGGCGCTCGACGGCGAGCGCCTCGTCCTGCTCGACCACGCGTCCGGAAGCCGGCCGTTGATCGACGCCGCGCTGGCAGCCCATCGGGTGAACGCGACGGTCATGCAGGAGCTCGGTCATTCGGCGACGGTATTCGGGCTCGTCGAGGCCGGTGTCGGCGTGAGCGTGCAGCCGTGGCTGTCGCTGCCGCTGCCGGCGGGATCATCGCTGGTCGCGCGGCCGCTGACGCCGCGTACCGAGCGCACTGTCGAGTTGGTGCGCCGCCGCGACCGGTCGCTGTCGCCGGCCGCGCAGGCGATCTGGGAACTCGTGCGCCAGATGCCGGCGCGGGCGGAAGACCTCGATTGAGGGTGCTGATCCGGCGCGCACGCCGGTACACTACGCGGATCGTGTTCCTCGGTGGCGGTTCTCGATGACGTATTCCGCAGATGTCGGCCCGGCGACGGGCGAGCCGACGGCACGCAGCGCGGTCCGCGCGCTGCGTCCTTCGCTGATCAGGGAAGTCGCGAACGCCGGCTTCGGCGTGCCCGACGTGCTGCCATTCTGGTTCGGCGAATCCGATCGCGTGACGCCGGCATTCATTCGCGACGCGGCTGCCGCGGCGCTGCGCGACGGCGCAACCTTCTACACGCACAACCTCGGCACGGTATCGTTGCGTAACGCGATTGCGGCCTATGTGAGCGCGCGTCACGGCGCGACCGCGGCCGACGCGATCGCCGTGACGAGTTCGGGCGTGAGCGCGCTGATGCTGGCCGCGCAGCTGCTGGTCGGTCCGGGCGATCGCGTCGTCGCGGTTACGCCGCTCTGGCCGAACCTCGTTGAAATCCCGAAGATTCTCGGTGCACAGGTCGAGTGCATGCCGCTCCGCCATGGCGATGAGGGTTGGGGGCTCGACATCGACCGGCTACTCGCGGCGCTGACGCCCGGCACGCGAATGCTGTTCGTGAACTCGCCGAACAATCCGACCGGCTGGACGATGTCCCGCGACGACCAGCGGGCCGTCCTCGCGCATTGCCGGCGTCACGGCATCTGGGTGGTCTCGGACGAGGTGTACGAACGGCTCGCGTTCGGCGCGGACGGCGCGCCGTCGTTTCTCGACATTGCGTCGCGCGACGAGCGGGTCATCGTCGTGAATTCGTTCTCGAAGGCCTGGGCGATGACGGGCTGGCGGCTCGGATGGCTGGTCGCGCCGGCGTCGATCATGGACGATTTGTCGAAGCTGGTCGAATACAACACATCGTGTGCGCCGGGTTTCATCCAGGCCGCGGGGGAAGTCGCGCTGCGCGATGGCGAATCGTTCGTGCACTCGTTCGTTGCGGCGCTGCGTGGCGCGCGCGACCACCTGGTCGCCGCGCTGCGCACGTTGCCGGGCGTCGATGTGCCGCCTCCGCCGGGCGCGATGTACCTGTTCCTGCGCCTGCCGGGCGCGGACGACAGTCTCGCGTTCTGCAAGTCGCTGGTGCGCGAGGCCGGGCTTGGGCTGGCGCCGGGGCGCGCGTTCGGCCCGGAGGGGGAAGGGTTCGTGCGCTGGTGCTACGCGTGCGATCCGGTGCGGCTCGACGCGGGCGTCGAGCGCTTGCGGGCGTTCCTCGCGCGCGGCGCGGGCCTGCGTTGAAGCGGGGGCGGAGCTGCTGCGGCGTGCGGGCGACGGGCCGTTCGGCTCATCTTTACGCACCGGGCAATTTTGCGTAAGATGGCGCTCAGTCACGCGGTTCCGTCGTTGAGCCGTGCTGTTCCGTCCGGTTTGGGCTTGGCTTGAAGTTGGTTCGCCGCCCCCGGTTCGTGCTCCCATCAATATGACCGATCAGAATCGGGCGAGCGCGTCTTCCGTTCCTTTCGTCTGTTTGTTGATCCGGTTCGTTTGACCACAGGGTCTGGCCTAGCTGCATGAATACCCAAGAGGCGAAGATCGTCCTCGAGACTGCCTTGATCTGCGCGCAAGAACCGCTGAAACTCGGCGATTTGCGCAAGCTCTTTGCCGACGGCGTGTCGGCTGACACGGTCCGCACGTTGCTCGAAGATCTGAAACAGGATTGGTCCGGTCGCGGTGTCGAACTGGTGGCGCTGGCAACCGGATGGCGCTTTCAGAGCAAGCCGGCGATGCGCCATTATCTGGACCGGCTGCATCCCGAGAAGCCGCCGAAATATTCGCGCGCGGTGCTCGAAACGCTCGCGATCATCGCGTATCGGCAACCCGTCACGCGCGGCGACATCGAAGAGATTCGCGGCGTCACGGTCAATACGCAGGTGGTCAAGCAGCTCGAGGATCGCGGCTGGATCGAGGTGATCGGGCATCGCGACGTGCCGGGACGTCCGGCGCTGTACGCGACGACCAAGCAGTTCCTCGACGATCTCGGCCTGAAGGCGCTCGACGACCTGCCGGCGCTCGAGGAGCCGGCCGCGAACATCGAGGCCGCCCTGCTCGCGCAGCAGGCGATGGACTTCGATGGCGACGCGCCGGTAGCGGACGTGGTGCCGGAAGCCGGCGAAGCGGCGGCCGACGTGTCGCACATGCAGCCGGATGAATTGCCGGGCGACGCCGCAGCGGAAGGTGCGGCGACGCAGGAAATGCCGAACCGCGATACGCTGGAAGCTGATCGCGTTCAGATGGAACAGGGCGGCGCCGAAGTAGCGCCGGCCGGCGAGCAGCCCGAGTCGCTGCGCGCGGAAGGGAACGAGGAAGATCGCAAACCGGCCGCCGACGCGGTTGCCGGAGACGGAGCGGAAGCGGCCGGCGACATGCCGGGCGAGCCTGGCCACGCTGACGCCTCACGCTCCCGTCCCGCGGACGGCGAACTGCTGGACGATACGTCCGACAGCCTCGCCGATGCCGTACGCAGTGCCAGCGCGCCCATCGGCGCCGACGCACTGCCGGACGACGAAGCAGAACCCGAACAGCGCCGCGCCTGATCGCGGCCGACTTCTTGCCGCGCCCGAGCCGGGCGCGAGACCTGACATTTTGAGGTTGTTTTGACTGATATCCACGATATTGAATCGTCCGCGCCTGCCGTGCAGGCCGCGCGTGCCGACGATGCGCCGGAGCAGGATGCTCCGGCCGCGGGTGGTGACGAGCGTCCCCGCCGCGGCCTGCGGCGCGGCCCGCGCAGCCTGATCGCGCGCCGCCGTGCGGCGGCCAAGTCGAAGGGCGAAGGCGAGTCGCAGGGCGGCGAAGGCGCGGATGCGCAGCCGGCCGCGGAAGCTCAGCCCGCACGCGCGCCGCGCAAGGAAGGCGCGGCCAAGGGCGGCCGCAAGCCGGCCGGCAAGCGCGAAGGTGCGGCCAAGGGTGCCCAGGGCGGGCAAGGCGGCCAGGCGCGGCGCGGCGGGTCGGCGAAGGCCGAGGGCGGCGCAGCGAAGGCCGACGGCGACGTAGCGTCGCAGGACGACCTGTTCGCCTATGTGACGTCGCCGGCGTTCGATGCGGACAATTCCGCCGGCGGCAGCGGCGTACGTGCGCCGATGCTGCGTCGCGGCCGCAACCAGCCGACGAACAAGCGCGTGCTGTCGCCGGACGACGACGCGCCGAAGCTCCACAAGGTGCTCGCGGAAGCCGGCATGGGCTCGCGCCGTGAAATGGAAGAGTTGATCGTCGCCGGCCGCGTGTCGGTGAACGGTGAGCCCGCGCACATCGGCCAGCGCATCATGCCGACCGACCAGGTCCGCATCAACGGCAAGCCAGTCAAGCGCAAGCTGCCGAACAAGCCGCCGCGCGTGCTGCTGTACCACAAGCCGACGGGCGAGATCGTCAGTCACGCGGACCCGGAGGGTCGTCCGTCGGTGTTCGATCGTCTGCCGCCGATGAAGACGGCGAAATGGCTCGCGGTGGGTCGTCTCGACTTCAACACCGAAGGTCTGCTGATGCTCACGACGTCGGGCGATCTCGCAAACCGTTTCATGCATCCGCGCTACAGCGTCGAGCGCGAGTATGCGGTGCGCGTCGTCGGCGAATTGTCCGAAGGGATGCGGCAGAAGCTGCTGCACGGCGTCGAACTCGATGACGGCCCGGCGAACTTCCTGCGCATCCGCGACGGCGGCGGCGAGGGCACGAACCATTGGTATCACGTCGCGCTGGCCGAAGGCCGCAACCGCGAAGTGCGCCGGATGTTCGAGGCGGCCGGCCTGATGGTGAGTCGCCTGATCCGTACGCGTCACGGTCCGATTCCGCTGCCGCGCGGCCTGAAGCGCGGTCGTTGGGAGGAGCTCGACGAAGCGCAGGTGCGCAAGCTGATGGCGACCGTCGGCCTGAAGGCGCCGTCCGAGGAAAAGGGCAAGCGTGGTGGTGGCGGGCAGGCCGAGCGCCGCCAGCCGGATCCGATGCAGACGTCGATGGGCTTCATCGGCCGCGAGCCGGTGCTGACGACGCATGGTCAGCTCGATCAGCCGCGTCGCGGTGGTGGTCGACGTGGCGCGCCGGGCTTGCCTGGCCTGAGCGGCTACGGCAGCCTGCCGGTTTCGCCGTCGGGCTACGGCAACCGCTCGGGCGGCGGTCGCGATGTCGATGGCAATCGTGCGTCGTATGGCGCCGGCCCCAAGCGTGAAGGCGCGGGCGGCAAGCGCGGCGGCGGCAAGGGCGGCAACCGCAATCCGAACGGCAATCGCGCCGAAGGCGCCGGCAACGGTGGCGGTGGTGCGCGCGGCGGCCAGCGTCCGCAGCGTAATCGCTCGCGCGGTCGCTGAGCGTTTCCGGCGGTCGGCGGCGTGAAGCCGCCGGTGTGCCCGCAATACTGGCGCGAGTCGGGTTGCATCGGCATCTCGCGTTGCGCGGTTTGCTTTCGACTGTATATATACGCGCTGCCGGATTGTGCCGCCTGGTCGGACAGTCCGGTTTCGCATTTTTGGTCGGTAAAGGCGGGCTGGACGCTGCTTTTACCGGCTGGCTTGGCGTTTGCGCCAAAAATCGCTATAATCGCGGAGTCGCTGGGCGTACGGATTCAATGTGCGGCTCAGGTGCGACCACCAGTAAGAAGATGGGCGTTCCGCCCATTTTTTTTTGCTGAAACGGTTAGGCATCTCGGGTAGCGCTTCCTGCGCCGGCTAAGGCGCGCGCCCGCGGGTGAATCGCGAGCGGCGGGCGCGAACACCTGAGAGGACACTGTGCAACTGACGGAACTGATAGAAACCACGGTCACCGGGCTCGGCTACGAGCTGGTGGATCTCGAGCGCACCGGGCGCGGCATGCTTTGCATCTATATCGATCAGCCTGCCGGCATCTCGCTCGAAGATTGCGAAAAGGTCACGCGTCAGCTCCAGCACGTCTTGACGGTCGAAAACATCGATTACGAACGGCTCGAAGTCTCGTCCCCGGGGCTCGACCGCCCGTTGAAGAAGCTGGCCGACTTCGAGCGCTTCGCCGGCAGCGAAGTTTCCGTGACCTTGAAAAAGCCGCTGGACGGGCGCAAGACGTACCGGGGCATTCTGCACGCGCCGAATGGCGAAACGATCGGTTTGGAATTTGAGAGGAAGAAGGGCGAGGCAGCCATGCTGGATTTCACGCTGGCCGATATCGACAAAGCCCGCCTGATTCCGCAAGTTGACTTTAGGAGCCGCAAATAATGAGTCGCGAAGTGTTGATGCTGGTGGATGCGCTGGCGCGCGAGAAAAACGTCGACAAGGATGTGGTGCTGGGCGCCCTCGAGGCTGCGCTCGCGTCCGCTTCCAAGAAGCTGTTCGACGAAGGCGCCGAAATCCGCGTCCATATCGATCGCGAAAGCGGCGAGCACGAAACCTTCCGTCGCTGGCTCGTCGTGCCCGACGAGGCAGGCTTGCAGGAGCCGGATCGCGAGATCCTGCTGTTCGAAGCGCGTGAGCAGAACCCCGACGTCGAAGTCGGCGAATTCATCGAGGAGCCGGTGCCGTCGATCGAGTTTGGCCGTATCGGCGCGCAAGCCGCCAAGCAGGTGATTCTGCAGAAGGTGCGCGATGCCGAGCGCGAGCAGATCCTGAACGACTACCTCGAACGCGGCGAAAAGATCATGACCGGCACGGTGAAGCGCCTCGACAAGGGCAACTTCATCGTCGAATCGGGTCGTGTCGAAGCGCTGCTGCGTCGCGACCAGCTGATCCCGAAGGAAAACCTGCGCGTGGGTGACCGCGTGCGTGCATACATCGCGAAGGTCGACCGCACCGCGCGCGGCCCGCAGATCGAACTCTCGCGCACGGCGCCCGAGTTCCTGATGAAGTTGTTCGAGATGGAAGTGCCGGAAATCGAGCAGGGCCTGCTCGAGATCAAGGCAGCCGCTCGCGATCCGGGCGTGCGCGCGAAGATCGGCGTGATCGCCTACGACAAGCGGATCGATCCGATCGGCACCTGCGTCGGCATCCGCGGTTCGCGCGTGCAGGCCGTGCGCAACGAGCTCGGTGGCGAAAACATCGACATCGTGCTATGGTCCGAGGATCCCGCCCAGTTCGTGATCGGCGCGCTCGCGCCGGCAGCCGTCCAGTCGATCGTCGTCGATGAAGAAAAGCACTCGATGGACGTCGTCGTCGACGAAAACGAGCTGGCTGTCGCGATCGGCCGCAGCGGTCAGAACGTTCGCCTTGCCGGCGAGCTGACCGGCTGGCAGATCAACATCATGACGCCGGACGAATCCGCCCTGAAGCAGGGTGAAGAGCGCGATCGACTGCGTTCGCTGTTCATGGCGCGTCTCGACGTCGACGAAGAAGTTGCCGACATCCTGATCGACGAAGGCTTCACGAGCCTCGAAGAGATCGCTTACGTGCCGCTCAACGAAATGCTCGAAATCGAGGCATTCGACGAGGACACCGTGCACGAGCTGCGCAACCGCGCGCGCGACGCACTGTTGACGATGGCGATCGCGAACGAAGAAAAGGTCGAAAACGCAGCGCTGGATTTGAAGGGCCTCGACGGCGTCACGCCGGAGTTGCTCGCGAAGCTGGCCGAACACGGCATGCAGACGCGCGACGATCTCGCCGAGCTGGCTGTGGATGAACTGGTCGACATGACCGGGATGGAAGAGGATGCCGCTAAGGCGTTGATCATGAAAGCACGTGAACACTGGTTCCAGTGAGAAATGACCATGGCGCACTGATTTGATGGCGGCCGTATGGCCTGACCCGATGCTAACCGCAAGGAATCGGTCCTTGCACTAAGAGGAATGAATGGCGAGTAACAACGTAGCCCAATTTGCCGCGGAACTGAAAATGCCTGCTGGTGTGCTGCTCGAACAGCTGCAGGCAGCGGGCGTCCAGAAAGCGAGTGAAGACGATGCGCTGTCCGAGGCGGACAAGGCGCGTCTCCTCGATCATTTGCGCAAGTCGCACGGCGCAACCGACGGCGACAAGCGCAAGATCACGCTGACCCGCAAGCATACGTCGGAGATCAAGCAGTCTGACGCGACGGGCAAGGCTCGCACCATTCAGGTCGAGGTCCGCAAGAAGCGTACGTTCGTCAAGCGCGACGACGTGGCCGAGGGTGCGGAACAGGGTCAGGCGCAGGTTGCCGAAGCGGATGACGATGCGGATCTGAAGCGTCGCGAGGAAGAAGCGCGCCGCGAGGCCGAACTGCTCGAAAAGCAGGCGCAGGAACTGCGCGAGCGCCAGGAACGCCTCGAGCGCGAGGAAGCCGAGCGCCGTGCCCGCGAGGAAGCGGCCGAAGCCGAGCGCCGTCGTGCCGAGGAAGAAGCAGCGACGAAGCGCGCCGCGGCCGAAGCCGCAGCGGCACAGCAGGCTGCTGCCCAGCAGGCCGCCGAAGCCCAGCAGGAAGCAGCCGGTGCGCAGTCCGCGCAGGACGAAGCGCGCGCGGCCGCCGAACGTGCGGCCCAGCGTGAAGCGGCGAAGAAGGCCGAGGACGCTGCCCGCGAGGCGGCCGACAAGGCGCGGGCCGAGCAGGAAGAGATCAGCAAGCGTCGCGCGGCTGCAGAAGCCGAGGCACGCGCGATCCGCGAAATGATGAACACGCCGCGCAAGGCCGTGGTCAAGGCAGTCGAGCCGCCGAAGCCGGTGGAACCGCCGAAGCCGGCCGAAGCGAAGGGCACGCTGCACAAGCCGGCCAAGCCGGCAGGCGCAGGCGCGCAGGCACGTCCGGCCGTGAAGAAGCCGGCCGGCGCAGCGCCGGCGACGACGCAGGCACCGGCAGGCGCGGGCGACCGCAACAAGAAGCCGGGTGGCGGCAAGGGCGGCTGGCAGGACGACGCGGCCAAGCGCCGCGGCATCAAGACGCGCGGCGATTCGAGCGGCGGCGTCGACCGCGGTTGGCGCGGCGGCCCGAAGGGTCGCGGCCGTCACCAGGACAGCGCATCGACGTTCCAGGCGCCGACCGAGCCGATCGTGCGTGAAGTGCACGTGCCGGAAACCATCTCGGTTGCCGATCTCGCGCACAAGATGTCGATCAAGGCCTCCGAAGTCATCAAGGTGATGATGAAGATGGGCCAGATGGTCACGATCAACCAGGTGCTGGACCAGGAAACGGCGATGATCGTCGTCGAGGAACTGGGCCACCGTGCGGTCGCCGCGAAGCTGGACGATCCGGAAGCACTGCTGGTCGAAGGCGAGACCGGTACCGATGCGGAGCAACTGCCGCGTCCGCCGGTCGTCACCGTGATGGGTCACGTCGACCACGGCAAGACCTCGCTGCTCGACCACATCCGCCGCGCGAAGGTTGCAGCGGGCGAAGCGGGCGGCATTACGCAGCACATCGGCGCATACCACGTCGAAACGCCGCGCGGTGTCATCACGTTCCTCGATACGCCGGGTCACGAGGCGTTCACGGCAATGCGTGCACGCGGCGCGAAGGCGACCGACATCGTCGTGCTGGTGGTGGCTGCCGACGACGGCGTGATGCCGCAAACGAAGGAAGCCATCGCTCACGCGAAGGCGGGTGGCGTGCCGATCGTCGTGGCGATCAACAAGATCGACAAGCCGGAAGCGAACCCGGACCGCGTCAAGCAGGAACTGGTCGCGGAAGGCGTCGTGCCGGAAGAATACGGTGGCGATTCACCGTTCGTGCCGGTGTCGGCGAAGACGGGTGCCGGTATCGACGACCTGCTCGAGAACGTGCTGCTTCAGGCCGAAGTGCTGGAACTGAAGGCACCGGTCGAGGCGCCGGCCAAGGGCATCGTGATCGAAGCGAAGCTGGACAAGGGCAAGGGCCCGGTCGCGACGATCCTGGTGCAGTCCGGTACGCTGAACCGCGGCGACATCGTGCTGGCAGGCACGGCTTATGGCCGCGTGCGTGCGATGCTCGACGAGAACGGCAAGCCGACGAAGGAAGCTGGCCCGTCGATCCCGGTCGAAATCCAGGGTCTGTCGGAAGTGCCGGGTGCGGGCGAGGAAGTGATCGTGCTGCCGGACGAGCGCAAGGCGCGCGAAATCGCGCTGTTCCGTCAGGGCAAGTTCCGCGACGTCAAGCTGGCGAAGCAGCAGGCCGCGAAGCTGGAAAGCATGCTCGAGCAGATGGGCGAAGGCGAAGTGCAGAACCTGCCGCTCATCATCAAGGCGGACGTGCAGGGCTCGCAGGAAGCACTCGTGCAGTCGCTGCTCAAGCTGTCGACCGACGAAGTGCGCGTGCAGATCGTGCACAGCGCGGTGGGCGGCATCAGCGAAAACGACGTCAACCTCGCGACGGCATCGAAGGCGGTCATCATCGGCTTCAACACGCGTGCGGATGCACAGGCGCGCAAGCTGGCCGAAGCGAACGGTATCGACATTCGCTACTACAACATCATCTACGACGCAGTGGATGAGGTGAAGGCCGCGATGTCGGGCATGCTGGCGCCGGAGAAGCGCGAAGTCGTGACGGGCATGGTCGAGGTGCGCCAGGTGTTCAAGGTGCCGAAGGTCGGTACGGTTGCCGGCTGTATGGTCACCGACGGTATCGTCAAGCGCTCGTCGTCGGTTCGCGTGCTGCGCAACAACGTCGTGATCTTCACGGGCGAACTCGAATCGCTGAAGCGCTTCAAGGACGACGTGAAGGAAGTCAAGCAAGGCTTCGAGTGCGGTATGTCGGTGAAGAACTTCAACGACATCATCGAAGGCGACCAGTTCGAAGTCTTCGAAGTGACCGAAGTCGCACGTACGCTGTAATCGTCGCGTATCGGCTCGTGGGCGGGGCAGGCTTGGGCCTGTCCCGCCCATTTTCATGGTGGCGTGCCAGCGGCGCGCCGCTTTATCCTGATAAACGGATCACGGATCGATCATGTCCAGGAAACGTACTTCCCCCAATCGCAACGTTCAGATTGCAGACCAGATTCAACGCGATCTGTCCGAGCTCATCATGCGCGAGGTCAAGGACCCGCGCATCGGCATCGTGACCATCCAGAGCGTGGAGCTCACGCCGGACTATGCGCACGCGAAGGTCTATTTCACGGCGCTCACCGGCGATCCGGACAAGACGCAGGAAGCGTTGAATCACGCATCGGGTCACCTGCACAACCTGCTGTTCAAGCGCCTGCACATTCATACGGTGCCGACGCTGCATTTCCATTACGACCAGACGATCGAAAAGGCGGTGGAAATGTCGCGTCTGATCAAGGAAGCCAACTCGACGCGCGCGAAGGACGACGACGAAGCCGACGCGCCCGCGAAGGACGAGTGAGCGCGCGCGCACCATGACGACTGCAGCTCCTCAGCGTCCACGCGTGCCGCGGCGCGCGCTGGACGGCGTCCTTCTGCTGGACAAGCCGGTCGGCCTGTCGAGTAACGACGCCCTGATTCGCGCGAAGCGCCTGCTTCTCGCGAAGAAAGCCGGCCATACCGGCACGCTCGATCCGCTGGCCTCGGGGCTGTTGCCGCTGTGCTTCGGCGAGGCGACGAAGTTCTCGCAGGACTTGCTGGAAGCGGACAAGACCTACGAAGCGACGATGCGTCTCGGCGTGCGCACGACCACCGGTGATGCCGAAGGCGACGTGCTCGACACGCGCGTCGTCGAATGCGACCGGACGGCGGTGGAGGCGGCGCTCGCGCGCTTTACCGGCGAGATCGTGCAGGTGCCGCCGATGTATTCGGCGCTCAAGCGCGACGGCAAGCCGCTGTATGAATATGCGCGCGCGGGCCAGACCGTCGAACGGGAAGGCCGCAACGTGACGATCCATGCGCTCGATCTGCTGGCCTGCGACCTGCCGGACGTGACGTTTCGCGTGACTTGCAGCAAGGGGACGTACGTGCGCACGCTGGCGGAGGATATCGGCGAAGCGCTCGGTTGCGGCGCGCATCTGACGATGCTGCGTCGCACGGGCGTCGGCGCGCTGACGCTCGAACATGCGGTGACGCTCGACGCGCTGTCCGACGCCGCCGAAGCGGCGCGCGATGCGTGGCTTCAGCCGGTCGACGCGCTGCTGTCGACGTTTCCGCTGGTGCGTATCGACGAAGCCTGCGCGAAGCGGTTCCTGCACGGCCAGCGTCTGCCGCTGTCGGCGCTCGATTCGATCGACGCGGCGGAGGGCGAGCGTGTGCGCGTGTACGACGCGGCACGGCTGCTCGGTGTGGCTCGCAAGGCCAACGGCGTGCTCGCACCTGAGCGCCTCGTCGTGACGGCAGCGTGATCCGCGGCGCGCAAGCGCCGTCGGCATGAAAGAAAGCCCGGTCGAAAT